>JAFQIG010000041.1 GCA_017397655.1 Clostridia bacterium | reverse complement strand
ATCGTTGTTTAATTTTCAAGGTGCCTCGCTCTCTTGGAAACTTCCGTTCCCCCGAAGCGCTTGACTATTATATCCCCTTATTCCACCTTTGTCAATCCCCTTTTTGACCCATTTATCAACTGTTCCGTGCGTGCCACTATTATTTCATTAAGAAGAGACTGCGCTCTTCTTAATGAAATGGTTTGGTATTAAGAATTCTTTTTCTTTTTGATCAAAATTATGATTACGGCGGCAGTAAGAGAAATACAGACAGCTGCAATGACACAGTATAATATTGTCTTGTTTTCTTTCGGATTTGTCTGTGGATTTTCTGCTTTCTTGGTAGTTCATTTCTCAGGTTCAACTAACATTTCCGATTGTATTTCCATAATGATATCAGTTTCGTTTTCTTCTTCTATAACTGCAGTCGGAATCTCAATAACATCAAATTCAGGTGCTATTGCATCCGCCGATGCGGTTACCGAAAGTGTTGCTGCGGTTATTATTATCAGCAAAAGCGAAACAAGCTTTTTCATTGTTCTTTCTCCTTTTTCTTTTTATTTATGAGTACTACCACAACCGTCGCTGTCAAGGCGAGCACGACTGCCGTAATAACGCAATACGCCATAATTCTTACTTTTAAATTTGACGAGTCGTGCCGAATTGTTTCCCCGGTTTCTGTTACAGCCTGTCCGGACAAAGATACTTCAGTCGTTGTTTCAGTTTCTTTCTCCGTTGTCAGCATTGTCTCTTCCTCTTCCTCATATGAGTTGTTGTAAACAGCCATTACTTTTTCATTCTCACTGATGCAGATCCATCCTATTCCGGAACCGTAATCTATGCCGTACCATACATCCTGTGATTCGAGTGTACCGAGACGAGCGCAATATCTGATTTTGTAACCTGTACTGTTTTTTACGGTTCCAAGAACTTTACTCGTCACATCAAACGGCTTTTTATATACTGTTTCACTTAATGTTTCATCAATCGACCAATTATAATCTTTCAGATCATAGTTCAGATACTCTACCGCTGTGTGATCCATGACTCTGTATGCATCCGCATTAATCCTTACCCATCCCTCAACGCCTTTATACTTTATAAGTGCATAGTCGCTTTCTATTTCGTTGTAAAAATATTTAAACTCAAATTTTTTACCCACAGGCAGCTCTTCGGATATGTAATTTATTTCGATCTCACCATCCGGTGAGTATGCCGGTATGTCTGTCAGACGTACACCCTCTTTTGCAATGTAAAGACTGCCTGCATAGCTTTCAATAGTGTAATCCAGTCTCCATGAATCATATTCTTCATCGAAATCTGTGTGTTCATAAGATTCTCCTGCAATAAACGCAGTACGGTATCCGTCATAACCATACGGACGCACATTTGCCCATCCGCCGACAACACCGTAATTTACATATACCCACTGTACACCCATAAAGTTTTCGTGAAAGTAAAAATATTCAAACTGCAATTCCGTTCCGACAGGAATCTCCTCACTTATCTTTTCATAGACCGTTCCGGGGCCACTGTAAAGATAAAAGCCTTCTTTTATTACAGCAAACTTGACAGGCTTATAGAGCTTGTACGATTTATCAAGCAGAACCTTCGGGATAGTTAAAGATACATCCTCTGACTTTAAAAGATACGCGTCAAATTTCACCGGCGAATCCACTTCAGCAGAATAATAGCATTCGACATAACCGTCAATATACGAATCACTGACCTCCACCTTTTCGCCGTACAAAAATTTCTCTCCGGTATTATAAACTCTTTCATCGTCATAATTGCGGGCATAAACAAACGCCCCTCTCTCCTGTGCAATATAAACCTCATATTTGACAATTCCCGGTCCGGACATATCCGCCGATGCAGTCAGAGAAAGACCCGATATTGCAAACACAAACAATACAAAGAAAAATAATTTTTTCATCAAGTTCACCCTCAATAAATAATTTTGTTTAATATAAGTCCCAAAAAGTATGAAGTTCCGTTAAGTATCAATGACAATAAAAAAGGATTAATCCGTTTATACTCAAGCGTTTTTCTGTAAATCAAGGCTTCGGAGAGAAACGCAAAAAGCTCCATAATCACTATCGACACAACTCTGATTTCCCGTCCGAAAAACACCCCGGCAGAAAAAGTCATAGTCACAACAAGCGGATTTGTCAGAACATTCACAAGCACGATGTTGAGAAAATCCTTTTTGTTTTTTACCCTTAAGGCCGCCGCTGCGGAACACTCAAGAATAAGAGTACAGCCCAAAGACACAGCCATATATACAGGCAACATCCTAATCATCATTGTTACCTCTCTTTTTCAACTCTCTGCCGACAAAAATGACAGTCAGAACAAGTATCACAACACATACAACCGCAAGGCAGATAAGAGGAGTTTTTGCATTTTGAAGTAAGTAATCGTTAACAAGTATCATTATGTCTTCCATTTTTTGCAGCATCCTTTCCGAGTATTGACAAAAGCACCGCAACGCAAAGAACCGACAGCACAATAATTACGGTTGCGTTTGCCGTAAAAGTTGTAAACTTGAAGAAAAATATCGGTGCAGTCCCGAGAAACAGTCCGATCGTTGTAAGACCGAAAGCCAGTCCCGGACTGTACTTCAACACTGAAACCAGAACCGCAAGAGTTATCGGCATTGTCATACTGAAAAGCATTACTCCGACCAGAGAAATCAGCATAACATTATCACCGAAAAGCAAAAACGGCACAGCCGCCGCTACGCTCAGCACAGCCGTTTTTCTGATTCCGATAAGATCAGAAAGAACACCGCCGAGCATTTTTCCGATACCCATCGTTACATAAAAAATAACGTTCTGAATAACAGATTTGTTCCAAGTGGTCGGTATTCCGTATCCCATATAACCACGTACAATAACCACAAATACTGTAAGAATCACGATCAAAACCGGCGGTATCTTCTTAGAATGATAATCAAAGAGAACGCACGGACAAGCACTTTTTTCATCAGCTTTATTTCTGTACAAATCGGCAAGTAAAACAAAAGGTATCATTGTCAGAACCAGCGCCGAAACAAGAAGGAACGGAACCTCTGACGCTGCTAAAAGCCTTCCCGTTATCACACCGAAGGAGCCTCCTCCGACAAAGATTGCACTGTGCGAAAGGTGTCCGTCTGATACGCGAAGTGTCGTTTCCGCACCTGAAATATGAAGACAGCAATTACCGATACAAAGAATTGTCAGTGCCGTAAAGCGTCCGGGCAATATATCGAGAAAGCTGAAAATCACTCCGAAAAATAACAACACCGTTCCTGTTATCCCTATATTTATTTTAGGAAATCTGTCGCTTATATACCCGATTAGCGACTGCGGCACAAATGCCAGTGCATCATAAACAAACGGCACAAGCCACAATACAACACTGTTTCCCGTCACATTTCCGAGTACATAGAAGCAAGCAATCTCCGTTAAGAAATGTATGTAAAAATACAGCCATCCTGCTCCGATATTCTTTTTCATCCGAACCTCCCGCACACAAGCTCATCCGAATCGTTAATTTAACTTAATAATAACCGTTAACAACGATTTTTTCCCCTATATGTAAAAATTAATGCGTTTTTTGTAATTAATTAAATATTAGCACAAAAAAACAAAACTTCAATATTTATTTTCAATACTAAACATTGAATTTTAAATATTGTAAGTATTGCATTTTTATATAATATAATGTATAATAAATCCGTGTTAATATTTTTCGTTAAACACAAAGGAGGTTTATTATGAAAAAGCTTTTTAAAGCATGGCTTTCCGTCACCCTGGCGGCAATTTTTGTCTTCGGACTTTTCCCGTTTGCAGACATAAGCATTGCCAATGCCGCAGACGCTGTTTACGGCGACTATACATATACGGTTGACGAAAAGAAAAAGACTGCCGAGATTACCGGTCGTTCCGGCAGTGCTCTTGATTTGTCTCTTCCTCTTAAAATCGGCGAATATACCGTCACCTCGGTCGCTGACGGTGCCTTCAAGGATACTCCCGTACTTAAAGTTACAATACCGGATTCCGTTACCGAAATCGGAAGTGAGGCTTTTGCCAACTGTGCATTCCTTAATTCTGTTATCATCGGCAACGGAACAAAAACAATCGGCGTAAAGGCGTTTTACAATTGTAACGCTCTGAGCTCTTTTGCAGTCACTCTCGCCAACAGTGCATTTACGACGGTTGACGGTGTTCTGTTCAGTAAAGCAAAAACCACACTCGTTGCATATCCTACCGCTAAGGGTGGCACGAACTATGATATTCCGAGTGGTGTAACTTCCGTTTATAATTACGCTTTCTCAAAAGCAAAAAACTTAACATCCGTCTCCGTGCCGAAGAGTGTCAGCTCGATTAACGCATATGCATTCGCAGAATGTCCGAATCTTTCGAGCATCGATTTTTCGCGCGCTTCAGGTCTTAAGGTTATCGGCGAACACGCATTTTATGCCTGCAAGAAGCTGTCTTCCGCCACACTTCCCGCCACCGTAAACGATCTCGGCAAGGGTGCTTTCAAAAACTGCTCTGCACTCGCTTCCGTTTCTCTTCCTTCAAAGCTTCAGAAGGTCTCCGACGAACTGTTCAGCGGATGTGAAAAGCTCAAAGATCTGTCGATGTACAGCGGCATCACAGCTATCGGCGTTTCCTCTTTTGAAAACTGCAAAGCTCTTGTCAACATAATAATCCCCGACAGCGTTATCAGAATCGGTTCAAAGGCATTCTCGGGATGTTCCGGTGTTACAGCAGTCTCCATCGGCAGCGGACTCGGTGCTTTTGATCCCACCTCCTTTTCCGGTTGTTCTTCGCTCCAGAGCTATTCAATCGGCGACAACAAGTCCTACTCTGTTTCAGACGGAATACTCTTTGACAAAGCGGGAACAAAGCTTATCAGCTATCCTCCCGCAAAGCTCGGCGGAGCATACACCGTTCCTTCAAACGTTACATCAATCGGCTCATACGCTTTTGATTCCTGTAAGCATCTCGTAAAGCTGACGGTACCCGCTACGGTCAAGACAATAGCAAAACCTGCCGTAGTAAACTGCCCCTCACTTGCAGTTTACGTCGATGACGGCTCTGCCGCCGAAAGCTATTTCACTGCAAACAAGTCAGGCATCGCTTCTCTTAAGATTTCCGGTAATTCCGCAAGAATTGAACCGAGATCCCTGAATATTACTGCAGGTCAGTCGTTCGATGTTCCTATCGAAATTCTCAACAACCCGGGTCTTACAGCAGCCGCATTTACGGTTTCCTTTGATATAACAAAACTGAAATACGTAGGTCACAAGGATGCAAAGCTTCTTAACGGTTGCAGAATCAAGACAAACACGCTCGGTAATGTTATCACCATCTCCTATGCCGATTCTTCCGCAACAACGGATGTTACCGCAAGCGGCACGCTTATCACACTCACTTTTGAACCTTTGTCAACATTCACCTCCGGTACTACGGCAATCAGCATCAAGGTCGACAAAGAAGAAACTTATAACAGCAAGCTGCAGGCCGTTTCACTCAAGACTAATGACGGCATCATTTCTGTCGGAGGTGCCGCTTCATCTTCAATGCCCGGTGACGTTGACAGCAACGGCGATATTGATGCACGTGACGTAATGCTTTTAACAAGATACGTTTCCAACGAAAAGAATATCAGCATTGATAAGGATGCTGCTGATGTCGATAATGACGGCGCCGTAACTTCAAAAGATGTTATGATCCTGACTCGTTATGATGCCGGATGGAAAGGTGTCACATTAATTTGACGGAGGTAAATATAATGAATAATTCAAAATCAATCCGCTTTTTCGCAATCACAATTGCGCTGATCGTTGCACTTTCTTCACTTCTTGTCAGCGTTTCGGGTGCTGACGGAGTTACGGTTTCCGTTGCAGGCGGCAAAGGCAAGGCAGGCGATACGGTTACCGTCAGCGTTGACCTTTCACAAAATCCCGGTCTTACCGCAATGAAGCTCCATCTCACCTTTGACTCCAACCAGCTTGAAATTGTTTCCCAAAGCGATACAGGAAAGCTTGCCGGAAACAGCTCTCATAAAGAGTTCTATTCAGGTGAACATACACTTTATTGGGTAGACTCTTTTGCCGACGAAAACAATACGTCCACAGGTACCATTGCCACTCTTACCTTCAAGCTTAAAGAGGACTGTACCAGCGCTGCAATTTCCGTTTCGGGCGAAGCATATGACAAAGATCTCAATTCTCTGAATGTTTCCGCATCAGGCGGCACAATCACCAACACAGAGGCAAAGTCAACAACGACCCCCTCCTCTACACAGGCTGCCAACCCTTCAAGCACTCCTGCTTCCTCAACAAAAGCTCCAACTACAAAAGCTCCGACCACTACAAAAAAGAGCACTTCTTCAACCACGAAGAGAGCTTCCACAACACGCAACAATGTAGTCACTTTTGAAGAAGAAACAACAACAGAGCTTGAAAGCACAACAGATTTCCTCTCTCTCTTTGAAACAACGACAGAAGAGTTCACGGAAACCACAACCGAAGAAACCACAACAGAGCTTGTTGAAGAAGAAAAAGGCACTCTGTCAAGAACACAGATCGTTCTTATCATCCTTATGGCTTGTCTCGGTATCGTCGGTATCGCCATAATCGTTTCAATGGTTCGCAAAACCAAGAGAGGATAATTCCCCGCTATGACAGATTCCCATTTGATTTTTGTTGACTTTGACGGCACTTTGATTTCGGACAGCTATTATATCCCTTCCGAAAATATTGAAGCAATACAGGCTGTTCGTAAAAAAGGTCACAAAGTTTTCCTTAACACAGGCAGAAGCTACGCTAACTGTCCGCCGGAACTTCTGAGTATATCCGATTGCTTTGACGGAATGATCTGCGGAAACGGAAGCTTTATTCTGTACAAAAACAAGGTTATCCGTAATGTACATCTGCCGTTTGATCTGTTTCTTGATCTGTTCCGATACTTCTTCAACCGTCCTGAAAAGTGTTGTGTTTTTCAAAGCTGTGACACAATTCTCAAAACAGGTCTTAACGCAGACAGATTTTGTCCCGAAGGCGTCAACATTTATTCCATTGATGAAATTACACAAAATTACAAAGATGTAAAAATCAATGTCTTTTGTGCCGAAGGTAATCTGGATCCTGATTTTTACGCAGAATTCGGTGACAAAATTCAGGTGTATCAATGTTCTACCTATGCCGACTGTGTTACAAAAGGATTCAGTAAAGCAGTAGGTATTCAAAAGGTTCTTGAGCTGCTGAATCACCCTGCTGAAAAGACGGTTGCAGTCGGCGATTCTGAAAATGATATCCCGATGTTTGACTGTTGCGGAATATCGGTTGCTATGGACAATGCTCCCGATTCGGTCAGGCAGTCAGCCGATATTGTTTCGTCCTCAAGTGCCGATTGCGGTGTTGCAAAAGCACTTACCCGTTTATTCTTATAATAATTCTCGGAGGTAATGTATGTTAAAAAATCTTAAAAAAGCTCTTTGTCTGTTGCTGACAGCAACGCTTTTGATCCCGACATTCATCTTTGCATCCGCAAAAGGTAATGAAACTCAAAACGACATTTATACCGCTTCTTCCGTAGAGGAAGCTCTCGCTATCGTTTCGGAAGAAAGCAACTCTGATAACAACGAAGTCAGTCACGACTGTCTTACCGAATGTAAGGGTAACTGCTCATACTCTCCCGTTATTATTGTTCCCGGTATTATGCAGTCACAGGTTTATGTCCAGAACAAGGACAACACGGGCGATCTTCTTACCGTAGACGGTTTCCCGATCGTTGAAGGCATGGATATGGCATTTATGTTTGATACGAAGGCTGTTACGGAAGAACTCAAAAAAATGATCTGGCCGCTTATCAAGTCACTTCTTCTCGGCCGCAGATCCGACCTTATCGACCTTGTCTGCGAAATTCTCGATAAGTGCTTCTATTCTCACTACTTCAACGAAGACGGCACAAGAGCCTATGAAGCACAGGTTGACGAATACTGGTATTCGCTTGAAGTTTCCAAGACGAAGCCCGAAAAATCATACAACTATGCCAAGGGTTATAAGAAGGACAAAGACGGAAACACCCTGCCCACCACAAAGTATGTAAATGAATTCGACTTTATTATGCGTCAGGTGGACATCAGCAGTTATGCGGATAAAGCAGGCTATGACCACACATATTACTACGCTTACAGTTCTTTTGGCGACACTTATGAAATTGCGTCAAGGTTCAACGACTTTATTCAGATGGTAAAGGATCAGACAGGTCACGAAAAAGTCAGCATTGTTTTCATCAGTCTCGGCGGTACAATAGGTAACACTTATCTTTCCGAATTCTGCAATCCCGAAGATATCGACCGTATCGTTTTCGCCGCAGCCGCTGTTGACGGATCATACCTCCTCAGCGACCTTATGAACGCAAACTTCAACTTTGATGACAGCTATGTTCTTTACAACACGGCTCTCCCCGCGCTCATGTCCATTGTCGGAAGCGAATCCGTATGGCTCGGTTATCTCCTCAATATCGTTATCAGGATTCTGCCGCAACGACTTTTCTCCGACTTTGTTACTAATGTTCTGACCGAAGCCATCACACGTGTTCTCGGCAATCTTCTTTATAAATGCCCCTCAATGTGGGCACTTGTTCCGAGCGAAGAATACGAAGAAATGGCTGACAGGCTGATCAAGAATGATGTTCTCAGAGCCAAAACCGACCGTTATTATAACATCCAGAAAAACGCCGCAAAAACAATGCAGAAGCTGACTGCAGAGGGCATGGATATCTTTGTAGTATGCGGTTACAATATGGCAATGCCGTCAATTTTTGACAGCTTCATCTACAGCTCCGACAACATTATTCATACAGAATCGACCTCGGTCGGCGCTACAGTCGCTCCCTACGGCGAAAAGCTTCCTGACAACTATGTTCCTGCCATTGACGACACTTACATTTCTCCCTATAACGAGATTGATGCAGGTACGGCAGCTCTGCCCGACAGAACCTGGTTTGTCAGAGGTCAGAGCCATCTGACACTTCAGTCATCGGTCAACGATGTCATCGAGCTTTGCGTACAGCTTGCAATCGACAAGAATATTACGGATGCCAGAGTAAACAACGGCGGATATGTTCAGTTCAACAATTACCGTGATCTGCGTGAGCTTGAAAGCCTTATGAGCACCTACGAAAAGCTCACACAGGAACAGATCGACAATGCAGGTAAACCCGAAAAGGTTGAAGAGCTCAAGGCAGCTTACGAAAATGCGAAAGAAGTATACGCAAAACGTGCCTGGGATCCCGAAGAATCGCTTGAAGCTGAAAAGCGTCTTTACAAGGCATTATATAACCTCAAGCTTCTCGGCAAAAATGCAAAAACACCCTACTCCAAATATGAGATTATTCCCAATGTCGAAAAGTTCCTCATTAAACTCAGCGATCTCACAACCTCCGTTTTCGGTTCAAAAGACTTTGTTCCTTTCATCTGATCAAAAACTTTGCAGCTCCCTGCTTTTCTTGGCAGGGAGCTGTTTTTAATCCGCGTACCGCATCGTACCTGCTCAGTAATAATCAAACAAATAAAAACAGCTTCCTGATTCTGCCTTCAGGAAGCTGTTTTTACCAAACAAGTCAAAAGATTAAAAAGATTTGAAAATTGTAATAAACATCTTAACAATAGCGACAATCATATCGCCGAACTTATAAAGTGCGCTTGCCTTAAAATTTTTAAAATAGTCAACAACGTCACCAAAAAAGTCCTTTATTTTACCAAAATCAAAATCCATTATTAATTTCCTCCGTTATTATTTCTCGCTCAAAAGCTTTGCAAGCTCGTCCATAAATGTGTTGATGTCCTTGAACTGACGATAGACGGATGCAAAGCGAACATATGCAACCTCATCAACATTCTTAAGTCTTTCCATAGCAAGCTGACCGATATGTGTCGAAGTGACCTCTCTGTCAAGCGAGTTCTGAAGATTACTTTCGATGTCAGAAACCATACCTTCGATTGTATCAAGTGAAACAGGTCTCTTTTCACACGCTCTGAGAAGACCGTTGAAGAGCTTTGTTCTGTCAAAAACTTCTCTTGACTTATCCTTTTTGACAACGATAATCGGAACGCTCTCGATAATCTCATAAGTTGTAAAACGCTTTGCACACTTGATGCATTCTCTGCGTCGGCGTATACGCTCGCCCTCGTCGGTAGGTCTGGAGTCGATTACTTTACTCTCTTCATAACCGCAAAACGGACACTTCATATCTGTCACCTCTAACTAATATTATCTATATTGTAACACATATTTTATTTTTTGCAACCATTTTTATAAAATTTTGTAATATTTTTGTAAGAATTTATTAAATGATCTGCATTTTTAAACCCTGAACGATACAATTCTATGATAAAATTCCCGTTATAACCGCAATTATCAAGAATTTTGAAGAATTTTGTAAAATCAAAATTGCCCTCCAACGGCGGAATACAGTCAGACTCTGTATTGTGATCGCTGATATGAACGTTAACGGCGCAGTCTCCGAACTCTCTTGCTATTTCCATCGGATCAACCGAGCTTCGCACAGCCTGTTTGATATCAATTGTCATTTTAAACAGATCGCCGAGATACTCTCTCTCTTTTTTCAAAAATTCTACGGAAGCCGATCGGTAGTTGACGACGTTTTCCTGGGAAACGATTATCCCTCTGTCGTGTGCTTCCTTCACCAATATCTCAAACCGCCTCAGATACTCTTCATCGCTGATTCTGAACGGATTGAAATCTCCGTGAAGAACAAGAATTCTGCAATCAAGCGCATCACACGTATCAAACAATTCACGATAAAAGCACAGTCCGTCCTCGATTCTTCGTTCGTACTGCGAAAACAGCAGTTGCTTTTCTGCAAATGTGAAATATGGGTGAATTGAATTGATCTGCATATCGTAATCATTTTTAATTGTTACCAACTGCTCCAGAAGCTCTCCCGTACATTCGGAATGAGAGTTAAGAAAAACCTCGGTCACCTTTACACCCTGCTTTGCAACTGTCAACAGTGCGTCCTCGGTATTCATAGGATAAAAACACGATGTGGAAATTCCGATCAAATAAAGCACCTCTTCCATTATTTGTGTGTTGAACGCTGAACTTTTATGTGTTAGAATCTGCATGAAGGTGATTGAATGAACACTATTATAAATGTATATAAGAGTCTTAACGAAAAAACAAAAGCCGCACTCATCTTCGGCTGTGTATACATAATGATTACAGCTTCACTCGGTGCGGCATGTTATCTTGGCGCAGGAACATTCATAGGATATTACGCAGGTATGGAGTATGCCGCAGCTTTTCTGACCTGCACACGCTCGTGTATCGGCATAACCGGTATCGGAGCTCTGCTGATTGAAGCTGTGTCAAAGGATGGCTGATAAGAGAAGCTCTCCGTCATTGTCAACAAAAGCGATCTCCGTTGAAAGCGCTTCAGACAGCTCTTCGGGAGTCATATCATCAAGAAAAACATCTCTTTCTCTGCGAAGTGCAACAGACGGCAACAAAAGTCTGTCACCTATCTCCTTGTCTTTGAGTTGATCGGCAATATCTCTGCCCGTCAGCAGTCCTGCTACGGTTATATTCTTGCCGAAAAATCGATTTTCGATCTCATAGACATTTATATCAAGCCTCGCGAATTTTTTCATTGCGAGTTGTGACAGCTCCAACATCAGCGGATATGCCGCCTTGCCTGTCGCAATTGAGATCTTTCTCTCAATACCGTCATCCTTGCGCTCTGACAACGCTTCAATAAATGTCTCTTTCAACAGATTCCAAAGACCTACACCGTTTTCAAGCTGGGGATAATCCACGTAATATGATGAATCGGGCATATCTCTTTCTGCTTTTAAAAAGAACTCATCTGCTGCAAATGCCAGCCTCGGAACGTCTTTTTCCACATTCCTTTCATTAAAGCTGTCGATTATGTCTATGACTTCGGCAGCTTTTTCCTTTGTATAGCAGGACAATTCAAAAAGTCCTTCACGGTGATCGGTAAGACCTACAGGAACCGCCGCAATACTTTTAACAGACGGATAAAGCTTAAAAAGCTCGTCAAGACTGTACCGAAGCTCGTCACCGTCATTGATACCCGGACACAGGACAAGCTGGGTATTAAGACTTATTCCCGCATCAGCAAACATTTTAAGATATTTTAAGCAGTCGCCTGCAAAACGGTTGTTCATCATTTCACAGCGGAGCTTCGGATTCATTGTGTGGACAGAAACGTTCACGGGACTTATGTGCATATCGATAATGCGCTGAACCTCTGACTCTGTCAGGTTGGTCAGCGTAATATAATTTCCGAACAAAAAAGAAAGTCGTGAATCGTCGTCCTTGAAATAAAGACTGTCCCTCATACCCTTGGGCAACTGATCGATAAAACAAAAGATACACTTGTTTTTACAATGGCGCTGCTTATCCATAAGGTATGTTTCAAAGACAAGACCCGGATCTTCGGCTTCTTTTTTTCTGATCTTTATATCTTTAATTTTACCCTTAAGATTTTCTATTTTCATCACAAGGGTTTCGGAATCTATATAGAAACGGTAGTCAAGAACATCATTGACCGGAAATCCGTTGATGCTGTGAAGGATATATCCGCCCTTGATTCTTTTGCGTGAACAGGGAGACTTTTTTTCTACATCAAAAATTTTTACAGCCATAGCAACCGTTCCTTTCAAATAATCTGAAAAAAGCAAAAGACAGAGAAGAATACTTCCCTGTCCTATAGCGATGGTTACACACCTAACTTATGCGTCAACCTTAACTACCTGACGGCCGTTATAGTAACCGCATTCCGGGCATACTCTGTGTGATCTCTTAAGTTCACCACACTGAGAGCACTTTTCAAGCGTAGGAGCAGAAAGCTTCCATACGTTGGAACGTCTCTTATCGCGTCTTGCTTTTGAAACTCTTCTTTTCGGGACTGCCATGCGAGCACCTCCTTAAATTAATGGCTCACTAATTATCCAAAAGCTGTAACAATGCTTCAAGCCGTGGATCAACGGACTTTTTACAGCTACATGGTCCATCATTAAGATTCTTTCCGCAGCTTGCACAGATGCCTGCACAATCATCTTTACAAAGGAACTTTGAAGGAAGCTCTAAAAAGATGTCATCACAGACAAGCTCGTCCAATTGAAATCGGAAGGAATCAAGCAAAATAAGGTCGATATTGTTTTCCTCGTCGTTGAGCTCGGTAACAAGAACGTGCTCAACAGGAATACGGCAAGCTTTTACTATAGGCGAAGCACACCTGTCACAAAAAAGGTCAAGCGAAAACTCCGCTACCGCAGAAACAGACACAACACCTGCCGAATTAATGAACCTGCCGCGCACTCTGACAGGAGTGGTAAACGGTCTGGTCATATTAAAATCGACATCAGACATATCCATATCGTAGGAAATGTCCATAGTATACCCGATGTTGTTAAACAACGGCTCAAGCTCAAAAACCATATACAATAAACCCTATCGAATATAAAGATACTTGAAAACACAATATATGCTAAAATTCAAGCAGAATATATTATATATACTTATATCGCATTTGTCAATATCTAAATGCAAATTTTTTGAATTTTCTGATAACTGTTGCATCAACAAAGACTGCCGCAGTGATGAGTACCACAAACAGATACGGAAAGTGATATCTTGCACCGCCTACCGTATACAGACTCGCTGCAACACCGATGAGATAAATACCGTATATAAACGACATCGAACGCCAATATCCCTTGACCAGCGAAAAAACAACACCAACAATAAACAGCGCAAACATCAGCATATAAAAGATCTGCGTATATATCGCCATAACATCGCCGAGCATTATTCCCCTGTCAGCCTTTCCCGTTACAACAGAAATAACCTCTTTAAGATACGAAGCGCCGCTTGTCACTTTTTCATTATCAAAATATGAGTCAAACGAATATGTCTCGGTCGCGATAAAGTAAAAAAGCTTTTTGGGCATCAGCGACAGATACCTCACAGGATTGCGCCTGATCCATTCATCGCCCGCCTCTTTATATACCGCATTGATTTCGCTGTAATGCATTTCCTTTTTGACCTCATCGGGAATATAGCCAGCTTTGCCCTCGGCAAATACCGTGTCATCGTAAGACCCGTCCGCATCCTCGTTGGCACCCATCAAAAAGTTTCCCGACGCTATTGTCGGCTGATAAATAAACTCACCCGAATTAAAGTAGGTAAACGTCATCAATAAAAGCACTACCGCAAAAAAGCCCGAAAAGAACTTGACATACTGCCGTATTTTGACACCGTTACAAAGAAAAAACCAGACAATCGCAACGATAAATGCGACTGCAAGCGGTCTTGCCCAGTTTGCATATGCCAGAATCGCTCCCGAAGCAATTACGCCGAATTTCCCGTTTCTGACGGCAAGTGCCAGCGCAAAAACAGCAAGTGAAGTGAAAAATATCTCGGTTCTTGCAAAGCAGACCTCGCTCCAGAATGTACCGAACAAGCAAAAGAATATTGCTGCCACATAACCTGCCGTATCGGAAAGCGTAATCTTTTTTGCTATATTAACTACAGAAAACAGCATCAGCTGTACCAGCAGAATGTTCGCAAAATACGCTATCCTGACATTATCGGTCAGCCTGAACAGAAATATCAGAAAGTTGACATAACCCGTGCCTGCCGTACCCTGACCCCAAAAGTCGGATTCAACAGGATACCACGTACCTGCGACGACATTCTCCATAGCATCACCGACATATCTTGCCGCATCGCTCGTCGGTTGACCGTCAAAGAGGATAACATTCCTCATCTGCATAAAAAGCATAAGCAGATAAGATGCAAATGCAATCACCTTAAGCGTTCTTAAAAGCCCATAATACGGCTGTGATGAGCCGTTTGCAAACAAAAGCTTGCGCTGTGGCTCATCACTCTTAAGAAAAAAACTCTTTTCTTTATCGAACTTCATAATCAGTCAATAACCTGACAGAAATCAAAGATTCTCTGGGGAAGATCTGCCTTATCTGCAGAAACGGTAAATGTAATCTTTGTATCGGATTCCTTTGTAACAGCGTTTACCTTTTCAAGGAAGGATGCAAGCTGCTCGTAATCCTTGCCGCCGATTTTAAGTGTAGCGTCAACAAGAATATCGGTAATGTCGTGGTTACCTGCACAAACACCGCAGATAAAGCCGAAGAACTGATCATAACCGTTGATTCCGAAATGATCTGTATCAATAAGTCTGACACGGTAATTTACCTGATATGTCAAAAGCGGCTCTTTTTCAATACATACGACGCAGCCGTTTGTCTTTTCCATAGCCTCATCAACGAGACTGATCAAACGCTTTGTCTTTCCGCTTCCTTTGTTGCCGATAATAAGTGAAATCATGTTTTTAATTCCTTTCGTTTATGGTTTATTCAAATAATCTCTTTTCGAGAATTTCTTTTTCTGCTTCATAACCGGGTTTACCGAGAAGCGCAAACATATTCTTCTTGTAGCTTTCAACACCGGGCTGATCAAAGGGATTTATTCCGAGAATATAACCCGATATTGCACAAGCCAGCTCGAAGAAGTATATAAGCATACCCGTATGATACTCGTCAATGCGGTCACACTCAATAACGATATTGGGTGCATTGCCGTCTGTATGAGCAAGAACAGTTCCCTCGAACGCCTTTCTGTTGACGAATGACAACTGCTTGCCCGACAGGAAGTTGAGTCCGTCGATATTTTCGGGATCCGTTCCGATTGTAATATCGTACTTAGGCTCGTTAAAGAGAACGACTGTTTCAAACAAATGGCGCTCGCCGTCCTGAATATACTGACCGAGTGAGTGGAGGTCTGTAGAGAAAATTGCCGATGAAGGATAAAGTCCTACGCCATCCTTGCCTTCGCTTTCGCCGTAAAGCTGTTTGAACCATTCACACATCATTGTAAAGCAAGGCTCATACGCTACACAAAGCTCGACTTTTTTGCCGCTTCTGTAGAGAATATTCCTCATAGCGGCATACTTGTAGCAATCGTTGTTGTCGATGTCGGGATCCGTATACTTGACCATTGCATCGTATGCACCCTTCATAAGTGCATCAATGTCGATACCTGCAACAGCTATCGGAAGAAGGCCGACTGCCGTAAGAACAGAAAATCTGCCGCCTACGTTATCGGGCACTACAAAAGTATCATAGCCCTCCGAATCGGCAAGTGCCTTTAATGTACCCTTGCACTTATCGGTTGTAACATATATGCGCTTCGCAGCCTCTTCCTCGCCGTACTTTTTGATAAGCAGCTCTCTGAATACTCTGAAAGCTACGGCAGGCTCTGTGGTCGTGCCCGACTTTGAAATAACGTTGACCGAAAAATCCTTATCCTCACAAATGCTGATAAGCTCACAAAGAGATGACGAGCTGATGGTGTTGCCTGCAAAATAGATATCGGGTGTGTCCTTTTTAAGTGAATTGTATTTTTCGGACTTGATAAGCTCGATAACGGCTCTGGCTCCGAGATAAGAACCGCCGATACCGATGACTATCAGAACCTGTGACTGCTTACAGATTCTGTCAGCTGCCGACTTGATTTTCTCAAACTCAACTTTATCATAATCTTCAGGCAATGTCAGCCATCCGAGATAATCACTGCCCTTTCCCGTGCCTGTTCTCAAAAGCTCGTGTGCCTTCAGAACCTCAGGCTTCATTTCCGAAAGAGCAGCATCGGAAATTGCTTCGCCTGCATACTTGCCTATAAACTTTAATGCCATTACAGTTCCTCCACATAAATTTATACATCCATATTTTAACCTAAATCTAAATTAATTTCAATATCAAAAAGAGATAATTTTTCTTTTATTTTGCAAAAACTGAAATCATTCTTTTAAAAATATCGGTCAAAGTCAGCTTTTTCACTTCTTCGGGAGCTGTCAGGGAATAACTTCCGAGAATTTCGCCGTTGAGTCTTAATACAACGTTGCCTACCGTCTGGCCTTTCTCGACGGGAGCTTCGACATCAACCGAAACATTTACCTCCTGTTCTATCTTGTCATACTCACCTTTCGGTATCAGCACGCTTAACGTCTGCGGTATCTGCGGCATAAAACTTTCTTTTTCTCCCTTTATTACATTAACCTGTGTTATTTTGCTTCCGTCAATCTTCGGTTTTACCGTTTCATAATTGGAAAAGCCCCAATTCAACAACGCTTTTGCGCCCTCAAATCTGTCCTTGCTGTTCGAGCTGCCCATTATAACGGCTATCAGATGAGTGTCTCCCCTCTTTGCAGATGCGGATATACAGCATCCCGCTTTGTTTGTCGTTCCTGTTTTGAGTCCCGTTGTTCCCTCGTAAAACCTGACAAGCTTGTTTGTGTTGACAAGCTCTGTCTCGCCGTTTCGTAAAGAATCCATCCACACGGTTGTGTAATTCATTATAAACTCGTGCTTCAGAAGCTCACGCGACATAATCGCAACATCAAGCGCTGTCGTCAGGTGCTCGGTCGTATCATCGTCAAGACCCGTACAGTTAACAAAATTAGTATTATTCATTGACAACTCTTCGGCTCTTTTGTTCATCATATCCACAAACGCCTCCGAACTGCCTGCAATCAGCTCTCCGAGAGCCGTACACGCATCGTTTGCGCTGTAAATCGCAGTAGCTTTCAGCAGCTCATCAACGGTCATCGTCTCGCCCTCTTTAAGCCATATCTGCGAACCGCCCTTTGATGATGCATTTGTGCTTGCCGTGACTTCATCCGTAAGCTTTACCGTACCGTCATCTATTGCCTCCGCAACAAGAAGCATTGCCATAATCTTTGTTACCGATGCAGGATAAAGCTTTTCGTCCCTGTTATAATGAGCAAGTACAATTCCGCTGTCAGCATCCATCAGTACCGCTGCCTTTGCTCTGACTGCAACAGGCATATCCTCGCTGATTGCCGCTTCGGGCGTACTGACCGCTGCCGCATCCTCGCTTTCGTACAATGCATAACCGTCCTCATAAAAAACCTCTGCCGCACCTGCATCAAATGACATAAATACAAACAAAACGCTGAGTAAAATACCTGTTATCCTTTTCATAACTACTCCTCCGACTGTTTTTTATAAATTTATGCTGTTATGTGCAATAAAATGTTTGAAATTACTCTTTGCTGTGATATAATATATTAAATTTCGGAGGTGGATTATGGCTATATCTTTACGAGAAAAATTAAGCTACGGTATCGCAGGTATGGGTGCTGACCTTTCCTACGGTATGACCAATGCGTTCTTTTCAAACTATTTAACGGATAATCTGAAAATCAAACCCGGATATCTGAGCGGAATGTTCCTTGTCGCCAGAATATGGGACGGCATCAATGACCCGATGATGGGAACTCTTGTTGATAACACACGCACAAAGTGGGGTCGCTTTCGTCCGTGGATACTTATGGGCGGTATTCTTAACGCACTCGTACTTATTATGATGTTCACAAATCCCGGTTTTTCGGTCGGCACTGTCGGAGCATATGTTTACGCAACGTTCGCCTATGTCTTTTGGGGAATGACCTACACCGTTTTTGATATTCCCTATTGGTCATTCGTTCCGGCTCTTGCAACAGACCCGAAAGAGCGAAACTCTATAGCATCTATCCCGAGATTCTTTTGCGGACTCGGTCAGGCTATCGTTTCGCTGTTCACCGTTTCTATGGTTTCCGCTCTCGGCAAAGGAAACGAGGCTCTCGGTTTTCAGAAGTGGTCAATTCTTCTTGCTTGTGTCTATGTTGCCGCAATTCTTATTACCGTTACAGGCACTAAAGAACGCAATATACCTGAAAAGAAAGAAAGCTTCACTCTAAAAAAAGCTTTCCATACCATCAAAAACAACGATCAGCTCCTTATCTTTATGATAACCGCAATCTGCTTTAACACAGGTTGGTATCTGACAAACGGTCTCGGTGTTTACTACTTTAAGCACGTTCTCGGCAATTACGAGCTGTACTCTGTCTTTGCCGCTATAGTCGGTGTCGGTCAGATGGCAGGACTCATTCTCTTCACTTCTTTATCAAACAAATTCGGCAAGCACACGGTTATCAAGGGTACAATGATTCTGACCGCCGTCGGATACATTATTATGTACATTACGAGAAACTATAAAGGCTCCCCTCTCGGCACAATTCCGCTTCTTAACGTCGGGGTTGATTCAGGATTTATCATTTTTGCCGTAGCCGCATTCTTTACCTGTATCGGCATCGGTTCGATGTTCGTTTCCGAAACGGTTATGCTCGCCGATGTCGTTGACTACGGTGAGTTCAAATTAGGCTACAGAACGGATTCTATCGTTTTTTCAATGAAGAGCTTTCTTCTCAAGGTCGCATATTCGATTCAAGGACTTGTTATGGGAATCGGTCTTGAAATCGGTAAATATAACACAGACGAGGTGCTGTCTCAGCCTGATTCCGCTAAAACTGCCATCTCCGTTATGATGTTTGCAATTCCCGTTATTCTGATTGCTGTTTCGTTTATTGTTTATACTTCAAAATACAAGCTTCACGGTAAGTTCTTTGACGAGGTTACCGCTACAATCAAAAGCAGAAAGGATGCCGTCAATGAGTGAGATTTATAACAAGCTTTTAAATTATAAAGAGTCTGTACGTTCCGTTACCGACTTTGTTCCGAGTATCGGCATCATTCTCGGTTCGGGACTCGGCGGCTTTGCCGACAAGCTGAAAACCGTTGCCGTTGTACCGTACGGCGATATCGAGGATTTCCCCGTTTCTACCGTTTCGGGTCACGAGGGCAGATTTATTTTCGGTTATCTTGATACCGTCCCCGTAATCTGTATGCAGGGTCGTATTCATTATTACGAAGGCTACAAGATGACTGATGTCGTTATGCCCGTAAGACTTATGAAGCTTCTCGGCGCAAAAGCAGTTATCCTTACAAACGCATCGGGCGGTATAAACAAGGATTTCAAAGCAGGCGATCTTATGCTGATCAAAGATCACATCAGCAGCTTCGTTCCGTCTCCCCTTATCGGTGCAAACGTCGATGAGCTCGGTACACGCTTCCCCGATATGAGCAGTATATATGACAAAGAGCTGTCTGCGGTAATATGCAATGCCGCAAAAGAGCTGTCAATCGACCTTAAGGAAGGCGTTTACGTACAGACAAGCGGACCAAATTATGAATCACCTGCCGAGATCAGAATGTATTCGCATCTCGGAGCAGATGCCGTCGGAATGAGCACCGCCTGCGAAGCTATGGCGGCAAATCATGCAGGACTTCGTGTCTGCGGCATCAGCTGTATCTCGAACCTCGCCGCAGGTATCAGCAAAAACCCCCTCTCCCACGAAGAGGTCAAAGAAACTGCCGACAGAACAGCACCTCTGTTCAGAGCTCTTTTGGAAAAATCCGTTAAGGATATATACAACTCATTATAAACAATAACCGGATTGCAAAGGTATCAGACCTTCACAATCCGGTTAAATTTTATTTACATCTTATTATTCTGCAAGACCCTCTACTATGCCGAGAAGAAGGATACCTGCGATTACTACGGAAACAGTTATGTACTGTTTTACTGTCAGTTTTTCTTTAAGGAAAATGCGTGAAAGAATTACAGAAACGATGCAGTAAGAAGCGATCATCGGAGCTGCTACAACGGCTCTGCCGCTCATTGCGTAAACGTAAGTAAACTGTCCGAGTGTTTCAAAGATAGCTGCCGCAAATCTGTCCTTCTGCTTCGGAAGCTCGATCTTCTGCTTCTTGATAACATGAACATAAATGAAAAGAACAACAGCAACGATCAGGAAAGTAAGCTCATAAGAAACATTGGCGACATCCTCAAATGTATCCTCCGTGACACCTACAAGCGGAGTTGTCGCAAAATCGTCAAGATAGTATGCATCGAAGAACGTTCCGAGCGAGTCGATGATACAGTAAAGTATCGGCATCATAATTGCAAGGAAGCCTACCTTGTGCTTTCTGTCTGCATCGGCTTCATAAATCTTGTTCTGCTGTTTTTCAAGCACGCCGAGGAAGAATACACCTACACAGATAAGCACGACTGCCGCCGATGACATAATATCAAGTGTTTCGTTGAGGAATATAAGGCAAAGTATACACGATACTGCACCGGAAGCGTTCTGAATGGGTGATGATACGGAAAGCTCAAGATAACGAAGTCCGAGATATCCGATTGTCATTGACAGGATATACATTATTGATACGGGAAGGTATATCAGAAGATTCTTGAAATCGTATCCGATATCACCGAATATGAGCATATATCCTGCGTGAAGTCCCATTACGATACCAACTGCAATAGTTGTTTTGAGATGACTGTATTTATCACTGCCATCCGCACCTTTTTTATAAAAAAGATCAGCAACACCCCACGCGAGTGTCGTTATCAATGCATATACAAACCACATAAAATCTTTCTCCTATTCAATTTTAAAATTTTTATAAGTTTCTCCTTCTAATGTTTTCCAAAGGAAATTCGTTCCGTCAAAGGTCATATATCCCCTTTCGGAACCGTCTTTCGGTATCGAGACCGAACCGGGATTTAAGTATGTAAAATCACCGAACGCTTCACACGCAGGAACGTGTGTGTGTCCGTGAAGTAATATATCGCCCTTTTTCATCGGTGGTGAATTGGCCCTGTTGAATGTGTGTCCGTGAGTAACATAAACAACAGTTTTTCCGATGTCAATTAGTGCATAATCTGCCATGATCGGAAATGCAAGCACCATCTGATCGACCTCAGTGTCACAGTTACCCCTGACGCACAGAATGCTGTCGGAGATACCGTTAAGCATAGCTATAACCTGTTTCGGATCATATCCGTCAGGCAGATCATTTCTCGGTCCGTGATACAGAATATCGCCCAAAAGCAACAGCCTGTCCGCTTTTTCATTGTCAAAAGCTTTGATAAGCATTTCACAATAAACAGCCGAACCGTGAATGTCCGAAGCTATAAGCCACTTCATTTTTACCCACCTTTCAAATTGAGATGCGTAGATTATAACATATCAATCAAAGAATAACAATATTTATTACATCATAATTTGTAAAAACAGTTAATTTTCTTCACGAAAAAACATTGACATATTATATATAGTGGTATATAATTGGATTTGTATATTTATATACATATGTTATCAGCTATTTTGAAAGGAGATCCCTAAAACATGGAAGACCCCGAACCTGCTACAGGACTTATTATTCAGATTGTCCTGCTTTTTGTCCTGATTCTTGTCAACGCTTTTTTTGCAATGAGCGAAATCGCAATCATTTCTCTCAATGACAACAAGCTTGAGCGTCTTGCCGAGGAAGGCAACAAAAAGGCTAAAAAGGTACTGAAGCTCACATCCAACTCAAGCAACTTTCTTTCAACAATCCAGATCGGCGTTACTCTTGCCGGATTCCTGACATCCGCTTCGGCTTCGCAGTCGTTTGTTGATATGCTTTTCGCCTCTATCGACAACATTCTGCCCGGAATCCCCGACAAGGTTATCGAGACATTCTCTCTGATCGTCATCACGCTTATCACATCTTATTTCTCGTTGGTTCTCGGCGAGCTTGCTCCCAAAAAGATCGCTATGAGCAATCCCGAAAAAATCTCCTTTGCCGTTGTCGGAATTCTTTTGTTTATTCAAAAGATCACCATCCCCTTTGTCAAGATTCTTTCTCTTTCAACAAACGGTATTGTTCGCATTTTCGGTATTGATCCGCACGCAGATGCCGAGTCCGTTACCGAGGAAGAAATCCGTATGATGGTTGATGTCGGTGAAGAAAAAGGTGTTATCGAGGATGTTCAGAAAGAGATGATCAACAACATCTTTGAATTTGATGACATTGATGCAGGTGACATTATGACTCACCGTACCGATATTGTCGCTATCGAAGTTGACGATCCTCTTGAAGATGTCATCAAGCTTTCCGTAGAGGAAGGTCGTTCAAGGATTCCCGTATACGAAGAAGAGCTTGACAACATTATCGGTGTTATCCACATCAAGGATCTTCTCCCATATATCGGTCACCAGCTTCCCGGTGAAACAACTCTTCGCAGCATTATGCGTGAGGCTTACTATATCCCTGAAAGCAAGCGCTGCGGTGATCTGTTTAAGGAAATGACCGAAAATCACACTCAGCTTGCCATTGTCGTTGACGAGTACGGCGGAACGGCAGGTCTGCTTACCATTGAAGATTTGCTTGAATCCATAGTCGGCAACATTCAGGATGAGTTTGACGACGAGGAAGAGGAAATTTCCAAAATAAACGAAACAACCTTCACAATTGACGGCACAACCTCGATTGACGAAGTTGACGAGCTTGTCGGTGTAGAAATACCCGAAGGCGACTATGACACACTTGCAGGCTTCCTTATCTCGATGCTCGGCTTTTTGCCCAAGGACGAGGAAATGAATGAAGTAGAGTACAAGAATCTTCATTTCACCATTCTTAACGTTGAGGATCGCCGTATCGGAAAAGTTAAGGTTGAGATTCTGCCCCTGCCCGAATCTGAAAGCGAAGACGACGATGATGATACCATCTCTCGTAAGGAACGCAGGGAAAGAAAAGAGCGTTTAAAGGAAAAAGATAAAGAATAATTTTGCGGCGTACCTACACCCTGTGGGTGCGCCTATGTTTTAAGGTGATAAAATGAACGGTACTTCTAACAAAAAGCACGTCAAAACCTGTATAATGAAAAGAAACGAACATCCTTATGTTTTTGTTGCCGGTATGGCAGGCTGGGGCGAAAAGAGCAAAATCAGCTACGTTGTTCCGTATTGGGGTTGCTTTTCTTTTAATATCACTTCTTTCTTAAAAGAGAACGGAATCTGTGCTGCATCTGCTTCTATCTCTCCTCTCGGAAGCGCCTGGGACAGAGCGTGCGAGCTTTATGCCGAACTCACCGGAACACGTGTTGACTACGGAAAAGCACACAGCGAAAAATTCAATCATGAACGTTATGGTGCTACATATGAGAAGCCCCTTATCCCCTGCTGGGGCAAAAAAGATTCGACAGGTAAGATCAGAAAAATCAACCTTGTTGCACACAGCTTCGGCGGACCGAGTGTTCGTCTGCTTGCGCACCTTCTTGCCGAGGGTTCTGCCGAAGAAAGAGAAGCTACCACAGACGGATCATTATCACCTCTCTTCAAGGGCGGTCAGTCCGATCTTATATTCAGCATAACAACAATCTGTTCACCCCACAACGGCACAACTATGCAAAAAACGATGGCTGTTCCCATTGCATCTCTTATCAAGGGTTGCTATTTCGTTCTTAACGATGTTGTTGCTAACTCTGCTTTTGATGACTGGTATCTTGTTCGTCTTGAGCACTTCGGCATCGGCTCTTTCCATCATAAAAAGGGTGACGCATCCTTTATGAACACAAAAGAAATGAAGCGTTTTGCCGAAAGTGAGGACAACGTCTTTTTTGATGTCAGCGTTGAAGGCTCTGCAAAGCTTAATTCCAATCTGCATACCTTCCAGAACATCTATTACTTTTCTTTCGCCGTTCAGGGCACGGAAGAAAAAATCATAAACGGCAAGACACGTCATGTCCCGACAGACGCAATGCTGCCTGCGCTTAAAGGCTTTTCCAAGCGTCTGGGAAGATTTATGTATAAGTCAGATATCGGCATTGATGTAGATGAATCCTGGCTTGCCAACGACGGTGTTGTCAATACCGTTTCACAAAAATCCCCTTTGATCGAGCCTGCCAAGGATTTTGATAAGTATAATATTCCAAAAGGCATTTGGAATGTTATGCCGACCGTAACCGGCAACCACGGCACTGTTATCGGTCTTGGTGCCGATGACGATTTTGTCAAAAGCTTTTATCTCGATCACTTTAGTATTATCAACGAATTATCACGTACGGAGGCGCCTTAATGTCCGAAAAAAACTACAGAACTCCTTCTTTGAAGGCTGTCAAGCTGATGCGCATTACATCGTCACTTTCTCTTGCAATCTTTCTTGTAATGCCGTCTGTAATCGCTTCACTTTATTACAGATATGAGCTGTCATATTTCAGCTTTGTTATTATCGGTGCAGTTTTGCTTTTCTCATTCCTCTATATTGCAATCACGCCAAAAATACGTTTCAACAGATATAAATATCTGATCGAAGCTGACCGCATCGAGATTATCGAAGGATTGTTCTTTATCCGACGCACAATCGTTCCGATTGACAGAATATATCAGATCGATATTCAGAAAGGTCCCATTGACAATATGGTCGGGGTCGCTAAGGTAAGGCTTACCACAGCAGGCTCATCAGCCGCTTTCAGATTCCTCGAACCCGAAACCGCTGACGAGATCGCAATGCACCTTAACACATCCGTTCTTGCAAAAATCAAAGCCGAAGGGACTGACGAAAATGTTTGACAGTCCCAGAAGAAACCATCCGTCAATCATCATCGAACGACTCGCAGGCGTTTTTGCTTTTCTTTTTGTTTTCGGCTTCAGCTTTTTAAAAGATCACGGTCCTGATATTTTCAGACTTTCGTTCTACCGTGCTCTCATCTACAACGCACAGTTTTACAATGATAAGATCATTTATGCGCTGATTGCACTCCTTCTTTTTTGCCTGTGGTATCTTTTTATTTCGGTCAGATACTGGAAAAAGACTACTTTCCATATTGAAGATACTGATTTTGTTTACGAAAAGAAAACTCTGTTCAACTCTGCCTCCCGTCTTCCCATCAAGAATATTGCGGTTGTCAATGTTGAGAGAAACTTTTTCGAACGTCTTATCGGTACCGCAAAGGTCAAAATCGACCTTAACTCCTCCCGCACCGCAAGCGCTACCGATTTTAAGTTTGTTTTAAAGTACGGCGAAGCCGTTCAGCTGAAAGAAACGCTAATGCAGATAAAGCAATCAGTCGTCGGTTCAGAAGCTGATGATACCGACAAGTCAGACCGCACAACCGTTGCCGCCTTCTCCAACAAACAGGCTTTTGTTACAAAGCTGCTTTCATTCCCTATTTTGCAGACATTGTTTGCTGTTTTTATGGTTTTTGTTTTGCCGCGCTTCGAGACATCCGACGGCAACAGCGACGGTAATATGTGGTACTGGCTGTTATTCGCCGTCATCGGTTATGTCGGTTCGCTGATCCCCGGAACGCTCAATCTCTGCAACTATGTTGTTGAAAAAAGCGACAATATGATATACATCAGTTGCGGTCTTATCAACAAGCGTAACTATGTTTTTGAAACCGAAAAAATCAATGCGGTTATAATTAACCAACCGATCCTTGCGCGCTTCTTTTCGCTTGTATCAATCGACCTTGCCGTTGTAGGACTCGGAAACGAAAAGAACGAAACCACACACCTGTCATTAATGGTCAATAAAAATCGTGCAAAGGAGATTCTCTCTTTGTGTGCACCCGACTTCAGGTGTACCGAGAAGCTTCGTCGCTGTCATCCTCTGGCACTCGTTTCTCCTGTTGTACGTTCTGTTGTCCTCGGGCTTGCGGCTCTGTTTTTAAAAAACATCTACACCAACTATTTACAGATTGCCCTGATTGTATTCGCTGTCTCCATGCTTGCTGCATTCTGCCAGTACAGAATATATACCTTTGCCGCCGATGATGAAATTCTGACTTATTCAACCGGAATATTCAACAAAAAAACATATTTTTTTAAGTTCGGTGACATACAGAATATTTTTATACGCACAAACGTGCTGTATAAAAATCTGTCTCTCGGCAGATTAGGTTTTTCCATCCTCGGAGCTTCCTCTGTCAGAGATCACAAAACAGGTCTTTTCCGATTTGATGATTTCGATGCACTCTCTGAAAAAGTAACCGATCACAAGGATAACCTGTTCTTTAAAAAACTGAATAAATAATCAAAAACCTCTCAGAACAGCTTTAAGTCATCTGCTCTGAGAGGAATTTTTATATTAATACAAAGTTGATTCCGTTGCCTTGTGCAAAGCTGTGTGCCGCCGATCCTTCCTCACATCTTATTGTCAGTGAATCACAACCGCTAAAAGCATCCGACGCTATTGACGTTACATCTGACGGAATGGTAACGGTGTTCAATGACGTACAGTACGCAAATGCCTCATCGCCTATCGACTGTACCGAATTCGGAATATTAACGGATGTCAATGAAGAACACCCGTAAAACGCTCCCATACCTACCGACTGAAGAGATGACGGCAAAGAAACAGAAGAAAGCGATGTGCAGTCAGCAAAAGCCTCTTGTCCTATCTGTGTTACCGTCGACGGAAGCGTTACGGATACAATCTCCTCATTACCGAAAAAAGCTCCCGATCCTATTGCAGTTACCGTGTTTGAGTCCACACTTGACGGTATGGAAACTCTGTTGCCCGTTCCCGAATACCCCGTTAATACTCCACCCGACATTGTAAAGGAAGGCGCCTGTACCGCTGTTGTGGTGGTTATTGTTTCAGGTTCTGCAGGAGCCGTTGTCGTTGTTGTCGATGTAACTTGCTCAAGCGCCGTCTGTTCGGCTGTTGATGTCTCTTTCTTTGTCGTTGTAGGTTTGGTCGTTGTCGATTTGGTTGTAGCAGCTTTGGTTGTTGTCGGTTTTGTTGTTTCTTTTCGCGTTGTGTCTTGTGCTTTGGCCGAGGTGCTTCTTGTCGTTCTTTCCTGTGTAGTTGCACGTGTAGTCATCGAACTCCTCGGAATTGTTGTTCCCGTCGTCTCACGGCGTTCAGTACTGAACGTTATCGCCTCTTCGGTCTGCTCAATCGTAATCATATCAACAACAGTTGCTGGTTCTTCAATCTCATATACAGATGAAACAGCCGTTTTTTCTTCCTGTGTTTCAACATGATTCTTAATTGCAAATGATCCTCCGACTACTGCCGATCCTGCAAGTGCTACAGCTGCTACCTTTGTGGCAACCGATACCGCCGCTGTCGCCGTTACACCCGTGCCGGCTACTGTTGCGGTTGCCGTCGTCGAAGCTGCTGCCGCTGCACCGACTGTCACTGCCGCCCCCGTTGCCGACGTTCCCGCTACGGTCGGCAGAACAATCTTTGGTATCGTAACAGCTGCCGCGTCTTTCGCTCGGTAAGCAAAAAGAGCAAGTAATACAGGAATTGCACCGATACCGTAAAGCGTCGGATCTTTTTTGCGCAGTTTGTCGAACGCTTTTTCTATACGCTTTTTACCGTAATAAAGGCGTGTTTTTACTGTTCCGAGAGGTATCTCAAGTATCTCGGATATCTCCTTAAGACTTCTTTGCTCATAGTAAAACAGAACTATACACGCACGCACCTCAGGCGACAGTGTATCCAGTATTTCGCTAACACTGTTTCTCAGGTCCTCTCGTTCCATATACTCCTGCGGAACAGGCTGTCTCCATTCATCCGTACCGATATCGCTCTCATCTTTTAATAATACGATGGGCGCATTGATCCGTCTTTCTTTTTTTATGTAATTCTTACTTTCATTCTCAACTATGGATTTTAACCAGCTTTCAAAGCTCTCGGGATTTTTCAGTTCCGAGAGCTTTTTGTATGCCTTGATATAAACATTCTGCAACACATCTTCGATATCATCCGGATTTTTCAAAAGGAGACTCGCCGTATGGTATGCTGATTTATACGTTTCCGAGTAAAGTTGCTGAAAGGCATCTTCATTGCCGCCTGCTGCATCACTCACCAGCTTTTTGATGTCAACCGTCTGTTTCATAGCCGCCTCCTAAAGTTTATATCCAAAATATAACATATTCACAAGACAGTATCAATAATTCGACATAAAAAATTTTTTAAAAAATTTTCAAAACTATTGAACTTTTCCGTTTTTGTTGTTGTCTAATACTATGGCTTGGGTGATTTAAATTCAACAACATTCAGCTCGGAGGTGATAACCAAAAATTCAGCACAGTAAAAATCGTTATTAATAATTCAAATTAAAAAGGAGTATATTATGAAAAGATTTTTAAACAAATCGATAGCGGTACTTTTGACATTTGTTATGCTCATTTCTTTTGCACCGTTAACAAAAAACAGTAATTTAGCTTTATCTGCACAAGCGGCAAACGGCATTACGGACAGAATCCAAACTTTGCGAACCAAGTTTCCGCACGGCTATTTCTGGAATCACAAGGTCACAGCAACCAGCAACAACGCAGATGAACTGTGGGCAGATCAGAATGAATCCTACGCAAACACTGTAACACAAACGTGTTGCTATACTCATAACGGAGTTGCAACCACAGGACAATATGACTGTAACTATTTTGACGGCGGCATTCAGTGCTTCGGCTTTGCCGGAAAAATATTCTATGACATTTTCGGAGAAAGAAAATCATCACTGACTAAGATATACAATAAAAACGAAAATGTTGCTGTCGGTGACTATATAAGAGTTAATAACGACTCACATTCTGCAGTTGTAATCGCTCGCAGCGGTGATACGATAACGGTTGTTGAATGCAACCTGTCAGGCACCGGAAACGCTTGCAAAATCCGTTGGGACAAAACATACGACATCAGCGTCATTGATTATTATATTCACTCCAGCAAATACGACAAGGTTTCTGCTGCAAATTATTTTAAAAGCGCTTCTTCAAGCAACATCACAAATACCGGTGCCAGAATTGATGCCGAAATAATAGGTATGCCTATTGACTCATTAGGATACTACCTTGGCACAACCTCAACAAATATGACCCTGAAAGAAACCGAACAACCCGGCTCAACAAACAATTATACAATCACAATGTGGTATAACATAAAGGACCTTCAGCCGGGCACGACGTATTATTACAAATTCTTCATAGACATCGGCGGCAAAAAATACTATTCTGATGTAAAGAGCTTTAAGACGACCGGAACAGCTCCTGCAACAACCTATTCCATCAAATTTGACGGTAACGGTGCAACAAGCGGTTCGATGTCGAACCTCGCCATGACATACGGCACAGCAAAAGCTCTTACCGCAAACACCTTTACAAAGACAGGTTATACATTCAGCGGTTGGAACACCAAAGCCGACGGTAGCGGCACATCATACGCTGACAAAGCTACAGTAAACAACCTGACCTCCACAAACGGTGCAACAGTTACTCTCTATGCACAGTGGAAAGCAAAATACATTGTTGACATATATGTAGCTGCTGCCCCGGACAAAACAGTTTACAATATAGGTGAACTTTTAGATTCAACCGGACTTATAATAAAAGCAACCTACAATGACGGCACAGAAGAAACACTTGATGCAGAACATTGGGGAATGATCTGCCCGGATAATTACATCAACACCGTCGGCACACATGAAATAATCGTAACCACCGACCTTACAGACGCAACAACATCATTTACCATTACCGTTATTGAAAGAGAGGTTGACACAAACGCACCTCAGCTTATAATGTCCACCCCTACCGCCAGAGCCGGTGATCAGGTTGACATAACGATCGAGATCAAAAACAACCCCGGTATTATCGCTACATCTCTCAACATTTCATATGACACAACGGCATTAACTCTGATCAACGTCACTGACGGCGGACTGTTGGGTAACGGCACAATGGTAAGCGGCAAAGGCCTTACACAGGTTCCGTATACGGTATTCTGGGAGGACGCTCTTGCAGAGGAAAACTATACCGAAGACGGCATTATCGTAACATTAACCTTTGAGTTGTCGGAGGATGCCGCTCTCGGCACATTACCCATAACACTCAATTATGTTCAGAACTCGACTTTTGATGCAGAAATTAACGAAGTTGAATTTGAAGTTGTAAGCGGTGGCATTGAAGTAACGGATCGCTTACCCGGTGATTCAAACGAAGACGGCGTTGTCGATCTTAAAGACGTTGTTATTTTAAGACGTTGGCTTGCCGGCGGATGGGATGTTACCGTTGATGAGAAAAACTCGGATGTTAACGGTGACAATATAGCAGATCTCAAGGATGTCGTATTAATGAGAAGATTCCTTTCCGGCGGTTGGGACGTAGTTCTTCAGTAAACTCCCATAAATTAAAAGACAGGACGGTCTGTTGATAATGAAAAAAATAATCAGTCTTTTAATTGTTGTTATGATATCAATTATCCCTGCATCAATAATTGCTCTCGCTAGCGTTCAGCCCACAGTAACAGCAGAAAGCGTAAACGGAAAAGTCGGAGATATCGTAGCCGTTAAAATAAGCCTTTGCAATAATCCGGGGCTTATTGCAATGCGGTTATATATCGGATATAATTCGGAAACGCTTGAATTGACCGAGGTTTCTGACGGTGATGTTTTCGGTACGGGACACGCTTTTTTGGGAAAGGATACGACAGCAAATCCTTATACATTGCTGTGGGAGGATGCCTTGGCGACAGAAAATTATACCGGGGACGGTACGCTGGCAACGCTGTACTTCAAAATATTGTCCGAACCGACAGACAGCAAAACCGAAATACACTTAAGCATTGATATGGGATCGACCTTTAATGTTGATTTGAACGAAATCCCATTTTATCTCCAAAGCGGTTATGTTTTTGTTGAAAGCTCTTCGGAGTCAGAATCAAACATTTATGCGGAAAACGTGACGATAAACAGCAGCAAGACATTCGAGGTTCCTGTTTTTATCAGAAACAATCCCGGACTTATCGCAATGAAGATGGGTATTTCTTATGAATCGGAGAAGCTTGAGCTTATTGATGTCCGCAACGGTGAGATTTTTGGCGACAATACTGCGTATTTCGGCAATAAAATAATCGCTAATCCGTATAATCTGTTGTGGGAGGATGCGCTGGCAGAAGAGAATTATACCGATAACGGTGTACTGTGTACATTAGTGTTCACAGCTAAGGACGTTGCCGAATCTGTCGAAACCGAAATCAAATTCATTATAGATCAAGGGTCAACTTTTGACATTGATTTGAACGAAGCTGAGTTATCGGCGCAAAGCTGTAATGTACTTATCACAAAAGATACTTTCTCGGCTACGTTTATGGCAAACGGTGAGGTTGTGGCTGTTGTGGAATTTACGGACGGTACGGAAAAGCTTGACGAGCCTGATGTTCCGCAAAAGCCCGGCTGTATTGCACGGTGGAGTCCTTATGAACTAAAAAACGAGGATATCGTTATCTATGCAGAATACTTTTCTCCCGAAGCGGTAATGACCGTTAGGCATACATTAAAGGTTGATGAGTCGGTAAAGCTTCTTCCCGTATGTAATTTTAAAACTTTAAGAAGAAACTGGACATCGAGTAATCCTGACATTGCCACGGTTGACGATGAAGGAAAGGTAACGGCGATCAGTGAGGGTGAATGTGAAATCTCTGTTACGTGTTACGGCGAAGATTATTTCGGCAATGAGATCAAGGCCATCGCCTCTGCTGATATCAAGATAAGACCGCAGACATATGTCTCCTCTTTTAAGGAGCTTATCAGAGAAATTTTTGATAACTTCTTTAAGGTCAAGCTTCACGATCTTGTTGACAATCTGTTGCATCTGTTAACAATTTTATTCCGTTACGCATGGTAACCGGCATTTACACGGCAGAAGTGAAGACTTTTGCCGTGTAATGTATTTTAAATAATCTATTGCAAGAATTCTGATTTTATATTATTATTTATATATACTTAACTTGTGGGGTGCTTTTATGAAGCGATTGCTTTCTTTGATTCTTGTTGCGGCAACTATTACTCTTTCGTTTGTAACCGGTTTTGAGGGTCTGACAATAAAGACCGATGCCACACTCAATTTCAAGTGCGGCGATAATGCAACATGGTATCTTGATGAAAATGACGTACTGACCATCAGCGGTACAGGTGATATGTATGATTTCAGAGCTTCATCATATTCAATAGAAGGTTATGCACCATGGAACGATTTTAAATACAGCATAAAAAAAGTTGTAATTGAAGAAGGTATAACAAGCATAGGATACGGCTCATTTATATATTGCGAGAATGTTACCGAGCTTCACATTGCCTCTACCGTTGAAGAAATCAGAGGCGGTTTTCCGGGCTCCTATGGCAACAACAACAGCCTTAGGACAATTACCGTCGGAGAAAACAGTATGTTGCGCAGTGTCAGCTCTACTGCATTCACTTATTCGCCTTGGTTTGAATCACATCCCGACGACCAACCTGTTTATCTTGGTAGGATGCTTTACAAATTCAAAAAAGGCTATCACCCTTCGGGCACGGATATTTCCTTTTCTGTCAGCGTAAAGGAAGGCACCATAGCTATTTCTGACGAGGCATTCCGAGGCACAAGAGTTAGTGAAATAACTTTTCCCGATAGCCTTGTTTATGTCGGACGATTTGCCTTTACAGGTTCATATTGGCTTGAAAATCATCCTGCCGGTGCCGTATATGCCGGTAATGTTTTTGTCGGTTATTCAGGCAGTATTCCTGTAACCGAATCCGAGTTTACCATAAAAGAAGGCACGACCTGTATCGCAGCAAGAGCGTTTGAAGATAGCGATCGCATCATAAGCGTCAACATTCCCTCAAGTGTTAAATATATTTGCGGCTATGCATTTAACGGTTGTAAAAATCTCCAAGAAGTTAACTTTTCCGAGAACAGCCAATTAACACATATCGACGATTACGCTTTTTATGAGTGCAGCAAATTATCTGCGTTAACATTACCGGAAAGCACCGAGAGAATCGGCGCTTACGCATTAGGCTATACAGCTTTGACGGAAATTCATTTTCCGAAAAACTTAAAAAAAGTCGGCATTCTGTTATCATATTTCTCTTCACTGAAAAAGATAACAATAGACGAAGATAACCCTTATTTGTTTGTTGATCAAAACAGCGTTGTTTATACAGGCGACAAAAAAGACCTTATTGTCTCTTTAAGAGAAGCAAAGCTTAATGAATACACCGTTCAAAGCCAGTGCAAAAGAATACTTGAAGGCGCTTTTCAATATTCATACTTAAAGAAAATCAATTTCAATCAAGGTCTTGAATACATTGGCATCGAGGCATTCGAAAACAGCGAACTCGAAAGTATTTCGATTCCGAAAACAGTAAAAGATTTCGGCTTACGCGCTTTCTACTTCTGCACAGAGAACAGATACCTGAAGCTTGAAGACGGATTGACTGTTATCGGTGACCAAACATTTTCCAGCAATTCCGCTTTAACCGAAGTAATTATTCCCGACAGCGTAAAATCAATCGGTGATGATGCTTTTGATAGATGTTCACAGCTCACAAAAATAACCATTCCCGCTCATACGACTATCGGTTACGATGCATTTGAGTTTTGCAGAAATTTGACAATTTACTGTTACAGAAACTCCCCTGCTCACACATACGCAACAGATAACAGCATTCCGTATGTATTGATCAACAACCTAAAGCTTCTGGATGTCATTGAGCGTGCAGGGGAGCTTGACCGCACGTTATACACGGACGACAGTCTTGCAAAGCTTGATGCGGCGGTTTCCGCTGTCAATCTTGATGCGGAAAATCTGACACAGGAAACGATTGATTCGTGGTATGAAGCTATCGTAAAGGCATTTGACGAGCTTGAATACAGGTATTTCTATAAACCCACGTTCTATGTTCCTGAAGTTATCTATATGAATAACAAAGGAACTGTCGGTCAGTATTACTACGGTGTTAACACAAACGGTGCGGTTACTCAAAATACGCCTCTCTCTACTGCAGCCTCCGGAGCGCTTGTATACTGGAATCTTCCCGGTGCGACAAGCATCAGAATCACTTGCGAGCTGTCCTCAAACGCTTTCGCCGGCAATACAAATAGCGGATACGCAGTTCCCTCTTCGACATCAACCACCACATCCGGCATTACCGCAATGACTATAGGCGATGTTACACGTGCTGACACGGCGATAGCAAGCACCGGTTGGATGGGTACGAGCTCCTATAGCGCAAATATGACAGCACTCACTATTTCGAGCGCAATAGCTGCCAACACCTATCGTTTTCTTAAGTGGACAGCTACATACATTTGCAATAATCAAACATACACACAGCACGCTTATACTATTCTTTTCAACAACCATCAGAGTTATAATGTATGGTGTGAATGCACAAACAAAAACAGCGTTCATTCGGATGCTTACTCTAAAATCAGACTTAACATCAACGGCGTGACCATGGGTGAAAACGCCTCCGGCAGCGATAGTGACAGCAGCAGTTACACAGTAATCGGAAGCGCTCAGCTAATCTATGACTCAACAAGATTCTCAAATAGCTCCTACTATCCAAACTTTACTGCATGGTATGAGGAGGCTTCGTGGCTGGAAAAAGGATCAGGTTATGTAGGCAATTTTTCTCCGATGATTATCGGAACAAGTGCTACACAAATTGAAGCTGTCCTCGGCGGAAGCTTCTATATTCAGACAACTTGTTACAGCGAATATAAAGACAGTCAAACTGACTCTACTGCATTATTCTCCGTACAAACAAAAGGAATTAACAAGAGTAATCTTCGATCAAACTACTGGTCGTGGATCAAAAATCAGAGGTCGGAAGGCTACGATACGACACAGTACGACACATATCAACTGACTCTTCTTCAGGCGGCTGCAGCTCTCGCAGTACCCGGCAGCACCGACACCTCAGCCACACTTCCCGATGACAGCGGTTTTAATCCGGACAACAATAATATCGAGGACTCTAATCTTAAAGATGCCATTAACCGTGCAGAAGCGATCGACCGCACGTTATACACGGACGACAGTCTTTCAAAGCTTGATGCGGCAGTTTCCGCTGTCAATCTTGATGCGGACGATCTGACACAGGAAATGGTTAATGCGTGGTGCGAAGCGATTGAAAAGGCGTTAGGCGAGCTCTCGTACAAAGACGCTGACTACACAAGAATCAATACTCTGAAAGAATCTGCAGACAAGCTTGATCGCTCACTCTACACTACAGACAGTCTGTCAGCTCTTTACGATGCTTTTTCCGCTGTCGAATACAATCTGAGCGTAGACAAGCAGTCACAGGTTGATTTATGGGCAGAAGCAATTGAAGATGCGCTTCAAAATCTCGAATATCTCCCTGCCGATTACTCGGCGGTTGAAGAGGCTTTAGAGACTGCACAAAAAATAGACAGGCGGTATTATTCTCAGATATCTCTGATACAACTTGATACTGCCGTAAATGCGGTTGATTATTCGCTGAACATCTCTGAACAGGAAAGAGTAAACTCGTTTGCAAAGGCTATTACAGATGCCGTAAATGCTCTTGAATACGCTTCGGTCGTGCTTCGTCACGAGGAATGCGGAGTTATCGTTTCTGCAACCGCAAAAGAGATAAAGCCCGAAACTCTGCTCGCTGTCGAAGAGATAGATCCCTCAAATTACGAGGGAACAAACTTTGCCGTAGGCGGCTCTATCAGAAGCCTCCACTTTTATGACATCAACCTTTTATACAATGCCGTTATCGTTCAGCCTGACGGCACCGTAACTGTCAAAATCAGGTTAAAGGACGGCGTTGACCCGAATAAGTGCAAGGTTTATCACGTAACGGAGGATATCGTAAATCCCCTTGTACGCTTTGCAAACACGATTGACGGCAATTACATCGTTTTTGAAACTGATCATTTCAGCGAATTTGCAGTTATCGAGGTAGAGACTGTTGTCGACCGTATAGAGATATCCTCTCTCCCGATAAAGACCGAATACGGTATCGGTGAAGTGCTTGACCTTTCGGGAATGAAAGTCACGGCATATTACAGCAACGGCACCGATAAGGTAATTGATGATTACAATGTCGGACTTGTCACTCTTGATTCGATCGGCACAAAGGTCGTTACTGTTTATTACACATTCGGAAACATTACAAAAACAGTGGAATTCACCGTAACCGTAACCGTTGAAAAGAGTACGGTTGATATTCTGGAAAACGACAGCTCGGTCAGCTTCGTACACAAAAAGCTCGGCTTTTTCTCGCTGTATACAAAAGCTTCAATTCAGCTCGGCATCAACCTTGACCTTCCCGATGAATTTACCGTACGTTGGTCATCGGATAACAAAAAGGTGCTTGTTGATGAAAACGGCAAAGTCACCTGTAAGGGTCTGATCGGTGCCAAAAAAGCGAATATAACCGTCGAGATACTGGACAAGGACGGCAAGGTTATCTCCTCAGACACAGTTTCTGTAATATTCTACAAGCTTTCCATACAGCTTTCGATGCTCGTATCAAAGGCCGTTGATATTTACAAAAAAAGCATAGTTCAATACTGATATCAAGGATTCTTCGCCTTCGGCTCAGTCGGATTCTCCGAACGAAAGCGAAGAATCTTTTTATTGCAAAACACGCACCGATACTGTATAATGTGCATAACAACTTAAAGGAGATTTGTTATGAAAACACCGGATATATTGATAAAAAAGGCTGCTGAGCTTGAAGAAAAGATGGAGCGCATTTTCCCTTCACTTGCTCCTCTTTCAAAACAATGCTTTCTGAATACTATCGAAACAACCGCAAAGCAACTTGATGACGGCAGTTACTTTATTATTACCGGCGATATCCCTGCAATGTGGCTTCGCGACAGTGCCGCACAGCTGAAGCCGTATATAAAATATGCGCCGCAGGACGAGGAACTCAAAGAGATTCTGCGAGGTGTCATCGCAAGACACGCCGCATACGTAAATCTTGATCCGTATTCCAATGCATTCAATGCAGAGCCTAATCCCGAAAAATGGAAAGATCCTTCCGATTTTGATCACGATCTTATCTGGGAAAGAAAATATGAGGTTGACTCTCTGTGCGCCTCTGTTTTCCTGCTGTATGAATATTACAAGGTAACAAACGATCAGAAAATTCTCACAGAAGATGTCGAAAAAATGCTCTGTACGATTACTGATCACTTTATAAAAGAACAGCGACACGCAGAAAACTCGACCTACTTTTTCGGCAGAACAAACTGTCCCCCGTCCGATACACTCCCCTTTGACGGATACGGCAGACCCGTTAACTTTACAGGTATGACATGGTCAGGCTTCCGTCCGTCCGATGATTCGTGTATTTTCAACTACCTTGTACCCTCCAATATGATGGCTGTTGTTGCAATGAGATATGCAGAAGAGATGGCTCGTGACTGCTTCGGGAATGAGGAGCTTGCAAATAAATGCAAAAAGCTTTCATCAGAGATTGATGACGGTATCAATACCTATGCTATTGTCAACCATCCGAAGTACGGCAAAATCTACGCATATGAAACGGACGGTTTCGGCAATTACAATCTTATGGATGATGCCAATTCTCCGAGTCTTCTTGCCGCACCGTATATCGGATATTGCGACAAGGAGGATGAGATTTATCAGAACACGAGGCGCTTCATCCTATCCAAGGATAATCCGTATTACTTTGAGGGTACCGTTGCAAAGGGTATCGGCAGTCCGCATACTCCGAAAAACCATATCTGGCACATTGCTCTTGCAATGCAGATAATCACAAGTAATGACAAGAATGAAATAAACGAGTGTCTTGAAATGTTAAGCAAAACTCACGCAGGTACATTCTTTATGCACGAGTCGTTCCACGTTGATGATCCCGAAAAGTTCACCAGAGTATGGTTCGCCTGGGCTAACACTCTCTTTGCACAGATGCTTGAAGGTCTGGAAGGCTGAATTATTGATTCTGTGCAGTACAATGTGACAAACCATTAATATTTTTCATAATATCCTTAAGGGGCTGAATGATGCGAACTGTTTTAACGCATCATTCAGCCCCTTGAAGTTTTTATTCTGACGAATAAAGGTATACTTTTTGAAAAGGCAATTAATACCATATCCAACCAAAAAGAAAGATTTCAAGAATTCTTTCATACTTTGATTTTATACTTCATCTTATTAAGAAACAACTACTAATCATATTAAGAACTGATTTAAATGAACTATGGTTCTTTTATTATTTTTATAATACTTTACATGCATAGTTTGCCATCCCAAATCTTCTTCGGATTCTAAAAACACTTTTATATATGATGCTAAAAAAGCAATTGAATATCTGCAGTCCGATATTCGTAAGCAAATTGGTATAAGAACAAACAAAGGAATAAGAGCTATCCATTCATTTTGCACAGAAAAGGCAAGTGCCCAAACCGCTGCAACGAGCACATAAGCATAATTTGTGTATGTGTCCTGCCTGGAATTGTTATACATTATCTCATCAGTCAACTGTTTATATATATCTTTTTTTCATTTCAAATAACCTATCTTTCTGAAATACTCTACATATTTCTTAATATACTCAATATCAATATTATTCCACTCGAAACCGAGCTTTTTAAGATATTCCACTGAAAAATCTGTTTCGATGCGAATGTTGCTGTCATAATTGAGCTTATCGTTTTCATCGAGATCGTTGATGAATGTTTCAAAGATATATTCAGTGCCCGACTGCTTTGCAGTATTTTTCAATGCAACCGAGAACTCAATGCCCGAAACGGTTTTCACCTCGAACCCGAGTTTATTGCAATATTCGAAAAGCTTATCCATGTAAACCACTTTAACACTGTTGATATGGAAAACAGAGTAATCAGGATCAAAATGTCTTGTAATAGTCATTACAGCGTTGGCGGCTTCATCAATGGGAGTAAATTCTGAATACAGTTCCATAAGATAATCGGGTACAACACCGAGATTTAAAACTGCTCTGACACGCTGTAAGAAAGCATTGCTTTCGTGATTTTTCTGGAACTTGCCGTCACTGAAACGATTTGTCAAATTGCCCATACGCATGATGTGTGCAGGTAAGCCGTCAGCAACAGCCTCAAGAACTGCGATTTCCGCTTCAAACTTGCTTCGTGCATAAACATTATCGAGAGGTTGCCCGATATACAGACTGCTTTCAAAGAAATGTTTCTCGTCCCGGCTTACATAACCGTCAAATTCATCAGCAAAGCTGTTGCCCGATACACTTAATGTTGAGGTATGTATCAGCACAGCATCAGCCTGTTTAGTGAACTCAATGAGCTTCTTGACCGTTTCAACATTGACTTCGTAGAAGTACTTGTATGAACCGTAATGTTTAACACTTGCTGCAGCATTTATAACAGTTTCAACATTGTCAAGCAAAGCATTATACTTGTCCTGTGAAAGACCGAATAAATCTTTCTGTAAATCGGCACAGATAACAACAATTCTGTCTGTTTCGTTGTACTTATCATCAAAATAGAAACTGAGCAGTTCATTAAATCTTTGCTCACTGTCATTCTGATTTTTACCCCTGACAAGACAGTACGCAATACCGTTATCATTATCAAGGAAGTCTGCAAGAATATGTATACCCAAATAACCTGTTGCGCCTGCAAGCAAAATGTTTCCGACATCACGCTTTTCAGGCGCCTTTATATATCCGGGATTGTTTTTAGACAATACAGTATTTATCCTTGAAAAATCAACTTCGGCAAACGATACTGTTTGCTTGTCACCGTTTTCAATACAGTCACAAAGCTCTTTTACCGTTGGATAATCGAACACATTCTGCAAGCTGAAATAAATGCCTTCATTGTGAGCTTTTGAAGCAAATTCAATCGCCTTGAGGGAGTCTGCACCCATATCGAAAAAGTTATCGTTAACTCCGATACGAGAAAGTCCTAGCGTAAACTCCATGAGTTTGCAAAGCTCTCTTTGTCTGTCCGTTTCGGGAGCAATGTATTCTACGGTTGTTTCGATATTTTCAAGGTCGATTTCAGGCAGAGTTTTTCTGCTGATTTTGCCACTTGAAGTTAGTGGCATTTCCGGGAGGTGCGTGAAAATATGCGGGAGCATATATTTCGGCAGTTTTTCACCGATAACAGCTTTAATTTCTTGAGCCGACTTTTCTTCACCTGTATAGAATGCACAGATAAGCTGTCTGCCTTCGTTGTTTTTGCGAACAACTACAACAGAAAGATTTATTCCGTCAACACTTGAAATGGCATTTTCAATTTCACCAAGCTCGATACGAAGACCACGGATTTTAACTTGGAAGTCATTTCTGCCAACATAGGCGATATTTCCGTCTTCTCTCCAATAGGCAAGATCTCCTGTTTTGTACATTTTACCTTCGCCAAATGGATTGTCGATGAACTTTTCAGCTGTAAGTTCAGGACGGTTAAGATAACCTGCTCCCACACAATCACCCGCAATGCAGAGTTCACCTGTTACCCCGATTGGTACAGGCTTCATATATTTATCTACAATATATATTTGTGTGTTTGCTATAGGTTTACCGATAGTGATATCTAAATCTTTGACTTCTGCATTTGTGACCCATACAGTTGCTTCTGTCGGTCCGTAGATATTAAATATTTCAGCGTCGGTTAATTCTTTAAGTTCTTCAACAAGTGAACTTTCAAGTGCTTCACCGCCAAGAATGATAACCTTAATCGTTTTAAGATAATCGAGTTGTTCCTTATCAACGATAAGGGACTTCATTTTTGTTGGTGTAGTCTGCAATACATCAGCAGGATTTGTTTTAATCAAATCATTAAGTTTACTCTGTAACTTTGCTTGTTCTTCACTTGCCAGTACAATTTCCATACCGTTTGTAAGTGGCAACAAGCTTTCGGTTACAAATATATCAAAACCAACTGTTGTTACAGATACAATATTTTTGTAACTTTCTTTAATTATGCCATGAACCACGTTATTATTATTATTATTCACATAGTTGACAACATTGCTGTGAGTGAGGAGTGTTCCTTTAGGCTTACCTGTAGAACCTGATGTATAAATGCAGTAGCAATTATCTGTACCGTCAACAATTGCATCAGGACTATTAACATTCGAATTATCAAGCAGTTCAGATATATTCTTATCCGTAACACGAAACTTTGCACCGCTATCCGAAAGCATATAGTCAATTCTGTCCTGCGGATAGTCAGGATCAATCGGCATATATGCTGCACCGGATTTAAGTATACCTAACATTGTAGCGATAAGATAACTTCTTCTCGGCAAAATAAATGCAACAATGTCGCCTCTGCCAATGCCTTTTTCAATGAGCGAATGTGCAATTCTGTTTGCTTCTTCATTAAGTTCTTTGTATGTGAGAGTCTTGTCACATGCAATAACAGCAACCTTGTCAGGGTTATTCTCAACCTGTTCTTCAAAGAGCTGATGAACGCACTTATCCCTTGGGTAGTCTACTGCTGTGCCATTGAAATCAAAAAGAAGTGTTTGCTTTTCTTCATCATTCATTGCTTCAACATCTTTGATGAGTATTTTTTCATTAATACATTGTCCAAGAATAAGTTTGAAAGCATTGATAAACTTCTGTATCTTCTTCTCTTTGTAAAGCTCTGTGCAGTATTCTACCATTACAACAACATCGTCATTCCTCGGCATGATGTTGAATGTAAAATCGCACTTTGCTGATGTAATTGGTACAGGAAGAAGCTCTGCCTTTTTATCACCAAAGATAACATCTGTCATCTGCTCACTCTGATAAGCAAACATGACATCAAACAACGGATTTCTGCCGCTTGTTTCAATACCCAGTTTCTTTACAAGTTCGCCAAAGGGATAATTCTGATTATCAATAGCAGAAATTGAATTAGCTTTAACTTCAGTGAGAAAAGCCGTAATAGGTTTCGTTCCTTCGGGTTTACTTCTCAACGCAATGGTATTTACAAACATACCGATTGTGTCAAGATATTTTGCACTTCTACCGCTTACAGGCATGCCTACAACAATATCCTCATTGCCCGAAAGCTTTGCAAGAAGAATGTTGAAGCATGACATATAGAACACATAAGGTGTGATATTAAGTTCTTTGCATTTTGCTGTGATTCTGTTATGCAAATCAATATCAATGACATCATAAACAGAACTTCCGTTAAAAGATTGCTTGTCCGTTCTCGGCATATCTGTAGGAAGTTCAAGAACAGGTATTTCGTCATCAAAAACTGAAAGCCAATATTTTTCGCTCTCTTCAAGATTCACTTTCTGAACAGCAAACTCACCATACTGAACAGCATTATCTTCAAGCTCTCTGCCCATATACAGTTCATTGAGTTCTTTGAAGAATACGGGCATAGTACCACCGTCAGAGATGATATGATGAATATCAATCATAACAGTATTTTCATGATATCCTACTCGAAGAAGTGGAGATTTTTCTAAATCAAAAGGACAAATGAACGAGTTAACAACTTCATCAAGCCCTCCTTGTGTAAAGGAGGGTGTCTGCGATTCATTCGCAGACGGGAGGATTGTTTCTTCTGACGAGCCTTTAATCTGCTCCACTTTACATTCTGCAGTATCATCAATAACCTGCATAATATGACCGTTCTGATTTTCAAAGTGAGTTCTTAAACTTTCGTGTCTTTCAATAAGTTTGTTAATTGCAAATTGCAGTTTATCTACATCAAGACTTTCGACCTTAAATACATAAGGAATATTGTAAAGGGTCAAATCTGCATTCACGCTCTGTGCAGTATATACACGCATCTGTGCAGGTGTTGCCGGCATAACATTACCGTATTCAACTTTTACTGTTGCAACTGCTTTTACAGTAAGTTCTTTTGCAAGTTCCTGAATTGTTTCGCAGTCAAAGATAGTTCTTACCTGAACTTCATAACCTCTTGATTCAAGCTGACTTGTAAGCTCAATCGCTTTAAGGCTGTCACCACCGATATCAAAGAAGTTGTCAAGTATGCTGACTCTTTCACAGCTGAGAACATCTTTGATCGAATCAACAAGAGCCACTTCTGCTTCTGTTTTCGGAGCCACAAACTCAACTGCTGTTTCGATGTTTTCAAGGTCAATTTCAGGCAGAGTTTTTCTGCTGATTTTACCGCTTGAAGTAAGAGGCATTTCAGCGAGATGAGTAAAAATATGCGGGAGCATATATTTCGGCAGTTTTTCACCGATAACAGCTTTGATGTCCTGAGCCGACTTTTCTTCACCTGTATAGAAAGCACAGATAAACTGTCTGCCTTCGCTGTTTTTGCGAACAACCACAACAGACATATTTATTCCGTCAACACTTGAAATGGCATTTTCAATTTCACCAAGCTCGATACGAAGACCACGGATTTTAACTTGGAAGTCATTTCTGCCAACATAGGCGATATTTCCGTCTTCTCTCCAATAGGCAAGATCACCTGTTTTATACATCTTGCCTTCCCCGAAGGGGTTATCGATGAACTTTTCAGCTGTGAGTTCAGGTCTGTTGAGATAACCTGCACCGACACAGTCGCCGGCAATACACAGCTCACCTGTTACCCCTATCGGAACAGGCTTCATATATTTATCTACAATGTAAATCTGTGTGTTTGCTATGGGCTTACCAATTGTGATATCTGTATCTTTAACTTCAGCATTCGTTACCCATACGGTTGCTTCCGTGGGTCCGTAAATATTAAAGATTTCAGCATCAGTTAATTCTTTCAGTTCTTCAACAAGCGAACTTTCAAGAGCCTCACCGCCGAGAATGATTACTTTAACTGTTTTAAGATAATCAATATAGTTCTTGTCAACGATAAGGGACTTCATTTTTGTGGGTGTAGTCTGCAGAACATCAGCAGGGTTTGCTTTAATCAAATCATTAAGCTTACTTTGCAGCTTTGCCTGTTCTTCACTTGCAAGTACAATTTCCATACCGTTTGCAAGGGGAAGCAAACTTTCCGTAACAAAAATATCAAAACCAACTGTTGTTACAGAAACAATGTTTTTATAACTTTCTTTGATTATACTATGCACTACGTTATTATTATTATTATTCACATAGTTGACAACATTGCTGTGAGTGAGGAGTGTTCCTTTAGGCTTACCTGTAGAACCTGATGTATAAATGCAGTAGCAATTATCTGTACCGTCAACAATTGCATCAGGATTATTAACATTCGAATTATCAAGCAGTTCAGATATATTTTCATCTGTTACACAAAACTTTGCACCGCTGTCCTCAATCATATAATCTATTCTATCTTGTGGATAATCAGGATCGATAGGCATATACGCTGCACCGGATTTAAGTATACCTAACATTGTAGCGATAAGATAACTTCTTCTCGGCAAAATAAATGCAACAATGTCGCCTCTGCCAATGCCTTTTTCAATGAGCGAATGTGCAATTCTGTTTGCTTCTTCGTTAAGATCTTTGTATGTAAGAGTCTTGTCGCAGGCAACAACTGCAACCTTGTCAGGGTTATTCTCAACCTGTTCCTCAAACAGTTGATGAACGCATTTATGCTTCGGATAATCGAAAACGGTATCGTTGAAATCAAACATAAGAGTTTGTTTTTCTTCTGAAGAAAGAATATTTAATTCATATATCTTTTTGCTGTCATCTGTGATTGCATCGAAAAGCAAATTGCAGATATGTTCGTGCATTTTCTCGATTTCGTGTTCGGTAAATTTCTCTATCAGATAATCATAATGAACACGGAATATACCTTCACTGTCACGGTCATCAATGTGAATCTGCAGACTCTCTGTCTGCATCCCGCTGTGATACCATGTTGTTTCAATCTCTCCACCGAGAACTTTAGCGTTCTGATAGCTGAGCATAACATCATATAACTTTTCATTAAATTTATGATTTGCTCTCAGTTCTTCAAGCAGGTCACCGTAGTTATACTTCTGATGACGAAGCACGGAAAGTGCCGTCGTCTCAACAGCTTTCAAGTTCTCTGAAAATGTTTTTTCATTATTGAGCTCTATAAGCATCGGCGCTGTATTGACAAACATGCCCATGGTATTTTTCTCTTTTGTGCCGCTGCGATTAAGCATCGCCGTGCCTATATAGAATCTCTCGGAATTAATATTGGTTCGATTTATATATGCCGCCAATATCGCAGTAAACAGCATAAATACCGAACTGTTTTTCGCCTTCGTATATTCCGTTATTTGTTTCGTTTTCTCTTCATCTATTACAAATGTTTTTCTGTTCGCTGACAACGATTCGCTTTTTTTATCGTTAATATAGACAAGATCATCACACTTTTTAAACTGATCAACAAAATAGCTTTTGTCTTTTACATATCGGCGACCTTGAACATATTCTTCTTCACTCTTTAAATAGTCGATATATGAAAATCTTTCAACTGCATCTCCGTTTACAAACGCATTGAACTGTGTTCCGATCAAGGAAAGCGTCCATGCATCGCCCACAATGTGATGAAGCTTTACAAGTATTCCGTACTGCTCAGGCAATATCACGAGGTCAATTTCGCACAAATTACCGAATATGTCGATGCCTTCCCTTGCCTGCTTTTCGGCATAGCAGTCAAGCTCGTCCTTATCGTTAAAATACAGTACCTTAACTTCTCGTTCTTTGTACTCTTCTACGCTCTGGCTCGCCTTGCCGCCACTTTCACCGATGCGAATACGCAACGCATCATTGTGCTCATAAAGCTTGTTTACTGCACTTTTCAGAACGTCTGTATCCTTTTTACCGTCAACAAGCATACTGCCGCATATTACAGAAATTGCCCCTCCGGCAAATCGCTCCATATCGTATATTAATCTTTGCGGTTTTGACAAATTCATATTTCTTTCAACCCCATTAGCCCACACTAAATAATTAATATAAGTTTAGCATTTTAATTACAGAAAATCAATACATAATCAAACAAACATTATTGTACGGTGCTATATACTACAAAGGCTTGTATAACATTGTTTTTAACAAAAGAACCAAAGTTACGATACATTTCGTATCGGAACCTTGGTTCTTTTCTGGCTGGGATGGCTGGATTTGAACCAGCGGATGACGGAGTCAAAGTCCGTTGCCTTACCCCTTGGCTACACCCCAATATTAAGATTTTATAAAAAATGCAAGGTACAAGACCTTGCAATAAAATGGGGTGGATAATCGGATTCGAACCGATGGCCTCCAGGGCCACAACCTGGCGCTCTAACCAACTGAGCTATACCCACCATATCTGCTGTCTGACAGCTATAAGATTGTAATACATTTTATCTCATTTGTCAACCCTTTTTTGAAATTGGTTTGACAAATTTTTATTTTTAAATAATGTAGTCTTTATAATCCTCCAAAAGCCTAATCGGAGCTGTGACACAAAGCTTGATTCCGTCCTCTGTGTACTCCTCTGAATGAAGCTCTCCGTCCTCACGAAGCTTTGCAACCTCGCCCGTTAATGAATACGGAAAAAGTATATTGACCTTCATACGTGTAGGCGGCAGTACCTTATCAATCGTCATCAAAAGCTCGTCAAGTCCGTCGCCCGTCAATGCAGAGATACGCACGCTCTTGCCGATAACGGGTAATGCATCGACATCCTCGGCAATGTCACACTTATTGAGAACCGATATGATCGGCTTATTCTTGCACTCAAGCTCTTCGAGCAGCTTTTCGGTAACCTCTAAATGCTCTGCACACTCTTCATCCGATGCATCGCATACATTTAAAATAACATCGGCATTTGCCGCCTCTTCAAGTGTTGACAAAAAGGCTTCGACAAGATTATGCGGCAGTCTTCTGATAAGTCCTACCGTATCTATCAGCATAACCTTTCTGCCACCCGGAAGCTTCAGCTGTCTTGCCGTAGGATCAAGCGTTACAAAAAGCTTATTTTCTGCAATAACACCTGCATCCGTCAACGCATTCATCAGCGTGCTTTTACCTGCATTTGTATAACCGACTATCGCAACGGTTGTAATACCGTCTTTTTCTCTTCTCTTTCTTATAAGCTCGCGCCTCTTTTTGAGTGTTTCAAGCTCATTTTCAAGCGTTTTTATTCTTCGTCTGATATGACGTCTGTCGGATTCCAGCTTTGTTTCACCGGGGCCTCTCGTGCCGATACCTCCGCCGAGCCTTGACAGCTCTGTACCCTTTCCGCCGAGTCTCGGAAGCGCATACTTAAGCTGAGCAATCTCCACCTGTAGCTTACCCTCGCCGCTTCTTGCATGAAGCGCAAAAATATCAAGTATCAACGTTGTTCTGTCAATGACACGAACATCGGTTTCTCTTTCAATATTACGCTGCTGAATGGGTGTCAGCTCTCCGTCAAAGACAAGTAAGTCAATATCTTCATCTGCACAGAATATACGAAGATCCTCAAGTCTGCCCTTTCCGATATATGTTGCCGAATCGGGATGCGAACGCTTTTGTATTGTCTGTGCGACAACATCCGCTCCCGCCGTAAAGCAAAGCTCGGAAAGCTCTGCAAGAGAGCTTTCCGCATCATACTCACCTATATCAATTCCGACAAGAACTGCTTTTTCCCTGCGCAGTTCATTATAGAGATATTCCATAAATTAAAATCCTTCGGGGTTTTGTGATTGCCAGCGCCAGCTGTCTTCGCACATTTCTTCAACATCTCGTTCCGCTTTCCACGAAAGCTCACGAAGTGCTTTAGATGCATCTGCATAACAGACAGCTACATCGCCGTCACGTCTCGGTGCTATTTTATAATTGATCGTAACGCCCGATGCTTTTTCAAACGCCTTGACAAGCTCCAGAACGCTGACACCGTGACCTGTGCCGAGGTTATATACGTGAAGTCCCGATTCCGCCGATGCCTTTTCAACCGCCTTGACATGACCGAGCGCAAGATCGACCACGTGAATATAGTCGCGAACGCCTGTTCCGTCGGGTGTGTCGTAGTCATCGCCGAAAACGCTGAGACAAGGAAGTCTGCCTACGGCAACCTGTGAAATATACGGCATAAGATTGTTCGGTATTCCCTTGGGATTTTCACCGATAATACCGCTCTTATGTGCTCCGATGGGATTAAAGTAACGAAGCAGAATTACACTCCACTCGTTATCCGAATCATAAATATCACTTAAAATTCTTTCGATAAAAAGCTTTGTTGTTCCATAAGGATTGGTTGTTCCGCCTGTCTGCATATCCTCGCGAAGAGGTGAAATATTGTTCATTCCGTAGACCGTTGCAGATGATGAGAATACGATCTTTTTGCATCCGTATTTTTTCATCGCCTCAAAAAGCTTGACCGATCCGCCGATATTGTTGTCGTAATACTCGATAGGTTTGCGACAGCTTTCACCGACCGCCTTGAGTCCTGCAAAGTGAATTACCGCTTCAATATCATTCTCCGAGAAAATCTTGTCATAAGCTTTTTCGTCACGGATATCTTCACAATAAAACTTAATCTGTTTGCCCGTAAGCTTTTCGACTCTGCGGACAGATTCTTCGCTGCTGTTTGAAAGGTTATCCATTATGACAACCTCTTTGCCTGCATTCAAAAGCTCCACGCAGGTGTGTGAACCGATATATCCTGCGCCGCCTGTTACAAGTATAGCCATAAGTCCTCCGATTATTTTGTCAGATCTATACCGAAAACATCTTTCATAACATTCGGTATTTCGCTGTTTTCTATTTCACGTATTGTTTGTATTTCCGTACCGACAAACTCTTTAAAGATGTTTCCGTCAAGAGTTTTTCTGCCGTTTTCCGTCTTGATCGACAGCATCCACGCACCGATAAAAATGGAATCGGGATGCTTTTCACAATAAAAAGAAGTAGCGATATAGTCCTTGTCAAGCTGTCTTTCCTCGGTAAATGAAAAGAAAGGTCTCCACTCGCCTTCATACTGTTCCATTATAACCCAGCCGAGAAAATCATCCTTTTCGAACTTATATGTTTCACCGAACTGTGTCTGCACGACACCCTCTTCGATAAGAAGCGGATATCTCGGTGCAGCACTTCCGATTCCGACATCGCAAAGATATCTTTTGTCGCCCAACGTGACACAAAGGACACGGTGACGTCTTATCGGTATTTCTGTTTCGCCTCTTAAAAAGCGTGCCATAAAGTCGGTCACTTCAAAACCGAGGGCACGAAGAAGTTCGGCATAAAGACCGTTAAGCTCGAAGCAATATCCGCCACGGTGTCTGTTTACAATTTTATCAAACAAGCCGTCAACATCAAGACGCAAAGGAATTCCGTTTACTATATCCGCATTCTCATACGGTACAGTCGTAACGTGAGCGAACTGAAGAGCGCACAGCGTTTCAAACGTGAGCGGCAACTCTTCGCACGGATCTATTCCGATTCTTTCAAGGTATTTGTTTTTATCAAAGCTCATCTTCACGCCAACCTTTACAGACATCTACCCAACCGTCAAAGGCTGAATATTTTTCCAATTCCTCGATAGTGAGAGCTATTGCACTGTTACTGCTGCCGCAAGCAGGATAGACCTTTTCAAAACGTTTTAAAGATACATCAAGAAAGACCCTGATACCGTCATTTACGGCAAAGGGACACACGCCACCCGGTGCGTGTCCGACAAGCTCTGCCGTTTTGTCACCGGGAAGCATTGTTGCCTTCATCGAAAAGGTATCCTTGAATCTTCTGTTGTCTATCTTGCCGTCGCCTGCCGTCACAATGATAAGACAGCTTTCGCCATCCTTGAACGACATACTTTTTGCAATTTCCGCTTCCTCACATCCGAGTGCCTTTGCCGCAAGAGGTACGGTTGCGCTTGAGACATCGAATTCCATTATACGGTCTTCAATACCGAAAGCCCGAAAGTATTCTCTGACTTTTTCAATAGACATAAGCTACCTCTTGAAAAATTATTCGGCATCTTCGATCATAATGTAGCTGCGGATATATGTGCTGATAATCTTGTTATAATCAACTACATGGAAGAAAGATCCGTCTTTTGCTTCGTAGATGGTGATGTCCTCTGCTTCGGCATCAATCTTGCCCGCATCTCTTGTAAATGCAATTTCCGTCTCGCCTGTTTCAATATCGAACGCATAGACATTTTTGATGTTTGTGCCGTCTGTATCCTGTGAAAGATAGAGCTTGCCGTCATAAACCTCGCCGCCCTGGATTCTGGAAAGCGAATCAACACCGGTAATGTCGATTTCAACAACGTGAGCCATTGTTGCATCGATATCAAATACATGAATTGAGGTTGCGTCGGTCCATCTGGATGTATAAAGAAGTCCTGTTGCCTGATCAACCGCTACATAGGGAAGTCCGTCCGGGAACCAGCTTGTAGGCAGATCGTAGTGTGTAACATACTTGAGACTTTCTGCATCAAAAACAACGATACACGGATACATATTGTCGCCCTTGCTTGCCTCTACACCTGCGTAAATCTTGCCGTTGTAGTAGCTGATTCCGCCGATGTGGTCATTTCCTCTTTCCGTAAGAGACTTGGGCAATACGTTCTTTTCGTACTTGACTCTGTTCATTGTCTCCATATCGAATTTTGCAAGGCCGTTAAGCTTGAGTGCTGTGAGAGAACCCGAAGAATAAACATACTGACCATCATTCGTGAGGCCCTGTCCCGTAAGGGCAGCATCGACGAGAACCTTAACCTCTTCATTAACAAGCATTGCCGTATCGGTGTTACCTGCTGCAGGATCAAACATTACCGTAAGGAAGAGAAGAAGTGCCATGAACATACTGGGTGAATTCTTGAAAAAGTCAACAACCTTATCAAGAACAGGCTTGACCTTATCAACAATACCTCCAAGATCAATGCCACCGATCAAATCCTTGATCTTACCGATGATTGAACCGAAATCAATTGAACCTAAATCCATTATTTTTTCCTCCTGTTATAAAATCAATGTATACTTTTTTATTTTAAACTTTTTATACCGCTTCTGTCAATACGTATTTGGAAATACATGTTATATTCTTGCAACTCCGCTGTCTCTTGCCGCCTTGATGACTGCTTCTGCAACGACCCTGCCGACTCTTTTATCAATCGGCTTCGGCAGAATGTATTCCTCACAAAGCTCTTCGTCCGAAACAAGTGATGCCAGTGCATAGGACGTCGCAACCTTCATCTCCTCGTTAATGTCCGAGGCACGGCAATCAAGTGCGCCTCTGAAAACACCGGGAAATGCCATAACATTATTTATCTGGTTCGGGAAATCCGAACGTCCCGTTCCGACAACCCTCGCCCCCGCTTCCTTTGCAAGATTCGGCATTATTTCCGGTGTCGGATTTGCCATCGGGAAAACTATTGCATCATCATTCATCGAGCGTATCATATCCTGTGAGACGACTCCCGGTGCCGATACTCCGATAAACACATCGGCTCCCTTTATCACATCTGAGAGCGTTCCCGTACATCCCGATTTATTTGTGACCTTTGCCATTTCCTCCTGTGCCGTGTTGTTGTTCGGATTACCCTCGTATACGGCTCCGAATCTGTCAACCAGCGTAATATCCGCAATTCCGATATTAAGAAGATGCTTCGCTATTGCGATACCCGCAGAGCCTGCTCCGTTGATTACTACCCTGACCGATTCCTTTTCTTTGCCGACAACCTTCAAAGCATTAATCAAAGCTGCCGCAACAACAATTGCCGTACCGTGCTGATCGTCATGGAAAACGGGAATATCACAGATTTCTTTAAGTCTTCTTTCGATCTCAAAGCAGGCAGGTGCTGCTATGTCTTCAAGATTTATACCGCCGAACGAACCTGAAATATTATAGACTGTACGGACGATTTCGTCGATATCCTTACTTCGGATACATATCGGAAATGCATCAACATCGGCAAACGCCTTGAAAAGCGCACACTTACCTTCCATAACAGGCATACCTGCTTCGGGTCCGATATCACCGAGTCCCAGCACCGCCGTTCCGTCGGTAACAACCGCTACAAGGTTCGATCTTCTTGTCAGTTCAAAGGATTTGTTGTAATCCTTATTTATTTCAAGGCACGGCTCTGCAACTCCGGGAGTATATGCCAGCGACAAATCCTCCATTGTATTCATCGGAACTCTGCAATTAACCTCTATCTTACCGTTCCATTCATAATGCAGCTTTAAGGATTCTTCCCTTATATTCATAAGTCAGCTTCGTTCTCCTTTACTATTTTAACAATTCTGCTCGTTCCCAGTCTGTCTGCTCCGAGCGAAATGAATTTTTCGGCATCGGCTATTGAGGATATTCCGCCTGCCGCTTTTATCTTTAAATGCTCTGAACAGTGCTTTTTAAAAAGTGCTATATCATCAAATGTTGCTCCCGAGGTTGAAAAACCCGTCGAAGTTTTGATATAATCAGCATCGGATGCCGAAACAATCTCGCACATCTTTATCTTTTCTTCTTCTGTCAGAAGACAGGTTTCGATAATAACCTTCAAAAGCTTTCCGCAACAGCTCTTTTTAATTTCGTTGATTTCGTTGAGGATGTAATCATATTCACCGTTTTTAAGCATACCGATATTGATTACCATATCAATCTCATCCGCACCGTCATCAACGGCATTTTTTGTCTCGAAGCATTTTGACCTTGTTGTATTATATCCGTTCGGAAAGCCTATAACGGTGCATATTGCCACGCCGTCACCGACATATTCCTTTGCCTTTTTCACATAACACGACGGTATGCAAACGCTTGCCGTTTTGTAACGGATACCGTCATCGCAAATAGCCTTTATCTCGTTCCAAGTCGCCGATTGGGAAAGCAGTGTATGATCAACTTTTGATAAAATCTCTTTCAAATCCGTCAATTTAACCATCCTTTTCCTGATATTGATATAATAATAACATATTATTATAATATTTTCAATAAATTTCCGCGTTTTACTTGACTAACACGTTAAAACGTGATATGATTTCCACAGTTTTATTTCAATGGAGGTATTTATGCAAGATTCCACTTCTTTTGTTTGCAACGAAGAAAAATACATAATCAGCTTTCAGCATCTTTGCGAACAGTACGGATACAAGAAATTCAGAATGAGCAAGTTTGAAGATTATGATCTTTATCTTGAAAACAAAAACTTTCTTAAAAGCGGTAATATCATTACATTCAACGGACCTTCAGGCAGACTTCTTGCCTTAAAGCCCGACATCACTCTTTCTATTGTCAAGAACGCACGTGATGCACTCACCCCTCACCGTGTATACTATTCCGAAAAGGTCTACCGCGCCTCCGATGATGCCAACGATATCCGTGAAATCACACAGGCAGGTGTTGAATTTATCGGCGATGTTGATATCTATGCCATGAGCGAAGTATTGCTTCTTGCACAAAAATCGCTGAAGCTTGTCTGCGATGACTATATCATAGGTATTTCTCATACAGCTCTGATTTCGGGTCTTCTCAACGCCGCAGGTCTTTCCTTGTCTGTATGTGAAAAGATCCATTCACTTATCAAAAATAAAAATGCGCATGAAATCCGCAAGGTATGCGCCGATGAAAACGTCTCCTCTGTATTGACAGAAAAGATTGCTTCTTTAGCTTGCATTTTCGGTAATTTCTCGGATACCTTGCCGCTTCTTTCCGAGCTTTGCATTGACGAACAGACAACAAAAGCCGTTGAGGAGCTTAAAAGCATATATTCGCTTTTGCTTGAAACAGGCTATGCAGACAGGCTTTGCATTGACTTTTCCGTCACCAACGATATGGACTATTATAACGGAATCACCTTCCAGGGCTTTATACGTTCCATCCCTCAAAGTGTTCTTTCGGGCGGCAGATATGACAATCTTCTTCGCAAGTTTTCAAGACAATCCGATGCGGTCGGCTTCGCTGTCTATATTGATCTGATCGAAAGATACAGCAAAAGCGAAAAGACTCTCACGGCAGATGTTGCCGTCATTTATGACAAAAACGATATGTCGGGATTATCCTCTGCAGTATCAAAGCTTATTGACGACGGAAACTCCGTTCGTGTTCAGACCTGTATTTCCCCCGATGAACAGTACGGAAAAATCTATAAATTCTCGGAAGGGAGACTTGTAAACAATGATTAATATCGCTCTCCCGAAAGGCAGGCTCGGCGAAAAGGCATACAAAATTTTTAAATCGCTCGGCTACGGTTGTCCCGAAATTGAAGAGGATAACAGAAAACTTATCTTTACTAACGAAGAAAACGGTGTTTGCTACTTCTGGGCAAAGCCGTCCGATGTTGCCGTTTATGTTGAACGTGGTGCCGCAGATATCGGTATTGTCGGAAAAGACATCCTTCTTGAGCAAGGCTCCGATGTATACGAGTTGCTCGACCTTGGAATGGGCAAATGCCGTATGGCTGTTGCAGGTATCAAGGGATGCCGTCCGTCAAGCGATTCGACAATCCGTGTTGCGACAAAATTCCCGAATATTGCAAGAAGCTATTACGCTTCTCAAAGCCGTGATATTGAGATCATCAAGCTCAACGGCTCCATCGAGATTGCTCCGCTTCTCAACCTTTCCGACGTTATTGTTGATATCGTTGAAACAGGAACCACTCTGCGCGAAAACAATCTTGAGCCCTTTGAGGATATCGTCGATATCAGCGCACGGCTTATCGCCAATAAAGCAAGCTACAAGTTCAAGTACGAAAAGATTAATGACATCTGTGAAAAAATCCGCAATATCAAGGAGTAATTAATAATGATCAAAATCATTGACTATAAACAGAATCCCTCTCTCGACTTTATCAAACGTCCCGAGGATGCAGATGATGTATCTTCCATCGTTTCGGGTATTATTGATAATGTCAGAAAAAACGGTGATGCCGCACTTTATGAGTACAGCAAAAAATTTGACAAGGCAGAGCTTACATCTCTTGAGGTTACTCAGGAGGAAATCGATGCCGCTTTCAATTCCGTTGATGACGAATATATCGAAATTCTGAAACAGGCAAAAGAAAACATCTTCGCTTTCCATAAAAGACAGGTCAACAACAGCTTTGTTATCAACGAAAAAGAAGGCGTTGTAATAGGTCAGAAGGTCATTCCTCTGTCACGTGTCGGTCTTTATGTTCCGGGCGGTACGGCTGCTTATCCGTCATCTGTTCTTATGAACTGTATCCCTGCCGTTATTGCAGGCTGTGACGAGATCGTTATGACTACTCCGCCTTCTAAAGACGGTACCGTAAATCCCGTTATTCTCGCTGCCGCAAAAATTGCAGGTGTCGGAAGAATATTCAAGGTCGGCGGTGCTCAAGCTGTTGCGGCACTCGCTTACGGCACGGAAAGTGTTCCCAAGGTTGATAAGATCGTAGGCCCCGGTAACCGCTTTGTCGCTCAGGCAAAGAGAATGGTTTTCGGTCAGGTCGATATTGATATGATTGCAGGACCGAGCGAGATTCTTGTAATTGCCGATGATACGTGTAATCCCCGCTTTGTTGCGGCCGATCTTCTCTCTCAGGCAGAGCATGACAAGCTGGCTTCCGCCATACTTCTGACCGACAGCAAGACTCTTGCAAGCGCTGTCAGCGAAGAGCTTGAAAAGCAGATTCCGCTTCTTTCACGTCAGGAAATCGCACGTGAATCCATAGACAATTACGGTGCAATTCTTATCGTTGATTCGATCAATGAAGCAATCCGCATTTCCAATGAAATCGCTCCCGAGCATCTTGAGCTTTGCGTTGACAATCCGTTTGATCTTTTGGGGCTCGTCCGCAACGCAGGCTCCGTTTTCCTCGGCAAGAACTGTCCCGAGGCTCTCGGCGACTACTTTGCAGGTCCCAACCACACTCTCCCGACAAGCGGTACGGCAAAATTCTCAAGCCCCCTCTCCGTTGAGGACTTTGTAAAGCGCACACAGTTTACATATTACACATCAGATGCACTCGGCGAAGTCGCTCAGAAAATCGCTTACTTTGCCGAAAAAGAAGGTCTGACTGCACACGCAAAGTCAGCTACCATACGTTTTGAATAAGAGGTCATACAATGAGCAGATTTATTTGCGATAAATTAAAGAATCTTGAAGCATATGTTCCCGGCGAACAGCCGAAGGATACTATCAACATCAAGCTCAACACCAACGAATCGCCGTTTCCTCCGTCAAAAGCTGTTATCGACAGTATTAACGAGGCGTCAACTCTCCTTCAGCTTTATCCCGATCCCGAATGTTCTGTTTTGAAGAGTAAAGCCGCAAAGCTTTTCGGCGTTTCACCCGAAAATATCTTTTGCGGAAACGGCTCGGACGAAGTGCTGAACTTTGCTTTTCTCGCTTTTTGTGATGAGAATAAAGGAATGTCCTTCCCGTCGATAAGCTACGGTTTTTATCCCGTCTTCGGTGATCTTTACGGTATTGATTATAAGAAGATTCCGCTTTGCGATGATTTCTCAATAAACGCTGCCGATTATCACGGTCTTTCCACCAACATCGTCATTGCAAACCCGAATGCCCCGACGGGTCTTTGCCTGTCTGCCTATGAGGTTCGCTCGATTCTTGATACCAACAAAGATAATCTTGTCATCATTGATGAGGCATATGTTGACTTCGGTGCAGAAACCTGTATTCCTCTCATAAAAGAATACGATAATTTGCTTGTTGTACATACTTTTTCAAAATCTCATTCTCTTGCAGGTGCAAGACTCGGCTTCGGTATCGCCTGCCCCGAAATAATTGAAGATCTTGAAAAAATCAAGTATTCAACAAATCCTTATAATATTAACCGTTCAACCATGGCAGCAGGTATTGCCGCTATTGACGATAACGATTACTATATGAATAACTGCAAAACGGTTATCAAAGCCAGAGAGTATACGACCGCAGAGCTTCGGAAGCTCGGCTTCTGTGTTATCGAATCAAAAGCAAACTTTGTTTTTGCCCGCCACCAAACAATTTCGGGTGAAGAGATTTACACCATGCTTCGCCAAAACGGAATACTTGTCAGACATTTCTCTTCAGAAATCATTAAAGACTTTAACCGCATTTCCATCGGTTCTCCCGATCAGATGGAAGTTCTTATAAACACTCTTAAAAAGCTTCTTTTAAACCAAGGAGGTTAAACCATGCGTACATCGGAAATTATCAGAAAAACCGGCGAAACAGATATATATCTGTCCATAGATCTTGACGGCAGCGGCAAAAGTGAAATAGATACAGGCTGCGGTTTCCTTGACCATATGCTCACGCTTTTTGCTTCTCACGGTTCTTTTGACCTTAAGGTTACTTGCAACGGTGACAGTCATGTTGATTATCACCACTCTGTCGAAGATATCGGCATCTGCCTCGGAAAAGCTTTTAAAGAAGCTCTCGGCGATAAAAAAGGCATCGCACGATATGCCGATATCATTCTCCCCATGGACGAAACACTTATGCTCTGTGCCGTAGACATTTCGGGTCGTTCATACCTCAACTACAGTCTTAACATTCCGACCCCGAAGGTCGGCGAATTTGATACCGAGCTTTGTGAAGAATTTATGATCTCCTTTGTCAGAAACAGTGACGTAACTCTTCACTTCAAGCAGCTTTTCGGATCCAATTCTCATCACATCATTGAAGCCGCCTTCAAGTCTCTCGGCAGAGTTATGAAAGCTGCTGTCGCTATCACGGGAACAGCCATTCCCTCAACGAAAGGTGTTTTATAATGACCGGTATTATTGATTACGGTGTCGGTAATCTTTTTTCACTTTGCAGTTCGTTTGCTTTTATCGGAGAAGAAGCGATAGTCTCAAGTGACGAGGCTGTCCTGTCCTCTTGTGACAGGATAATTCTTCCCGGTGTAGGTGCTTTTGCCGATGCCGCAGAAAAGCTTCGCAGTACGGGACTTGACAAGTTTGTTCACTTCTGTGCGTCAAGTAAAAAGCCTTTACTTGGCATTTGCCTCGGTATGCAGCTTCTCTTTGACAAAAGCTTTGAATACGGCGAGCACGAGGGACTCTCCCTTATCAAAGGCGAAGTCGTTCCGATAGAGCCCGATGTTCCGAAAGAGCTTAAAATTCCTCAGATCGGATGGAATGCTCTGATCTTCCCCGATGATAAAGAAAAGAGTCCGCTTTTCAAGTATATCAACAACGGAGACTATGTTTATTTTGTTCATTCATATTACGCAAAGCACTGTGAAGAATCTCTTATCGCTTCAACCGAGTACGGTGCAATGCTTACTGCCGCTGTTTCAAACGGAACGGTTTTCGGTACTCAGTTCCATCCGGAAAAGAGTGGCGATGTCGGTTTGTCCATACTTCGTGCTTTTTGTGAAATGAAATAAGGAGGCCTTTTTTATGCACATTTTTCCAGCAACAGACATTTATGACGGTAAAGTAGTACGCCTTTACAAGGGTGATTATTCCCAAATGACCGTCTACAGCGAAAACCCTCTTGAGATCGCCAAAAGCTTTCGTGCCGCAGGTGCCGAATATCTGCACGTTGTCGATCTTGAAGGTGCTAAAAACGGCACTACTCCCAATATTGACATAGTTGAAAAGCTTGTAAAGAAAAGCGGTCTTAAGGTAGAAATAGGCGGAGGCGTCAGAACTCAGGCTGTTGTCGAAAAATACATTGACATCGGCGTTATGCGTGTTATAATCGGTACTACCGCCGTGACGGATCCTGTCTTTTTGCGTAAAGTCGTTGACAAGTACGGCGAAAAAATTGCCGTCGGTGTTGACATTAAAGACGGCTTTGTTGCGATCAAGGGCTGGACGGAAAAGTCCGAGGTTGACTGCTTTGACTTTTTCAGAAATCTTCAGAACATTGGTGTTTCCACCGTTATCTGCACGGATATTTCAAAGGACGGCGCTTTAAGCGGTACCAATCTTCCGCTTTACAAGGAGCTTTCCGAATCATTCAATATGGACATTATCGCTTCGGGCGGCGTTACTTCAATTGATGATGTAATCGCTCTTCGTGATATGAATATGTACGGCGCAATCCTTGGCAAGGCCATTTACACAGGTAACATTGACCTCGCCGAAGCTGTCAGAGTCGCAAAGGGGTAAAGCAAATGATAACAAAAAGAATTATCCCCTGCCTTGACGTCAAGGACGGACGTGTAGTCAAGGGAACAAACTTTTTAGGTCTCAAGGATGTCTCTTCCCCCGTTTCTCTTGCAAAGTTTTACAGCGAATGCGGCGCTGACGAGCTTGTCTTTTATGATATAACCGCTTCCGTAGAGGGTCGCGCAATTTTTACGGACATTTTGAAGGAAGCCGCTTCAAGCGTATTCATTCCGCTGACAGTCGGCGGCGGCATTAACTCGGTATCGGACTTTGACCGTGTGTTGAAATGCGGTGCAGACAAGGTCAGCGTAAACTCAGGTGCTATCAGAAATCCGTCACTCATTTCCGAAGCCGCAAAGCTTTACGGCGATCAATGCGTTGTACTGTCAGTTGATATCAAGCGTGTTGACGGAGTTTTCAGAGTCTTTTCAAAAGGTGGCCGTGAGAACACAGGTATGGATGCTCTCGAATGGATAAAATTCGGTCTCGATTCCGGCGCAGGTGAGCTTGTTATCAACAGTATTGATACTGACGGAGTTAAAAACGGCTTTGATATCGAAATGCTACAGAAGGTTTGCGAGATTTCCGATGTTCCCGTTATCGCTTCGGGCGGTGCAGGCAATATGCAGCACTTTACCGAGCTGTTCAATGCCATTCCGAATATTGATGCGGGTCTTGCCGCTTCCATATTCCACTTTGGTGAAGTGTCTATCCGTGATTTAAAAATGAAGCTCCGTGAGGACGGAATAAATGTCAGATTATAGGAGGAAAATTATGTTTAATATAGATTCACTCAAATTCGATGCAAACGGACTTATCCCTGCCGTTGTTGTTGACTATCAGACAAACAAGGTTCTGACAGTCGCCTATATGAACCGTGAAAGCCTTCAGATCAGCATTGACGAAAAGCGCACCTGCTTCTGGTCACGTTCACGTCAGGAGCTGTGGCGAAAAGGCGAAACATCGGGCAATGTTCAGCATATCGTAAAGATTGTTGCTGACTGTGATGCCGATGCTCTGACCGTCTTTGTCAAAAAAGAGGGTCCTGCCTGTCATACAGGTGCAGAAAGCTGCTTTAACGATGTTGTTTTTGAAAATGAAGATATCCCCGATGCATTTACTTATCAGGGACTTATGAACCTTATTATCGGAAGAAAAGAAGAGAAAAAGGAAGGCTCGTACACCACATACCTCTTTGAAAAAGGTATCGACAAAATCCTCAAAAAGGTCGGTGAAGAGTCTACCGAGGTCATCGTAGGTGCAAAGAACAACGACAAAAAAGAAACGATTTACGAAATCGCAGACCTTGCTTATCACGTAATGGTTCTTATGGCACAGATGGGCATCAGCGTTGATGATATCACATCAGAGCTCGCCTCCCGCCACGTCATTGACAAAAAAGTCAAACAGGAAAAAATGGTCTGATCAGACACTATTAATTCTCCCGACACAGTAAAAATTCTCACTGTGTCGGGTTTGTTTGTCAACTTCAACTGTATTGACATTTCAATTCAATACATTAAAATTTGTTTGAACGGAGGGTGTTTGATGAAGAAAAGTATTTCTTTTGACAGTAGTAAAAAAGTATTTCCTATGCTGCTTATGGCGATAGGATTTGTTCTTATGTCAGCTTTATTTGTTTTAAGACTCAACCTTGTTGTTCTTGTTTGTATGCTGTTTTGCTGTATTCTGTCGGCGATAATTGCACTCGGACTTGCTGTAAAAAGAACGGTTTACTCCAAAATGATATACGGATATGCCTTTTGTGCCTTCGGAATCCTTTTATACTTTGTGATATTCGGTGCGGATGCAGGCTTTGGTGCCTTTACTTCGGGACTTTCAGGCTTTTCGTCTGCCGATCACCCTTTGCTGACGGGTGAAGGAAGCTTCTTCACAAGGCTTCTCGGCAATCTGCTTTTGTTCTTGCCTACGATTCTTTCTCTTCTCGGGTTATTTTTTGTTGCCAAAAAGCAGTTTCATAAAGATACCGGCAAAAAGCTTCTTTCTGCTCTTTTCAGCATCTTGCTTATGCTTTCATCTGTCATATACGTTCTGACAGGAAATCTGCGCTCAAAGCCGAACACGGAAAGACTGTGGGAGGGTCACGATGACTATCTGAAAAAGATTGACAAAAACGCTTCAAAATCCAATCCTAATGTACTCTTTATTATGATGGATGATCTGGGTTATGGCGATATTTCGCTTAACGGAGCAATCTACGATACACCCAACATCGACAGCATCGGTGAAAACGGACTGAATCTTACTAACTTTTATTCGTCGTATTCGGTATGCTCCCCTGCTCGTTTTGCTGCGCTGACAGGCAGATATCCTTACCGCGGATACGCTGACAATGTCATTTATCCCACCGTAGACACTCTTTCGCCTTTTGCAGCTACAAGGGTTTTCAACTCATTTGAAATGGGAGCTAACGTTGACGGTATGCTCGGTGATGAAATCACCTTTGCCGAGGCTTTTCAGTCTGCAGGATACTCCACGGGTCTTTTCGGCAAATGGCATCTCGGCGATTACGGCGAATATCTGCCGACGAACCAAGGCTTTGACTACTTCTACGGCAGTCATCATGTCAATGATATGACTCCGTTCTACCACGTAACAGAGGAAAACGGTGAGTGGGAAATCGTTCACGGTACAGACGAACTTCGTGATCAGAGCGTGGCGACAAAGTGGATTCACGATGAAATTAACAGCTGGATCACCGAACAAGCTGACAGCGACAAGCCTTTCCTTGCTATGTACACCTCACCATGGCCGCACGGTCCTGTTTTTGCAGGTGATGACTTTGACGGTAAAACAGGCATGGGTACATATGTTGACTGTGTTACTGAGTTTGACTATTATTTAGGTCAGCTTTTCAATACAATGGACGAGCTCGGGGTTCTTGATGATACAATCATCATTTTCACAAGCGATAACGGCCCTGCGCTTGAAGGCTCCGTAAACGATCTTCGTGGCGGCAAGTACCTCGCATACGAAGGCGGTCAGAAGGTTCCGTTCCTTATCAGATGGGATAACTCACAAGGTACTCTCGGTGACAACGGTATCCGCGAAAATTCCGCAACGCTTGTTGATTTGTATCCGACTCTTACGGAGCTTTGCGGTATTACCGGTAACGGCGGCGAAAAAAACTATCTGCCGACCGACAGAGAGCTTGACGGTGTATCAATGGCACCTTTGTTAAAGAATGACAGCGTAATACACACAAAGGATAATCCCATACTCCATATGAAGCGTGAAGATATCAAGGCGATTCAGTATACCGTGCCGACATCAGATATACTTTCACAATATCCCGATTACAAATACGATATCCTGACAGAGAACGAATTTGTTACCTTCAAATACTTTGACCGCATACAAAACGACAACTCGGCATTCTTTGATAAATATCGCAACAACTGGCTTCATATTCTGACGGATGACCATGGTGAAAACTACAACAGAGCTACGGTTTATCCAGAAGTTGCCGACGAATATCACGCACGGCTTGATGAAATCCAGATGAATTTCAAGAATAACCGCCGAGGAATAACAGACAACGGAGAGTGATGTAATGCCGCCTGTATCGTTGATGATAAAGCCTGCCTCCTCGCATTGCAATCTGTCATGCGAATACTGCTTTTATAAAGATGTTTCCGAGCACCGTGAGCTTCACTCCCACAGCATAATGTCAACCGATACTGCCGAAACGCTAATCAAAAAGGCGCTGGCGTATGCTGACGGTGAAAGTGTCGCTTTTGCCTTTCAAGGCGGTGAACCGACTCTTGCAGGGCTGTCTTTTTTCCGATTCTTTACGGACTGTGCAAAGCGTCTTAACCGAAAAAACAGCAGAATCTTTTACTCAATTCAGACAAACGGAACATTGATTGACGATGAGTGGGCGATGTTTTTTCATAACGAGAGTTTCCTTGTGGGACTCAGCCTTGACGGCGATCTTGACGGCAATAAATACAGAAAAAAGCCGTCAGGTCAGAATTCCTTTTACAAAATTCTTATGACGGCTGAGTTGTTAAAAAAATTCAATGTTGACTTTAATATACTGACGGTACTGACGGGATATTGTGCCGAAAACGGTGAAAGGATTTACCGTTATTTCAGATCAAAGGGCTTTAAGTATCTGCAATTCATTCCGTGTCTTCGACCGTTCGGTTCGACAGAAATCTCCGAGCTGTATATGACAAGTGATCAATATTCCGACTTTCTTATCCGTGTTTTCAATCTGTATGTCAAAGACTATGTCAGAGGAGAGTATACGAGCATTCGTTACTTTGACAATCTTGTCAGGATGTATCAAGGACAAGTACCCGAACAATGCGGTATGGCAGGTCATTGTACACACCAGTTTGTATGTGAGGCTAACGGTGATATGTACCCGTGTGATTTTTACTGCACGGACAAGTATTTTCTCGGAAATATCAAATCAACAGACTTTGCGGAAATCGAAAATTCAGAGGTTGCAAAAAGCTTCATTCTTGACAGTCTGACCGTTCCCGAACGATGCAAAACGTGTAAAGTATATCCCCTTTGCAGATCGGGAGGATGCAAGCGTACCCGTGAAAGTGCAGATTACTGTGAAGCATACAAAAAATTCTTTGATGCGTGTCTGCCGTTGTTTACGGTCTTTCGCTTATGATGCTTTCATACGAAGTCTCAATCTGTCGCTTATCATCGCAATAAACTCTGAATTTGTCGGCTTGCCGCGTGAATTCTGGATAGTATATCCGAAATACGACGAAAGCACATCAACATCTCCCCTGTCCCACGCTACCTCAATGGCGTGACGGATCGCTCTTTCGACTCTTGACGGAGTCGTTTTGAACTTTTTGGCAACCGTCGGATAAAGAACCTTTGTAACAGAGTTCATCATATCGCTGTTTTCGATCGTCATAATGATTGATTCACGCAGATATCTGTAACCCTTTATATGAGCAGGTACACCGAGCTGATGCATAATCTCGGATACAAGTATCTGCAGATTATCATCGGTAACGCTTGCTTTATCGCTGAGGTCAATACCGTCTGACCATCCTGCAAGCTGCCTTATACGTTCCGACAAAAGTGATACATCAACGGGTTTCGGCAAAAAGTAGTCGGCTCCGTTATGTATCATTTCTTTTTCCAGATTGGGATTGTTGACTCCCGACAAAATCATAATCACAGGCTTTTTGATATTCTGCTTCTTGATCCCCGACAAAACGCCCAGAGCATCTATGCGAGAAAGAAAGCTGTCCATCACCAGAACATCAGGTGCTATCCTTTCAACAAAATTCAGAATCTCCGAACCGTCCTTCGGAACCACAGTAACCTCATATCCGAATCCTCGAAGTGATGCGGTACAATTCTTCGTAAACTCTGTACCTTCGTCCGAAATAATAACTTTCAACTTTTTATTCATTATGTTTCCTCCTTTTTGTTTCTCCCATATATTACCATATTTGGAATTTGTTGTCAATATTAAGTTGGTAAAATTTGTAATTTTTTTCAATTTTCCGAAACTGTTTACATTAAATGTTTACAAAATCAAAGAATTATGGTAAAATATAAAGAACTATAACGTTATCGTGGGAGATTATGTATGAAAAAGCTTATCGAACGCACAACCGGGGAGCTTGCTGACTCGTTTATTATCGAAATTGTTGAGAATACAGACAATTTCGACTTTTTTGAGATCGAGCAGGTTGACGATAAAATCATTCTGAGAGGCAATAACAACTGCTCTGTTGCACTTGCATACAATTATTATCTTCGTAATCATTGTAACATTGATTTGTCCTGGTCGGGCAATACCGAGGCTTATGAGATAGAAAAAATTCTCCCCGTTAAGCATAAGGTACGTAAGGAAATCAAACAAAAAATACGTATGTGTATGGATTATGAAATCTATGCAAACGAAGCTGCCTTCTGGGATTATGACCGCTTTGAAAAAGAGCTTGAATTTATGGCTATGAACGGCATAAACCTTGTTCCGATGCTTGTCGGCAACGAGGCAGTGTCATATTATTCTTTGCTTGAATTAGGCATCAACCGTGAAGATTCCATGGAATTCTTGTCAAGTCCGTCATACTATCCCCTGCAGATGTCAGGAAAGCTTGATACTTTTCTTCCTATGACAGATACAAACTACCTCAAAAGCAGAATAGAGCTCGGCAAAAAGATTCTTAAACGAATGAAAGAGCTTTCAATAAAGCCTGTTCTGCCTGTATTTAACGGTCACGTTTCAAAGTTCTTTAAAGGTTATTTCAAAAAAGCTTCAGTTATACTTAACACGCAGTATGCCGATTATCCGTTTACGTACAGACTTGACCCGTACGATCCTCTTTTTAACAGCGTAGGCTCTATGCTTATGTCAAAGCAAAAGGAGTTTTTCGGCGATGCCGAGTACTATCTTGCCGATCCGTTTTACGGTGTATCGCCAAGAGCACGTGACGCTTCTCTTGTTCCTGATTTCGGCACGGCAATTTCCTCACTCATCGGCGATGCCACGCTTGTAACGCACGCTTGCGATTATACCGATGCGCTTGTCAGCAGGTTAAACCATGAAAAAGTTCTTATTATTGACAAGGACGGTTCTTTGTACAAAGAACATAAGGGCTTTTCGGGTTATCCGTTTGTTGTAGGTACATCCGTTAATGTCGGCGGTCACACAACTCTTCACGGATCACTTGAAGAGATTTCGGACAACAGCTTCCTTGCAGCTTCCAAAAAGTATGAAAATGCCGTCGGATGCGGCGTATTTGCCGATTCTCTGACTGATAATCCGCATATATGCGCATTGGCACTTGAGATGCTGACCGAAAAAGGAAAGGTCGATGTCAAGGAGTGGATAAAAGAGTATTCCGCAAGACGCTGGGGAAGCGATGAAAAGTGTCTTGAAAAAGCTGCACTTCTGCTTCTCGAAACGTGTTACAGCAAAAAGAACAGCGGTCCCGTTACAGGCTCCATCATTGCCGCACGTCCGTCAACCGTTCTTTCTCATACCGCTCCCGGCGACACGCTTGAGCTTCGCTATGATAACAAGAAGCTTTGTGAAGCTCTCGAATTAATGCTTTCTTCTGAAGATGATTATACCGAAGGCTACGCCTTTGATGCGTGCAACATATTAAGACAGCTTTTAAGTAACTACGCAAGAGTACTGTATACGGGAGTTATTAACGGCTACAACGACCGTGACGGCAGACTTTTTGAAACCGCTACAAACAGCTTTATGCGACTTCTTTCCGATCTGGAGCGTCTTTTGATGACACGTTCAGAGTTCTGTCTGTATGACAAGCTTCTCGCCGTTTCCGCTTCCTCACTTAACAAGCACGACAAACAGAACTTTGAAATAGCGTATCTGTGCAGCATAACGATGTTCGGACCGTTCAACACACCCGAACACTACGATCTGCTCTGGAAGGAATGGACAGATCTTGTCGGTGAGTATTATGCCAAACGCTGGCACTCCTTCTTTACCATGCTTGCCGAAAAATTCTCAAAACACAAGACAATCTCAACCGTTACAAAGAAACAGTACAACGGCAGAAACTATACGAGAGGCAACAAGTTCTGTAAGGAGCTTGACAAAAAAGAACGCAAGTGGATATCCACCTGTGCTCCGAAAAAAGGCTCTGACGAGGACTGCCTTGACGTTATAAATGAATTGTTCAGAAAATATAAGCCCTTAATTCTCAGCGATGTTATCCAGTAATCAGTGAGGTGTTTACAATGTATAAAAAGCTTTTATCATTCCTTCTTGCCGTCTCTTTGGTCTGCACGGCACTCTTTACCGTATCTGCTGTTACAACTCCCGATTTTTTGAAAGAAATGCCGGTTCCTCGCTATATGCAGTTCAGTACCGAAAAGAACAAAAGCCTTGATCTTTTATCTGTCACGGTAGCTGTCGAGCAGGATTTTATTTACTTTTTATCTCTTGAAGACACTCTTTCCACCTATGGCGTTGACGGTGATTTTTACATCCAGTTTGACTGGAGTATCGATGACTGTGCGTGGAGCTATGACAAGAGCTGGAACAATCCCGATGCAGATAATACTCTGACATACAAGCTTTCAAGTGAGCTTATTCAGTCCTTTGATATCTTTGATCTGACTGTTGAAGCCGACAAACAGCGCTTTGCGCAGGGTATCCGACTCGAAAACGGCAAAGACGCCTTTTACTATCCCGAACATACGCTCACTATAAGAGCAAGATATCTTTTTGCTGACAGCAGCAAGGACGAACCTTTGTCTTCCGAGTGGTCAGACAGCTTCAGCGTAAACGATGACTACTATAACAAAAACTCCAGAAGCATCAATGTCATTGATTTCGGTCTTCCCACAATCGTTGATAACATCAGATTGAAAAAAGCCACCGATTTTTCAGATGCCAGAATCACTTTTGACTGGTTCTTTGACGGCGAGATTGAAAATGTCGCATTCAATCTTTATGCCATTAACGGTCAATCGCTTATATTGCAGGAACAGATATGCGTCGGACAGGACGGCACGTGGGTTGATATTGAATCGGATTCCGATAATAATCCCTATATCTGCGGTCTTAAGACTATTGACGTCTCTGACGATCTTCTGCAGAACGGCAATTACTTCAAATACAGAATGCGCTACAGCTATCCCGGCGACCTCGGAAGCAAGATTATGTCATTCCACAGCGCATGGAGTGACAGCATAGTCTATGACAACGGTAAGGTCACTCTTGTTAACGAAACAGACGATGAAGCGGCTCTTGAGGACGAGACGCTGACAGAAGCCACGGAAAACCCTGCCGAAAAAAGCAATCTTATCAGTCCGATCGTTTATGTTATCCTTATATTTGTTCTTCTTTGCTTCCTGTTTGGTATTCTGACCGGCATCAGCGAAACCAGACGCGAACGTCGCGAAGCAATGGAAAAAGCCGGTATTGTCAAAACAAAAAAGAAAAAATAACGCAGGTGATTCATTTTGGTCAGAGATTTAACGCAGGGTAAACCGTTTTCGGTCATCCTTCGCTTTTGCCTTCCTCTGATGGCAGGTAATATGTTCCAACAGTTTTACAACCTTGTTGACAGCGTAATAGTCGGCAGGTTTGTCGGCAAAGAGGCGCTGTCTGCAATAGGCTGTGTCGGTTCTTTGAACTTTCTTGTCGTTACATCCGTAATCGGTCTTTGTACGGGTTTTGCGATACCCGTAGCTCAATGCTTCGGCGCAGGCGATTACACAAAAATGAGAAAGTATGTTGCCAACATTATTTATGTTTGTATAGCTGTTACCGCCGTTATAACCACCGTCGTTTACCTGAATTCCGAAAATCTTCTGATCATTCTCAACACTCCCGAAGACATTCTGCCCGATGCCGATACGTATATCTCAATCATCTTTCTGGGACTTCCGGCAACGGTTCTTTACAACACACTCGCCTCTGTAATACGTTCAATCGGCGACAGCAAGACTCCGCTTTACTTTCTTGTTCTGTCGTGCGTTATCAACATAGCACTTGACCTTTTGTTCGTTATTAAGTTTTCCATGGGCGTTAAGGGTGTTGCCATCGCCACCGTTATTGCGCAGGCAATCTCAGGTCTTTTTCTTTTGTTGTACATTAAAAAGAACATACATATTCTTCACCTTTGCCGTGAAGAAATGGGCGTTGATTGGTCGTGTATCAAAAAGCTTTTTTACGCAGGACTCCCGATGTCGCTGCAGTTCTCGATAACGGCAGTAGGCTCCGTACTGTTGCAGTCATGTGTAAACGAGCTCGGTTCCGATGTCATAGCCGCTGTTACAATTGCAGGTAAGACACAGCTGATACTCGTCCTTCCCAGCGAAACCATCGGTCTGACGCTTGCCACCTACAGCGGTCAGAATCTCGGTGCACAAAGACTTGACCGAATCAAAAAAGGTGTTAACCAAAGCCTTATTATGGCGCTTGTGTACTCTGTTATCGCTGCATTTATTGCAGGTTTTCTCGGTGATAAGATTTCACTTCTCTTCATCGAAGGAAGCGAAACCGCAGTTCTGGGGCTTGTTGACAAATTCCTTTCAACCTGTGCCGTTTTCTATCCGATCCTCGTCCTTATATTCGTTTACAGAAACACGTTGCAAGGACTCGGCTTCAGCATTCCCGCTATGGGCGCAGGCGTACTCGAATTGTTTGCAAGGTCTATAATGGGCTTTGCCTTTGTCAGAAGCTTCGGCTATACTGCCGTGTGTTTTGCCAACCCCGTTGCATGGTTTGCAGCCGACATACTTCTTGTACCCATGTACTTTATCGTTATGCATAAATTTAAAACTAACGCGGATTATCTGAAGCTCAGAACAGCAAAGTCATTTGAATAATCTTTTGAAGAAAGGAAAAGCATAATGATTCCTTCGTTTATCAATATTAATTCCGATTTTTCCGACTATGACTGCGGTAACGGCGTTTTGATGCGTCTTTTTGACAATGTCGATACCGACAGTTTTCAACTCGCCTGTAATCAGGCAGAAAGCAACGGCTTCGCTCTTTATGATTCACGTGATATTGAAGAGAATTTTCACCGTTCATACAGAAAGGATTCTCTTCTTATATACATCTATTACTGCACAGCCGAGAAAAAGCTGAGAGTTATCTCCGATTCGTTTTCCGATACATACGCTGTTGAAAAGCAGTCTTTTGAAGTCAGAACAAAATCTCGGCTTTGGCAGTTTGAAAATGATCACACCTTTATCGATTGCGGAATGTGCTTTATCCTTCAGTGTGCCGATAACAGCTTTTTCATCCTTGACAGCGGACACTATTTGCAGTTTAACGATCACAAGCGTATTTACCGCTTTCTTAAAGAGAGAACTCCCGCAAATGAAAAGACCGTTATTGCAGGCTGGTTCTTTTCACACGCACACGATGACCATATTTGTCAGTTTATCAGCTTTCTGAATGAAAAGCGTGACGATGTTATTATTGAAAAGCTCTATTTCAATACAGTCCCGACCGATCACCGTGACAGCCACAACTGGAACGAGTGGAACAAAAAGTATATGCGTGACTTTGAGAATGCCGCACTTTCAAGCGGTCTGCCGATAGTCAAAGTACATACGGGTCAGAAAATCTTTATCCGCAACATCGAGGTTGATGTTTTGTGCACCCACGAAGATACGTTCCCTCAATCGCTTAAAGACTACAACAACTCGTCTGCTGTCTATATGCTTACCGTTGACGGATGCAGGATTTTCCTGCCCGGTGATGCAAGCGATGTCGAAAGTGATATAATGACCGAAAGATACACAGAAAAAACACTCTCTTGTGATATTTTGCAGCAGGCACATCACGGACATCACGGCACATCCGTAGAGTTTTATAAGATGTGCAACGCCGATGTTGTCCTCTTCCCGACAACTCAGATAAAATACGACGAGGAATACGAAAAAATCGAAGCAAACCGTGTATCGGTTGACATTGCAAAGGAGTGTTATATCGCTTCAAACGGCACCGTTGAGCTATCACTTCCGTACACTCCCGGTACTGCAAAGCTGCTGCCCGATGAGACTTTTGAAAACTTTGACAGAATAAAAGAGCTGTGGGGATACGACTATACAGAGGAAAGAAAACAGGATTTGTTCATTTCATTCCTGAAAAGAAGCGGTCTTCCAAACAGAGAAGATATTAATCCTTGATATATAAACTAAAAAACGAGGCTTTGTCTGCACAACAAGATGTTGACAAAGCCTCATTTTTATTATAACTGTTTTATTGCATTTTTCGGATCAGTTTTATAAACAATGAGCAATCTCCCGTTCTTAACGGATATTTCGCTTTTCTGACCAATGAACTCATTGCTGACACCTATCGGGAAAGTATCATCGATTTCGGCATCGGACAAAGAATACTTAAGTCCTTTTTCACTGACGCCAAAAGCTTTTCCTCCATACGAAAATACGGAAACATAGCCGCTTTCATCACAAGAAAAGCTGACGGACTCGTCCTCTATCAGCATTATTGCCGTGTCCTCTCCGTACAAGACTGCCGAGGCACCGCTCTTCTTCAAAAAAGCGAGTGTCTGGATATTCGCAAACGTGTGATCAAGTCTGCCGCCGATACCGCCGTAAAGAATGAACTTTTTATACCCTCTTTTCAGTCCCTCACGAACAGCGAGCAGCATATCGGTATCATCCTTTTGTACCGGATGACGTACAAGATTCTCACATTGCGGTACATATCCGAGCGAATCGAAATCACCTACTGTCAGATGAGGGGTTATTCCACGTTTTTGCAGCTGCTCAAAGCCCTTGTCGGCGGCAATAATAAAGCTGTTCGGCGGAATAAAAAGCTTTTCCTCAGGCATTGACCCGACAATAACACAAACCATTCAAATCCCTCTCTCAGCGAATATCTGCAAGGTCAAGAATAAGTCTTTCCGTCTTTTCCCATCCGAGACAGGGATCGGTAATAGACTTGCCGTAAATATTCTCACCGATCTTCTGTGCTCCGTCCTCAATATAGCTTTCGATCATAAAGCCTTTGACAAGCTGACGGATATGGTCGGAATACTGACAGCTGTGAAGAACCTCTTTTGCAATTCTGATCTGCTCAAGATACTTTTTACCTGAGTTTGCATGGTTTGTATCAATTATTACGCCCTTGTTTGCAAGTCCCTTTTCCATATAGATATCATACAGAGAATTTATGTCCTCGTAATGATAGTTTGACATTGAATTGCCTCTGCTGTCAACGTAGCCTCTGAGAATTGCATGCGCTAAAGGATTGCCTGTACTTTCAACTTCCCAGCCTCTGTAAAGGAATGTATGCGGATGCTGTGCAGCTATAATCGAATTCATCATAACAGAGATATCACCCGATGTGGGATTCTTCATTCCTACGGGAATATCAAGTCCGCTTGCAGTCAGTCGGTGCTGCTGATTCTCGACCGAGCGTGCGCCGATCGCTACATATGACAAAAGATCGGAAAGGTAACGGTAGTTTTCAGGATAAAGCATCTCATCTGCACAGGTAAAGCCTGTTTCTCTGATCGCTCTGAGATGAATCGAACGTATGGAAATAATGCCACGGAGCATATCGCTGTGACCTGACGGATCAGGCTGATGAAGCATTCCCTTATAGCCGTCACCCGTTGTTCTGGGCTTGTTAGTATAGATTCTCGGAATAATCAGGATTTTATCCTTGACCTTTTCCTGAACCTCTCGAAGTCTTGTTATGTAGTCAATAACCGAATCCTCGTTATCGGCAGAGCAAGGACCGATAATAAGCGCTATTCTGTCATCTTCACCTGTAAAGATCTTTCTGATCTCTGCATCACGTTCCTGCTTACACTTTTCCATCTCGGCAGTCATAGGGTACATTTCTTTTATCTCTACGGGTATCGGTAATTTTCTTTTGAAATTCATTATTTTCTCTCCTCGTTATTTTTATCAAACAATGCTCTGCGTGCCGTTGACTTTCTCATCATCTCACGCATCGGCTCAATGTCTTCATTCTGAAGCATATCACGAAGTCTTTGAAACTCTGCTGAAAACAGATCCATCTGATGCAGAAGCGCATCCTTGTTTGTCACAAAAAGCTCGCTCCACATCGCATCGTTGATTCGTGCGATTCTTGTCAGATCTCTGAACGAGTTACCTGTATAATCTTCAAGATGCTCCATTTCGTTACACGTCATCAGCGTTATTGCAATGCAGTGCGCAAGCTGTGATACAAATCCGATGACATCATCGTGCTCCTTCGGTGACAGCTGCGATATTCTTGCAAAACCGAGTGTTTCTCCAAGCGATTTGCAAAGCTCTATCGCCTCTTCGGTATTCTTTTCGGTAGGAGTCACTATGTAGTTTGCATCATGAAAAATAGCATCATCGCTGTTTTCCACTCCGTAAACCTCACGTCCTGCCATCGGGTGAGCCGCTATAAACTCCACGTCTTCCCTTAAGATACTCTGAATTGCAGAAACAACCGTAGTTTTGACACCTGTTACATCGGTTATGATCGCTCCGCTTTTAAACAGATACTGATTATCCGTTATCCATTCTACAAATGTATGGGGATACAGCGCAAATACAATAAGATCCGCTTCGCCTATTACGGACGGATCAACCTCGGTTGTACCATCCTTTATCAAGCCGTTTTTTAACGCATAATCAATCGAGCTTCGGCTTCTTGTAATACTCTTTACGCTGTAGCCTTTTTTGCTAAGCGCCATGGCATAGCTGCCGCCTATCAGTCCGAGTCCGACAATTAAAATGTTAATATCCTTTTTCAGTTCCATTTTTCATCCCTCTGACCAAACAATACCGAGTTTTCTGATAGTTTCAAAAAAATCGGGAAAGCTTTTCTTCACCGCTTCTGCACCGTCAATCGAGCCACCCGTCAATGTCAGCAACAATGCAAGCGACATCACTATCCGATGGTCATTGTGTGAACATAATACCTGAGTGGGCTTTGATAAGCCGCATCCTACAATTATTTCATCCTCATTTACCGTAACACTGACATTAAACTTTGAAAGCTCCTCTTTCATCGCTTCGCCCCGATCGCTTTCTTTGATCTTAAGGCGCTTTGTACCTGTCAGAACTGCTCCGTTGTTTGCTGCGGCAAGAGCCATCAAGACAGGACCCAGATCGGGACAGTTTGTGATATCAAGTGTCGGTGTTCCGTCTTTTATAGATTTAAAGTATTCTTTGTATATCTTGTCACCCTGCAAGCTGTCCGTGTAGAGTCCCGTTGCCGTAACAAAGGACCCGATAATCCCGAATCCGTCAAGGAATGCCGCATTTGACCAGTCGCCCTCGGCAGTTACGTTTTGCGGACAATATCGCTGACCGCCCTTGATAAACAGCGTTTCGCTGTCCTGCCATTCACAAGATACATTAAACTTTCTTAATGTATTCAATGTCATTTCGATGTACGGTCTGCTTTCGACAGGCGGTATAATTCGGATTATACTGTCGCCGTCAAGCATCGGTAATGCAAATAAAAGTCCGCTGATAAACTGGCTGCTGATATTGCCGTTGACCGAGTATTCGCCGCTTTTCAGTCTGCCTGCAACCGTAACACTTGCACCGTTTTGTTCAAATGTCAGCTTCTGCCGTTCACACATTTTTTGATAAACGTCAAGCGGCCGAGAGAATAATCTTTCGCTGCCGACAAGCTGTGTTTTATCCTTTGACAACATACAAATCGGTATAAAAAATCTGAGTGTACTGCCGCTTTCACGGCAATCAAGAAATCTCTCCGAGTCAAACGCTGTGATACCCTCAACAGTTACGCTGTCACCGAAAATCTCAATCTTCGCTCCGAGTGAGCGAAGACAATCAATCGTTGCCGAGATATCCTCGGATAATGCTATATTGTGAACCGTACTTTTACCGTTTGCAAGTCCTGCACAAATCAATAATCGGTGCGCATCGCTTTTTGACGGCGGTGCTTTTATTACACCTTTTGCCGTGCTTTTTTCTATATTAATTCTCATTGTTTTTCTCCGAAAGTATGTCAATTGCTTCGAGGTATCCGTCCGTACCCTTACCCTCAATACAGCAAACCGCCGCCTGTCGGATATAGCTTATTTTGCGGAAGTCCTCTCTCTCGTTAACCTTTGAAATATGAACCTCTACCGTCGGAATCATAACCGATTTGACCGCATCAAGTATTGCTACGCTTGTGTGAGTGTATGCTCCCGGATTTATTACGATTCCGTCAACCTTATCGAAATACGCTTTTTGTATCTCGTCAACAAGTGCACCCTCATGATTCGACTGAAAAAATGATACATTTATCTCCTTTTGATCGCAATACTTCTGAATCTTATCCAAAAGCATGGCATATGTCTCGTTACCGTAATGCTCCGGCTCACGTATGCCGAGCATATTAAGATTCGGTCCGTTGATTACAAGAATTTTCAATCAAATCACTCTTTCTTCAAAAAAGTCCCTGATAACCGCATCAACCGCTTTTTCAGGTGTTTCCGAATTATCCGACCTTACATCGGCAGTCTTTACGTATATCGGAAATCTTTCGTTATATCTCTTGGTAATATCTTCAACCGTTGATGACAGTGGTCTGTCCGAGGTCGGAACAAGCATAGAAAGCGGTCTGTCAATAAAATATAATCTGCCGTTTTGTCTGAGAGCTTTAGTATTTTCTTCCTTCAAAACAGCTCCGCCGCCTGTCGAGATCACGGCTCCTCTGAGACTGAGAGATGCTTCCTTTATGACTTCTGTTTCAACATTTCTGAAATGTGCTTCTCCGAACTTCTTGAATATATCGGGAATGGACATTCCTGTCTTTTCTTCGATAAGCTTATCCGTGTCAACAAAGCTTCTGTCAAGCCTTGTTGCAAGAAGTTCGCCTATAGTGCTTTTTCCGCTTGCAGGCATACCTGTCAGAACGATGTTTTCTTTCTGATTTGTTATCTTTTTAAAAATGCCTTCTGTCAGCTCTTGAGATGCCTCTTTGCCCGTGAATATCTCATACGCTCTGACAGCCTGTGCCACAAGCATATAAAGCCCACCGACTGCTTTTACACCCATCTTCAGCGCTCTGCTGACAAGCTGTGTTCTTAAAGGATTGTATACAGCATCTGCAACGCCCTTAAGTTTTCCGAATCGCTCCGGCTCTATAGCGATAGTCTGTGTATTGGGATACATTCCGCACGGTGTTGTATTTATTATATAATCCGCATCAGAATGATCTGCATAAGCTTCTTCATACGTTACTGTATCGGCAGTTTTATTTCTGCTGACAACAACCGTTTTTGCCGCACCGAGATCCTCTGATACTATTCTTGCAGTCTTTGATGTACCTCCTGTGCCGAGAACCAACACCTTGGCATTGTTAAAATCCATTCCTGCCCGTTTTATCAGAGAGGTCATTCCGAAATAATCGGTGTTGAATCCGTACAGCTCACCGTCCTTATTCACTATCGTATTGACCGCACCGATACGCTCTGCAATGCCGTCAATCTTTTTAAGATACGGTATAACCGCCTGCTTGTACGGTATCGTTACATTGATTCCCTTAAAATCACGTTCGGTCATAAATGACTGTAAGGCATCCTTTGCTACTTCACAAAGAACATAATCATATGCCGATATTGCCTCGTGTATTTCAACAGAATAACTGTGACCGAGCTTTTCTCCGATACATCCGAACTGCATTATTTTTTCTCCTTAAAACTCGTTTCCGAATCTTTCCGCCATCATATCAAGAATGCAAAGTGCTGTTGCACTGTTGACAACAACTGCTGCTCTGTGAACGATCGACGGATCGTGTCTGCCGACAATCTGAATTTCTGTATTTTCCATTGTCTGCATATCAATTGTTTTTTGCTCTTTTGCAATAGACGGCGTAGGCTTTACTGCACATCTGAAAAGGATAGGCATACCGTTGGCAATGCCTCCGTTGATTCCACCGTTATTATTAGTCACCGTCTGCACCCTGCCGTTTTCAACACAAAAAGCATCGTTTGCTTCGCTGCCGTGCATATCGGCAAAAGAAAAACCTGCACCAAACTCAATGCCCTTTATTCCGGGAACACTGAACATCATATGTGAAATACGACTCTCGACAGAATCAAACCACGGTTCACCGAGTCCTGTCGGAATACCTGTCACTGCTGTTTCAAGAATACCGCCGATGCTGTCGAGATTCATTTTTGCTTCTATGATTTCAGCTCGCATTGCACTTTCGGCACCGTCATCAAGAACGGGAAAATTGGTGTTCTGAAGCTTTGCAAAATCTTTTGTAAAATCGCCGAAATCACGGTCATAGGTTTTGCCGCATCTTTTGATGTGTGTTGCGATCTCTATGCCGTGATCTCTCAGCATACTGATCGCAATTGCGCCTGCCGCTACAATCCCCGATGTTATCCTGCCCGAAAAATGACCGCCTCCACGATAATCCTCGTATCCCTTGTACTTGATGTGAGCAGTATAATCCGCGTGACCGGGACGTGCTTTAAAACGTGTTGCTGAATAATCCTTGCTGTGCTGTGACGTGTTTTCGATTAGAATACAAATCGATGTTCCCGTTGAATATCCGTTAAAGACACCGCTGATAAGTCGGAAATTATCTGCTTCCGATCTTTGCGTCGATTCTTTTCCCTGCGGTCTGCGAAGCGAAAGCTGACTTTTTATAAAATCTTCGTCAATTCTGACGCCTGCTTTGATGCCGTCAAGGATAACACATATTCCTTCGCCGTGACTTTCGCCCGCTATTGTTATACTGACACTGTTGCCGTAAGTATTTTTCATCAGGTTCGCCCCTTGATATTAAAAATTCTTTCTGCACGTTCTGATATTTGATCAGGCGTTTCCGTTTTTATCAGAAATTCTCCGACATTGTCAACAAGTATCACTGTAACACCCGATTTCTCTGACTTTTTATCGTGAGAAACAGCCGATTTTATCTGCTGCGAATCTATTGTAATCTCTGTCGGAAGTCCGATTTTGCGAAGCACTCCGATAAGTCTTTCTCTGACTGCGTCCGAACACATCGGCAACATTCCGAGCGCAACACATTCACCGTGATACAGATCGGAAAGTCCGCCCGATGTCTCTATTGCATGACCTATTGTATGTCCGAAGTTAAGCACCTTGCGAAGCGATGACTCTTTTTCGTCACGCATAACGACGTCACGTTTTATCTTAAGCGATCCCGTTATTATTTCATCAAGAACATCCTGCGGATCGTTGTTTTCAAAAAGACGGAACAGCTCTTTATCGCTTGTCAACGACATTTTGACCGCCTCCGCAAGACCGTTCGCAATCTGTCTGTCGGGCAAGGTCTTTAACAGATCGGGGTCAACAATAACCTTTTTCGGCTGATAGAATGCACCGACAATATTCTTTATTTCACCTAAATTAACGGCAGTTTTTCCGCCTATTGAAGAATCAACCTGTGACAGAAGTGTTGTCGGGATGTTGTAAAAATCAATGCCTCTCATATAGCAAGCAGCCGAAAATCCCGCAAGGTCGCCGACTACACCGCCACCGACTGCCACAACGCAGTCACCACGCTGAAAAGAGTTGTCAAGCATTGTTTTAAGAACTTTTTCAAAGACCGCTATACTTTTTGATCCTTCACCCTGTTCAACCGTCATAACGGTGGGCTTCAGGCTCTTTTCTGCAACGATTTTTGAGTATTCCGACGGTACTCCGCTGTCAGTCAGCACAAGCACCCTTCTGTTAAGATTGAGATAGCTGTCTGCTTTATTTAACGCACCTCTTTCGACAACTATATCGTAGCTGTCAGCACCGAGATCCATTCTGATTATCATATCATTCGACCCTCTTTAATTATGCATATACGCCTGCAAGACGAAGCTTGTCACAGCTTTGCGAAATTGTCGCCAAAAACTGTTTTCCGTTTTCCGTACGGATAGCACCTTCCGCTTCAACAAGGAAGTAATACTTCCACAAAAGATCCTTCATCGGTCGGCTATGAATCGCGCTCATATTGAATCCGTGTCGTGTAATTTCATTCATTACCTTTGCCAGAGATCCGACCTCGTTACTGACCGTAAACAGAAGCAAAAATCTATCGCTTGGTGAGTATCCTACATTCATATTTTCAGATCTTGAAACAACTGCAAACTTTGTGGTGTTGTTTCGGCTCTCGTTGATCTGTCTGTCAATAACAGACAATCCGTAACGCTTTGCGCTGTCCTCGCTTGCTATGGCGGCTATTGACGGATCTTTGTTTTCTGCTACAAATCGTGCCGCAAATGCCGTATTCTCGTACTGCATACGTGAAAATCCGTTGCGTGTGATATATTCCGAGCATTGGCTAAGTGCTTGCGGATGGCTGACTACTGTTTTTATATCACTCTTCTTTGCACCCTCTACTGCAAGCAGATTGTGCGATACGGGAAAGTCATACATTCCCGTGACATACAAAGATCCCGAGAACAGTAAATCAGATACCTGTCCGACATCGCCCGCATAGCTGTTTTCAACAGGAAGCACCGCAACATCACATACACCCTCAACTACTGATTCATACGCTTTGGAAAAGCTCTCAAACGGCATTTTTTCGGCTGATTCAAAAATCTTTTCTGCCACAAGGTAAGCAAAAGCACCCTCCGTACCGCAATACGCAACCTTCATCCCTTCAAGGATGCGACGCTGATAGTTTTTTGAAATATCTATTGTGCTTCTGATAAAATTAGTATAAAAATCTGTCAGGGAATCATCGGTAATATACGACATATTCTTTTGAATCAGCTTTTCTTCACGTTCTCTATCAAGAATCGGCATACCGTGATCGCGCTTATATTCGGCAACTTCTGCAGCAGCATCCATCCTCTCGCAAAAAAGACGTGCCATCTCACGATCAATCTCGTTAATTCTGATTCTGGCATTTTCGATATTACTCATAACATATCCCCCTCAGTATATTCATATTATATCACAACGCTTTAGCGATTTCAAGCTTTAATTTGCTAAAGTTAAAGAAAAACACAAAAAATTTTTAGTAAAAATTACATAAAAAACAGTTTTCGGGAAGATCGATCCTGATCTTCCCGATTAACAAATTATTTAAGTGCGTCTTTGATTGCAGCATTGATCTGTTCACGTTTGTTAAGAAGCCAGTCGTCGTCTCTCGGATATTGAGAAAACGTGATACCGTCGGTACCATCCTCCAGAATCTCGATCGCCTTTTCTCTTCCGCAAAGAGATTCCAAAAGGTTGAGTGCACGCTGATCCTGAATAGCCTCTCTGAAAATCTTGAAACGCAGAGAAACCAACGCTTCGCCGCCCTCTCCGGGATATAATACATATGCATCGCCTGCAGGGAAAGCAGCACCTGCATCACTGACAAGGAAGGGATCGATTTCGCTTACCGAAAGCTGAGTATTCCAGAAGTTAAGTCCCCATTGCAGGAATCCCTTTACATCATACTTATACATCTGATAACCGAGTACACGTGTACGCTGTGACGGCATTGCAAAAAAGCGGTTTGAATGATATCCGCCTGACGGACCGCAACAATAGTATGTCCAAAGTTCCGGCACTTTTCCTACAAAATCCAATGTATGATTTATACAAGGAATGGGGTTTTCAAGACATCCTTTTTCATAAAAGGCAATATCTGATAAAGCATCAATGATTCTGCAATTAGGGAAGATTTCTTTAATAAGGGCACTTCTTGCCGCATATTCTTTAAGCCTTAACATATTCGGCTCGTCGGAAACGTGGAATATACAGCGATTTGTTATTCCCTTTTTGTCCATATAGCTGTTAAGTTTCTCGGCGAATGCACGCAGGAATTCGGTGTATTTTTTGCTTGCAGCCCAAGTTCCCCAGCCAAAGATCTTTTTCTCCTTGCCATTGACCGTTGCTACAATCTTCGGAGCGTGCATTGCGCCCCATTGTGTAAACAGGTGTGACATTTCAAAATATTTTACACCGCATCTGTCACACATTTCGATCCATCTGTCAAGCTTGTCAAATCCGAAGGTGTATGTACCGTCATCCTCTTTTGTGACATCAACAAGCTGAATCGTGCGGCGCTCGCCGCCTATCTGTGTATCAAGCGGAGGCGTAAACAACGGTGTCAGCAAAAAGTTGATACCGTGACTGACGGCCGCTTTTGCGAAGTTTTCAACGATTCTCCAATACTCCTCGCTGAAGGCTTCAATCTTATAGTAATTACAAATGCAATCGGTGTGATACCAGTTTGTGCAAATGAGAGTCTGCTCGGGCATTGTCGCATCAATGACTTCGATTTCAACAGATCCGGACGAGACAGTCTTACCGTCCTTGATAAGAGAAACGGTTACCTTGCGTGTGCCTGCAGCATAGTCGTTTGCAGCAATCTCAAACCAGATACTTTTCCATTCATTTGCCTTTACGGAAACCGAATCAAACGGCTTTAAAAGATCGGGATACATTCCAGGCTCTTTTCGCAGAAAATAGTCGTCGGCATTGTCACCGCATACCTTTGTTGCAGGAATTTCTTCAACAGAAAACGCAGAAATACAAAGATCTGTGTCAACCTTGACTGTATATGTACCTTCTGAAGTATCACAAAATGCCAACTGAAATGCACCGTACTCATTCTTCAGAATAGAGAGCTTATCAATCTTTCCGACAGGTGCTTCATCCGAAAAAACCTTTACCAACGAACTGAGGATAATACTTTTCACAAATATCACTCCGAGTACATTATTTTTTCAGGGACTTATCTTTATTATAGGAGCTTTCAACAGCCTTCATAACGGCATTTTCAAATCCGTTTTCCATAAGTGCGGAGATGCCGTCAATCGTTGTTCCCGCAGGAGTGCAGACACGGTCGATAAGCTCGTAAGGATGTGTATCGCTTTCAAGAATAACCTTTGCGCTGCCGAGAACGGTCTGTGCCGCAATACGAAGGCTGAGATTCTTGGCAACACCTATTTTAACGCCTGCACGTGCAAGCTCGTCAACAAACTTGTACGCAAAAGCAGGCACACAGCCTGCAAGAACGGAAAACTGCGGAAACAGCTGTTCATCAAGCTTTATCGCATCTCCGAAAGATTTGCAGAATGAGTCAAGGAATGCTTCATCCTCAACGGTAACATTCTTATTGGGACAGTATGCGGTCATTGCTCCGCCTATAGAAGCGTTGATATTGGTCATAATCCTTGCAATTCTTGCATCAAAAGGCAAGAATGATGCAATAAAATCAACCGTAAGACCTGCCGCTACAGAGATAATCAAAGGATTACTCTTTTGCAGATCCTTTGCAAGCGATTCAAGTAAGGACGCAAAATCTTTAGGCTTTACGGCAAGAATGACTGCATCACAGGAAGATACGACTTCTGCCGTGCTGTCAGCGCTGTTTGTACCGAATTTGCGACAGTTTTCTTCAACCTTCTGAGAAAAAATATCGTAAAGGATAAAATCTTCGCCCTTGAATTTTCCGGAGGTAACGCTTCCCGATATAACGGCAGAGGCAAGATTACCTGCGCCGATTACTCCGATTTTCACGGTTTATTCCTCCCCCTGAAGGTCAGATGTACAGTGCGGACATTTAACTGCTTCTATGCTGATCTCAGATTTACAGAAGGGACATTCCTTTGTTGTGGGAGCAGCCTCTTCCGCCTCTTCATTCTTGTGGCCGATTGCAGAAATCTTGTTGATTCCCTTGATGAGAAGAAAGATAACAAATGCCATAATAAAGAAGTTGATAACTGCAGAAATAAAGTTACCGTATGAGAGTACCGCAACTCCTGCTTCTTTTGCAGCTTCAACAGTTTCGTACTTTGTATCACCGCTGAGCTGGATGAAAAGGTTTGTAAAATCAAGTCCCTTTGTCAGAAGGCTGATTGCAGGCATTACAACATCGTCAACCAAAGACTTTACGATTGCCTGAAAAGCTCCGCCGACGATAACACCGACTGCAAGATCAATAACATTTCCTCTGAGTACAAAGGTCTTGAACTCGCTGATAAAACCGTTCTTTTTCTTGTCTGCCATTTTTAAAATCTCCTTCTTTTACCAATTTTTAATCTGTTCCGGATGATCGAAAATATCGTACATACGACGTAAAAACGGAACTACTCCGTCAAAGTCCATTGCTCTGTGGTCAAAAGCGATACAGAAAGGAATCATCTCCCTGATCTCAACCTTATCGTTGCCGTTTTCATCAGTAACGACAACAGGCTTTTTCTGAACAGCCGATGCTACCAATGCAAATACCTGAGGCGGAATGATCTCAAGAAGTGCGGGCATACCCCTCTGGTCACGGCAAATGGAACCGACATTTGAGAATGTAACCGTTCCCTGTTCGATATCCCTGTATGTAATTCTTTCATCCTCGGGGATTGCGTTGTATTCTCTCTTTGCCTTGCCTTTCAAAAGAACTACTCTGCTTTTGCCTATTTTTGCACCGATAAGCCTGCGGATAACCACACCGAGTCTTCCTTTTTTAAGAGCCTTTAAGGTGTTATCCATAGATACGGAGAACATAGCCTCGGTGGGGTTGGTATTTGCAAGCTTCTTTCTGGTAATCTCCATAAGCTCGGCAATGTTATCAAGCGAACGCTCGCCCATATTGTGAAGATTGATTGTCATCATCTCGTCTGAGGGAAGCATCATCGGAATCGACATATCAATCTCTTTGATTTCCTTAATGGTACCTGTTACGTATTTGTGGTTAAATTCGATGTGAGCGTTGCACTTGGGAGCTGCCTTCAGACATTCCGCAACAACTTTCATCAGAACCATATTGATTGTGATCTTTCTCGGTCTGTTTTGCTGATTAAGCTCTTTGACAACCTTTAAAAATTCGGTTGCATCCGCATCATACAGGTACGATACGTGGGGGATGTTGTGCCAGCTTTCCGTTGTCATATTGGCAACGATCTTTTTACGGATATCAAAATGCGATACTTTTGTTACTGTCATTATATACTACTCTCCCATTATTTTAGCATCTTAACAATAATAAAACAATAGCCGACATTTGTCAATAATCAAAAGGATTAATTTTGAATTTCACTGCCTTGCCTTACGTTTCTTTCACGCATCACTTTATTTACGGCATTGAGAACACGTTTTTTGTCGGCACTCCACAGAGGTGAAATCAAAAGATTCTTCGGACCGTCACCTGTTATACGATGCACGACAGTCTCGGGATCAAGGTGAGATATACAGCCGATCAACGCATCGATATACTCCTCCATCGAAAGCGTTGTGTATGATAAATATGAGAGCGCAGTTCCTTTCAATATATGCAGAAGCTGAAATTTGATCCCGTCGGTACCGACAGAATTTATATATTTAACCGTGCCGATCATATCGTCATATGTTTCTCCCGGCAGTCCGAGAATCATATGAGTGATGACCGTGATACCTCTTGCACGAAGTGCTCTCACACAGCTTTCATAAACTTCGTTTCCATAGCAACGGTTAATAATCTTTGCCGTCGCTTCATTTGAAGTCTGCAGTCCGAGCTCTATCCAGACGGGTTTTATGTTATTAAGCTCTTCCAGAAGGTCAAGCGTTTCCTCTGATATACAGTCGGGTCTTGTCGCAATTGACAGTACTGCCGTACCTTCCCAATTGATCGCCTCAAAAAAAAGCTCACGAAGCTTTTCGGTCGGTGCATAAGTTCCCGTAAAGCTTTGAAAATACGCAATAAAAGCTTGTCCGCTTGTATCTTTCATTTTCTTTTCGACTCTTCTTTTAGCATCGCAAAGCTGCTGCGTAACGCTTTTTTCGGCACTTTCGGCAAAATCACCCGAACCGCCCTCGCTGCAGAATATACATCCGCCGACGCCTTTTGTACCGTCACGATTGGGACAGGTAAAGCCCCCGCTTATTGACAGCTTATACAGCTTTCGTCCGAAGGTTTTCAAATTATAATCGTTAAGTGAATAAAAATGTTTCATAATAAAAACAGGCTGTACTCATCAGAATACAGCCACCCCTATTTATGTATCCTCTTTCTTAATTTTAAAAATCAATCTTAAAAATCCTCTGAGCGCCTTTGGACTTCTGACAACTACAACTTTCACCGTACCACCTCTTTCAGCATTGACATAATGCAATACCGATAAAAATCAAAGAAGCGGCCGCAATTATGAACAGCAACGAATACGGTGCAATCTGGGATGTTATAAGACCTAAACCGAAAGCAGTCACTACAGGTCCCGAACATCTGACTCTGTATCTGTTCACAGCATCGCCTCCGAAGAGTTTTATCATTCCATTATACTCGGCTGATGCTTTTTTGGTGATACTTTAAAGCTCCCAATCTTTTATTTCTTTTGCTTCGTTGTAGAGCGCTACATAGCTGTCGTGGCGTGAAGTGCTTATCTCTCCGTCATCGATTGCCTGTAAAATCCTGCATCCCTTGTCATTGATATGAGCACAGGAGGTAAACTTACACTCGCCGAGATGCGGCAAAAACTCACGGAAACAATACGGCAGATCGTTCTTGTGGATGAACTCGCCCGCTTCAATGTCAAGAGCCGAAAAACCGGGTGTGTCCGCTACAAATCCGCCGCATACATTATAAAGCTCGACATGACGTGTTGTATGACGTCCGCGACCGAGCTTTTTACTGATCTCTCCCGTTTCGATCATAAGTGAAGAATCAATTCTGTTAAGAAGCGTTGATTTTCCGACGCCTGTATTGCCCGTAAATGCGCTGACTCTGCCCTCAAGAGCAGAGCGTATTTCATCAATACCTTTGTCATTTTCCGTTGACACACAGACAGTTCTGATGCCCGCTTTATTGTATATTTCATAAAGCTCATCCGAAGATGCAAGGTCAGTCTTTGTTATAACAACAAACGGTTCGATCTCCTTTTGCTCGGCAATAGCTATAAGCCTGTCAATAACAAGTGTTGACGGATTCGGCTCACACACGGAAGCGACAATAAACAGCCTGTCGATATTCGCAACAGGCGGTCTTTTAAGAGAGTTCTTCCTGTCGCAGATAACATCAATTGTATTCTCCTTGATGTCCGAACCTGCCTCGATCTCTACCCTGTCACCCGGAAGAGGCATTATTCCGTTTTTGCGGAAAATGCCTCTTGCTTTACATTCAAATATCTCGCCGTCGGCTTCCACATAGTAGAAGCCGCCGATTCCTTTTAAGATTATTCCGTTAAGACGCATTGAAGAAGCCTCACTCTTCGCTTTGATAAATATAAACGGAAAGCACTACCGATGTGCTGTAGGGATAGCGTGTAAGCGCCTTGTAGGGCGGTGTCTGCTGAAATACAAGACCGTCAAGCAAAGGATTGTCGGTAAAGACATCGTTCTTTGTCACCTTTGTAAAGCCTGCAGAAACGAGTCTGTCATACGCTTCGTCATACGTCAGACCCTCGACATTAGGCAACGAGCCTTTGCCCGAAGGCGTTGATGATGACGAGCTGCCGCTGTATTCATAAATCTGCTCATCGGATATAACCGCAGGATCCTGTGTAAAGTCAATGCGGCACTCATAAACGGTACAGTCATTGATTCTGACAACCAGCTTCTTTTCCTCATCGGAGCTTGTTACCTCAAAGGTATGTGTTGCACCGTTGAGCAGAAGTGTCTTATTTGAACAGCTGTCCACAAGCTCGTTGGCAAGGAAAACCTTGATAACGCCTGTTTCGCTCTCGCCCGTATCGGGAAGTCTGAACGAAATCTCTGCAGTTGATTCAGGTGCTTTACCGTTACTTACGGCAACCTGAATTATCGTTCCCTTCGGAACCTCTGTCTTTTCGTTATAGTTGATAAGCTTGACAACGGTTCCCTCTTCTTCCGTACTGTTAACCTCTTCTGCTATCTGCATCTCAAGTCCGACAGATGCCAGAAGCTCTCTTGCCGTATCGGTATCCCAACCGACGATTCCGGGAATTTCCGCCGTATCATTTTCTGATGAAATATAGATAATAACCGTTGTTCCCGCAGGAGCTGTGGCAAAGCGCTCGGGAGTCGTTCTGATAACCTTTTCGCTTTCGATCTCGGAATTATCCTCGTACTTGAGCGTATACTTGAAGTCTGCGCTTTCAATAATCGTAATAGCCTCTGCAAAATCCACACCGTACACATCGGGAACCTGCAAATCCGTACGCATTTTCGGTACAAAAACAGTAATTTTTTCGTCGGGTCTTATCTTCACTCTCGGTGAGGGAGACTGATCGTAAACAACGCCCTCTTCATAAGTATCAGATTCGACAGAATCGTTTAATTCTATAACAAAATCGGCGTATTCGGGATTATCCAGAATCTCCAATGCATAATTCATTCCTATAAAATTCGGAACAGTCACTTTCTGAGCAAAGACGCCCGTCATAAGACACGCACCGATAATTATTGCCGCAAGAACAAGCAAGCCGCCGATGATTCCGCCGATTACGGGCAAGGTATGATTTGTCTCTTCCTCTTCGTAATCATCCTCCTCGATACGCTTTCTCGGCTGAGGCTGAGGCCTCTGCTGCTGCGGTGCGGGACGTCTCTGCTGCGGTGGCTGTGACGGCGGTGCAGGACGTCTCTGCACAGGCGGTGCAGGCTGTCGAGGTGCAGTCGCATACTTTGTAGGCTGATCATCAACAAAGTATTCCGTTCCGCCTGCAACAGGTGCACTCGTTGTACTGTAATTAAATCTTATTGAAGGATTGCGCTTGAACGCATCAATGTCAGAAAGCATTTCCGATGCAGACTGATAACGCTGTCTTGCGTTCTTTTGCATTGCACGCATTATGATCTGTTCAATTCCTACAGGAATCGAGGGATTGATCTCTCTGGGACTTACGGCATCATTCTGAAGCTGCATAAGCGCAACTGCAACCGTAGTGTCGCTTTCAAAAGGAAGCTTACCCGTCAGCATCTCATACAGAACAACACCGACAGAATAGATATCGGATTTGTTGTCTGTAATGTCGCCTCTTGCCTGCTCGGGACTTATGTAGTGTACCGAACCGACTGCGCTGCCCGACATCGTACGTGTCTCGCTGTTGCTGAGTCTGGCAATACCGAAATCCGTTACCTTGATGGTACCGTTTTCAAGAAGCATTATATTCTGCGGCTTTATGTCACGATGGACAATGCCCTTGTCATGGGCATGCTGAAGCGCACGCAATATCTGTGTGATGAAATAGAGTGTTTCTTTCCATCCGATACTGCCCTGCTGACTGATATACTCTTTTAAAGTAATTCCCTCAACATATTCCATTACGATGTACTGCAAACGGTCACCGTAGCTGACATCGTAAACCTTGACTATATTGGGATGAGACAAAACGGCGATAGCCTTTGACTCATTCTTAAATCTGCGGCGGAAGTCCTCGTTTGTCAGGTACTCATCCTTAAGAATCTTTACCGCAACAACACGGTCATCCTGACTGTCGTATGCCTTGTACACAACAGCCATTCCGCCTACACCAATGATTTCTTTGATAATATAGCGGCCGTCAAGCCTTTTTCCGACGTAATTCATAAGCTTCTCCCATATTATTAATATGCGATCAGTACAACAGTAATATTGTCGTATCCGCCGTTATTGTTTGCTGCTTCAACAAGCTTTTCCGAAAGCTCAAAGCAGTCATACTCCTTTGACAACGCAAGAATGATTTCATCATCAACGGTATTGGTAAGACCGTCCGTACATATCAGCAACAAGTCACCTTGTGAAATTTCTTCTTCACAAAAGTCTATAAGAATGTTCGGTTCGACACCGACTGCACGTGTGATAATGTTCTTTTTCGGGTGATCCTTTGCTTCTTCCTGTGTGATCTGTCCACGGTCAACCATCGCCTGAACCATCGAATGATCCTTTGTCAGCTGTGATATCGAATCCTTTGTAATGCGATATGCTCTGCTGTCACCTGCATGGGCAATGTATACCTTACCGCCACTGATAACGGACGCTACAACCGTTGTACCCATTCCGTTAAACTCGATGTTCGATTCCGCCATTTCAAAGACAACATCATTTGCCGCCTCGATTGCAGAAAAAAGCAGGCTTCTGACCGAGTTTGCGCTCATACCCTCACGGTAAGATGCGTTTATTCTGTCAGAAAGTATCTTTACCGCCGTTGTGCTGGCAACGTCACCGCTTGCGGCTCCGCCCATACCGTCACAAACTACCGCCCATACGGTTCCGTCGGGAAAAGACCCTGAGGCACAAGCATCCTGATTCATTTTTCGGGTTTTGCCTATATCGCTCATTTTGGCTATTTTCAAAGGATTCAACCCCCTTTTTGGTTCCTGAGTCTTAACTGACCGCAGGAAGCATCTATATCTGATCCGAGACTGCGTCTGAGCGTAACGTTTACCGAGTTGTTCTTCATCTCATTAACAAACTTTTCGATAGTTTCTGCTCTGCTTCTCGAAAAAGGACTCTCTGAGAATTCATTTGCAGGTATCAGATTGACGTGACTCAGAATTCCGCGAAGCCGCCTTGACAGCTCCTTGGCACATTCGACGCTGTCGTTTACTCCGTCAATCATTGTATATTCAAAAGAAATTCTTCTGCCCGTCTGCTTTGCGTACTGCCTGCAAGCCTCCAACAGCTCCGACATCGGATACTTTTTGTTGATCGGCATTATTTTTGATCTGATCTCATCATTGGGTGCATGAATGGAAATCGAAAGAGTCAGCTGGAGCTTCTTTTCCATAAGCTCATATATCTTCGGAACTATTCCGCAGGTTGATAAGGATATGTTGCGCATACCGATGTTAAGTCCGTTTTCGTCGCTGACAAGCTCCAAAAATCTCATCACATTGTCATAGTTGTCAAGCGGCTCGCCCATACCCATAAGGACGACGTGCGATACACGGATGCCGCAATCCCTTTGTGCCGCATGAATCTGACCTAAAATCTCGGATGCGGAAAGATGTCGCACAAAGCCTGCAAGTGTGGATGCACAGAATCTGCATCCCATACGGCATCCGACCTGTGTTGATACACACAACGTATAGCCGTATTTATATTTCATAAGGACTGATTCAATGTGCTCACCGTCATATAATCTGAAAAGATACTTGACAGTCTCGTTCTGCTTTGATTCCTGTCGTCTTTCGATCTCACACGTTCTGATGATATACTCCTCATCAAGACGCGCACGAAGATCCTTTGACAGATCTGACATTTCGTCAAAGCTGAATGCCCCGCGCACGTGAAGCCATTTATATATCTGACCGGCTCTGTACGCAGGTAAAGCCAGCTTTCGCATTTCCTGTGAAAGCTCGCTGAGTGTCATTGATTTGATGTCCGTTTTTTCCAAATTACTTACTCCGTTTTACAAAATAAAGCTAAAAAGAAACCGTCCGTTCCGTTTATATGCGGCATAAGCGATACCATATTATCCGTCGAATACTTGTTGATTTTTTCAAAAATCGGCAAAATTTTCGCTGACGGATGATTCTGCAAAAACTTGCGACAGACATTTTCGTTCTCTGACGGATTTAAACTGCACGTAGAATACAAGAGTTTACCGCCAATTTTGAGGTGCTTATAACTTATGCACAATATATCGTACTGCAAATCAGCGATTTTGTCAATATCTTCTCTGTCTTTATATTTTATTTCAGGTTTTTTTGCAATAACGCCGAGTCCCGAACACGGCACATCGCAAAGAATCCTGTCCGCCTGCGGCAATGATTCGTTATACACCGACGAATCCTGCTCTTTTGCCGTTATGTTGTTTATCGAAAGCCTTTCGGCTCCCGATTGAATCAGACCGACTCTGTGCTTATGAAGATCAAAAGAGAAAAGCTCACCCTTGCCGTTCATATTCTGTGCCAACGTAAAGGATTTACCGCCCGGCGATGCACACATATCAAGTACGGTTTGTCCCTCTTTTACATCGAGAGCCTCACAGCAAAGCTGTGATGACAGTCCCTGCACATGGAAAAGTCCGTCTGTGAACGCTTTCAGCTTTTCGACTGCACCGTAATTTTCAATAATCAGCGCATTCTCACAAAGCTCGCTTTCTTTAACCGTAACGCCTTCACTTTCTAACATCTTTTTAAGCTTCTGCTTATCGGTTTTAAGAGTATTTACTCTGATTACCGTTTCCGCAGCTCCGAGTGATGCGTTAAGAATTCCTTCTGTATTTTCTTCACCGTAGCTGTCAATCCAAAGTCTTAACAACCATTCGGGGCAAGAATACTTTATACTCAGATATTTGTATTTATCATCGGTATCGGGAAGCTTTAATCCGTTTGCGGCAACTTTACGAAGCACCGCATTAACGAGTCCCGATGCAAACGAACAGCTTTTGATACTTTTTACAAGCTTTACGCTTTCGTTGACAGCCGCCGATGACGGAACCTTATCCATAAAAAGAATCTGTGCCGCACCGATGCGAAGTGCCGTAAGCACCTCGGGCTTCAGCTTTTTAAGCGGATCCTTAAGGTATAAAGAAAGGTTATAATCAACTGTCAGAAGTCTTTCGACAACCGTGTACACAATCGCACTTGCAAAAGATGAATCTTTGTTGTCAAGGTCGTCATTTTTCAGCTGTGCCGAAAGTGCAAGATTTGAGTATGCCGCATCCTTGTGAATCCTTAAAAGCGTATCAAAAGCCGCTTTTCTTGCTTTGTCCATAAAAATCAATCTCTTCTGCTTCTTAAAATTATTCTTAACAGGTTTGCTATAGAAACTGCGAGTGCCGCAACATAAGTCATTGCTGCCGCTGTCAGAACCTTTTTAGCCGAGTTATACTCGTCACCTGCAAGCATTCCCGTGTTTTCTATAGCAGTCAGCGCTCTTTTGCTTGCGTTGAATTCTACAGGAAGTGTAACAAGCTGGAAAACCGCTACGAACGAATAAAGGATTATTCCGATCCAGAAGAGGAAATCAAATCCCATAAAAAGACCGATTATTGCAAGCGGTATTCCGAGCGTTGATCCTAAATTACAAACGGGAAGAACCATATTGCGAAGCTTTATCGGAACATAGCTCTGAGCGTGTTGTACGGCATGACCCGCTTCGTGACAGGCAATTCCTACAGCCGCTACGCTCGTGCTGTTATAAACTCCTTCGGAAAGGCGGATCACGTTTGTTCTGGGATCGTAATGATCTGACAGCTTGCCGCCTACAGGCTCTATACGGACATTGGTGATTCCGTGTTCATACAGAACTCTTGCGGCAGCCTGCGCGCCTGTGATGTTTCTGGAATTGCGTATTGCCGACATTTTGTTGTAAGTGCTTTTCACCTTGAACTGAGCAACAAGCGACAGTATGAATGCCGGCACGACAAGCAGTAAATAATAAATATCCATTGAATAAAGATAATAAGGCATAACTTTTCCCTTTCGTTTAAGATAATACTGTACCCTTTTCTATTCTGTTACCCCTCATATAATCCTGTGCAGACATTGCTTTTTTGCCCTCTGCCTGTACTGTTAAGAACTCTATGCATTTTCCGTCACCGCATGAGACAGTCAGCCTGTCACCGACGGAAACTACCGTGCCCGGTTTTTCTGTTGTATCCTCGGCCACTCTTGCAGAATGAATCTTGAGCCTTTTATCATTGATAACCGTTGATGCCGAAGGCCACGGATACAATCCTCTTATCTTGTTATGAATGCTCTGTGCCGACTGCGTAAAATCAATCGGTGACAGCTCTTTTGTCAGGACAGGTGCATAATTCGATGCTGAATCATCCTGTTTTTTCGGCTGTAACTCACCTTTAATCAATGCATCAACAGTCTTTGACAAAACCTCTCCGCCAAGTACGGACAGTCTGTCGTGAACGGTTTCTGCCGTATCCTCCTGCGAGATCGGAACAGACTCACTTATCAGCATATCGCCCGTATCAAGACCTACATCCATCTGCATGGATGTAACACCGGTTTCACTTTCACCGTTGATTACCGACCATTGAATAGGTGCTGCTCCTCTGTACCTCGGCAAAAGAGATGCATGGATGTTGATGCAACCGTATTTCGGCTCGTTTAAAATCTCTGCCGGCAGAATCTTGCCGAATGCCGTTACAACGACAAGCTCGGGATTAAGTCTTTTTAAAATCTCAAGTGCTTCACCGTCTCTCATTGAGCGAGGCTGAAACACTTCAATTCCGTATTCAAGCGCCTTTTCCTTAACGGGAGGCATCGTCATCTTGTTTCCTCTGCCCTTCGGCTTATCAGGCTGAGTAAACACACCGACAACCTCGTGTCCGTCGCTGACAAGTCGGTCAAGACACGGCACGGCAAAATCGGGTGTTCCCATAAATACTATTCGCATAAACCGCACCGTTAATCCTTTCTGATTACTTTTTGTGTGAACAGAATTCCGTCAAGGTGATCAATCTCGTGGCAGAAGCAACGTGCCAGAAGTCCCGCTCCCTTGTAAACGTGCCATTTGCCGTTTCTGTCCTGTGCCTGCACCTTTACCGTTGCGGGACGTCGTGTAATGCCGTATTCGCCCGGTACGGAAAGACAGCCCTCCTGCTCCTCCTGAACGCCGTCTTCTTCAATAATTACGGGATTGACAAGTTCCTTGAACCCGTCACCGCAATCAAGCACGACTACACGGCGCAAAACACCAACCTGTACTGCGGCAAGACCTACACCCTCTGCCTTGTACATTGTTTCTTTCATATCATCAATAAGTCTTGCAAGCTTTTCATCAAACTTTTCGACCTTTCGGCTTGTTTTTTTAAGCACGGGGTCTCCGACTTTTACTATCTCTCTGTAACCCATTTTTATCGCTCCCTAAAGAATGCTTTCCGGATTGATGTCGGCAACGGTCGTTACCATAGAAAACATCTTATCTTTTCCCGTTTCACGCAAAAGCTCTGAAAGCATTTTACGGAAACGCACGGAATTTTTACATTTTATTATCAATCGGTATCTGAATTTACCGTTCATTCTCGAAATTTTGGCAGGTGACGGTCCCAGAACTATCAGTTTTTCCTGCGAATATTCTTTTCGCTCCGAAATATTTGACAGTTTTTCCAAAAACTTTTTTGCCGCACCCTTTGCAAATAATTCCTCCTGCGATATAAACGCTATTACGCACAAATCACAATACGGAGGATAAATAAGAAGTCGCCTGACTTCTATTTCCGATTCATAGAACTCGATGTAATCCTGCCTTGATGCCATTGATATAATTTCGTTCTGAGGTGCTGATGTCTGAATCAGCGCCTTGCCCGAAAAACGACCTCTGCCCGAACGTCCCACTACCTGCGTCAATAGCGAAAACGTTCTTTCAAGGCTTCTGAAATCATCGTTGTACAAAAGGCTGTCAACCGATATAACGCCAACCAACGTGACGTTTTCAAAGTCAAGTCCTTTTGCCACCATCTGAGTTCCGAGTAAAATATCATATTCGCGGTTTGCGAATTTTTTCAGCTTTTCCTCATGGGCAAAGCGTGACATCGTTGTATCTGTATCCATACGAAGCACTCTTGCCTCGGGTAAAAGCTCCGCCAACGTGTCCTCTATCTTTTGTGTTCCGAAGCCCGAATATCTGACTGTCGGTTGAGAACACGACGGACAATCCGCCGAAAACGGAACGGAATATCCGCAATAGTGGCACATCAGTCTGCCGTTCGCCTTGTGATAAGTCATTGAAATGCTGCATGACGGACAGGTAACCACGTGTCCGCACGATGCACACGATGCAAATGTATTATAACCTCTTCGGTTCATTAGCAAAATTGCCTGTCTGCCGTTTTCGATTGCCGTGCGAAGCTCGCTCAGAAGCTCCGAGCTTATCTGCGTATCGTTGCCGTTTTTGTACTCCTCGCACATATCAACGGTGACTACCTCGGGCAATAATGCATCGCCGTAACGTTTTGTCAACGTATTGAGTACATATCTGCCGCTTTTTGCCGCCGCAAAAGTATCTATGCTCGGAGTCGCAGAAGCTAAAACGAGCAACGCCCCATGCCGGGCACAACGGAATCTTGCCACATCCTTGGCACTGTATCGCGGCGTACTTTCGGATTTGTACGCACCTTCCTGTTCCTCGTCAACTACGATCATTCCTATATTGTCAAACGGAGCGAACACCGCCGAACGTGTTCCGACCACAACAAGCGCCTCGCCGTTTTTGACTCGTTTCCACTCGTCCAGTCTTTCTCCGACGGACAATGCGCTGTGAAATACCGCAACCCTTTTTCCGTATCGGGTATGAAACAGCTTCAATGTCTGAGGCGTCAGCGATATCTCGGGCACCATAAGGATCACGCCCTTTGAGTCAGACAAAACGGCGTCTATCATCTTCATATAGACCTTTGTTTTGCCGCTTCCCGTTACTCCGAACAAAAGTGATGCGCTGCCCTTGCCCGATCTGTAAAGACCGTAAAGGCTTTCATACGCTTTCTGTTGCTCATCGGACAGGTTAATGGGAGTTATCTTTCCGTCAGTTTCGACAGAGTACGGGTTTCTGTACGCTTCGGTTTCATAAACCTCCGCAACGCCCTTTGTAACAAGCGACATCGGCACGGAGGACGTAAATCCCGTAAAGTAGCAAAGCTCCTTGATCGTTGCGGTACCCGCATCCGTCAGCACATCAACAACTTCCTGCTGTTTTTTTGTCAGCTTGACAGACTCTATCGCACCGCTGAGATAATCGTCGCTGAGACGGATTTTTCTGATACTGAGATCCGACACATTTCTGACCGCATCGTAATTGCGTACGGCAAAGCCTTTTCTGACAAGTGATTCGGGTACTGACGAATTTTTGGTAAGCCCCGTCTGTGACAGAATCTTGTCCTCCCGAAGAAAGACCGCTTTTTCACACAGCAGATCATAGACCGCTTTTTCATCGGCGGTAAGCGAGCTTAAGTCGCCGACCGTATCCGAATCAGATGCCGCATAAGATACGATCACTTTGTTGTTCATACCGTTCGGCAAAACTGCCTTTACCGCTTCAAACAACGTACAAAACGTTCTTTCGCTCATCCATCGGACAAGGTGAAGCATCTCTTCATTAAGAACAGGCTTGTCATCGATGACCTCGATGACAGGTTTTAATTTTTTATCCGTATTCTCTTTTACCACGTCAAAGATCATACCCTGACGCTTTTTTGCAGTATTTCCGAATGATACGGTAACTCTGCATCCCGGCTTTGCCGCAGACAGCAAGCTGTCCGGAATACGGTAATCATACTCCATATCGAAGTGGTATGCCGTGTTTTCAACAGCTACTTTTGCAATATTCACCTCGTTCAAAACACTTCACCACCGATACGGAAATTAGATTTATCAGATATCTCTGATCTCTGCAGGCTCTACTACCACATACTTGCCGTCAATGATTTCCTGAATAGCAAGGCTGACGGGCTTTTCTGTGATGATCTCGTTGTTTTCTTCAGCCTCTTCGGAAATCTCTCTTGCTCTTTTTGCTGTTGCAATTACAAGTGAGTAACGGCTGGTGTGGTTCTTGAGTACATTTCTTAAATCGGGATTAAGCATTGTTTATTACCTCTCTAATAATATTTTTTGAACGTTCTGTTTTATGCTTTTCTGATCGGATGATTGACTTGATATCCTCGATAGCATCATCCAACAGATCATTGACAACAATATAATCATAATTTACCGCATGCTTAAGCTCGTTTCTGGCTATTGTCATACGGCTCTGAACCTCGTCCTCGGTCTCGCTTGAACGGTTGCGCAGACGCTGCTCAAGAATCTTGATTGACGGCGGAATCAGAAAAATTCCTATAGAATCGGGATAGAGCTTTTTAATATTCTCGGCACCCTCAACTTCGATTTTTAAAATTACCGTTTCACCCTTTTTCAGCCAATCATCGATTACGCTTTTAGGTGTACCGTAGTAATTTCCGTTATAATTTGTATATTCAAGTATCTGTCCCTGCTCAAGCTTTTTTAAAAAATAGTCCTGTGTGACGAAATAGTAATCAACTCCGTCCGTTTCGCCGTCACGCATCTGACGTGTAGTCATAGAGATTGAGCGACGAAAATCCGCTTCTTTTTCAAGTCTTGCCAGAACAGTATCCTTGCCGCATCCCGAAGGTGCCGAAAATACTATCAGCAAGCCTTTTTTCTGTGTATCACCAAGCATTGAATACCTCCGCATTGTCAGCCTTTTCTTCATTAATTCTGTTAGAAACAGTTTCTGCCGTAAGATAAGAAAGAATGATATGATCGCTGTCCGTCACAATAACCGTACGGGTCTTTCGACCGAAAGATGCATCAATAACGGTACCCTTCTCCTTGCCCTCCTGTACCATACGCTTGATGGGGGCAGATTCGGGACTTACGACCGCTATGACTCTTTCGGCATTGATCATATTTCCGAAACCTATGTTTATAAGCTTCATAATATCTCTCCGTTATTCAATATTCTGAATCTGTTCTCTGATCTTTTCGACCTCTGATTTGATGTTGATAACGCGTCTTGCGATCTCGACATCCTGCGCCTTTGAACCGATTGTATTGGCTTCTCGGTTGATTTCCTGTACAAGGAAGTCGAGCTTTCTGCCGATTGCTTCGCTTGATTCAAAGAACTCACGAAGCTGTGCAATGTGACTGCGAAGTCTGACTGTCTCCTCGGCAACGGCAACCTTGTCCGCAAAAATTGCAGCCTCGGTCAGAAGTCGTTGTTCGTCAACGTGAACATCCTCAAGCACGGTCTGCATTCTCTGCAACAGCTTTTCATTATATTCCGCAACCGTCTGCGGAGAACGCTCTTCAATAAACGCTACATCATCAAGAATGATTTCTGCTCTGCCGAGAATGTCCTCACGGAGTCTTTCACCCTCCTGAAGTCTCATTGCCACAAACTTAACGAGTGCCTTTTCAGCTACCGTGCGTACAATACTCCAGACAGCATCCTCGTCAGCCTGTGCCTTGTGTATACTGAAAATATCGTTGTTTCTCGACAAGGTAGAAACCTTTACATCATTGTCTATACCGAACTCTTCGGCAAGTGCTTTGTACGCATCAAGATAACCTTTTGCAAGTGAGAGGTTAAGATTGACAACAACATCAGCCTCTTCAAGTGCTTCTATCTGCACATAGCAATCAACCTTGCCCCTTGAAATTTCCGACTGAAAATAGCTCTTGAGCTTTTCATCCAGAAAGCCGTATGCTCTGGGAGTTCTGCTTGAAAATTCAAAGTAACGGTGATTAACGCTTTTTATTTCAACGGTTACGGCATATCCGTTAATTGTCTCTTCTGCTCTGCCGTAGCCTGTCATACTCTTTATCATAAAAAATCCTTTCAATCGATATCTTTTTTAGTTTCCTTTGTTGCAAGATTGGTCAGACGCTCAATCTCGTCAGGTGTCAGATCTCTCCACTTGCCCTGCGGAAGCATACCGAGACGGACGCTGCCCATTGCAGTTCTTTTGAGTCTTGCAACATCCAGCTCCAGAAGCTCGCACATTTTGCGGATCTGACGGTTTCTGCCCTCGTAAAGGATTACCTCCAGAACTACTCTGTTATCCTCCTTTTCAAGAATACGCACCTTGCACGGCGCAGTCATTCTGCCGTCGATCATAAGTCCCGATTCCATCTTTTCAATCTGTTCCTGAGAGATACTCGGACGAACCGTTACACGGTAATGCTTTGGAATATGGTGTGACGGATGCATCATAAGATTTGCAAAATCACCGTCATTTGTCAAAAGAAGCAAGCCCTCGGAATCCCTGTCAAGACGGCCTATCGGATACACTCTTTCGTTGACATCCTTGATAAGATCCGTTATGCACTTTCTGCCCATTTCGTCCGAAAGAGTGGTAACATAGCCTCTCGGCTTATGAAGAAGGATATATCTTGTCGAAGATGCACGGATTACCTTTTTACCGAAAACAGTTACGGTATCCTTGACAGGATCTACCTTGTCGCCGACTTTCGCCGGATGACCGTTCACCTTGACCTTGCCTGCTTCAATCAGTTCTTCAGCCTTTCTTCTGGAAGCTACTCCGCTTTCCGACAGAAATTTCTGAAGTCTCATCTGCTGTGCCATTTGTTGAAAAACTCCTTTATTTTGTCTGTCAGCTTATCCTTCAAGCTGATTTTATCCGACTTTTCATCTTCGGCAATACTGTCTGTGACAACCTTTGCCGACACACTTTCTGCTGTTAATATATCGGCGGTAAACACGGTTTTTCCGTTCATTGAATAAACTACTCTGCCGACAGGCATACCGCTTTTTATCGGTGCATATTCAAAGGGTTTTAAAAACACTTCGCTCCGTATCTCCGAAAGTATCTCGCCCTTTCTGACCGTCAGGGTCGGAGCCTCGGCAAGCATCAGCGATACAGACTCTCTTTCTCCGCCCGTAACGGGCAAACGAACATTCTCAAGCCCTGTGTCAATCGCTCTTTTTTCAAGTACCGAAAAGCCGTATCCGAACATTGCGATATGGTCATTCCAATCATCGGGAGCATTAAGCGTGACCGCAACGAGCGTTATCGAATCCTTTTGTGCAGCAGAAACCAGACATCTGCCGCTTTTCTTTGTAAACCCTGTTTTGATGCCGATTGAATATTCGTATTTATCGAGTAATCGGTTATGATTTGACAGCGTACGCCTGTAAGGAGGATTTCCGTACCATACCGTAATGTGTCGATCGGAACACACACTTTTAAACCTCGGATCAGAGATAGCTTCACAACCGAGCAACGCCATATCGTAGGCTGTCGAATAATGCTCCTCGCTGTCAAGTCCCGAAGCCGTGACAAAGTTTGTGTTCTTCATTCCGATTTCTGTGGCTCTTTTGTTCATCAATGCTGCAAATGCCTTTTCGCTGCCTGCAACCGAGATTGCCGTTGTCAGCGCCGCATCGTTACCGCTGCTGAGAAGCATACCGCACACAAGGGCATCATACGTAACCGTATCACCCGGCAAAAGTCCCATTGATGTACCTTCAACGGCAGTCATTTCCTTCGTCACGGTTATTGCCTTTTCGGGCATTGACTGCTCAATCAGCAAAAGTGCCGACATTATCTTTGTCGTGCTTGCCATAGAAAGGCGTTTGTCACCGTTGCGTGAATACAGTACTTCACCCGTATCGGCACACATCAGCACTGCCGCTTCAGCAGATACGGAAAGTGCATTGCAGTCAATTACGGATACACCTGTCACGACAAATATACACAGTACACCGATAAACACTTGTTTGATTTTTAACACGCGCATCACCACCTGCACAAATTATATGCAGATGGCAATACGTAGTATTCGGTATTATTCTGTTACAGCGTCTGCTGCATCAATAATTGCGTCTGCCTCGCTGACAGGATCGCCCTTCTTTGTAAACTTTTCGACAGCACCCGAAAGCTTGTCGATAACATCGGGAACCATACCGATGATTCTTTCAGCCTGTCCGCCCTCTGAAGCGTTGACGTACTTGATTGTAACATCACCGTTCTTGATAATAAGGAAAGCTACGGGAGTAATGGTAATACCTGCTCCGCCGCCGCCGCCGAAAATTTCCGCATTGCTCTTTGACGGGAAGTCGGAACCGCCCGATGCAAAACCGTATGTAACCTTTGATACGGGAATAATCGTGATTCCGCCTGCTTCGATGGGATCACCGATGATGGTGCTGACATCAACGAGATCTCTTACCTTTTCGATTGTCGAACTGAGAATTCCTGCTGCTCCGTTTTGCTTGTTCATTTTGTATTCCTTTCTTCCGTGTTGTTGACCGGATCTGAATTTGTATTTTGTTGAGCTAAAGCTTTTTGACGTTCTTTACCTCTTTTGTTTGCTCTTAAGAATGCCAGAACCGCCTTAAATGCAAGCTTTACTGCCGCATTGGTTATCCTGATAGGTCTGACCGACAGCTCTGCACGAATCGCCGATGTACTCTTGCTTGCAAGATAATCGGGACTTATTTCAATGTCGTATTTCCTGACTCTCATCGTTGCGCATATATGCGCCATCGCAGGAAAAACCGCCGCACACGTCTTACCGTATGCTATTGCCGTTTCTGCCGCATCACCTTTTGAGACTCTCATCCTCAGAAACAGTTTTTCAATCGTGAATGACCGACGGAAAATATCTCCTAAAAACGTATTGAGTACTCTTAAAACATCCTTGATAAAAACTACCGTACCGTCAAATCCCTGGTTGTGATAAAACTTCATAACAAAGTTTTCCTTTTTCGGTGCATTGGGATCCGGCGCAGTTGCGGGAGTCTGCTCCTTTGCAGGTTCCTTTTTCGGCTTTTCTTTTTTGGTTTTTTCCTTTTTGGGCTTCTTCTTTTTTTCTGAAGAAGGAAGAAGGGGTATTTTGATAAACAGAACTTTCAACGTAACGGCAAAACTCTTGTCATATATAAGCTCTACCGAAATTTTTACGCAAAAGATTAGAACCAGAAACAATATGATTCCGAGAATTATATACAATGCCGTCAACCGTCACCCTCCTTTTCTTTTTACTCCGAGAACGAGAACATATCCTCGCCGTCCTCAGGCACATCATAGAACGAATACTGATCCTCGTCCTTTTCGTCTTCAACAGGCTGTTCCTCTTCGACAGGCTTTTCCTTCTCGGGAACGTCCGATATATCGGGAAGCTCCTTTTCGGGGAGTTCCGGAAGCTCTGTCAGTGATGAAATGCAAAAGCACTTCAGAAACTCTGATGTTGTTCCGTACAGAAGCGGTCTTCCCGGCAGCTCAAGTCTTCCCTTTTCCTCGACAAGACCTTTCTGGCAAAGCGTGTTGACTACACTTGAACAGTCAACGCCTCTTACCTGCTCTATGTACGATTTTGTAACGGGTTGATTATACGCAATTACCGCCAATACTTCAAATGCCGCAGGTGACAAGGGAGTATTCTTTTTGACTTCTAAAACTCTGCGTATCAGATCAGCATAGCGGGTTCTTGTGCAAAGCTGATATTTATTATCCATCTTTAAAACACACAATCCGCTTTCCTTTTCGTCAAGGTCAGCCTGAAGCTTTTCAAGAATCTTTTCGGTATACTCTTCGTCAAGCTCCAGCGCTTCTGCCAATCGCTCTGTTTCAAGCGGTTCGCCGCAAGCAAAAAGAATCGCTTCCGCCGCCGCCAATAATTCCTGTACTTTCAAAAGTAACCCTCCGTCATTTAAGCTCTATCGAGGTATTTTCTCCGCTTCCGTCAATATGTATCTTTTTCGCCTTAGCCAATGACAGTACCGCAAGGAATGTTGCCACCATTTCGGAACGTGACTCCGATTCCTCAAACAGAGACAAAAATCTGCTTTTTTTGCCTTTTTTTAATCTGTCAAGCAAAAACGATATCCTTGACGAAACCGAAACAATCTTGTGTGCAACAATTTTGCTGAATGCTTCGACGGGCGGCGGTAAACGTCTTTTTCCCTTGCCGATTGCCGAAATGTACGCCTTGAATATTTCGTACGGCTCGTGAAGCCGTGTATATGTCATATCCATAGGAAATTCCTGCGGTTTTCTGTCAAGGTAGTCAAAGCCCTTTGCCTTTTCGGCAAGCTTCTGCGCCATCAGCTTACACTCCTGATATTCCAGAAGCTCACCACGAAGCTCGTCGGCAAGCTGATCGGCTTCCTCGTGAACAGGTAAAAGTGAAACCGTTTTGATATATACAAGCCTTGCCGCCATCTCTAAAAACTCGCTTGCTATATCAAGATCCTCTTCCTGCATCTTTTTGACATAATCAAGATACTGCTCAACAAGCTCCAGAATCGGTACATCGTTGATGCTGACCTTATGCTTGCTGATAAGATGCAGAAGTAACTCCATAGGACCTTCAAAAACATCTATTTTATAAGAAATCTTTTCCATATGATCACCGTCATGTAAGGTTGCTGAAAATAATTACTACAAGGAAATTAAGTGCGTTTAAAAGCTCGTTTGAAAGCCACGAAAGCGGTCTTGAAAGAAGTCCCGTGAAAAGCAACACAAACAAACCGATCATTATATAACGCTCATACTGCATTATCTTATAGTAGTATTTGTTGGGAATAACGGCGGTTGCGATCCTTGAACCGTCCAAAGGCGGTATGGGAAGCAGATTGAAAACCGCCAACGTAATATTGATATACGCCGCATAGAAAAAGAACCATTCGCATATCTGTGCAAAATCGGAAAAGTTTCCGAAGGTTATCGTAACGGCTCTGAGCACCAAAAAGAAGAACGCCATAATAATGTTGGAAACAGGTCCTGCAAGTGCCGTCAAGGCCATACCCGCCTTGGGATTTTTAAAGTTTCTCATATTAACGGGAACAGGCTTTGCATATCCGAAGCCGACAAGGATGATCATAAGACATCCCCAGAGATCCAGATGTGCAAAAGGGTTAACAGTCAATCTTCCGTTAAGCTTCGGCGTACCGTCGCCGAGTCTGTCCGCTACAAAAGCATGAGCAAATTCATGTATCGGAAGAGTACAAAACACTACAAATATACTTGAACAAACACCAACAACCATTTCAACGGAAAACCCGTGTCTGATCAGATCTAAAAGCATTATTTGCACCGTCCTTTCATTTTTTTACGGTAACAAAGCGTTCAACGCCGTACATATCCGTGTGAATGTCTGCAGCTGCGCCTTTTGTTTTGAAAAATTCTGCCACCGTCTTTGGCATATTTTCTCCACATTCCATACTGATTATACCGCCGTCCTTAAGACGTGAAAACCAGTCCTTTGAAAGATGACGGTAAAAGATATATCCGTCATCGCCTCCGTCAAGGGCTTCGACAGGCTCTCTTTGCACCTCTGCCTGTAATGTGGGAACAACAGAGGATTCAATATACGGAGGATTTGAAAGTATCACATCAGGCTTTTTGACTCCGACAGGCACGCCCTTTGTCATATCACATCTTACTAATGTAACGTTGGTAAGACCGTGACGACTGATATTCTTTGCCGAATAAACAAACGGACTGTCATACTTTTCAAACAGATATACGCTGACATCGCGCCTTTCCTTTGCAACGGTTATTCCTATGCATCCGCTGCCCGAGCATACATCGAAAACAACACCGTTTAAGGGAGTCTCTCTTATCGCCGTCTCCGCCAGAAATTCCGTTTCAGGTCTCGGAATAAGAACACCCTCACCTACGCTAAAGGTAAGTCCGAAAAAATCCCATTCGCCGAGAATATACTGAAGCGGTTCACGGTTTACACGCCTTTGAATAAACGAATCAAAAAGCTCTTTTACGTTATCTTCAATACTGTCTGACAAACAGAACATAAGGTCATTGAAGCTTTTGCCGCAAGCCTTTGCCAAAAGACAACGTGCATCAAACCGTGCATCGTCAATAAGATTCTCTGCCAGACGGTCCGTTGCAGTCTTTAAAGCCGAAGCGTATGTTTCTTTACTGTTCATCTGATTTTTCCGTTTCGGGTTCTTCAACAGTTTCTTCCGGCTCGTCAATAACAGCCTTGAGCGATGCAATTCCGACTTCGATAATATCGTCGGTCGGCTCTTTTGTCGTGATTCTCTGCATCCAGAGACCGGGTGCCGCAAGGATAGATACAAGAATGTTATCGTGCTTGCCTGCATATCGGATAAACTCGTATCCGAATGCCATAATAACAGGAAGCAGACAAAGCTTTAACAGTACCCACAGTATACGAATCTCGGTAATCGCGGTACCTGCAAAAATGACCGACATTACGGCACCCATCAGCACGCTGAGAATAATTGTAACAAACAAAAAGCTTGTTCCGCATCTGGGATGGAATCTGCTTTGTTTTCTGACATTCTCAACAGTCAGCTCTTCGCCTGCTTCAAGGCAAAAGATTGATTTGTGCTCGGCGCCGTGGTACATAAACAGACGCTTCATCTCTTTCATAAATGAAACTCCGTACATATAGCCGACAAAGATTGCCATTTTGACAACGCCTTCAACAAGAGGACGCCACAAATCACCGATATGTGTCAGATACTGAATACCGTCAAATATAAGCGACGGAAGATAAATAAACAATCCGAATGAAAGAAGCAGTCCGAGTACCATCGAGATACCGCCGATAACAGCCATCATCTTGGGTCCGAAGTGATCAGTCAGCCACTTGTCAAGCTTTGACATATCCTCTTCTTTTTCGTCAATGTCAAGGCTTGTCTTTTCAGCCGATTCCATAAGGCACTTGTAGCCGAAAATCATTGATTCAACAAAGCTGACAGGACCACGTATAAGCGGCAAGCCGAAGAACTTATACTTATCCTTTATCTTTTTGGGATATTTTTTTGTAACCTCAATTGAACCGTCAGGCATTCTGAGCGCCATTGCGGCACCTTTGGGACCGTTCATCATTATTCCTTCCATAAGCGCCTGTCCGCCGACAGATGCAAGATACTTGCAGGGCTTACAGTCATTATTCTTTTGCTTTTTGCTCATCCGAAGCACTCCTTTCGTTCTCTGACTTATTCGCAAGCAACGGAAGCGAAACAGTAACGGTTGTTCCGACACCGAACATACTGTCAATATACAACTCTCCGTTGTGCATACTGATTATTTCATCCGCAACGGCAAGACCTATGCCCGAACCTCTTTCGGAAGAGTCTGCCTTGTAGAATTTTTCCTTGATCTTCGGCAAATCGTCATTCGGGATACCGCGACCTGTATCCTTGACGGATATCCACAGACGTGAATGATCGTCCTCAATCTGAGCATCAACCCTGATTGTTCCGCCCTTTGCCGTATATTTGATGGCATTGTCAATGATATTGACAAAGACCTGCATTATCTTATCCGGATCTGCATCCATCGGAGCCGGTGCATCGGGTACGCTGTACAACAACACCTTGCCCTCTCGCGTTGCACGCTCTCTGAATGTCAGTATCGCCTCATCAAGCTCCGCCAATATGTCCGTGCGGACGATACGAAGACTCATTCTGCCGCTTTGCATCCTTGAGAAATCAAGAAGGTCCTCGACCATTTTGCTGAGTCTCATCGTTTCGTGGATGATAACCTCCATACCCTTTGCAGTCAGCACCTCATCGCTGCCGCCGATCCGCATGATCGTTTCGCCCCAGCCCTTGATCGCCGTCAGCGGTGTACGAAGCTCGTGTGATACCGTAGAAATAAAATCATTCTTCATCCTGTCGGTAGTGCTTATTTCGCCTGCCATATTGTTGACAGCTTCGCACAGCTCACCCATTTCGTCATTTGTGCTGTAGCCCGTAAGCCGTTCTTCAAACTCGCCCTTTGCAATTTTATTGGCAACCTCCGTGGTATTGTTGATGCTTCTGACGATTTTTTCGATATAGACCGCTCCCGGTATAATCGTGATCGCCATCATCAGTATACAGACAAAAATCATTATAAGAAGAAGATTTTTCAGACTTTCGTCAACATCCTGCAAAGATATTGAATACCTTATGGCAGCAGCGTTTCCGTTTTCATTTCTTGACAAAAGATAAGTTTTTGCCATAATTTTTTCGCCGCTTTGAATCTCTCCCGTCCATTCGCCGAAGCCTGATTCCGATGTCAGCGCATCGACATAGTCCTGCATCTGTATGTCCTGGGGAACATCAAATCCGTCGGATGTGGCTATTACTTCGCCGTATTTGTTGATTACCCAGACACTTATTTTATCTTTACTCGTAAAGCTTTCTATATAATCTCTTGCCGCTTCGTTGAACTCTTCATCGGTAGTGCCCGAAGTCAGCTTGAAAAACATATTGACAATACTGCTGTTTCCGGAGCTTACCATTGTCTCTGCCGTATGATAATAAAACGAACGCACGGCAAAAAATAACGCTACTGCAATTATTATAAGAAACAGCGTAATGAAGCTGAATGTTTTTACCATCCAGCGCCGTGTTATTACGGCTATCTTCATTACCTGCACCCCCTACTGTCAGCTAAGCCATTTATATCCGACACCCCATACCGTTATCAAATGGCCGGGTACCGACGGATCATCCTCAACCTTCATTCTTAATCTGCGTATATTTACATCGACGATTTTATCGTCACCGTAGTAATCCGAACCCCACACCCGCTTCAAAATATCCGATCTGCTGAGTGCGGCACCCTGGTTGGACAAAAAGTATTCCATAATCTGAAATTCAACCTGTGTCAGCTCTATTGCCGTCTTTTTCTTTGTGAGTGTTCTGTTGCGAAGATTGAGAACAAAATCTCCCGACACAAGAGTATTCTCAGAATCCTTTTTTACATTACTGCTACCCATGGCGACACGACGGTAAACCGCATCGACTCGTGCCATAAACTCCGAGGGGGAAAACGGCTTTGTGACATAGTCATCGGCACCCATCAAAAGTCCCGTAACCTTATCCATTTCCTGAGTTTTTGCCGTAAGCATAATAATACCGATGTTACTGCTTTTTGCTCTGAGAGTTTTGCATACCTCCAGACCGCTGATACCGGGCATCATAATGTCAAGTATCGCAACATCAATATCGCCGTCGAGCGACTCAAACTCGCTGAGCGCTTCTTCGCCGCTTCCTGCCTGCACAACCTCATAGCCTGCTCTTTCAAGGTTGATCACCACAAACTCACGAATCGAAGCTTCGTCCTCTGCAATGAGTACACGTTTCATAGTAGTTCCTCCCCGTCTTTACTGAGAAAAGTAGCTGAATGCCCGTGAAAGCATATCAAAGCTGACATTTAATTCATTTTCTGTGTTTATGCCTGTTACCGCAAGGCATTTGTTATCTGTTTCTTTAAGAAGCATATAGCTCTCATATTTACTTGAACCATCCGATTCCCACGCATCCTTTGTCAAAAAAACAACGCTGAAAAGATAACTCTTTTTTTCACCGGTATAGGGATTTATCTGGTAAAAATCCCACTTACCCTCGCCTTCGTGCATGGTAACGGCAAATCTGTCCTCCCACATATCGGGTATTGTAAACAGACATCTTTCGCCAAGATTTACAAGCGTTCTTCCGACCGTTTCCGGGGTATCGTTTTCGATTGTGAACCAGGTTGTCAAAAAGGGATATGTCGGTTGTTCCGATCCATCGGTCCAGATTTCGCCGTTTTCAAAAACTTCTTGTGTCGGAATTTCAAGTCTTGAATCACCGTTTATATCAGTACAGAAAAGGCGCATACTTCTCCAGCTTTGTGTATTCATCCTCGTTTCGCTGTCAAGAAGCGGTACATTCATCGCGCTCGTCAGCGTGTTCCACGTTACAACCTCGGTGATCATCTGATTCTCGCCCTTGTAGGCGTCAATAAAGAAAGTCACCGAACCGTCTTTATGCTCTGTGATAATACCTTTATATCCGCTGACGTTTCCGTCAAGACTGCGCTTTTCAATCAGAGCAAAGCCGCTGTCAGTCATCCCCATCAGCTTTGCAGACGATTCCTGTTTTCCGCTTGTCGCATCAAGGTGAATCAAAAAAATCTCGTTATCCGAATCACCGTCGATATCAACAAACTCCTTTACCGTATACATTTCAGCAGTAAGACGCTGAAGCGAAAGCGTCTCTTTATTCACGGAATAAACCGAAAGCATCTTGTTGCTCTTGCTGTCAAACAGACTCCAGCATACCACCAATTCCACAGCGCCATCCAGATCAAAGTCCTCAAACTCTACGGAATAGACATCACATCCGTTGCCGTCCGTCTGAGAAGAGAGGTGCCACTCTCCGTTTTGCCTGCCGTAAACCGCGATAGATACCGTATTATCAAACGCATCATCAGAATAGAATACAAGAGCTTCCTGCGTACCGTCAGAGTTGATATCATATGTAAGAAATGCCGAAAGATACTCGCCGCTGATAGGTGCTTTATACACGGCTTCGGCAGAAAAATCCGCCTTGAATGCCTTTCGCAACTCCTCATTCTCTCTTGAATAAACGGGAGGTCGTATCAGATCGCTGATCTGTGAAAATTTTACAGAGCATCCCGACAGCATGGTGCAAAGCACGAACATCAGCAATAATGCCGCTGCCGCCGTAATTCGCTTTACCATGCTTTCTGACCTCCTGAAAAAACTATTTATGCGCTGACCTTTATTTTATATTCACCGTAAACCCAACAGCCTGTTGTGTTTTCCACGGTAAAGGTTATTACTGCATCAACCGTACCCGTACCCTCCTGGATACCCGTAACATCAACCGTTCCCTTTATGTTTTCGGGTGTGACATTAACAAGCTCCTCCTCAAGTCCGATTACCTTGATGTTGAGCGAAATATCGTCCTGTACATCAACCGCAACACCGTCGGGAATTCCGTTTACCGTAATATTCGAGGAGCCGACAGTCAGCGTCTTTTCGTTATAAGCATCACCGATGGTAAACGATACATTTATGCTTTCAATATCGTCAAGCACCTTGACTTCATTGATATTCTTCTTTTCAAACTTAAAGGAATTGATACCGAGACCGATGCTTGCAAAATCTATTGTTCCGATAGCAAGCTCTGCAGAGCTTTCCAGACGTTCGGGCGCTACGGCAACAAGTATCTCATCATTGGGAGTACAGCCGTATACAATCGGTCTTTCAAGGAAGATTGACGGGGTATTCTTGAACTTGACCGCAGGCCTCATTTTAGTTGCCTTAAGCACAGGTATTGTAACGCTTACCTCGGATACTCCTCCGTCATAGGAGATATATGAGCTTCTGACCGCACCCTGATTCTTATTAATGGGAAGGATCAGTGTTTTGAAAACCTCCGTTGATGTCAAAGGAGTGTCAATATTTACTTTTGCAATAACTCTGTCAATCTTTTCAATCTCTGTCTGAGCACCGCTTATCGTGACTGTAGATATCGACATCAGCGGATCTCCTTCAACAAAGCCGTCTGCAACCACCTTTGTTCCCTCGGGGATGCTTACCTCGATAGGAAACGTCTCAGACTGAACATAATCAAAATATACATCTACCGTAGATAACGAGCTTTCTCCGATCTCTATTTCCGGATCAGGATTGGCAAGTCTCACGCTGACAGGCAACGAATACTTGCCCGCACCGGAAACCATCGCCGTAGATGCCGTTGCGATAAAATCCTCTTTTGTAAGCTCCGAAGAGCTGACCTTATATCTTTTTCCCGATACTCTGACCGAAACCGTATAGTCTGTCTTTCCGAACATCTGAAGTGCAAGCTTTTCGGATATCTCAGAACCTTCGATGCTGATCGGGATATCGCTGATAACGCTTACCTGCTGCTCGCTGTAACGCACGGCAACGACTGCCCACAGAGAAATAGCCAGAACAACCGAAATAACAAACACCAGTTTGTCATTTGCGAGTATCTGTGACATACTCAAACGCTTGATTTTCATTTCTTCTTCCTCCTGAAAAAGCTCTTGAGCTTAGAGTCATTTTCGCCGTTCTCTTTGATAAGAAGCTTATCTCTGAGGATTTCCCGAAGTTCACCGTCAGAAACATTCCGTTTAAGCTTGCCTTCCCTTGCAACCGAGATATAGCCTGTTTCCTCCGATACTACAACCACCAACGCATCACTCTGCTCGCTCATACCGATGGCAGCTCTGTGACGTGTACCGAGTGCGCTGCTGACCGTATCGTGATTCTGAGTAAGCGGAAGAAAACAACCTGCCGCACAGATTCTGAAGTCCCTGATGATTGCCGCACCGTCGTGAAGCGGTGCTTTGGGATAGAATACATTGCAGATCATCTCTTTTGTAATAACTGCATCAATCTCTGTACCCGTGTTGATTATCTCGCCAAGCAGAGTTTCCTGCTCGATAACCATAAGCGCACCTATCTTTTCGTCGCTCATATCGGAGCATGCACGGCACATCTCGTCAATCATTACCTCGGCTTTTTCATTGTGCTTGATCACTTCCGTTCTTCTGCGCAGGGATGTAATGCCCGAAAAGTGATTCCTGCCGACCGATTCGATCATATGCCTGATCTCCGGCTGGAAAACGATGATGATGACAAGAATAACATTCGTGAACAGCTTGTCGAACAGATACTTCGTCGTATTCATACCTATTGCGGATACGAACAAATACACGATTCCAAGCAGTATAAGTCCCTTGATAAGCTGAACCGTTCTTGTCTCTCTTATCAGCCTTATTGCACTGAAAATTATAAAAATTACAAAGCAGATATCAAGAAAATCGCTGAGTCTGAAACTTGCGAAAACCGCCATAAGGTTTTCTGTAAAAGCGATAATTTCCGAAATTAAATTCATATATATAACCTCTCATTTCAAACATAAATTCTAACACAGAAATGAGCTTTTTTCAATTTAAAAAGCAATTGTTAAAGATAAGTTAATAAATAAGACATACTGCGTGGGCAGCTATTCCCTCAAGATTTCCGGTAAAACCAAGCCCTTCCTCTGTAGTTGCCTTTACGCTGACAGAATCCGGATCAAGAGACAGCGCAAATGCAATATTTTGTCTCATATTCTCGATATGCGGCATAAGTTTCGGCTTTTGTGCCAGCACTGTCGCATCGACATTGGAGATGTTAAATCCTTTTTCTCTGACCTTTTTCGCTACCGTCTGAAGCAAAACAAGGCTGTCTGCACCCTCGTATGCAGGGTCATTGTCGGGAAACAGCTTGCCGATGTCACCCATTGCGGCAGCACCTAAAAGCGCATCCGAAATCGCATGAAGCAGAACGTCCGCGTCCGAATGACCGAGAAGTCCTTTTTCAAAGCTGATTTCCACTCCGCCGAGTATCAGCCGTCTGCCCTCTACAAGTCGGTGTACATCGTATCCGTGACCGATTCTGAACATCCGTCTGCCTCCTTTAATCTTTATATTCTTCATTCACGGCATTTGCCGCACTCTTGTATTCATCGTAAGTAACAAAGGTGTTAAGCACCTTTAAAAGTGAGTTTTTTGACAATCTTTCAGGTAACGAAAAGTAGCGAAGCAACGCTTTTTTTCTCTCCTGTGCTCCGTCAGTACCCGAAAATCCGTCTTCGTACAGATCGGCATTCGTAATCTGTCGTGAGGGAGTTTCCGCGTATTCGCACAGAACGCCGGCTCTCTCAAGCGCTTCCGTCAGAACCTGAGTTGACATTCCCTCGACACCGAGTTTTCCCTCTTTTGAAGCTTCTGCTTTTCGCTTTTCCTTACCGAATATATCGGGGATATATGCATGAATAATCTTTTCCTTCGGGATACTGCCCGATATAAACGAGCGTATCATAAACCCTGCCGAGTCGCTGTCCGTCAATATAAGCAGACCTCTCTTATCTGCCAGATTACGTATCAGCTTTTGCTTTTCGGCATTTTTGAATATTGAAAAACCGTCTGTTTCTATTATTAATGCATCGAGCATTGATGACAGTCGTATCTTGTCATACTTGCCCTCTACTATAACTGCCTGTTTAATCTTAATCATAATCTTTTGTATTCGGCACAAGCATTAACTGCGTTATGCACTTTTCAAGAAGTATTCTGCTGTCAAGTCCCGATCCCTTGAGATCGCTGTCACATTGTGCCAGAATCTCAAGACAGCGGCGCATCTGACGAAGCGACATATCTTTACCGTCTCTGGCAGCATTGCGAAGTCTGAATTCTTTTCCTTTGTAATTAAAATATTTTGCCGCATCCTCAGGTCTGCCGTTTGCCATCATTACAACCTTGACCCTGTACATATCGACATATGAAGAAATGATTACACCGAGTATCATCAGCGGCTCCGTCTTTTGCCGAAGCAGATCGGAAAGGATGTTGAATGCCCTTGCAGCATCCCTTGCCATCATCGCCTTTGTCAGATCAAAAACAACTGCTTCTACCGTTTTGACCGCAACTGCTGCAATATCCGATTTTTCGATAACGGAATCTGCCCTGTATGCACACAGCTTTTCAAGCTCTGACAAAAGATTTGTCATATCATCGCCGACAAGCGATATAAGATACGATGCGTTTTCGTATGTGATTGTGCATCCTCTCTTTTGCGCTCCTGACATAACCAGCTTGATAAGGTCGGAGCTTCCCTTTTTGTCAAGAAAAACGATCTGTGCAAACGAATCGATCTCTGACAGAAATTTTTTCCATTTTGCGCTCTTTTTGGGAGAAACCTCGATATGATCCATCCACAGAATAACCGTAGTGGTCGGCGGTATGTCCGAAATCACCGACAAAAGCTTATCCCTGTCTGTCTGATTCAGCTCATCTATCGGAAGATCCTTGACCGTGACACAACGTCTGTCGCTCATCATCGGAAAAGCCTCTACCGCTTCAGACAGCTCATCATAATCTATATTTTTGCCCTCAAAAAGCTTTTCGTTAAAATCACGCATCCCGTCAGATACTGCCTTTTCGGCAATTCTGCCTGCATAAAACTTTTTGAGATACGCTTCATCACCGCAAATAAAATACAACGAAGCAAACTGCTTTTCTTTAAGCTGCTTTTTCAGTTCTTTTTCATCTATCTGAGGCATTGAAAGCAATTCCTTTCATTGTATTTGTCTTTTTTCGACTCTGCACAAGCCGTCATCGGCAACTGTCAGGATTATCCCTTTGTTGCCTGTATAATCCATAACTGCACCGTCAGAGCGCGCCTGCTCGGAGATAATTCTTCCACGTTCTTCCTCCGCAGAAAGTATTATGTAACCGAACCTGTTACATTCAACACCGAACGGTACATCCGACACCGTGTAAAGTATATCGGCACTTTGCCATTCCTTCGGCAACGATGCCATATCCGTTCCCGGAGCAAAAACCATAAGAATCTTTTTACCGTTTGCCGTTACCAGTACCGCACTTCCCGTATCGGAATGACTGTATTTTACGGAAAGCCTGTCCGACACCGTCAACGAATACTTTTCCGCTACCGTTAAAGGCGCATAAAACGTAAGCGGCAAAATCTCACGACTCTTTTTCGGTACTACTATCTCTTTTATATCCGTATTTCTGACAAGCGACTGTACCATCGAGTTGTTACCGACATCGGGCACAATAAGCACGTCCGCAGTAACACCCGTAACGGAAAGTATGTTCTGCATTTCATCATACTCGCCTATATTGCCGATAACGATGCATGTGTCGTCATAAGTAACCGCAACACACGGAGTATTCTCCGACGGAATCGCAGTCAGCCTTACAGCATCCTTTTCTCCTGTCACCAGTAATATAACGGTAAACAAAAGCGATATTCCCGACACAGCTACGGAATATACGGTACATTTTCGGACGCTCGTCCTCATCAAAAAGATTACGGAAGACGCAAAAAGCGAAATTATCAACCACACTTTCAGCTGTGTATAATCAATGCTGATGAACGAAAACCCGAATTCTCCGAAAAACTCTGCCGTCTGTGCAATATATTCACACAGCAGACCCGATAACAGGAATAAAAGCCTCGGAATAAAAGACAGAAAACCTATGCCGCTGAACAATACCCCTAAAAATCCCAGAACCAACGCCCATTCGGATGCAAAGATTATAAAACAGTTTACAAGCGGAGCTACTGTTGAAATTCCGTCAAAATAATGTATGGTTACGGGCAACAGACAAAAAGTTACTGCCAGAGAGATAAGAAAAGTTGACAGGATATATCCGAGTATTGCATCCAATGGTCTGAACCCGCTTTTAATTACAGGCAAAACCTTTGAAGCAATGACCGGAGATACCGTAATTACTGCACCGCTTGCAAACAACGACATAAGAAATCCGATCGATGTTGCCGCAAACGGGTCAAAAAAGCAGATAAGCAGCGCCGACATTCCCAGGGAATTGAGCGAATCTGTCCGCTGAGAGAACAGCCTGCCGACAAAGAAAGTCAAAAGCATTATACCTGCACGGACACACGAGCGTGAAAATCCCGTTACAGACATAATAAGCAGTACAAGCAAGGCCGGCAATGTAAGCTTCAAAAATTCCGGTAGCTTTTTCTTTTCAAGAAAGGTATAAACCGACATTGACAACAACGAAAGGTTGAATCCCGACACGGCAAAGATATGAAGTATACCGCTTTTCTGTGACGCGTCATATAAGTCATCGTCCATATATGATGTATTGCCTAAAAGCAACGCAATCAAAACAGATGACTGCCGCTCCGGCAAAGACTCATTGATCGCTTGTTCGGTAAACCGACGGATCAACAGCGTATAATACCGAAGTCCTCTGCTTCCGCGTTCTACGGTAACATCGCCTTTGGGATACGCTCCGAGCCATACTCCGCCCGACATCAATCTTTCACGTATTACCGCCTTTTCTCCGCCTCTGACATAAACATTCGCCTTGAACGTGAGAATATCGCAGGGATCTGCATCAAACTTTTCCTTTGACGATAATAACATCTTTGTTTTGTAGGAAACACCGTCAATGCTGATCGTTTCAATTTCACAGCAGTTTCTGCCGTAGTTGTTAACGTACGGCAAATCGCAGATAACACCCTTTACCGAAACATCCTCACCCTCTGCCGACAACGCCGTTTTGTACACAAGATTATACTGAATACCAAACAGCACGCTTGCCGACATAATCGTCAGAAAAACCACGGGCATTACCGACTTGCGGCGCACAGAAGGTATAAGCATAGACACCGCAAAGCCGACTGCCGAAGCAACAGCGGCAACCTGTACCGCTATGCCCGGATTTTCACCAAAGAACCACAGCGAGAAAAAGAATGTAAATCCGATAACTGCCATAGCTCTCGGCATTTTTTAACATCCTTTCTCGCTCAAATTAAATCAACCGGGAGGCCACGTAAAATCTCTGCCCGAAAGCAAGTGGAAATGCAGATGCTTTACGCTCTGACCTGCACTGTCACCGCAATTTGTGACAACTCTGAATCCGTCCGACAGACCCATATCTGACGCCAGAAATGCAGCTACTTCAAAAATATGTGCAACTACACCGCTGTTGGATTCGTTAACCTCTGCCGCAGAAGCAATATGCTCCTTCGGTATAATAAGAATATGTACGGGAGCCTGAGGATCTATATCGTAAAAAGCAAATACGCTGTCATCCTCGTATACTTTCTTTGACGGAATATCTCCGTTAATTATTTTACAAAATAAACAATCCATTTGTTTCTCCTTATTTAAGCATCGCTTCAACGATCTGCGAAGCCGCCGCAACAGCTTCGATAAGCTTTGATGCATCTTTAGCACCTGCCATTGCGCTGTCAGGCTTTCCGCCGCCCGAACCGCCTGCAATCTTTGCAACCTCTCTGACGAGGTTTCCTGCGTGAGCACCGCTCTTGACTGCATCCGAAGCACAAGCCGCAGCCAAAGATACAGTACCCTTATCATTGATTCCGCCTACAAGAACAACTACGTCGGTACCCTTTTCCTTTGCGCTGTCGCACATGGAGCGAAGAGAATCTGCCGTAACTGTTCCGTCAAGAACTGCTGTCATAAGAACTACAGAACCGACCTGTCTGGAATCAAATGCACTTTCTGCCTTGATTGCAGAAAGCTCTGATGAAAGCTTTTCGATCTCTTTATCCTTTGCCTTGATCTCGCCCATTACAGCAACAGCTCTGCGCTCAAGATCTGCAGGATTTGCAACCTTAAGTGCTGCTGCAGTACGGTTTACGGTATCAATGCTGCGATCAAGATAGGAAAGAACTCCGAGACCTGTTACGCCTTCGATTCTGCGTACACCTGCCGCTACGGATGATTCAGATACGATCTTGAAAAGTCCGAGCGATCCTGTATTGTCAACGTGAGATCCGCCGCAAAGCTCGATCGTGAACTTGTCGCTGTCAGCAATATCGCCTGTGCAGACAACACGCACTACGTCGCCGTACTTTTCACCGAACAATGCCATAGCGCCGATCTTCTTTGCCTCATCAATGGGCATCTCCTGCTTTGTGACCTTTTCGCCCTTAAGAATTTCTTCGTTTACAAGAGCTTCAACAGCCTTGAGTTCTTCGCCTGTCATTGCAGAGAAATGTGTAAAGTCAAAACGGACTGCATCAGCATTGACAAGCTGACCTGCCTGCTCTACGTGAGTTCCGAGAACCTTACGGAGTGCAGCCTGCAAAAGGTGAGCTGCCGTGTGATTTCTCATAATTGCCTGCTTGCGTACGAAGTCAACCTTTGCCGTAGCCTTAACACCTGCCGCAATGCCCTCGCCCTCGGTAACGGTACCGTTATGAAGATATACACCGTCATTTGTCTTTGTACAGGATGTTACCGTAAAGACTGCCTCTCCTGCAGTAATTACACCTATATCGGATGTCTGTCCGCCGCCCTCTGCATAGAAGGGTGTTCTGTCAAGAACAAGTGTTGCTTCTGCACCGTTTTCGATGTATTCCACACGCTCGCCTGCAATGATCATTGAAAGAATACTTGCATCGGATGTGCTTTCTGTTTCACCTGTATAAACAGTTGACGGAAGTCCCTTTGTGACAACACCGACATTCTTCCAGGCCTCTGCGCCTGCATCTTTTCTTGCGGCTCTCGAACGTGCTCTCTGCTCTGCTACAAGCGCATTGAAACCATCCTCATCTACGCTCATACCCTTTTCTTCAAGGATTTCCTTTGTAAGGTCAATGGGGAATCCGAATGTATCCGAAAGCTTGAATGCATCCTCGCCCGAAAGAACGGTATTATCGGCAGTTTCGATCATCTGCGAAAGAAGCTGAAGTCCTGCATCAATGGTCTTGCTGAAGCTTTCTTCTTCGTTGCGGATAACATTTGTGATAAACTCTCTCTTTTCAACGAGGTTTTCATATGCAGTTTCATTCTCCTTGATAACCGTCTGAGCTACCTCGGAAAGGAACGGATGATCAATGCCTAAAAGTCGTCCGTGACGTGCCGCACGGCGGAGAAGTCGGCGAAGAACGTATCCTCTGCCCTCGTTTGACGGCATAACACCGTCACCGATCATAAATGTTGTGCTTCTGATATGGTCTGTGATAACACGAAGAGAAATGTCATTCTTTTCGTTATCGTGATACTTGACGCCTGCGATCTCCATAATATGCTTCATGATGTTCTGAACGGTGTCAACCTCAAAAAGATTGTCAACGCCCTGAGCAATACAGGCAAGTCTTTCAAGACCCATACCTGTGTCGATATTGCAGCTCTTAAGTCTTGTATAGTTGTTGTTTCCGTCATTGTCAAACTGTGTGAAAACAAGGTTCCAGAACTCAACAAAGCGGTCACAGTCACAGCCTACCTTACAATCGGGTGAACCGCAGCCGTACTTTTCGCCTCTGTCATAGTAAATCTCGGAACAGGGACCGCAAGGACCTGCACCGTGCTCCCAGAAGTTGTCCTCTTTACCGAGACGAACCATATGGTCTTCTTTGATACCGATCTCTTTTGTCCAGATATCATAAGCCTCGTCATCCTCGAAATAAACGCTGATGTAGAGTCTTTCGGGATCCATTTCCATAACCTTTGTACAGAATTCCCATGCCCAGGCCGTTGCTTCTCTCTTGAAGTAATCGCCGAAAGAGAAGTTTCCGAGCATCTCAAAATATGTACCGTGACGTGCAGTCTTACCGACTCTTTCGATATCGGGTGTACGGATACACTTCTGACAGGATGTTACTCTGACGTGAGGAGGAGTCAGCTCGCCCGTAAAGTATTTTTTGAGAGGAGCCATACCTGCGTTGATGAGCAGAAGACTCTTGTCTCCCTGCGGTACAAGTGATGCGCTGGGAAAACGAAGATGATCTTTTGTCTCAAAGAAAGCAAGATACTTTTCTCTTAATTCATTTAATGATGTCCACTGCATTTTAAATCTCTCCTATATAAAATTCATTATTAACCTACTACTACGCCGAGCCAACGTATCATAACGGGGAAGCGATCCTCGTCAACATTAAGATCCGCTATGCTGCAGCTGTCATAAATCTGTCCGATGAGGCCGTTCGACTTTTCACCGCCGAGCTTTTTGGAAAAATTGTATCCGGTAAAGTGCGATTTAAGCTCCCCGACAAGATGTGTGTAATCCATAAGGTACAGCTTACCCTTTTCCCTTGCGGATAACGTTTGAGTACGCTCGTTCAGTATCCGTGCAACCTCACGAAGCACAAACGGATTGTGAAGGTAAACGGAAACATCGTTACGCAGATCAACCGCTATATAATAAGTAACTCTGCCGTCACTTAAAACCGTTTTATAAACCTTTGCACTCTTTGCAATTTTATTCGCCGTAGCGACAATCTCATCATCGGAGAGTACCAACGTACGGAACTTTTCGTTCATCGGTAAGCCGTTACGGTCAAGACTTTGAGCTGTTTTTCGATTGGTATTCATAAGCGAATCATATGTCATCCTTGTTACTTCAACCGAAACACTCTTGTCCGTATAATTGATAATTCCCTGCTGAGCCGCCGAGACAGCGCTTGCCGAAAAAGCACCTAAAACAAATATCACCGTCATTGCCGAAAATATCAGCAACAAACGTAAAAATCCGCCCTTGACAATCGACGCCTTTTCTGTTTTTCGGATCAATATATTCCCTTCTTCCCTTAAAAATCATACAATAAGCCACAATATACACATTATAACAACTAATGATACCATATTGTAATTTTATTGTCAATGTTTTGATGCACAAAACAGCAAACTCGTTTCCTCAATTGTAACTTTTTGTATTTACTTCTTAATCAAGTGGTGATATAATAACAATATATTTACGGAAGGGGTATAAAAAATGAAGTACGTCGGAACAATTCTTCTCACTTTACTTGCTATTGTAATTATTCTTATCGCCTTTGCCGCAATAAAGGCTGTCAAAATCAAAGCAAAGCCGAGCACAAAAGAACCTGCAATCAATCCTACAAAAGAGGAAGCCGACAGCTATGCAAAAAAGCTTTCCGATATGATAAAGGTTCCCACAATCTCACTCAGAGGTAACACGGATCTTTCTCAGTTTTACATTCTTCACGAGGTTATGAAGAACAACTTCCCTCTTGTGTTTTCAAAGCTTGAATGTACCGAGATCGACGGAAATCTTCTTTTCCGCTGGCAGGGTAAAAATCCCGGAAGAAACGGCATTTTGCTGATGGGACATCAGGACGTTGTTACGGCAGATGAGCCTAACTGGGACCGTGATCCGTTTTCAGGCGAAATCTCAGGCGGCAACATCCACGGCAGAGGATCAATGGATTGCAAGTCAACCGTATTTTCAGAGTTTCAGGCTGTTGAAGAACTTCTCTCCGAGGGCTTTGTTCCCGAATGTGACGTATATCTTGCTACTGCCGTTGATGAAGAAATTTCAGGCGGCGGAGCTCCGAAGCTTGTAGAGTATCTCAAATCAAAAGGTGTTCATCTTGATGTTGCGATGGATGAGGGCGGTGCAATTCTTAAAGGTGCATTGCCGACGATGAACGGCTGGTGTGCAGCAATAGGCGTTCTTGAAAAAGGATATATCGACCTTAAGGTTATCGCTAAAGGAAAGGGCGGTCACTCCTCCACTCCGAAGAGTAACACTCCCCTTGCAAGACTTTCAAAGTTTGTTGCAGATGTCGAAAAGGATAAACCCTTCAAGGCAGAGATTTCGGGTCCCGTCTATGCGATGCTTGACAACGCCGCTCCGCTTCTCGGATTCCCTCTTCGTATGGTTCTCGGTAATATGTGGCTGTTCAAGGGACTGCTCACAAAGGTTCTTCCCATGGTTTCCCCGATGTGCAACGCTTTTGTAAAAACTACTTTCTGTTGCACAATGGCTGAAGGCTCACAGACTCCGAACGTTATCCCGTCAGAGGCTTACATAGTATGCAATCTCCGTCCCTCTCCGCATCAGAACGTTGAGCAGTCACTTGCTGTTCTGAGAAAATATGCGGACAAGTACGATCTTGAATTTGAAGTAATCCACGCAAGAGATGCTTCCGCCTGCGTTGATTATAAAGGCGAAGAGTTCAATTTTGTAAAGAAGTGTCTTAACGAATGTTACCCCGATGCAGGTGTTATTCCCTATCTGATGACAGGCGGTACCGATTGCCGTCATTATGAAGAGGTTGCCGATAACTGCATCAGGTTCTGTCCCATAAAAATGAGCAATGAACAGCTCGCCGCCATGCACGCCGCTAACGAAAGCATCGGCGTTGACGAGGTTGCCCATTGCGTCAAGTTCTATAAATATTACATTCAGCATCATAAGTAAAAAACTTTCGGGAGGATCAAGCGATCCTCCCGACTGCTTGTCGAAAAAGTATTTTTCGGCAAGCAGTGAGACTTCGGGAAAGGTGACGAGATGGCGTGTTCTTTGCCCCGAAGCTGTACAAAGGTACTGCGAGAGGGCAAAAACGCGACAAACGCACATACATAGAAATAAAAGACAGCGAAATTTCATTACAAAAAATCGCTGTCTT
>JAFQIG010000040.1 GCA_017397655.1 Clostridia bacterium | reverse complement strand
CATCGTCATCGTCGTCTTCATACATACTGAAGAGGGAAAGCTTGCGCTTTTTCTTTTCAGGCTTTTTCTCTGCTTTTTCTTCGGCTACAGGCTTTTCCTGCTCCGGCTCCTCGACTGTTGCATAAACCTTTGTATCGTCCGGAATCTCATCCTGAACCTTGCTGAACAAGCTGTTCTGCTCCGTCTCTTCTTCATCAAGAGACATATATTTATCATTAAGACGGCCGAAGGGCTTTTCTTCCTTTTCAGGTTCATCAAATCCGAGTTTCGCCTTTTCGGAGGAAAGCTCCTGTGAGAAAATATCGCCGATATCTGCCATATCAACCTCAGGAATTTCTTCTGCCTCTTCTTCAATCTCTTCCGCTACGTAATCGTCAAACATTCCGCCTACGAAAGAAAATCCGCCGAAGTCGGGTTCTTCATCCTCAACAGACTGTTCCTCATTAACCTCGAAGCCACCCGTAAAGGAAGTATCCTCTTCCGAAGACGTGATCTGCGGCTCTTCAACAGTCTCAATAACAGGCTCTTCAACAACTGCGGCAATCTCCTCTTCAACAGGAGTTTCCGTAAAGTATGATGTACTCTTTTCCTCTGCCAATGCCTGAACATCAGCCATCATCTTTTCGACTTCGGGAATATCCTCACTGACAACTACAGGTGCTTCCTCTGACTTTTCAAAGCTTTCTGCCGCAGCAAGCGCCTTTTCGCCGATCTGATCGTTTCTGTCAACAAAGCCGAGAAGCTGGTTCGTCATACCGATCTGCTCGTGATAAGACTGAGTAAGCTTTTCCTTGAACTCCTTGCTCTGTGCTCTGACAAGCTCCAGCGCTTTTTTCTCCTTGATAACCTCATTCTTGAGCGAACCGAGAATCTCGTCCGCACGCTTCTGTGCATCGGAAAGAATCGCTTCGGCTCTGTTCTTGGCCTCACTGAGAAGCAGCGTTGCCTTACCCTTTGCCGAGCCGATTGTGCTCTCTGCGGTAAGACTTGCACCTCTTAACGTGTCGGTAGCTCTCTGATCGGCCTGTGTTATCGTCTGACGTGCTCTTTCTTCAGCTGCCGAAAGAAGCTCTTTTGCCTTCTTTTCTGCATAAGCAGTCTTTTCCCTGGCCTCTCTGAGCGCTGTCGCTACGCTTTCCTCACTTTTTTTCTTGGCCGTTTCTTCGATTTCGTCAGCCTTTTTCTGTGCTACGATAAGAGTCTTTTTGATAAGCTCTTCTTCAGCCTGGTATTCCTTTACCTTTTCGGCAAGCATACCCGCTCTTTTAAGCAGATCTCCGTTCTCCTTGTACATCTTTTCGTACGCAGAAACGACGGTGCTGAAAAACCTGTCAACTTCGTCTGCTCTGTAAACGCCCTGACCTGCAGGCTGGAACTTATATTCTTTGATCTGACCGGGTGTAAGCATTATAAACGCTCCTCCATCTCAATTTTCTCTATCACTCAGTTCATCGAACCGTTTTCGATCTCGTCAAGCAATTCGCCTGTTACAGGAACATTGTTGGGAGCGATTATGTATGCTCTGCCTGCAACTCTCTTGATTTCGCCCGATATTGCATATGTAACGCCGTAAAGGAAGTCGATGACTCTCTTTGCAACATCGTTGGGACAGGTTTCAAGATTAAGAATGACAATCTTTCTCTCCTTAAGAACATCTGCTACGGGAGCTACCTCTTCAAACTTGTCAACCTTTTTGAAAACTACCTGTGAACGACCGGCAGAGTTAATACCTACAATGTTGCCGCTGCTCTTTTCCGAGCTCTTGTACTCGACACGTCTTGCGTTGTCGCCGTAGCTGTAGATATCGTCGGAATCCTCTTCTGCGTTTCCGTCGTAGCTGTCATCATAATCGCCGTTCGGATCCACCTCTTCCGGATAACCCTCATCCGTTACTCCTGCCATCTTTTTGATTACGTCCATAAATCCCATAATGTTTATCCTCCAAAAATTTGTTTATCGATTATAATATCTCGATCCGAATATCGCCGTTCCGACCCTGACAAGAGTAGATCCCTCTGCAATTGCCTGCCTGAAATCGCCCGACATTCCCATCGATAAAATCTCCATATTAGTATTATGTATTTTTTTATCGCTAATGTCAATAAACAGTTGCCTCATATTTGAAAAAAATATGCGTGTTTTTTCTATTTCGACATCAAAAGGAGGCACCGTCATCAGCCCTTGTATTCTGATACCCTGTATCTCGGAAATCTCGTACACCTTTTCCGTTATTTCTTCCGGAGTAAAGCCGAACTTATTTTCGTCGCCGCCGATGTTTACTTCCAGCAAAATGTCGCTTGTGATGCCGATTTTTTCAGACTGTTTGCCGATCTCCTTTGCGATTTTTACGCTGTCAACCGACTGAATTACATCGACTTCACCGACAATCTGACGCACCTTATTGGTTTGCAGATGACCTATCAGATGCGCTTCAAACGGAACGGAAAGCTCGCTCTTTTTGCTGAGGTATTCCTGTACCTTGTTCTCACCGATGAGCGTAGCGCCGAGCGAAAGAGCGTGATTGATAAACTGAGGTTCGACAGTCTTGGTCACCGCCATAAGGTGCACATCCGACACATCTCTGCCGCTTTTTATCGCCGATTCCGCAATATCGTTTCTGACGGCTTTCAGGTTTTCTTCAATCATTTTTTTGCGTTCACTGATATACGACTGCTCCGTCATGAAGCTCCTTACCTCCCGTTATTATTTCATCGTATAAAGCGATATATCCGCTGTCCGTTGTCGGTTCCGAAAGAATAAAATCCTCGCCCGAATATACCGCATTTATCTGTCTGAAGTTGACAACATTTCCTCTGAGCACATAAACACCGCGTACCTTTTCGCCGTCTTTTTCGACTATACGAACGGCACTGCTGGGCACCTTAAAGCCTGTTTTCTCGCTCAGTATGACGGAAATTTCAGCCTGTCTGAGTGCCAAAAGATCTTCGTTTACCGTTGTACATTTGAGTATAACGACACCTTGTTTGGTGCCGAAATTATTGACCGAGTATACCGTTGCATTCACGCTGTCCGTTCCGTATCCCGGAAACTCCACACGTACGCTTTTTCCGAGCCTCTTTGTCAGCGTTTCAGAGGTCGTCAGATCTGCTGTGAAAGCTATGTACCATACGTGACTTTTTATAACCTTACCGGCCGAGCTTTCGTTGATTACAGCTTCTTTTTCAAGCGCTTTTTCGACATCGGCAGGCTTGATTTTTTTGACATCCGCAAATGAAAACTCGCTTTCAAGTCCGTCGGTTGTGCTGAAATAATAACCCGAAGCATCAATTCCCGTTGTAATCACGGTGCCGTTGCCCGTTGCCGCATCAAGCGTTTTTATCTGTCCTTCAAGCGACAGCATATTCTCCGAAAAATCAACGTTTCCGTTTATTGCAATGTCAATCGCGGTTTCGCTGTCAATAAAACTCTCGGCGCTGACCGTGCTTCCTGCGATATCACCTTTTGACGTGCTTGAAATAAATGCGCATATCTCCTGCTTTGTACTGTCGGTCAACGATTCCACCTTAAGCACGGAATACTGTGCACCGTCGGAAAGCTGTTTATATCTGTCATATCTGCCTTTCAGCTGCTTTGACTTTGCATAATTCTCTGCACTGGTTTCGTCATCAAAGGAAATTGCAATCTGCGCGTTGCTGCTGATCTTTTCTCCGTCAGCTGCAAACGGCACGGAGTATCCTCCGATACTGCCCGAAATAACCTCTTCATCCCTTATTACAAACGCCGACGCTTCAAGTGAATCATAAACCGTTTCTTCATACGCCGTCACAGTTTCGACACTCTTGTTGCTGAGCGTATAAATCTCATACACAAAAACGCTGAGCAATACGACACATACTGCAGTAATAAAAACCAGATGCGAACGTTTTAATTTACTCTTTTTCTTTTTTCTGACATCTGCCATACTCTCACCTTTGATTTTCAGAATATACCTGAACTTTCAATCATTCTCACAGCCTCTTGCTCGATTTCCTCAAACGAAAGACCGTCTGCATAAAGCTTGTTGACGTTTTCCATTCTGTTGAACCACGTAAGCTGTCTTTTTGCATAGTGGCGCGTTTCTTTTTTTATTGCTTCTACTGCTTCATCAAAAGTAATTCTGCCTTCAAAATACGGTATAAACTCCTTACACCCTATTGCCTGCCTTGCCGTACCGTCAGAGTTTTTTGTTCTTTCAAAAAAAGCTCTTGCTTCAGCTTCAAGTCCCTCCGACAGCATCAAATCAACACGCAGGTTGATTCTGTCATAAAGCTTTTGCCTGTCCTTGTAATCAATGCAAATAATGCACGGATTGTAGGGTGAAGGATTCTTTTTTGACTGCTTTTTCTGTTCCGACATTGTAATTCCCGATGTGTAATACAGTTCCAACGCCCTTATAACTCTGCCGACATTATTGGGATGGAGCTCCCTTGCCGTTTCGGGATCCGTTGACAAAAGCTCGTTCCACAAACTCTCACAGCCTTCGTTTTCGGCACGTAACCGCAACTTTTCACGCACAGCCGCGTCAGACTTATTACCGCTGAAATCTATGTTTTCAAGAAGTGACTGCAGATAAAGTCCCGTTCCGCCGCAAAGTATGACATTTTTGCCTCTGCCCGTCACTTCGGATATGCATTTTTTTGCTTCGTCACAATAATCTGCAACACTGAACGATTCTTCAACAGAAAGAAAATCTATAAGATGGTGAGGTACCCCCTGCATTTCTTCCGATGAAGGCTTTGCAGTCGAAATACTCAGATCCTTGTATATCTGCATCGAGTCACAAGAAATCACCTCACCTGAGTATTTCTGCGCAAGCGCAACCGCCAGTTTTGTCTTGCCCGAAGCTGTCGGACCTGCAACGGATATAACAGGAATCTTATACTCGTCCAAAGCTTTTCTCCATTTCTCTTCGTGTCATTTCTATCATAACAGGTCTGCCGTGAGGACAATTTCTGATATCAGGCATTGACAAAAGCTTTTCCACAAACACTCTCTGCTCATACTCTGTAGTAGAGTCTCCGCCCTTGATTGCCGCTCGGCATGCCGTATTGTGATAGATCCAATCAGTCTTTTCGGACACAAGCTCGTTCTTGTTCTGACAAAGGAAAACGGCATATTCCATAATCGCTTGACGCGCATCCTCCGCATCAAGGATCATCGGACACTCGGTAATCGCTAACGTACCGAATCCGACATCAGATACCGAGAATCCGGCTTTTGAAAGCAATTCCTCGTTTTCAAGTATTGCAGAATACTCGTCCTTTCTCAGCGTCACGCTGACAGGAGCCAGCAAAAGCTGCGTCTCAGTCGCACCATCGTTCTTTTTCAGCTCTTCATAAATCATTCTTTCGTGAGCCGCATGCTTGTCTATAATAAGTATCTTATTGTCACACTCAACAAATATGTAGGTTTTGAACGCCTCACCGATAAGAGAAAAATCAGTCACCGTCTCTTCGCTGTGCGCCACTTTAATCTCCTCAGATTCTGCCGTTACGGGTGACTCGGTCGCAACGCTTTCAACGGGAGCTTCTTTTTTAGCAGGTACCTTAACAAGATCATTCCCGGGCGGTATCATTTCGATAGCCTTAGGTGCACAGAACTTCAGATGTCTGCTTTCATTCTGTATCTTATCTACTTGTGTCGCTATGATTTCTTTTGCAGTTAAAGGTGTTTTTTGTTCGGTACCTGATAATACACTTTTATCTGCTGTTTCCGTAAAGAAATCGTCTCTCTTTTTCGGTATATCCGCTACCGTAATCTGCCGTACCGGCTCTTCGGCAAACTTCAGAAAGTTATTGATTGCCGTCTGTGAGGGTCTTTTTGCACCGACCGTTACCTGTGCGTTGGTTCTGTCAGCATCAAGAACATTCTTTACTGCATAGTAAATCGCATTGAATATCGGTTTCTCGTTTTCAAATCTGACTTCAATCTTTGCGGGATGAACGTTTATATCAACGGAATGCGGCGGTACCTCAATATTAATGATACACGCAGGGAACTTACCCACCGTTATTCTGTGCTTGTACGCCTCAGACAACGCCGCAGAGCCTGTTCCCGTTTTGATAAATCTTCCGTTTAAAAAGAAGAACTGCATACTTCTGCTGGGACGCGAAGCAATAGGTTTTGATACAAAGCCCGTTATCTTAACATTGTCAAGCGAATAGTCAACAGCTAAAAGATCTTTAAAAAAATCTCTGCCGAATACCGCGTAGACTGCGTTTTCCGCTTTTCCGTCTCCGCTCGTCAGAAGCGCCTCTTTATCATCGCGGATAAAACGGATACTGACCTCGGGATGAGACAGAGCAATCCTGTCAACAACAGCTGCCACGGCATTTGCTTCAGCCACATCCTTTTTTAAAAACTTCATTCTTGCAGGGGTATTAAAAAATACATCCCTGATTACAATTGTTGTACCTATGGGACATCCTGCATCGTCAAGCAAAATCTCCTCTCCGCCTTCGATGACATAACGCGTTCCTATGTCTTCGCCGTCAGTTCTCGTCATCATCTCAACCCTTGCTACCGCTGCAATTGATGCGAGAGCTTCACCACGGAAGCCGAGTGTCATAATGGAGTCAAGATCGGATTCGTCATAAATCTTGCTTGTCGCATGGCTCACAAAAGCGTTACGGACATCCTCACGTGCAATGCCGCAACCGTCATCCGTAACACGAATATATCTGATACCGCCGTTTTTTATTTCGACGGTAACTTTTTTCGCACCCGAATCTATGCTGTTTTCAAGCAGTTCCTTGACCGCAGATGCAGGACGCTCTACAACTTCGCCTGCAGCGATCAGATCAGCTACCTGTTTGGGTAAACGGTTGATTTTCGGCATTACTGTTTCTCCTTATAAATTCTTTGCCTGTGCCGAAAGCGTGAACAATTCTGTCAGCGCTTCGATAGGCGTCAATGTATTAACATCAAGATTGCGAAGTCGTGATACCAGCTCGTTTTCTTTACCTGAGCCGAATGTGAGCTGATCCGATTCCGTTGCAGCAACTGTTTCCGAAACCCTCGAAAGTTTCGGCGCATTACCGTCAGCGGCTTCAAGCTCAGACAGTATCTCCTTTGCTCTTGTCACAACTGCCGCAGGCACTCCCGCAAGCTTTGCTACCTCAATACCATAGCTTCCGTCTGCCCCGCCCGGAACGATTCTGCGAAGGAAAGTTATGTCGTCACCGCGCTTTTTGACGGCTATGTTAAAGTTGTGAACACCCGATACCGTCCTGTCAAGCTCTGTCAGCTCGTGATAGTGTGTGGCAAATAAGGTTTTGGCTCCGAGCCTCTTTTTATCTGCCGTATATTCAAGCACCGACCTCGCTATGCTCATACCGTCAAAGGTTGATGTTCCCCTGCCGATCTCGTCGAAGATTATAAGACTCTTTGAAGTTGCATTTTTAAGAATTGACGCAACCTCACTCATCTCCACCATAAAGGTTGACTGTCCGGAAGCGAGATCATCGGAAGCGCCTACTCTTGTAAAAATACTGTCACAAATTCCGATCGTTGCGCTTTCGGCAGGAACAAAACTTCCCGTCTGCGCCATCAGAGCTATCAAAGCAACCTGGCGCATATATGTTGATTTACCTGCCATATTCGGTCCCGTAATAATAGCACAGCGGTTGTCTGCACAATCAAGAGATGTATCGTTAGGAACAAAAGGCAAGTCGTTCAGCATTTTTTCGACAACAGGGTGTCTGCCGTTTTTTATGACCAGTTCATCACCGTCAGTTATCAACGGACAGGTGTAATTGTTCTCAGCGGCAGTCTGTGCAAACGAACAAAGAGTATCAAGCATCGCAACTGCAGATGCCGTTTTCTGCACTCTCGGCAATTCGCCTGCTATATGATCTCTGATTGCACAGAAAATCTCATATTCAAGCCCCGTTATACGCTCCTGAGCGCTGAGAACCTTTGCTTCTATTTCTTTTAATTCCTGTGTTATGTATCGCTCACAATTTGCAAGAGTCTGCTTTCTGATGTATTCGTCGGGAACCAGCTCTCTGTAAGCATTAGGTACCTCAATATAATAACCGAATACGCGGTTAAAACCGATTTTAAGCTTTTTTATCTGTGTTTTTTCCTGCTCTGCAAGCTGAATAGATATAATAAAATCCTTGCTGTTTTCAAGTATGTCACGAAGAGTGTCAACCTCCTCGTTATACCCTTTTTTAATCATACCGCCCTCTCTGACTGAAAACGGCGGTTCATCGGTTATTGAACACTCGATAAGATCGTGTATATCCTCAAGCAGATCGATACTGTTGTAAACCTCGTTAAGAAGCACAGAACGTCTGCCTTCAAGCTCTCTTCTGAGATACAGAAGCTGCGCTATCATCAGCTGAAGTGATTTCAGCTCCTTGGCATTTGCCGTGCCGTAAACGACCCTTGTCATAAGCCTTTCCATATCACCTATTTCCGAAAGTGAAAGACGAAGCTCCTTGAGTCGTATAGATTCTTCAACCAATTCTCCTACGGCACCCTGTCGCTTTGTGATTCTCGGAACACTCAGAAGCGGCTGTTCAATCCAACTTCTGATAAGACGTTTGCCCATAGGCGTTCTCGTCTTGTCAAGAACCCAAAGAAGTGTCCCTTTTTTGTCACGGTTGCGCATTGTTTCGGTAAGTTCAAGGTTTCTGCGTGACGACGCATCAAGACGCATAAAGCGCGCATTGTTGTAATAGTCAATCTTGCGTATGTTCTGAAGATCCTGCTTCTGAACTTCTCTAAGGTACCTTAACACTGCACCGAGCGCACATTCGGCTACATCGCTGTCGATGACTGTATCGGTAATTCCGGACTTCGCAAAGTGTCTTACAACCTCTTTCTTGCAAGCATCTGCATCAAAATAATCCGCGGCGCACACATCAATGGTCGTTCCCATTCTGTCACGTGCAAAGGAAAGCACCTTTGAAAACTCGGATACCACCGAATTGATTATAATCTCGGTCGGTGCATACCTGCACAGCTCGTTGATTATCTTGCTCTGAAGTTCGGTACCTGCCGTTTCCGTAAGATGTACCTCTCCGGTTGAAAGATCGGCAAAGCATATGCCCGACGATTTTTTATTCTTTGCATAAATACAGCAAAGATAGTTGTTTTTTGACTCGTCAAGCATACTGCTTTCTATTACGGTACCGGGAGTTATTACACGTACAACCTCTCTTTTAACGATACCTTTTGCCTTTGCCGGATCTTCAGTCTGTTCGCAGATCGCAACCTTGTAGCCCTTTGCGACAAGGCGTGCAATATACGAGTCGGCACTGTGAAACGGCACACCGCACATCGGGGCACGCTCCTCCTGACCGCAGTCACGACCTGTGAGTACAAGTTCAAGCTCTCTTGCCGCCGTTTTGGCATCGTCAAAGAACATCTCGTAAAAGTCACCAAGCCGAAACATCAGTATCGTATCGGTATAATCCTGTTTTATCTCAAAATACTGCCGCATCATCGGCGATAATTCCGCCATATTTTCACTTCCGTTTTTGTGAATAATTATTCTCCGCAAGAACCTCCGCAAGAGCTGCAGTCACCGCTGCAGGAAGCGTTGGGATCGCAAGTCATGGGATCTTCGCCTCTGACACAAAGTGTGAGAATGCCTGTGATCTCTTTCATCATTTCGTCAATAGCCATTCTTGCCTTTTCATATCTGCGCATATTGGGGTTGATCATAACCTCGTTGTAAAGCTTGTTGAACTCTTCATCATAAGCCTTAAGCTTTTCTTCGTTCTTGTCATCCTTGCTTGCTTCGTGGTTGTAGGACATATGAACAAGCTGGATTCTGCCGATAAGCTCGTTAAGCTCGTTGTCCTTTTCGTTAGCTTCGTGAGCTTCCATAAACTCGATATAACGCTGATCCTTCTGAATCTCTGCGCCAAGCTCTCTTGCCATTTTGATTAAATCTGCCATTTCAATTTCTCCTTTTATTATAGCGTCTCCGCAAAATCTACCATTTCTCTGAACTTAACAGCTCTTTCGTAAGCTGTCTGTAAAAACTGTTTGTAGGTCAAATGAGAACAACTGTTTACAGTTCTGTTTGAATACTCAAACGTAAGAGGTCCTTTATAATTACTCTCCGCAATCTTTTTGGCCGTCCATTGCCAATCAAGCACTCCGTCAAACGCCAACATATGAAGGTCATCACGATAGTCGATATTACCCGGCTGAGTAACTCCTTTATTATCATGAAGATGCAGACACATCAGTCTGTCGGAATACAGCCTCATCATATCGACGTGGGGCGTGTAGCAAAGATTATGTCCGCAATCCCAACAAAAGCCGTGATAATCCCTGATATACTCCATTACGGAGTGGAAGTGCGGAAACGGCTCAAGATTTTCAAAGCATATGTGAACGTTCTTTTCCTTTGCGTAATCACACATAGCTTTATACCTTATCAATCCGTCATTATTTACTGCAGGAGGATGGTTTCCTACCGTTGTATGCATTACAAGCTTGCCGACACCGTTTTTACTGCAACAATCAATAATTCTGATCATCAGCGAATAATAACTGTCTGTTTCCGCTGTATTCTCCCAAAAAGAATTAATCTTTCCGAACGGAGCGTGAATCGAATCAACGATAAGGCCGTTGTTACGTGACGTTTCAATAAGGCAATCGGTTTCCTCTTCCTTGTAATCAAAAAAGACCGTATCAAATCCCGTCTCTTTGACAAGCTTTATTCTTTCCTGCTCCGGAAAATCTTTCCCCGCAAGATTGATACCTATTCCCCTCATCTGACAACCTCGCCCTTAAGACTCCATCCCGATCGCTCGGTTATTCTCACATTTACAAAGGTACCTAACAAATCATTACTTCCGTCGAACTCAATAGCCATCGCTGTCGAAGTTTTTCCGCTCAAAACGCCGTCCTTTATTACCGAATCGCAAAGAACCCTGTACGTTTTTCCGACCATTTCTGATGCTGTTTCGGACGAATTATCAGCCTGCAGCTTTTCCAGCTTTTTGAATCGTTTTACCTTTGTTTCGTGTGTATCGTTATCCTCCATACGTGCGGCAACGGTGCCCTCACGCGGGGAATATATGAACAAAAACAGCGACGAAAAGCGAACTTCACGTGCAAGCGACAGCGTGTCCTCAAACTCTTCATCCGTTTCTGACGGAAAACCGACAATAACATCACTCGTTATCAGAACATCCGGTATCCTTTTCTTTGCATAATTTACAAGCTCCAGATACTTTTCACGGTCATATTTTCTGTTCATCTCTTTGAGAATCCTGTCATTTCCGCTCTGGAAAGGAAGATGCAGGTGACGCTCGACCTTTTCACATTCTGCTATTGTATCAATAAGCTCGTGCGTACAATCCTTCGGATGCGATGTCATAAAACGAATTATAAAATCGCCCTCGATATCGTTGATCGCTCTGAGAAGTCCTGCAAAATTCATATCACCCGAATATGAGTTTACATTCTGTCCGAGAAGTGTTATCTCTTTATAGCCTTCCTTAACAACGCTTCGCACCTCGTCAAGGATTGCCTGCGAGCTTCGGCTTCTTTCACGACCTCTGACATACGGCACTATGCAATAGCTGCAAAAATTGTTGCATCCGTACATTATCGGAATCCACGCCTTGAAGGTGCTGTCACGAAGAACAGGTGTACCCTCTGCTATTACTCCGTCTGACTGCTCAATTTCATAAACTTTTTTGTCAAGACAGTAAATCCTGTACAGAAATTCAGGCAACCTGTGTGATACGTGTGTACCGAAAACAAGATCAACAAACGGATAGCTTCTCTTAATCCTTTCGGTCACGTGGGGTTGTTGTACCATACAACCGCAAAGACAGATTTTCATATTCCTGTTTTGCGTTTTGTATTTTTTAAGTGCACCGACATTGCCGAAAACCCTGTCCTGTGCGTGCTCTCTGACCGCACAGGTGTTGTAAAGCACCAGATCGGCCTCGGACAGCTCGTCTGTCATACAAAAACCGCAATCGGCAAGTATGCCCTTTATTCTTTCGCCGTCGGACACGTTACCCTGACATCCGTATGTATGAACAAAGGCTTTAGGCTTGTCCGTAAAGCGTGCACCGATCACCGTTCTGACAAGCTCTGTATATTCTTTTTGCTTCTCAAGATCCCCGTTCGGAACCAAAAATTTTTCTAAATCGTAACGACTCAACGGTATTCTCCTTCGTCATTGCAAAATTAGGCATTATAATAATTCAAATTATATTATATACCAATATTCCCACGGATACAAGAGAAAATCGTGAATTTTTAATTAACATTTTAAAAAAGGCGGTGCTTAACTTGCACCGCCCCAGACTGCTGACAAAGTATATTGTAAAAAACACAATAGTCAAAATAGACAAATCAGCTTAAAGCTACAGCCTCCCCTGTGTAAGGGGAGGTGGGTCGGTGAAACCGACTCGGAGGGGTTGTCGTCGTATTTTATACAATCCCT
>JAFQIG010000039.1 GCA_017397655.1 Clostridia bacterium | reverse complement strand
CCAAAAGATTCTTCACTTCGTTCAGAATGACCCGATGGGTGAGCGGTCGCAGTAACTCTCGCCTCCCGTGTGTAAAGGGAGGTGGGTCGGCGAAGCCGACTCGGAGGGATTGTCATCCAAAGACGAGTTACTGAAGCATTTACAGTAACCGGATGAATTTACAAAAATTGCCATCGGAATATAACTGCTGTTCGGTTTTAGTTCACAATTGATCTGATTCGATGTTACTGAATGAATTGATGCGTTGCATCATGAATTGGCGTTGCCGTGATTTCTCGCTGACGCTCCACGAATTGCATTGTGATACAATGCATTATAAAAGATTCCTCACATACGTTCGGAATGGCCCGATAGGCTCTGTGATCACACTGCCCGAAATGATTTTGATCTGAATGACAGACCTGTTTTTGATACCTTTTTGTATTATGTCTTTTATTTTTTAAAAATATGTGATATAATATTTTGAAGCACTTTTTTTCTGAAAATTTTTCGGCATTTAACAGGTCTTGGTAGGGAGGTTTAATAATGGATCATTTTGAGCTGGTGTCAAAGTTTGAGCCTATGGGCGATCAGCCGCAGGCAATAGATAAGCTGGTTGACGGACTGTCAAAGGGCTTTTCGGAGCAGACACTTTTAGGTGTTACGGGTTCAGGCAAAACCTTCACCATGGCAAACATTATAGCGAAAGCGAATCGACCTACTCTCGTTCTCGCTCACAACAAAACTCTTGCCGCACAGCTTTGTACCGAGTTCAAGGAGTTTTTTCCCAACAACGCCGTTGAATATTTTGTGTCTTATTACGATTATTATCAGCCCGAAGCATATATTCCGACAACCGACACATATATCGAAAAGGATTCGGCAATCAATGACGAGATAGACAAGCTTCGTCATTCGGCAACATCATCGCTGTCGGAGCGCCGTGATGTTATTATTGTAGCGAGTGTATCGTGTATTTACAGCCTCGGTGACCCGATCGATTACCGCAGTATGGTAATCTCCCTTCGACCCGGAATGGAAAAGTCACGTGATGAGCTTATAGAAAAATTGGTTGAGATTCAGTATGACAGGAACGATGTCAGCTTTACGAGAAACAAGTTCCGTGTACGTGGAGATGTTGTCGAGGTTTTTCCCGTTTACTCTAACGAAAATGCCTATCGCATAGAGTTTTTCGGGGACGAGATCGACAGAATAAGCGAGATAAACGCTCTGACGGGTGAAGTTAAAAAAATCCTGTCACACGTAGCGATATATCCTGCATCGCACTATGTTGTATCTCCCGAAAAGATGGAAAAATCAATTGCCGAAATATATACCGAAATGACAGAGCGTGAAGCGTACTTTCAATCGGAGGGCAAGCTTCTTGAGGCACAGCGAATCCGTCAGAGAACGCTGTATGATATCGAGATGCTTCGTGAAACGGGAATGTGCAAGGGCATCGAGAATTACTCAAGAGTAATGTCGGGCAGAGAAGCAGGTTCTCCGCCGTTCACGCTTCTTGATTACTTTCCCGATGATTTTATACTTTTTGTTGACGAATCGCACGTGACGCTTCCGCAGGTCAGAGCGATGTTCGGCGGTGACCGTTCCAGAAAGGACAGCCTTGTGGATTTCGGATTCCGTCTGCCTTCGGCATATGACAACCGTCCGTTGACATTTGACGAATTTTATGAGCGAGTCGGTCAGAAGATATTCGTCAGCGCAACACCGGGTGATTTTGAAAAAAGCAAAAGCTCTCAGATCGCCGAGCAGATCATCCGTCCGACGGGACTTCTTGATCCTCAGATCATAGTCAAGCCGACAGAAGGTCAGATCGAAGATCTTATTTCCGAGATAAATGAAAGAGTTGCAAAAAAAGAAAGAGTTCTTGTTACGACTCTGACAAAAAAGATGGCAGAAGATCTTACCGATTACTTTACGGATTTCGGCATCAAGGTGCGTTATATGCATTACGATGTTGATACTATCGAGCGTATGCAGATAATACGTGATCTGCGACTCGGCAATTTTGATGTGCTTGTCGGAATCAACCTGTTAAGAGAGGGTCTTGATATTCCCGAGGTATCGCTTGTAGCGATTCTTGATGCAGATAAGGAAGGCTTTTTGCGATCGGAAACATCGCTTATTCAGACGGTGGGCAGAGCTGCCAGAAACGCAGGAGGTACGGTTATAATGTATGCGGATACCGTTACGGGATCCATGGAGCGTGCCATAACAGAGACCGAACGCCGCCGCAAAAAGCAGAATGATTTTAACGAAGCGAACGGCATTGTACCGCAGACGATCAAAAAGGATGTCCGAGAGATCCTTGAAATCAGCGGCAAGCCTGTTGATGAAAACGAAAGCACAAAGCGTATGAGCCGTGCAGATAAAGAAAAGCTGATAGCACAGCTTACGGCAGAGATGAAGGCGGCTGCAAAAATTCTTGAATTTGAGCACGCAGCATTTCTTCGTGATAAGATCGAAAAGCTGAAAAACAGCCGATGAAAGGAACAATTATGGCACTTGATAAACTTATTATAAAAGGCGCACGTGCCAATAATCTCAAGAACATTGACATTGAGATTCCGCGTGACAAGCTGGTAGTATTTACGGGACTTTCGGGATCGGGAAAAACGTCTTTGGCGTTTGATACGATATATGCCGAGGGACAGCGCAGGTATGTCGAATCGCTGTCATCGTATGCACGACAGTTCCTCGGTCAGATGGAAAAGCCCGATGTTGACTCGATCGACGGACTTTCTCCCGCTATTTCAATAGATCAGAAAACAACATCAAAAAATCCCCGTTCCACGGTCGGAACGGTTACGGAAATATACGACTATCTGAGACTTCTGTATGCAAGAGTCGGTGTACCTCATTGTCCCGAATGCGGCCGCGAGATCCGCCGTCAGACAATCGACGATATCGTCACAAGGATAATGCAGTATCCCGAACAGACAAAGATTCAGCTGTTGGCTCCGATTGTCAGAGGCCGCAAGGGCGAGTATGTCAAGGAGCTTGAAACGATCCGCAAAAACGGATTTGTCCGTGTGCGTGTTGACGGAATAATCTATGATCTGTCCGAAACAATCCCGATCGAAAAGAACAAAAAGCACAACATCGAAGTAATTGTTGACAGACTGATGGTAAAGGAGGATATCAGAAGCCGCCTTGCCGACTCGGTCGAAACGGCAACATCGCTTTCCGACGGATTGCTTCTGCTTGACGTTGTGGGAAGCGAAGAGGTTCTGTTTTCGCTGAATTACGCCTGTCCCGAACACGGCATAAGTCTCGGTGAGCTTGAACCGAGAATGTTTTCATTCAACAATCCGTTCGGTGCGTGTCCCAAATGTACGGGACTCGGAATATTTATGAAGGTCGATCCCGATCTTGTTATCCCCAATAAAAAGCTTTCGATCAGGGACGGAGCAATCCATGCAAGCGGCTGGTCTTCTGCCGATGCAGGTACAATATCAAGGATGTATATTGAAGGAGTCCTGAACAGCTACGGCTATACGATCGACACACCTGTCTGTGAGCTGTCCAAGGAAGCGCTGGATGCGATTCTTTACGGAACAAAGGGCAAAAAAATCACATTGACCCGTCAGAACGAATACGGCAGCGGAACATATTCGGCACCGTTTGAAGGAATAATAACAAATCTTGAAAGACGCTATAGGGAAACAACAAGCGATTGGTCACGGTATGATATCGAACAGGTTATGACCGCACAGAACTGTCCCGATTGCGGCGGTGCAAGGCTCAAAAAAGAATCAATGAGCGTTACCGTCGGCGGACTGAATATCCATGAGTTCACCAACTTGTCGATAATAAAGGGAATTGAATTTATCGACAGTCTTGAGCTGTCCGAGCGTGATGCACAGATTGCAAGGCTGATAATAAAAGAGATCCGTGAAAGAATGAACTTCCTTGTCAGCGTCGGACTTGATTATCTTACGCTGTCACGTTCATCGGGAACGCTGTCGGGCGGTGAAGCACAGCGAATAAGGCTTGCCACACAGATCGGATCCTCCCTGATGGGTGTTCTGTATATCCTTGACGAGCCGAGTATAGGACTTCACCAGAGCGACAATGCAAAGCTTATCAATACATTACAAAGGCTTCGTGATCTCGGCAACACGCTGATTGTTGTCGAGCATGACGAGGAAACAATGTTTGCGGCAGATCATATCGTTGATATCGGACCCGGTGCAGGCGTACACGGCGGTCACGTTGTATGTCAGGGCACGGCTCAGGAGATAATTGATTGCAAGGAATCCCTGACAGGTCAGTATCTTTCGGGTTACAAAAAAATACCCGTCCCCGAAAAGAGAAGACAGGGAAACGGTATGCATCTTGATATTATCGGAGCTTCCGAAAATAATCTTAAAAATATTGATGTCAGCTTCCCGCTGGGCAAGTTTATCTGCGTTACGGGCGTTTCGGGCAGCGGAAAATCCTCACTTGTCAATGAGATTTTATATAAAAAGCTTGCAGCAGAGCTCAACGGTGCAAAGAAGTATCCCGGCAAGTTCAAGGAGATTAAGGGCATCGAAGCTCTTGACAAGATTATCAATATTGATCAGTCACCGATAGGCAGAACACCTCGTTCCAATCCTGCAACGTATACGGGAGTTTTCGGGGATATCAGAGAGCTTTTTGCACAGACAACCGATGCAAAACGTCGCGGCTACAGCGGCGGCAGATTCTCGTTTAACGTCAAAGGCGGCAGATGTGAAGCGTGTCAGGGTGACGGAATATTAAAGATTTCCATGCACTTTTTACCCGATGTTTACGTCCCGTGCGAGGTGTGCAAGGGCGCAAGATATAACAAGGAAACGCTGGAGGTCAAGTACAAGGGCAAGTCAATCTACGATGTACTTGAGATGACTGTCGAGGAGAGTCTTGAGTTCTTTTCGTCTATTCCCAAAATTTCCAGAAAGCTTAAGACGCTTTACGATGTCGGACTCGGATATATAAAGCTCGGTCAGGCATCAACAACGCTGTCGGGCGGCGAGGCGCAGAGAGTCAAGCTTGCAACAGAGCTGTCAAAGCGTCCCACGGGCAGAACGATTTATGTGCTTGATGAGCCTACAACGGGACTTCATACGGCGGATGTACACAGACTGATTGATGTTCTTCAGTCGTTTGTCGATGTTGGCAATACCGTTGTGGTTATCGAGCATAACCTTGATGTTATCAAAACGGCAGACACGGTGATCGACCTCGGACCGGGCGGCGGTGACAGAGGCGGTACGGTTGTCGCCTGCGGCACTCCCGAAGAGGTGGCACAGTGTCCCGAATCGCTGACAGGCCGCTATCTTCAGAAAATACTCAACAGATAGTTCACGCAAACTAATCTGAATTTAACACCCACCATCGGGTCATTCTGAACTTAAAAACTAACACCCACCAATCGGGTCATTCTGAACGTATGTGAAGAATCTTAATTGCAATGTAAAGATCCTTCGCTGCTCAGGATGACTCTTTTTTTATTTTATTATTGATAAAATTAAAAAAGTGTGGTATACTGTTACTGCCAAACAAATCCGAATATTGATCTCTTCATAGTGTGTGTATTTTTATTGAAAATCGGTAAAAATACAGATGCTCTGTTTCTGCATATACTATGAAGAGTACCGCAGGATTTGTTTGGCGACAGTTGGAGCTATGTATTTTCGGTGCGTGGCTTCGGCTGCGCACTTTTTTATTTTTGGAGGATGTAAAATGAAAAGAACGCTCAAACGATCGCTGTCACTACTCTTGGCGGCAGTAATGCTCTTCGGCGCTTCCCCGATAGGCGCATTGGCGGAAATCGACTTCCCGTCACTTCGTGACCTCTTCACGGTAGAAGCCAAAGCCGCAACCTACTCCGGCACCTGCGGCGATGATGTCAATTGGAATCTGAATACCGAAACAAAAGTTTTGACAATCAGCGGCACCGGTGAAATGGACAACTATAAGTATGCTATGGCGGCGTTCAACGATCAACCGTGGTATGATTATAGAGATTCTATAGAAAGTGTAGTGATCGAAACCGGTGTGACGAGTATTGGAGAATGTGCTTTTTATTGCTTTGATAATATCAAGAATATTTCTATAGCGCAAAGTGTTGTTTCTATTGGAAAGCAGGCATTTTATGCTTGCAAGCAAATAGAATTTATCAATATACCGGGTTCTGTTGAGGAGATAAAAGCTTCGTCTTTTTGGGCTTGCGAAAAGCTTACTGACATTACTATTGGTTCGGGGGTAAAAACAATAGGTTCGAGTGCATTTGCAAAAACGGCAATAAACAGTATTGTTATTCCTGACAGCGTTACATCTCTTGGTTCATCGGCGTTTTCATGGTGTGGGTCGCTTGAAAACATTTCTATCGGCAAAGGTGTAACTGTTATAGACGAATCAGTTTTTTCTAATTGTGTGAAGATTACAAAGCTTACAATTCCTGAACATATTACACAAATTAACGACAACGCTTTTTATGGTTGCACAGGAATTGAAGAGCTTATCATTCCTGTATCAACAAAAATTGAAAACGGTGAAGCTTTTGAAGAATGTGAAAATATTAAAAAAGTAACTTTTACAAAAGGCACAGGAGTTATGCAGAACTACTCTTCGAGCAGTTCATCAAAAACAAAAACAGATTATAAATATACGCCTTGGTACATTAGCAGGAAGACATTAAATACTGTGGTTTTTTCAGATGACATTTTAAGTATAGGTGATTATGCTTTCTACGGCTGCTCAAAAATTAAAGAACTTACCTTGCCTGCTTCTGCAAAAATTTACAATTCAGAATACACCTTTAAAGACTGTACCGGTATTGAGAAAATCACATTGACAAAAGGTACGGGACTTATGCAGGACTATGCAACGGTAAGCGGAGAAGAAAATACTTTCTTTGGCTATACTCCGTGGTATGTCAGCAGAGAAAGTCTCAAAGAACTTGTAATTGAGTCGGGAGTTGCAAGAATCGGTGACAATGCTTTCAGAGGCTGTTCGGAGCTTTTGGATGTATATCTTCCGAGAACGCTTAAGACTGTGCGTGCCAAAGCTTTTGAGAGTTGCGGAAAACTCACAAATGTTTATTTTGAGGGCACACAAACCGAATGGACGGCGCTTACGATCGGAACAAATAATGAAGATCTGACAGAAGCAATTATTCATTATAATTATCAACCGCATATACATGCATACTCTTCAAGCGTGACAAAGGCTCCGACCTGTACAGAAACGGGTATTCGCACGTATACCTGTTCCTGTAATGACAGTTATACACAGGTCATTCCTGTAGTTGATCACAATCTCGGAAGCTGGGAGGTTCTGACACCGGCAACCTGTACACAGACAGGAGAAAAAGTGAAACGTTGCACGGCTTGCAAGAATATAATCGAGCGTGATACTATTGCAAAAACCACACACAATCCGGGCGATTGGCAGATAACGGTTGCTGCAACGTGCTCACAGACAGGTATAAAGGTTAAGGTTTGTACAGGTTGCTCAACAACTCTTGAGACACAGACTATACCGAAGACGGCGCATACTCCGAGTGCGTGGCAGGTGACGACAGCAGCAACTTGTACACAGACAGGTACAAAAGTAAAGGTCTGTACAACTTGTACAGAAACGCTTGAAACGCTGACAGTTCCCAAGACAGAGCATACTCTCGGTGAATGGGAGATTACTGTTGAACCCACTAAAGAGACGGTGGGTAAAAAGGTGAAAAGGTGTACTGTTTGTAAAAATGTTATCGAAGAGGAAGTTATTCCGAAGATCGGTGCTACAGTTACGATTCAGAATTATCCCACAACAATTTTCTACAAAGAAACGGCAATAATCAGAGCTGTCGGTGAAAATCTTCCCTCCGGTGCTAAAATCAAATGGAGCGTTTCTGGCGGAACGGTTGAGCTTTCACCTTCTGTTGATTCTAAATCGTGCAGTATTAAATTCCTTAAACGCGGAGATATAAAGATTACCGCAACGGTTGACGGAACAACGATTTCTGATACAGTTACGGTAAAGGTCAAGTATGCCTGGTGGCAATGGATTATCATCATATTATTATTCGGTTGGATTTGGTACTGATTCTCATAAGAAAAACGGATTGCAAGGGTTTGTCCTTTGCAATCCGTTTTTCGTTATTCAACACCTCTTAAGGCGAGTCCGCGTGTGAAGTCGCCGTCAAAGGGAAGTCCTTTTTTAAACAATGAAATGATATGTTCGCATTCCTGTTTTGTTTCTTTGGTAAAATACAACAGCAAAAAGTCGATATTTTTTATATCCTCTTTTTTATCACCGAGATATGTCGGCACGCTGTTGAGAATTTCGGCGCATCCGCTTCTGCAATCGACAGGAAACTCCATACCTTTTCTGTCGGTCAAGGAACCGTTTTGCCTGCAACTTTTACAATCCGTACCGTTTTTTACAGGGCAATTCCTTGTTATCATAAGCGGAATTCTGCCGTAGGCGAACACTCCGCGCCTTATCTCACCGCCGAGCCTTGCGCTCTCTTTCAGCGTCAGCTCGCACGACAAAAGTGCTTCTTTGACATTCATTTTCTGAAGTTCCGATAATGCGCTTGTGTTAAAAACATTTGAACCGAAGCCTGCTATCGGCGAAAGACCGACTTTTTGTATAACGGCAAGGCCGTCAAGTGTCCCGAAAACTGCTTCCGTAACACCGCTGTTTTTAAGCTCTTCAAGCCTTTTTGCAACAGCATTCTCCCTGCCGAACATCATCCTCGGCAGCTCTGCCGCCGCATTGTATTTTTTAAATGTATTATCATCAGAGCGAATCGGAAGAATTACCTTTGACACATCAAGCTCGTCGGGAATCTGATTTTCATCGGCAAACCGAACATAAATTTCCGCCTTTTCCGCCTTATGCGGAGTGTGATTTTGCGAAACAGGAACAAACCTGTTCCTTTTGAATTGACGTTTATGCTCTGTCAGCTTTTCTATCGCCGATCTTCTGAGTTCATTAAGCGTTGATGCGGGCAAAAACAGTCCGTCGTCAATCGTACAATTTATATTACCGCAATAATAAAGCGTTCCGCCGCATTTTGAAAGCTGATTTTTGACCGTTTCTTCATCAATCGCTTTTTTCTGCGCCTTGCTTGCAGGATCAGCCGTCACGGTGACGGTGTTCGTTCCGTCGGAAGCGGTGAGTGAAACACTCTCGCCCTCCTTGCAAGCAAAGCTGAAATCCACACGGTAAAGCGGTTTTTCGGATTCATAAAGACGTCGAAGCTCGGACAGAACGGGAGCCGCTGCCGTCACATCCTCATAAAGGCGTGTGCCGAACATATTTCTGCCGCGGTTTTCCGTATAATAACCGTCGGTAAAGCCCGAACGTGAGAAAACACGGCGAAGCTTGTCAAAAATATCGGAATCACTATCACCCGAAAGTGCGCTTTTACAGGCAGTAACAGCCGCCGCCACGTATTCGGGACGTTTCATTCTGCCCTCGATCTTGAACGATGCAACACCTGTCGTCTGAAGCTCCGAAAGATAAGGCAACAGCGACAGATCCTTAAGGCTCAGGTCGTGACCGGTACCGCCTTTTACTGAAAAGGGAAGTCTGCACGGCTGGGCACAAAGACCGCGGTTGCCGCTTCTTGATCCGAAAAGAGCGCTCATCAGACATTGACCCGACACGCACATACATAAAGCGCCGTGAACGAACATTTCGATCTCAACATCGACCGAGTTACAGATGTCATAAAGCTCTTTTTGTGACAGCTCTCTGGGCACAACAATCCGTGAAAAGCCGAGCTGCTGAAGCTTTTTAGCACCCGATACGGTATGAACCGACATCTGGGTTGATGCGTGAATGGGGATGTCCGACATCTTTCGTACAAGCGAAGCGACACCGATATCCTGAATAATAAGCGCATCAGCACCGATATCACAAGCGGTGCTGACAACATTTGTTAAAAGATCTGTTTCGTTATCTCTGACAAGCGTGTTGACTGTCAGATAAATCCTGATGCCGTGTTCTTTTGCGATGAGTGAAGCCTCTTTCAGCTGATCATCGGTAAAGTTGGCGGCACCTCTGCGAGCATTGAGGCTTTGTGCGCCGAGATACACGGCATCGGCACCGCTTCTGACGGCGGCGATAAAGGCATCAAAGCTCCCTGCAGGGGCTAAAATCTCAGACTTTTTCATAAGAATCAGTTAGCGGACTTTGAGCGAAGTGCGGCAAGCTCTTTACCGAGACGCTCAACCTCTCTTTTTGTAATTTCGGAATCCGTACGTGCGCGTGCGGCATCCTCCAGATAATCCTGTATCTGCGAACGAAGATTTTCTGCATTGGCATCAGCCTTTTTAAAAGCATCAAGATACTCAAGTGCGCTGAGAACGGCACATTGAGTGACAGAAAGTCTTTGATTGTTCTTGATAAGCTCGGTCATTTTTGCATCGAGTTCCTTGCCGAGCTCTGCAAGGTATTCTTTATCATCCTCTGCAGAGAGGGTATATTCGGTACCGCAAATCATTACCTTTACCTTATTCTTTTCCATATCTTTCGCACCTTTCGTTATATCAATATCCGAGGGCCGATGAGAAGACAGCATCGACCTCGGGCAATTCTCTTTTAAGCAAGACAATTCTGCCCTTTGAATTCATAAAGCAGTGTGACGTTTCGCCGACGGTACAGACCTCTTCCGAGCCCTCGATGCGCATTTCGTAGCCTACGCTGAATCGCACACCGCCCGTCTTTGACAAAAACACGTCGATCTCAACGGTATCGCCGTATGTAGTCGGCTTTTTGTAAGAACACTCGACAGACAGCACGGGTGAGCCGATACCAAGCTCCTCCATCTTGTCAAAGCCGAAGCCGATTTCTTCCATCATAAAGCTTCTCGCCTCTTCCATCCAACGGATATAGTTGGAGTGGTGGACGATACCCATTTTGTCCGTTTCGTAATACTGAACCTTGTGTTTGTATGTGAATTTTCTCATATTCTCACCTTTTCTCAATCAATTCACCGTGCATAACGGGCTGAGCAAAATCACGCATATATCTGTACAGCTTATTTGCAACGTTTTTGCCCTTATCGCTCTTGATCTTTGCAAAGAACGAATCAACCGTATCGGTGATCATCGCATCAATTTCGGGTTCGGAATAAGTTGATAATGTAACCCTTTTGCCCTTGAAAGAAAAAGTAAAAATCTTTTTTCCGATTGACTCAACGGGACGGATCCATACCTCCAGAGTATTCGGGTCAGTCCAGGCGGCGGCACCGTAAATCGTGTAGGACGTACCGGCAAGAGTGACCTTTGAGGCTCGGTAAGCGCCGTCAAGACCGAGACGTACACAGCATATCTCGTCGCCTTCTGTCCATTGGAACAGAGCAAAGTCATCAAAGAATCTGAAGCTGAAGCGGTTCATACCGCCTGCCCTGTCCTTTGTCATATAGACGGAAGCGGTGTTCAGCACAGAAGGTGAAAAGCCTGCCATATTTGCAATAATCGGATTACGGAAAAGTATGACCTTGTCATCAATAAGATCTTTTACGGTTTCTTCATCCGTTGACACAGGAATGTTGTCGATCACGCGTGAGGAGAGATACTCTTTCATATAAAGAAGCTCTGACTCGTCCGCACAGAGAGGCTCATCGGTGACGGTTTCGGCAAAGTCATAGAACGCCGCAAGAACCTCCTCGTAATGAACCTGACCGCCTGTTGCGACAAGACACAGGTCTTCCTTCTGAAGAGATACACCGATCTGACCGAAAACGCCTGCCGCACGGTAGATGTTGTCGGAATTTATCCAGAAGCAGTAGCCGTAACCGGGACTGCCTACGGGACCTGTTTCGCCTGTTTCAGCCTGAGTTTTTGTTGATTCCTCGACCCAATGACGGGGAATAACCTGTTTGCCGTTAAAGACACCTCTGTTGTGATAGGTGAGAGTGAACTTTGCAAAGCTTTCGGGAGTAAGAAAAAGTCCCCAGCCGCCCGATTCGACACCCCATTCATCGGTTTCCCAATACGGAGGCTCTATTCCGAGAGGCTCGAAAAGACGTGGTGTCAGAAAGTCAATTACCGACATTCCCGTACGGCGCTGAACCATAGCGCAAAGCATAAAAATATTCTCGTTGATATAGCGGAAATCCACGCCCGGTTCACCGTACCATTTGGCATCGACGAACTGACGTATCCAGTCGCCCTTCGTCTTGTCAGCAAGCACGCTCGGTGCCTTGCCTGATGTCATGGTAAGCAGGTGCTTTACGGTGATACGTGAAAACTTTTCACATTCCTCTGCGTCCTTCGGAAGATACTCGGGGAACACGTCGCTGATTCTTGTATCAAGATCCAGAAATCCCTCTTCCACGGCAAAGCCTACCGCGCACGAAGTGACGCTTTTGCTGACGGAGTACATAATGTGAGGTGTATCGACAGAAAACGGGTATCTGTGAACCTCAGCCGCAACGACTCCGTGACGTATTATCATCAGCGAATGATACCTGTAGGACAGCTCTTCGATCTTTTGTACAAAAGCCGTTACCGCTGATGTTCTTATACCGACTTCTTCCGGAGAAGCGGCTCTGTCAAGTCTTATTGTATCGTGTATTACGGTGGGAGCTTTAACGAGTTTCAAGTATCATTCGCCTGCCTTTCAAAAAATTATTTAATCGGTTTCATCGAGAAGCAGAAGCCGATGCCGTTTTCTGCGCTGAATCTGTACTTGGGCAGAGTATCCTGACCGCAGCTGCCCGTTCCCGTTCCTCTCATAAATCCGTCAATGCTGAGAACAGTCGTATTCTCGTCATGAAGATCCTCACGGTGCTTTGCCTTGACAAGGAGCTTCTGCGTATACTCTCTTGCGCTGAAGCTGAAAGCCTTATTGAGTGCGGTGAAGCGGATACCGTTACCGTCGTTATCGGAAACTTCAAGGAAACGGACTTCGCATCTGTTGCCGCTGTCCTGAGGCTTGATGTACGGCTCGTACATATCCTTGACGGTTGTTTCGTAAATGCCGAATGGGGATTGTGCCTTGAAGTCGATAAGGTTTTCCTTGTCGCCTCTGCCGTAATACTTAACATTTCTCATATCTGCAGGCATTTCAAGCATAAGACCGAATCTCGGCATATCAAGATATACATCGTTTGATCCTGTGGGAATGAGACCTGCTTCAACGTCAATTCTGCCGTCTGCATAAACGGTATAGTTGATCGGAGCATCAAAGAGCTTTTCGTTCTCGTTGTTTACTGCAAGGCTTGTCTTGACTGTGTTGCCTTCAACGCTGAATGACTGAAGTGCAAATGTAACTCTGTCAAGACCTGCATCGATCCACTTGCCCGATGACTTCCAATCCTTATCATTGTCAAGAAGCGCTCTGAATACGTTGGGGATAAAGCCCTTCTGCTCGACAGGAGAAAGATTGATAAGCTGTTTGCCGTTTGACTCGAAGGAGCAAAGAGCTCCGCAGGACTTGCAGAATACTGCCTTACCGCCGTCAAAAGCGAACTCAACAGTTTCGTCATTCTCTGCAGCAGCACAAAGCGCCTCTGCCGCATCAACGCTGACAAGCTGTTCGCTGATTGTGATCTGTTCTTTTGCAACTTCTCTGTCACCGTCTGTATAAATAAAGTTTACAAAAACATCACCGCTGTACTGCGATACGGGAACAGTAATATCTTCGCTTTCAAGAGCTTTGATATCAAAATGGAAGCTGTCGCTCTTTACACAGATACCGTTTTCGATGATTTCCCACTTGTATCCGAGATAACCGCTGCTTCTGAAGCGATTTGTGTTCTCAAGACGGAATGTATCGTTGCCGATAAAGGATGCTCTGACAGGTCTGTAAACAACCTTCATCTCGTAACAGCCTGTATGCGGAGTTCTGTCGGGATAAACAAGACCGTCAACGCAGAAGTTGCCGTCATGACGCCATTCGCCGTGATCTCCGCCGTAGGTGTAGCTTAAAGGTCCATCCTCGTGATAGACAGCGTGATCTGTCCATTCCCAGATACAGCCGCCCATAAAGATATCATCCGAGTAGAAGTAATCCCAGTATTCCTCCAATGCACCGGGACCTACGCCCATTGCATGACAGTATTCGCAAAGGAAGAACGGCTTTTCTCCGTACAGACCGCCCTTTTCTCTCTTGTGGATGAGAAGCATATCGGGATCATGAGTATACATTTCGGAAACAACATCATAGGAGTGTCTTTCCGTGCGGATAACCGCTTCGTAATGAACGGGAATTTCGGGACATTCCTTGTGAAGATAATCGTAGCATACATCCTGACAGGCATAGCCGCCCGCTTCGTTACCGAGCGACCACATAGAGATTGACGGATGGCTTCTGTCACGAAGATACATTCTCTTTACTCTGTCAAGATAGCGGGGAGCCCATGCGATGTTGTGGCTGATGAGGTCAATATTCTTGTGAGGCTCACAGCCGCAACCGTGCGTTTCAATGTCTGCCTCGTCAACAACATAAAGACCGTAAATGTCGCAAAGTGTCAAAAACTGTGCATCGGGCGGATAGTGAGAGGTACGTACGGCGTTGACATTGAATTCCTTCATAAGGAGGATGTCCTTTTTAAGGTCATCAAGGTTCATTGCATAGCCCTTGATATGGTGAGAGTCGTGATGGTTAACGCCCTTGTACTTGATCTTCTGACCGTTGAACTTATAAACGATGCCGTCAATTTCGATTGTACGGAAGCCCGTAAAGTTACGGATCGTCAGTACGTCGTCTCCGTCCTTTTTAAGAGTGATGTAAAGCTCATAAAGAGTCGGGATTTCTGCATTCCATTCAACAACGTCAAGGTCGTTGAATACAACGTTTTCGCCTGCCTTTGCAGAAGAAACGGCAATTTCCTTACCGTCTTTCATAAGAGAAGCGACAACCTCACCGTCATCACAGCCGATAACCTCGGTAATGAGTGTAAGATTATAGCCGTTGTCGGTCTTCTTTGTCTTTACACAATAATCATTGATGAAAGAAGTCGGCATTTCGTAAAGAAGAACATCTCTGAAAATGCCGTTTTCACGGAACATATCCTGACACTCAAGGAATGTAGCCGTTGACCACTTATGAATAACAACAACAAGCTCATTTCTGCCGAGTGTTATGTAATCGTTGATGGCGAATTCCGATGTGTTGTGAGCGCCTTCACCGTAGCCGACAAATTTGCCGTTGATGTAAAGATCGATACACGGAATAACACCGAGGAAAGAAAGAAGATATACTTTATCAAGTGTTTCAATATCGAAGAATTTTCTGTATACTCCGCAGGGCATATCATCGGGAAGAGTAGGCGGAACATTATCAAACGGATAGGGGCAGTTGATATATGCAGGTGCATCAAAGCCTGTTCTCTGCCACGTTGACGGAATCTTTACCGTTTCAAAAGCCGTAGCATCCGTGTCAATAACATCGGGAAGCTTAGTCAGCGAATCATAATAGACAAAATCCCATTCGCCCGAAAGAAGTCTTACAAGATCGGAAGAAACTCTTTCCTTTTCAAAGCAGGTGTTTTGAAGAGTATTTTTATCCGAATAGGGGATAAAGTATGCGCGTCCCTCGCGTCTGTTGATCTCGAAAGTATCGAAATCTCTGTAATTCGTTTTGTTGACAGTATACTTCATTTTAAACCTCCGAATATTTCTTTATCATAAGCTTTGCAGCTTTATAAACATCACCGCATCCGAGAGTGATGATAAGATCGCCCTCTTTTGCATTTTCGGTAACATAGTCGGCAACCTCTCGGAACGTAGCAAACCATACGCTGCCGTCAATTTTTTCGGCAAGCTGAGAAGTGCTGACACCGTAGGTATTGCGCTCTCTCGAACCCATAATCTCAGTCATAACGACCTTATCCGCAATGGAAAGAGCCGTGGCAAAATCGTCAAGCAGCATTGCGGTTCTTGAATAAGTGAAAGGCTGGAACACCGCCCAGACACGTTTGAAATCCATTTGCTTTGCCGCGTTGAGCGTTACTTCGATCTCCTTCGGATGATGTGCATAGTCATCGGCAACCGTGATACCGTTCGATTCATAAAGAATCTCAAAGCGTCTGCCTGCACCCTTGAAGGAGGCGATATACTTTACACAATCCTCAAACGAAACTCCGCTGTTCATTGCCGCCGCTATAGCCGCCAGAGCGTTGTATGCGTTATGCTCACCCGGAATCGAAAGTCTCACTTCGCCGAGCGTTTCACCGCCACGGCAGACCGTGAACACGGGAAAAGCCTTTTCAATGCGAAGATCTTTGCCTTTAAAGTCACATCCGTCGGAAAAACCGAATGAAATTCTCTTTTTGTCGGTAACATTCTTCAGCGCATCAACCGTTCTTTCGTCATCACCGTTATAAATGATCGTATCCGTTGCGAGAGATGCAAATTTTGTAAACGACTCTTTAAGTCTTTCTACCGTCTTGAAGTAATCAAGATGATCCTCGTCAATGTTAAGAACTACAGCCGTATCGGGTGACAGATCAAGAAACGTATCAACAAATTCACACGCTTCACATACCATTGTGTCACTCTTGCCCACTCTGCCGTTACTGCCGATAAGAGGAAGCTTGCCTCCGATAACACACGTCGGATCGCATCCCGCATTTATCATAACGTGTGACAGCATGGATGTTACGGTAGTTTTGCCGTGAGTGCCGCATACGGCAATGCAGTTTTCGTACATTCTCGATATTGCACCGAAAAGCTTGGAACGCTCAAAGGTCGGGATCCCCGATGCCTTTGCCGCAACAAGCTCGGGATTGTCGGGCAGAAGCGCCGCCGTATATACGATCATCTGCGCACCCTCGATATTCTCGGCACGCTGACCCATATATACAGGAATTCCGAGCGAACGGATTCTCGCTAAAGTGTCGCTCTCGTTATTGTCGGAGCCCGAAAGCTCATATCCCTCGGCATGAAGTATCTCGGCAAGCGGACACATTCCGCTTCCGCCGATGCCGATAAAATGTATTCTCTTTATTTCTTTAAGCAGCTTATCAATCTGATACAAATTCATCTACCTACTTTTACTTTATATATATACTATTATATTCTACTTTTCTCAAAAAATAAAGCCTTTAGTGAAAAATATATTTAAACTTTTTATAATCCTTTTAAAAAAAACGGTCATATACTGTACTGAAAGTATCAAGGGAAAGGATGAGTTTTGCAAATGAATACGGAATTTACCGTTTTAGGCGGCGATGAACGCCTTTTATATATGGCAGAAGACCTTATCGAACAGGGCTTCAATGTGCATCTTTTAGGATTTGACAAGCATAAAAAAGCGTGCGATATATCATTCAACAGCGATCTTTCCGATGCGCTGAAAAAATCCCGTGCCGTTATTCTGCCCGTACCCGTCAGCCGTGACGGTGTAAATCTCAATGCACCTCTCAGCAACGAAACGGTTTCTTTGAAGCTGATTGCTGATTCGCTGACACCGGGATGTCTCGTGTTTTGCGGAATGGCAGGCGAGTTTGCGGAAATGCTTTTTAAAAAAGGAATACGTGTTTATGATTATGCCTTAAGAGACGAGTTTGCCGTGCGCAATGCCGTTCCGACTGCCGAGGGTGTATGCGAAATCCTGATACATTCTCTTCCGATAACGCTTCGGTCATCACGTATATTCATCACAGGCTACGGCAGAACCGCAAAAGCGTGCGCAAAGCTTTTCGGTTCGATGGGCAGCCGTGTTACCGTTGCCGCAAGACGGTGTTCGAGCCTTGCTTCGGCAAGCTCCGAGGGCTATGAGGCTTTATATATACGTGAGCTTCACCGTCATATACACAGGGCGGATGTGCTTATTAACACCGTGCCTGCACCGATAATCGACAAAAAAATAATTGACGGCGCAAGATCCGATTGCCTGTTTGTAGAAATAGCTTCCGCACCGTACGGAATAGACGCTGATTATGCACAAAAACGCGGAATCAGAACGATCAACGCTCCGTCATTGCCGGGCAGAACCTCGCCGAAAACTGCGGGAATCATAATAGGTGACACTGTTCTTAATATTTTAAGGGAGGGAAACGAATGAACCTTATTACAATCGGCTTTGCAATGTGCGGATCCTTTTGTACATTCAATAGCGTGATACCGCAGATAAAAACGCTTGCCGATGCAGGATATAAAGTGATTCCGATAATGTCAGAAACGGCATATTCGACAGATACACGCTTCGGAACCGCAGAAAGTATAAGACAAAAGGTTGTTGAAACAAGCGGTAACAGCATAATCCATACCATACCCGATGCAGAACCGATAGGACCCAAAAAGCTGCTTGACCTTCTGATTATTGCTCCGTGTACGGGAAATACACTTGCAAAGATGTCAAACGGTATCACCGATTCATGCGTGACACTTGCCGCAAAGGCGCATCTTCGCAATGCACGCCCCGTTCTTATCGGCGTATCGACAAACGATGCGCTGTCGTCGGGAGCACAGAACATCGGCAGATTGATGAATAATAAGAATATATATTTTGTGCCGATGCGGCAGGATGACCCGAACGGCAAACCGAACTCGCTTGTGGCGGATTTTTCAAAGATAAAGATCGCTGCCGAAGCCGCATTGAATAACAAACAGCTTCAGCCGCTGTTTACCTGAGCATATTTGTACACACGAACCAAAAAACCACATAATAAAATCGGTATCATCCAGAGCGTTCGGCGAAGGATCTTTACATTCAAGGAAAGATTCTTCACTTCGTTCAGAATGACCCGACAGGGTCTGTGGTCGCACAACCAAATGCAGGGGCGGCAACCTGCCGCCCGATAATAAAGTTTTGCTGTATTTACAGTAATTGGATGAATTTACAATATTTGCCATCGGAATATAACTGCCGTGCGGTTATAATGCACGACTTACTTGATAGGTTGGTCAGACGCACCGACTTACGGTTGTCATCCTGAGCCGCAGGCGAAGGATCTTTTGCTTTTGTTCAAATATTCTTCACATACGTTCGGAATGACCCGATAGGGTCTGTAATCGCACCACCAAATGCAGGGGCGGCAATCTGCCGCCCGATAATAAATAATAATTTCGGACAGGACACCCGTACCCCGAAAAAGCTTCATATAACAAAAAATAAGCACCCACCTTTTGGTGAGTGCTTATCCTGGTGCGAGAGACGGGACCCGACGCGCTCGCTACGCGTTGCCGTCGGGCAATCAATTATATCTGCCTTCGGCAGAGGGGGTTCAAGTCCCTGAAAACTTGTCGGAACAAAAAACAGAGCTGATACCAAAGTATCAACTCTGTCTTGGTGCGAGAGACGGGACTTGAACCCGTACGTCGTAAACACACGCCCCTCAAACGTGCGCGTCTGCCGATTCCGCCACTCTCGCTCGGAACGTTACATATTATAGCAGACGCATATGCACTTGTCAACACTTTTTTTAAAAATTTTTAAAAAATTTTTTAGTGTTTATCTGACAACAAAATATCCGTAGGAGCGGCCTGATTTGTTCAGATACGGAACGGACTTTCCGACTTTGTTTGACTCGCCGTTTTCGACGCGAAAGCCGTTATCGGTCGTTTCGATTCCGAGCGAGCCGACATCGGAATTTGCGTAACCGCTGTTTACGCTTGTTAAGCCCGTCGTGCTGTCGTAGAGGGCAGGGGAGCTGCCTGTTTCAAAAACAAAAACGAACTTCGGTTTGTAACCTAAGTTGAAGGTTCTTCTTTCTGCGCCGTTACCCGAATAGTAATCGGAAACGAACGTGCTTGTCCACAGCTCTTTTTCTTCTATTGTGACGTGAATGTCGTTATCGGTGATGTGTGATCCGCATAAAAGCTCATGATTTTCAAATGATTTGAAGTTAAGATCGCTTGAAGCGGCAGGGCAGAAGTCAGCATTGATGCTGATAAAGCCTTTCAGGACGAATGCATCGGTGTCTCTGTCGGCAGTAACGTTTCCGCAACCTGATTCTCTGATATTAAGATCCGTTGCAAAGGTCAGACAATCCACAACATCGGTAAAAACATCGTGACAGGCGGCACCGCCGTAGGAGTACGGCACGTGAATGGCAAGATTGATGACAAGATCCGCATTACGGCAGAATTCCTGATCCTCAAAAGTTTCGTTGCCGTCACCGACGAAGTTATCATTGATTCTGACCTCGCTGAGACCGACTGCAACGATAGCTTTTTTCAGAGGAATAGCTTTTTTGGCAGCAGGAAATTCCGTCATAAAGGTGATATGTGACAGCTCACTTTGTTGAGAAAGCCAGGCGACGATGCCTGACGGTAAAGCGCTGATTGTACTCATACGGTCACCTCGCTGTCTTCGACGATTGTTCGGATAATTGCCCAGACATAAAAGACATCCTTGCCGCAGTATACTTTTTCGGCACGGTCAATCTTATACTTGATCGAGTCGCACAGCAGTATAGTATTTTCGTCAAGGGATGTGATATCGTGTTCGGGAGGACCGATATAGAGGTAATGTCCCTGTGCGTTGTAACCGATCTGGGTGTTGACGCCGTAGAGATACATTTTGTTTTTATAACGAAGCGGTTGGATAAAGCAATGAAAAGCCGTCGATGACCAACCGTCATCATCCGTAAAGACCGCTTCACGGCCGTATCTGTTAAGAAATTGATTGATCTGCATAAAAACCTCCTAAACAGCGGCAAAAATAAAAGAATCGTCACGGAATAGAGGAAGAGCCTCGATGAGTGCTTCGTTTTTGATAAGAGAAGCTCTTTCGAGCATAACGGAAGTGCTTCGGCTGACCGTAACATCGCCTGCCTTGAACGATGTTGTGCCGTCCTCATCGGAGGACAGGAGCAACACGAGATCGTAATAAGCGACAGCGGCTGCTGCACGGGAGAGTCTCGGATCTTCAGGGTCGGCAGAGTGCTTTATTCTGCGCATAATCTGATTTGCAGCCGCTTCGCAAAGGGGCAGTGCCTTTGACACTGCCCCACGGTCATCAAGGCTTGTGATCTGCCGAAGACTGTCAAGAACAGTCCACTGATTCACAATAAACCTCCTTAAACGGTAAGGATCTTTGAAGCATCCTTAAAGATTTTTGAAAAGCCTGCAGTCGAAGTGATAGCGGCTCTTTCGAGCTGACGGTCAATAAGCTTGTCAAACTCTGTCAGAACCTCGCCCGACTTGATCATCTCAAGAGCACAGCTGCTGTCAAGACCGATAATATCGGAGCTGTCAACAGCGGAAGAACGGATAAGCTCGGCACCGACGGGAGTGATCATCTTGCCTGTGCTCTGGAAGTTAAAGCCTGCAGCAGCATCCTTGAATTCGGAAAGATTAAGGAGCTTTGCGGTATTGTCGGGACCTGCAATAAGAGTTGTGAGCGAATAGGGAGAAAAGCTGTTCCAGAAGTCGATGATATCGGCATAAGTAACGGTATGGTTTGCGCTGTCCTTTACGGATGTTGAGGATGCGGGATTGTCGTTGCCGTCACCGTATTTAAGAACCTTTACGGCATCGGCAAACTGAGAACGTGCGATATATGCACCGATCTGACGAAGAGTGATCGCAAAAAGATCAAGCTTCTGGAATCTGATTGCTTCATAAGAAGCAGTAAGCATTCTGCCGCGCTTATAGAGCTTTACAAGATTTTCCTGAGTGCGGATCATTGTTTCGGGAATGTGAGCGCCCTCGGCAACGACGGCAAGCTCTTTATCGGAATCCGACGGAACGGATTCTATCGAACGGTAATCAAGACCGTCGATAACCGTGGTAACTGCCACGATCTTTGACAGAATATCCGCCTCTTCCATACCCTGACGGACTGCACGCGCAACAAACTCGGGGAAGAGTGCAGCAGAATCCGTATTTGTGAAGAACTTTTCAACGGCACTGCATTCGGGACCGTTCACCTTGATGTCAAAGCGCTTGAGCTGGCGCTGATACGCGTCAAGACCGTCAAGATTCGTACCCTTATAATTTTCGGAAGGGTCGATGGCTTCGAGAGCGTTTGTAAAAGATTTGCCTGTGGTATAAAGACCTTTTTCGAGTCTGATAGAATCAAAAGACATATATTTTCCTCCTAATCAAAGTATAAAAGTTACCGTGCCGTTGACAGAGTTGACAGAAAGCACAAGATACTCTCTGCCGGTGCCCGACTTGACGCCCTTTGCACCGTCAGCGCAAAGCTTGACATAGCCTGCCTTGGGAGCAGTGCCGGTAAAGGGGACGGTTACGGTACCGTGAAGCTGAACTGCACAGATACCGTTCTTTTCGTGAGAGATGATGCCGCAAAAAGCATCACCGTCAGCACAGGCGGCAACGGTGTTGTTGTCGCTGATTTTGACAACTTCGCCGAACTGAAGCGAAGCGTCACCGTTAAGAGTCAGAGACTCGTTCATAAAACCGTTAGTAGAAATAATCATAAAAACCTCCGTTAAATTTTAAATTCGTTGTTACAGGATACTGCGGATTCTCCGTCACTCAGCTGAAGTGACACAGGCATACGCTTTCCTGCGATATCGGAAAAGCCGCTTTTGAGAGCACAAAGCTCGTCGAAAGTGAGCTTTTCGCATACTGACTTCAGAGACTCACCGCAAACGTTAGGCATTGCGGTCATGGCAAGGCGAAGCGTTTCGTTAAGAAGCTTTTCTCTGTATTCCCTGCCGAGAGATGCATCCTTTTCAAGAGATGCAATCTCTTTGCAAAGCTTTACGGATTCGTCCTTTGACAAAACGATATCGCCGCCTTCGGATTTCAGCTTTTTGATAATGCCGTCCATTGTTATGTTTTCCTCCTTCCGGGAAAATGCTTTTGTGACACCTGCACCTTTCTGTGCCGGAACGGCGACAAACGACCATTCGTACGCATCGTAAGGATCCGTCAGAATACCGTGACAGGTGTTTTTGCCGTAGACCTGACCCTTGATATGAGAGCAGACGGAAATATCCGTATCACATTCGGAACAGACCGTTCTTTTTACGGCACAGCCGATACTGACTTCTTTTTTGATGCCGCTGTCAATCTCACGGATCAGATCCTCGTTGCGTGACGTTTTCGGCATATAGGCAAAACCCTTGACAAAGGTGTATACTTCGCCTACAGAGGTCACACGAGACGGATCCTCGACGAGCTCTGTTTTATAGATTCTTGCCGTTTGATCCGAAGCCTTCATACTGTGATCGAAGATGCCTGTTTTACCTTTGAACATCTCACAAAGCGTATTCAGGGATTCTTTGCTGAAGCGTTCAAAATCTCTGTCGATTTCGTTATCGCACAGAATGACCGAAAAGGTGTAGACATCATCCTCGGAAAGCTCTTTTCTGGTATACTCGTTAATAAGAGCCAGATCCCCGGTACCGGGAGTGACGCTGTCCTGCGTCACCGAAAAATTCATTGACTTTTTTATGCCGTTTCCTCCTTTTTGTTTAATATCTGTTTTGCCTGAGCGTCATAGAGTCTTGCTCTTGCAAGCTCAACCTCATCCTGAAGCGTTATATCTTCCCACTCAACGACAGGCTCATCGCAAAAGCCGATGAGACGAAGGAAAGTGCGACAGATTTTAGCAATAACAGGAGTCAGAAGTCTGCGGTAAGACTCCAGCTCACTTGTCAGAACATCTGCCTGTTGAGCAGACATACGCTCTGTTGATGACCACGACAGACCGAGCATAAAGGGCGGTATACCTGTTTTTGCAACGATCTGCTCCAGCATCTGACGGACGGGAATGTCGCTGTCGGGGATAGGCGATTCGGCACCTATAACCTTGATGCTGACGTCACCGACCGTGACAAAATCCTTGACCTTGTTGCCCGATTGCATAGCCTCGCTCCACTGCTTTGCAACCTGTACGGCGCGTTCCTTTGCGTATGCGCGGTCGGCAGCATCGGAGGATGGCTTGTACGTTACCGCAAAGCGGACGTTGCCTACTCTGTCCCAGTTACAGCCGACGGCGTTGTATATCTTCAGAAGTACCGAAGACACAAACGGCAGTCCGTGCAGAAGCGATGTTCCGCCGAGCTTTCCGGGAACGGGATTGAGTGCGGAAACGAGAAGCAGTTCGGGATATCTGACAGGCTTTCTGACGGGTGTTCCCGTCCACACTTCGCAACCGAAACCGTCTGCACTTCTGTGCAGTTCGATGTTGCGAAGCGGAGCATTGTAAAGACCCGTAAGCTTGCCGCCCTGAACCACCATCTCACCAACGGCGGTACCGAAGGTGAGAAGCTGGTTGAAATAAGTATCCATAAAGGCGTACAGGCCTTCGCCGTTACCGCCTACGGGAACGCTTCGGATAAAGCTTTGTAAAGCGTTGTCGGCTTCGGGACTTTTACAATGCACTTCGTATCCGCCCGTGAGACGGACTGTTTTTGTGATGGCCGCATCAATAATCGGAACAGACTCACGCAGGGCTTCATAAACGGAGAGACTGCCCGATGACGGAACAAAGCTGTCAAGATCAAGAAGTGAGGAGCGTGACACTCTTTCTGATGAGGTCTGAACAGGGACTTCATCGGATGTTTTCTTTCTTTTGAATCGCATTGACGGTTAAGTTTTTGCTCCTTTCGTAATAATCAGCGTTCGACGGCAAGAGAGAAGAATCCGTCAAAGCTCTCATTAAGAACTGTCGAAACGAAGTAACGGATATCATCCATTGCGTGATCGTTTTCCTTGCGCGGTGCGTCCTTGACGCTGCCTGTATCCCAGCGATAGAGTGAAAATTCACGTATGGAGTCCGTACATTCGGGACAGAACATAATAAGATTCTTTTTGATGGCGTCCGACACCTTTCTGATGCCGTCGAGAACGTCATTTTTTGCGGGAATGACCCTGAAACGTCCGTGACGTCTTATGCATTCGATAAAGCTTGCCGCAGAGGGGTCAACAATGACGGCTTCAATCGGAAGCGACGATGCAAGCTCTGTCAGCGAATCATAGTGTTCCTCATCGGTACGTTGAGAGCCTTCCTTGCGTGAATCAAAATAGTATTCACGCATCCTGAACCAGCGGTTTCCCACTTTGCCCCACAGTCCGAACGAAGACGGATTCACGGTTCCGTAATCGCAGGAAATATAGTATTTGTCGGGCTGTGACAAGGGAGAGCAGACGTGAGTGTTTTCGCTGAACATAGGATAGACGAGTCCTGATGCGGCAACCCACTTGCCCTCGATAAACCGTTCGTAAAAGACTCCGCTGTAGATACTTTTGTACCTGTTGCGGACATTGTCGGACAACGAAGGATTATCGTCCATTGTGAAGTGAAGATACAGACAGTTTTTGCTTTCTGCCTTTTTTATCCATTCTTCATAGAACCAATGATGAGGGTTTTCGGGATTGCAGTTGAACCAGAGTCTTGCATCGGAAAGAGAGCAGCGGGCAAGAGCCTGTTCAACAAAGGAACGGGGCATCAAAGCAACCTCGTCAAGCAGAACGCCGCCGAGGGTCATTCCCTGGATAAGTGCGGCAGAGCCTTCGTCCTTGCCGCCGAACAGAAAAAAGGTGTTGACCGTGTTACCCTTACGGATTTCCACGGTGTTGCGGGACACCTTTTCCGTACATTCAAAGCCGAGCTCACGAAGCAGAGGAAGAACGGGCGTGATGATGTTGCGGCGAAGCGACGCCACCGTTTTACCGCAAAGAGCAAAAGAGGTATCGGAAAAGCGGTAAAATGCCCAGAAGACAAAAGAGAGCGTCATACAAACGGTTTTTCCGGAACGTACGGCACCGTCACATATAATGGCATCACGATCTTTATACTTGCTTTCTTCACACCACCACGACAGAACGGTCAACTGCTTTTTTGAAAAGCTGTTAAAGTCTTTCAGTCTTATGGCTCGGACTCTCCCTTCACGGACAGGTCGGCTTCGGCACTTTTTCTGAGAGCTTCATAAAACGACAATGCCGAATCATTACCCGACAATTCACCCGACAAAGCCTCCAGATGCTCCAGCGCTTTAAGACGGTCAAAGAACTTTATCTCAATAGCGCCGTCCTTCGGCTTTTTGATTTCGGAAACATTGAAAAGATCGACGGATTCGATATCACCGTTATCGGGAAGCTCGCCGCAAAGCAGCAGCCGTAAGGCATCATGACACGAGCCGAAGGCGATTCTGCGGTAACCGGAAACAATCTCTTCGGGGGAAACCGTATCGTCCTTTCCGATCTGTGAAATATGCGACAGAATATCACGGCGTCGCAAAAGGGCATTGCCCTTTCTGAACGGATCGTGATATCCTGCCCGTGAAGCGGCCTCGACAGCGTTTCTCAGTTTGCAGTAGTACAGACAGAAAAGACTTTCTTTTTGTGTAAGTTTTTTCATTTGTTTCATCCTTTCGCTTTAAAACGCTCTCACACACAGAAAAAACAATGCCGTTTATTGCCCCGAACAGGACAACAAAACGGCAAAAAATGCAAAATGTTAAAACTTTGTTCACAAAAAGCACAAAAAGCATCGCAATTATCGCAATGTCGAAACAGGCTTATTCTTGACATTTCGGCTAAACAGATATATAATTAATATGAATGATTATGTATTACGGAGGTCTGCGATGATGAATCAAAGAGGCACATGGCAGTTGATACTCATGGCACGTGAAGGTGACCGGAGCGCTATCGACAGCTTGTTCTTTTCATCTTTTCCCTCTGCTTATCTGATACTTTTTAATATTACGGGAAGCAAGGATGTTTCTTTAAAAATTTTATACGATGCTTATCTTGAGGTTTTTTCTTCACTTGACAAAATTGAAAAGAATGACAGCTTTTCCGAAGAAGTCAATAAATCGGTTTTGAAACGGGTAAGGGAAAATCCTGACTACGGCAGTTTGCTGAATCAGGATAAGTCTCTGAGCGAAAAGGCGGATCGCTTTGTCGAGGATGCAGCGTGCTTTTATGACTTCAATTCAGTCAAGACGGTTGATGCGGCGTCAACGGCGGACTGCGTTTTTACCGTGCTTAACACCATCCCGCTTGAAAAGCGCATATGCCTTTATATGTACTATTTCGTCAGCACATCACCCGAGGCGATAGCTTCTGTCATCGGTGCTGATGAGGCGTATGTCAGGGGCGTATTGTCGGAAGCGTTTGAGGATGCGATGCCGCTCGTTTCCAGAATATGCGAAAAGGCGGATATTCTGACAGGTGTTGAAAAGAAAGCGGTAATACGTTGGGCAATCCGTAATACAAAGGCGTTTTCGCTTTCTCCCGAAGAGGTTGATACCTTCTATGCGGGACTTATCAAGGGCTTTGTCGAAACGGATGTTCTGGACACATCCGTATCGGATGTCGGCGATTCTTCGGACTTTGAGATGAAGTCGATGAAGCTGACAAAAAAGAAAAATAGTATCTTAAAATCGATATTCAACATACGTAATCTTATTGTTTTGCTGGTTCTTGCGGTAGCGGTGGGGCTTGCCTTTATGATGAACAGTCTGAGCGAGTATAACAAGCGCCGTCAGGAGCGTGAAGCGCTGACAAGCAGGACAACCCTTCGTTATCAGACAACCGTTCCGTCATCGGAAAGACTTATTTTCTCTACGGAATATTCATATCCCGAAGAGACTGAAGAACCGGGAACCGTATCGGAACCCGAAACGGGCGAGAGCGAAGCGGTCACAGAGCCTGTCGAGAGTTCAACCACACAGCCTCGCGAGCAGTCCGACTTTTCATATACCGAATCGGGCAGTACAGTCACCATAACGGGCTATTCGGGCGACGGAATAAACATCACCGTTCCCGAGACGCTCAACGGCAAGAAGGTTGTCGCAATCGGAGAAAATGCATTCTTTAATTCAAAGATAATCAGCATCAAGCTTCCGTCAACCGTCACAACTGTCGGCAAGAATGCCTTTCACAGCTGTGAATCGCTTCAGGTAATCAATCTTCCGATAGGTGTCACAACAATCGGAAACGATGCATTCCGAGGATGTACGGCATTAAGCTCCGTATCGCTTCCGTCGGGACTGACAAAGATCGGCGATCAGGCGTTTTACAAGTGCACTTCGCTTAAATCGCTTGCACTTCCGTCAACGCTGACATCAATCGGCAACTGGGCATTTGCATACTGCTCATCGCTTGCCAACATCACAATTCCCAGAAGCGTCACATTTGTCGGCGCCTCCGTATTTTACGAGTGTACGGAGCTTGCAAAATGTACTTTTGAAAGCCCGTCAAAGATAACCTCTCTCGGCGAATCGTTCTTCTTTGACTGTTCGTCTCTTCAGTCTGTATCGCTTCCCTCACAGGTCAGAACCGTTCCGACGAACTGCTTCTACGGATGCAAGTCGCTGGAGTCAATCTCGCTCACGGCCGTAACGCATATTAACGAGAGCGCATTTGAGGGATGCAGCTCTTTGACAAACGTAACATTCTCGACAGCACTTCTCAAGATTGAGAAAACGGCATTCTCCGGCTGCAGCTCGCTTCGTCAGGTTACGCTTCCGTCCAACACTCTGGCTATCGGCGAAAAAGCGTTTGCAGGTTGTACGGCACTTGAAAAGATCTATATTCCGTCATCTGTTACAAGAATCGGCGAAAGTGCGTTCAAGGATTGTACATCACTTAAGATCGACTGTCCCGACGGTTCTGTTGCAGAGGAATATGCAGTCAAGAATTCCATTCAACTGTACGGAAAGGATAACAGTGCAAACGATACGTACAATGATGACAACAGCAATGAGTAATCGCTTGTGTTGTTGATGAATATTAAAAAACCTGTCACCGTCAGCGGTATTATGCCGAGGACGGTGATTACTTTTGAGCATTTTGCGGCGAAGTCGAGGCCTTTCAGACGGCAGAGTATGTAATAAAGCGCCCTGCCGCCGTCAAGAGGAGTCAAGGGTAAGAGATTGAAAAGACAGATGGCGGTATTCATCCTGATCGGAACGCTCATATCTTTGTCAAAAAAACTCATAATCGCCGCCGCTGTCAGATTGAACACGGGACCTGACAGCGCAATTATTGCTTCCGTACGGTAAGATACGGAGGCTTTTTCGTACCGTTCAATACGAATGCCGTATATGCCGACAGAAATTTTTTGCGGAATATCACCCGATATGAGGAGAGCAAAAAGATGTCCCGATTCATGAAAAAAGGCAGCGCAGACACCGTGGACTGCGTTGCCGCTTTTGTCGTAAATCATCATCAGCGTGATGAGAGCCGCTCCGATAAAGGAAAAATCGGTTTTACACTTCATATGTCAGACCTTTCAGAATATATGCGGGATTACAGCGGATACCGTCAACTCTCAGCTCAAAGTGCAGATGAGGCCCCGTGGACATACCCGTACTTCCGACCAGACCGATTGTCTCGCCTGCACGGATAACCGTTCCTTCGCTGACGGATATTTTGCTCAGGTGACAGTAAAGAGTCTGCAGATTGTCACCGTGATCCATAAGGATGTAGTTGCCCTTGCCCGATGTGAAGCCGGTTTCCGTGACGGTACCGTTGTAACAGGCGGAAATCTCCGTGCCGGTAGGTGCCGCGATATCTATTCCTGTGTGAAAACTTTTGTTTTTTGTGATCGGATGTATTCTGTAGCCGAAGTCGGAGGTGACGTTTCCGCTGACAGGCATTACCGCTTCCGTTGATATGTGGACGGCATCAAAGGTTGAATCGGACAGAGCGTCAAGGACGCGGATATCCTCGCCGCCCGATGACGTTACCGTGACGATCTCGGCATCGCTGTCGATGGAAGCGGCAGTTTCAGTCTCGGTATTGTCTGCGGCTTTGGTATTCTGCGTTGATACCGTGCGCGAAACGGCTGACATATCAAAAAGCTTCTGAGCAGAATCAAGGATGGATTCCTCACACATATTACGTGACATAACGGCGTAATATCCGTTCTTTACGGATTGGTACAGCGGCGAACCGCTTCTGGCAAGTGAGAACACGGCTGCCAGCACCACAAGACAGACAATTGTCTGAACGGCAAGAGTCGGATTTTTCACTCGCTTTTGTGTATCGCTTTCGGTGAACTGTTTGGGATCCGTCATATGCTTCGTCCTTTCATAATTCATTGCTGTAAGTATATGCCGAAAACGGAAAAAGTATGCATTAAGGATCTGCGACGCTTTTTATAAAAGATTCTTCACTTTTGTAGGAATGACCCGGTTGGTTGAGTGACGGCACCCTGGCTTGTTTGGATATTTTGATCTGACAGGCATAGTCCGAGTGTGTTTTGAAATATCCCGATTACCTGTTGAATATACATATAAAGTGTGATATAATCAAAAGTATATTAAAAGAACAGGAGAGAAAAGAATGTCAGAGATTAAAAAACATTGGTATAAAGAAATGTCGGTTTACCAGATCTGGCCCCGCAGCTTTTGCGACGGTAACGGCGACGGTATCGGCGATCTTGACGGAATTATGTCAAAGCTCGATTATATTAAGAGCATAGGTGTTGATGTGATCTGGTTTTCACCTCTTTATCCGTCACCCAATGCGGATTACGGATATGATATTTCGGATTATCGCAACATTTCTCCCGACTACGGTAATACAGAGCAGTTCAAGGTGCTTATTGACGAAGCACATAAAAGAGGACTCAAAATAATAATGGACCTTGTTGTCAATCACACCTCCGATGAGCACGAGTGGTTCAAGCAGGGTCGTGCAGATAAAAACAGCAAGTATCATAACTATTACTTCTGGCGTGAGGGCAAGGGAAAGAATCCTCCCAACAACTGGAAATCGGTATTTGAAGGCGGCGCATGGGAATATGACAAGGATCTCAACGAATATTACCTGCACGTATTTGCAAAGAAACAGCCTGACCTTAATATGGATAACCCCGAAGTCCGTCAGGAAGTCAAGGATATTATGAAATATTGGCTTGATATGGGTGTTGACGGCTTCAGAGAGGACGTTATTACATACATTTCAAAGCGTGAAGGACTTCCCAACGGTATACCTCTTCCCGTAGGAGCAGGTATCGAGCATTACACAAACGGCCCTCACGTATACGAATATCTTAAGGAATTCAAGGATGAGGTGCTCAGCAAGTATGACTGCTTCACGGTAGGCGAAGCTCCGATGATGACTCCGAAGGTTGCAAAGGAATATATCACCGAGGGCGATTCTCAGGTGCTCAACCTTATGTTCCACTCCCAGCATATGGAGGCGGACAGCTTCCTTACCGACTGGATTCACGTACCGTTCAGTCTTAAGAAGATGAAAAAGGCATTTTCAACATGGCAGAAGGAAATGTACGGCACCGCATGGAATGCGCTTTATATTGAGAATCACGACCACCCCAGAGCCATTGACAGATTCGGCAGCCTTAAGTATCACAAGCAGAGTGCAAAGATGCTTGCAACGATGTACATCTGTCAGTCGGGCACGCCGTTCATCTATCAGGGTCAGGAAATCGGTATGACCAACGCAACCTTTAACGATGTGAACGAGTTCAAGGATGTTCTGACCTTTAACAATCAGAGACTTTTCAAAAAGCTCGGTGTCTCCGATAAGAAGTTCCTTTCTATGGCAAACCGCTGTTCACGTGAGCAGTCACGTACACCGATGCAGTGGAATTCCTCCGAAAACGGCGGCTTCACAACGGGAACACCGTGGTTCAAGGTTAACGATAATTACAAGGATATCAACGTAGAGTCACAGGAAAACGATCCCGATTCCGTTCTCAATTTCTACCGCAAGCTTCTCAAGTTCCGCAAAGAGAACGAGATTGTGATCTACGGTGATTATAAAGAGCATTACAAGTCAAGCTCCGATCTTTTTGTTTACGAGCGTAATCTGGATGGTAAGAGAATGCTTGTCATCTGCTCCTTTACCGAGAAGCCTGTTCGCTTTACGGCACCCGAAGGCTTCGATCTTGAAAAAGGCAGGCTTGTGCTTCAGAACTATGACGTTATCTATAACAGCAATGTCTTTATGACAAAGCCGTTCGAGATGAGAGTTTATATGTTTGATTAAAACTGAAAGGAGACAGGAAAATGGATATGGTTTATTTATGGTATCTCGGTGTTGCTTTTTTTGAGATTTTATTGGTTATTTTCGGCTTGCTGTTTATGTATTATTCCGCTAAGCACAGGAATAAACAGCTTCATGTCGGCTGGTATATCTGCGGTGTATTTTTCACCGAATGGACACTTATCTGTTTTCTTGTCAAAAGAAAAGACTTCCCGAAGGCGGACAGTAAGGTCTGTTATATGTGCGACGAGAATAATTCCGAGGAAGCCGTGCAATGCGAAAAGTGCGGTGCTCCTTTACCGCACGTAAATGCACAGGAAAAGCAAAAGGACAAAAAACTCAGCCGCAAGTTCGGAACAGCGGTTATCTGTTCACTCATTTTAGCTGTGGTTGTTGCCGTTGTAGGTATTGTTCTGACTTTTACCGATGATTTCAATTTTGATATGACCGACAGAATAGCTGTTGACGGTGTTTTCTATGACAAAAAGGGCAATGTCTATGAGGATGGGGACGATGTACTGCTCTATGATGAAAGCGGTAATGCCTATACCTACACCGTAGAAGAATGTACGGATTCCGACGGCTGGACATATGATGAGTATTTTTACATAAGTGATGACGGTAAAAAGTATTTAGCTTATGACTGTTATGTTACCGAGGACGGTTGGTTCTATTGTGACAAGGCGGGAGTGCTTGAAATCGGTTATGAGGATACAAGCAGTATGAGCGAGGAAGAGCTTGACGAGTACTATAAAAACCGTATTGAAACCTATGGCGAATACAGGTATTATAACGATCCTTATACGGATGCCGAGGGTAACCGTTATTATGACGCCTATGAAGCATCGTGGAACGAAAAAGGTGAGCTCATAACGGCAAAAAACGATCCTACGGCAAAGAATTAATCACAGAAAAAATAATGCTTGATATTTCGTAAACTATGTGGTATAATAATTTTTGTTAGTACGAATGTTTGATTATTTCTCTGTTATTGACAGAGATTGGTAAGAGTGGGGTGACCCGCTCTTATCTTTATGCAGAAATAATTTTTCATACAAAGAATAAAGGGGGCACATTAATGGCTTCAAAGGGTAAGGGCGGAGCGACGGTTGCCGCAGTAGCCGGTCTTGCAGATGAGATTGCACGCTCGCTCGGTCTTCGTATATGGGACATAAACTTTGTCAAAGAGGGTGCGGAGTATTTTTTGCGTATCTTTATTGACAAGGATGGCGGCGTAGGTATAGAGGATTGTGAGAATTTCAGCCGTGCCATTGACGGACCGCTTGACGAGCTTGATCCTATTGAGCAGGGCTACTGTCTGGAGGTATCTTCTCCCGGTATCGAAAGAAGTCTGACAAAACCCGAGCACTTTACGGAATGTATCGGTCAGAAGGTGCAGTTTCGTATGATCAGACCCGTTGACGGTGAAAGGGATTTCAAGGGTGTATTAGCTTCCTTTGACAGCGGTAATGTTGAGGTAACGCTCGACAACGGAAAAGGCTTTGTTTTTAATAAAAAAGAAGCAAGCTTTATTAAGCTTGACGATTTCAATATGTAATGAGAGGATGGACACCGCAAAAATGAACAAGGAGTTTTTTGAGGCATTAAGACTTTTATCAAAAGAAAAAGGTATCCGTTTGGATGCACTTTGTGACGGAATCCAGAAGGCAATCGTAACAGCAGTCAAGAGAGATTTCGGTAACAAGGATGTCGTTTTCTGTGATATCGATTCTGATAAGGAAGAGATGAAGGTATACGTAAGAAAGAATGTTGTTTCCGAAGTAACGGACGAGGATTGCGACATTCTTGTCGAGCACGCTCAGAAGTATAAGAACGGCGCTTTGCCCGGTGATATTATTGAAATTCCCTTAGAGACAAAGGATGTCAGCCGTATTGCTGCCGATAAGGGCAAGCACGTGCTCCGTCAGGGTATCCGTGAGGCAGAGCACGGCCAGCTCCGTGAAGAATTCCAGAACAAGTATCAGGAGATCATCACCGCCAAGGTATCAAAGATCGATCCCGTAACAGGCGATGCATTCCTTGAGATCGGCAAGCTGGAGGAGATGCTTCCCAAGAGTGAGCAGCTGCCCGAAGAGACCTTCAAGGAAGGCGATATTGTAAAAGTATACGTAGTTGACGTCAAGGACGCTAACCGCAAGTATCCCAAGGCAACGCTGTCAAGAACACATCCGGGACTTGTCAAGCGCTTGTTTGAAACAGAGGTTCCCGAAATCTTTGACGGTATTGTAGAGATCAAGGCTGTTTCAAGAGAAGCAGGCTCACGTACAAAGATTGCCGTTTACAGCGCAGATGAGAATGTTGATCCCGTCGGCTCCTGTATCGGTCAGAGAGGCGCCAGAGTCAGCAAGATTGTTGATCTTCTGGGCGGTGAAAAGATTGATATCGTCAAGTACAGCGAAGATCCTGCAGAGTTTGTTGCGGCATCGCTTGCTCCTGCTGAGGTAATTTCCGTAACGGTTGACGAAGAGATTGAAAACGCCTGCTCGGTAATCGTACCTGCAGGACAGCTTTCACTTGCTATCGGCAACAAGGGTCAGAATGCCCGTCTTGCCGCAAAGCTGACAGGCTGGAAGATCGACATCAAGCCGGATGCCGAGGTTGAGTCGGTAATAGATTACGACAACGTTTAATTAAATTAATTGAAAGGAAGTTACCGTAAAGCGGTGACTGCATCGGACGGAATATGCAACAAAAAAAGATTCCCTTGCGTAAGTGCACGGGATGCGGAGAGATGAAACCCAAAAAAGAGCTCGTCAGAGTGGTAAAAAGTCCCGAGGGTGAATTTTCAGTTGACCTTGTGGGCAAAAAGCCGGGACGTGGCGCATATATATGCCGCAACGAAGAGTGCTTTGTTATGGCAAAAAAGGCAAAGCGACTTGAAAAAGCCTTCGGCTGTGCAATTCCGTCAGAGGTTTACGATTCCATGCAAAAGGAGTTGACTGACGGTGCAGGATAAGTTTCTGTCTTTTCTCGGCATATGTCGCAGGGCAGGCAAGCTTAACTGGGGACATGATACGTGCCTTGATTCGATAATGAGAGATAAAGCAAAGATATGCCTGCTGGCTGTTGATGCATCTGAAAGGCTCAAAAGAGAGTTTTTTAAAGCCGCGGCATATGATGGAAGAGAGCTTGTGATATTTGAGACAGCTTATTCAATGCAACAGATAAAGGATGCAACGGGTGTCAAAGCAGGAGTTTTGACCACAGAGGATGAGGGATTCGCAAAGAAGATGGCGGAGCTTCACCGTAAGAATTCAACGGAGGTAATAGCTGATGATCAATAAATACAGAGTACACGAGGTTGCCAAGGATTTTAACGTGAAAAGCAACGCTGTTATAGAGCTTCTGGCAAAATATTTTGACGATGCCAAGAAACATATGACCGCTTTGACCGAAACGGAGCTTGACGTTTTGTTTGAAAGCTTTACACAGGAAAAGCAGGTCGAAAGCTTTGATTCTTATTTGGCGCTTTCTGAGGTAAAGGAAGAGCCGAAGGCAAAGAAGGAAGCTAAGGAAGAGCCTGAGAAAGAAGCCGGGGAAGAAGCCGGGGAAGAGCCGAAGACCGAGGCAAAGCCCTCTCAGAAAAAGCCGGAAAAGAAGCAGGAAAAGAAGCCTGAAAAGAAGCCGGAGCCGAAAAAGGAAAAGCCCGAGCTTCCCGTACAGGAAAAGAAAAAGCCCAAGGAGGAGAATAAGACTCCCCAGGCAAGAACAAAGGGCGAAGCGAGAACGGTTGACACACGTTCAAGCAACGTCGATCTTGAAAAATATAACGAAAAATATGAAAATATCGCTCCCGTAAACAAGACCTTGCAGACAGATCACTCCGTCAGCAAGCAGAAGCTCAAGCAGAAATCCCAGCAGTACCGCAAGCAGGGTATGCGTCAGAGCAGACGTGAGACTGAGGCGGAAAGACTCAAGAGAATTGCCGCAGAAAGAGCAAAGAAGCCGCAGCTTGTTATCAAGGTTCCCGAAGAGCTGACAGTCGGCGAGCTTGCCGCAATGCTCAAGAGAACGGCGGCAGAGGTTATCAAAAAGATGTTTGCAGAGCTCGGTATGATGGCAACGGTTAACGAGGTCATCGACTTTGATACGGCAGAGCTTATCGCAACAGAGCTCGGCGCAAAGGTAGAAAAAGAAGTTGTTGTCACCATCGAAGAGAGAATTATCGATGCCAGCGAGGATGACGAGACAGACCTTCAGCCGAGAGATCCCGTTGTTGTCGTAATGGGACACGTAGACCACGGCAAAACATCTATTCTTGACGCAATCAGACATACATCCGTCACTTCAACAGAAGCAGGCGGTATCACACAGCACATCGGTGCATACAGAGTAAACCAGGGCGGACAGTTCATCACATTCCTTGACACACCGGGTCACGCAGCCTTCACATCAATGCGTGCAAGAGGTGCCATGGCAACGGATATTGCAGTACTTGTAGTAGCTGCCGATGACGGTATCATGCCCCAGACTATCGAAGCTATCAACCACGCAAAGGCTGCAGGCGTTTCCATCATCGTAGCTGTTAATAAGATGGATAAGGAAGGCGCATCCGTTGACAGGATTATGCAGCAGCTGACAGAATACGAGCTTGTTCCCGAAGAGTGGGGCGGCGATACTATCTGTGTTCCCGTATCTGCAAAAACAGGTATGAATATTGACAAGCTTTTGGAGTCAATACTTCTTGTAGCAGAGATGATGGAGCTTAAGGCAAATCCCGAAAGAGCAGGTAAGGGTATCGTTATCGAAGCAAGACTTGACAAGGGCAGAGGTCCCGTTGCAACGCTTCTTGTCCAGAACGGCACACTCAGAAGCGGCGATGTCATCGTTGCAGGTATGACGGTAGGACGTGTCAGAGTTATGACAGACGACAAGGGCAGAACGATCAAGGAAGCAGGTCCTTGCGTACCCGTTGAGATTACGGGACTTACCGAGGTTCCGCAGGCAGGCGACATCTTTGACGCAGTATCTGACGAAAGACTTGCACGTGAGCTTGTCGAACAGCGTAAACAGCAGGCTAAGGAAGAGCAGTTCAAGCAGTTTGAAAAGGTTACTCTTGATAACCTGTTTGATTCACTTCAGGCAGGCGAGCTCAAGGATCTTAATATTATCGTCAAAGCGGACGTTCAGGGTTCAGCGGAAGCAGTCAAGCAGAGTCTTGAAAAGCTTTCAAACGAAGAGGTCAAGGTTCGCATCATCCATATCGGCGTAGGTGCCATCAACGAATCCGACGTTATGCTTGCCAACGCCTCCAATGCCATTATTGTAGGTTTCAACGTAAGACCCGATCCCGTAGCAACGGCAAATGCCGAAAGAGACGGTGTCGAAATGAGAATGTACCGTATCATCTACGATTGTATCGAAGAGATTGAAGCGGCTATCAAGGGTATGCTTGCTCCCAAAAAGCGTGAGGTTGAGCTCGGCAGAGCAGAAATCCGTCAGGTTGTCCGCATTTCTTCCATCGGTAATATCGCAGGATGTTATGTTCAGAACGGAAAAATTACCAGAAACAGCAAGATCAGAGTTGTCCGTGACGGCATAATCGTAGCGGATGACGAGATTTCATCACTCAAGAGATTTAAGGACGACGTTAAGGAAGTCAATACAGGCTACGAGTGCGGTATCGGTCTTAACAAGTTCAATGATATTAAAGAGGGCGACATCTTCGAAGCGTACATTATCGAAGAGTATCGTGACTGATTTTCAGAAAGGAATACATCGCTTATGGCGGGACACAAGTCGGACAGAGTTTCCGAAGATATCAAAAGAGAGGTTACGGCAGTTATCAGGGAGCTGAAGGATCCGAGAGTCCAAAATTGCCTGCTGACCGTTGTAAGGGTAGAGGTCAGCTCCGATGCTTCATTTGTAAAGGTGTATGTCAGCGCAATGGAAGGTATCGAAACGGCAAGGAATGCAGTCAAAGGTCTTGTCAGCGCGACAGGCTATATCCGCAGAGCTGTCGGAAAGAACCTTCATCTTCGCAAAACACCCGAAATGAAGTTTATTGCCGATGATTCCATAGCACACGGTATGGGTATCGTAAAAATTCTTGACGATCTTGATACAACAGAGTAAGGAGTGAATGCGATGAAAATTTCTCTTGAAGCAACGGCAGAAATGCTTCTTTGTAAAGATAATATCGCAATTCTTGTTCATACTCATCCCGATGGGGATACCTTAGGCAGCGGATATACGCTTTGCCATGCGTTAAGGTCGATCGGAAAGAACGCTTGCGTTATAGGTGAGGATGAGATACCCGACAGATATAAGTTTATGAAAGAGGACGGCGATGAAGAGTCGTTTGATCCGGAGTTTGTTGTTGCCGTCGATATCGCAACGGTCAAGCTGATGGGCGACTGTGTAGGTGAGCGTTTCGGCGACAGAGTCGATCTTTGCATCGACCATCACGTTACCAACAGTATGTATGCAAAGAGTGTACTGCTTGACGATACGGCATCTGCCGCATCCGAGATCATCTTCCGTCTTGTCCCGATGCTGGGAGCAAAGATTTCAAAAGAGATGGCAGAGGCACTTTATATCGGCGTTTCGACGGATACGGGATGCTTCCGTTATTCCAACGTCACACCGACAACGCTTCGTATAGCGGCAGATCTTATGGAGCTTGGCGCCGATTGTGCAAGGATAAACAGAGAGATCTTTGAAACAAAAAGCAGAAGCTTTGCCGAACTGGAGAGAATGGCTCTCGGTTCAACCGAGCTTTTCTTTGACGGCAAGTTTGCCCTTATCACCGTCACTCAGCAGATGTTTAAAGAAAGCGGTTCCAACGAGGACGAGTTTGACAAGATTGCGGCTCTTCCGAGACAGATCGAAGGCGTGCTTGTCGGTGCGGCAATGAGAGAGCAGAAAAACGGAACATTCAAAGTATCCGTCAGAACAAATCCTCCGCTTAATGCGGCAGAAATATGCACTCTTATGAACGGCGGCGGCCACCCTGCGGCGGCAGGATGTACTCTCACAGGTACAAAAGAAGAGAATAAAGAAACTCTTCTCAAAACAATTGCAAAGTTTTTATAATAAAATTGCCCCGATTTTTCGGGGCTTTTTGATAACCGATTTTAAAGAGGCGAAATAATGACAACATCAACGATAGCCGCCATAGCCACACCGCAGGCGGCAGGCGGTATAGGAATTATCAGAATATCGGGAAGCGAAGCGCTGAGCATCGCAGACAGAATTTTTCTCCCGATAAGCGGAAATGATATCAAAAAATCAAAGGGCTACCGTGCGTATTTCGGCAAAGCGTGCGACAGAGGCGAACAGCTTGACGAAGCGGTCTGCCTTGTGTTCCGTGCACCCCACAGCTATACGGGGGAGGATGTTGTTGAGATATCGTGTCACGGCGGATTGTATATTACAAAAAGAATTCTGGAAGCGGCTATATCGGCAGGAGCAAAACCTGCCGAAGCGGGAGAATTTACAAAACGTGCATTTCTTAACGGAAAGATAGATTTATCCGAAGCCGAAGCAGTTATGGGAATGATATCGGCACAAGGTGAGCAGGCTGCAAAGGCGGCACTGACGGCACTTGAGGGAGCACTCAGCAACGAGATATCACAGACAGCGCGCGAGGTTATCTCGGTGTCGGCAAACATAGCGGCTTGGGTCGATTATCCCGATGAGGATATCGAGGAGATGGAAATCTCTTCAATGAGAGAGATTTTTACCGGGGCAAAAAATAAGCTGTTGAAGCTTTTGAATAAATTTGATGCAGGACAGGCGATTATCAGCGGAGTTGATACTGCAATAGCAGGCAGACCGAACGTAGGCAAATCGACGCTGATGAATCTGCTTGCAGGCTGTGAAAAATCAATAGTAACGTCAATAGCGGGAACGACACGTGATATTGTTGAGGAAACGGTAAGAGTGGGCGATGTCACACTCAGACTGTCCGATACGGCAGGCATAAGGGAGACGGATAACCCTGTTGAGAGTATCGGTGTTGAGAGAGCGAGAACAAAGCTTCAAAGAGCCGTTCTGATTCTTGCCGTGTTTGACGGTTCACAGGAAATGACATCGGAGGATGAAGAACTGTTGAATCTTTGTCGTGACAGACTCTCAATTGCCGTAATCAATAAGGGCGACAAGGGCAGAATCATTGACGAAGAAAAGATAAAAGCTGTTGTCAGCAGAACGGTCAATGTATGTGCAGCAGACGGAAGCGGATACGACGAGCTTTGTAAAACGGTTTCGGAGCTTCTCGGAACAGACTCATTTGATCCGTCATCGGCAATGATTTCGACAGTCAGACAAAAAGAGTGCTGTCAGAGAGCCGTTCGCTGTCTTGATGAAGCGATAGATGCCATTGATTGTTCAATGACGCTTGATGCCGTTAATGTCTGTGCCGACTCTTGCATCGAAGCACTGTTGGAGCTGACAGGCGAAAAAGCTTCGGAAGCGGTTGTAAACGAAGTTTTCTCAAAATTCTGTGTAGGCAAATAAAAATAAAAAACAGGAGCTATCCGTTGCGGATAGCTCCTTGACTTTTATAATTCAATTAAAGAACACGAACGCGGACAACACCGTCGATAGAAAGAAGTGCATCGACATCGGCCTTCTTGTCGGCTACGGTGTAGCCCCAATCCTTCTTTGCGCCTGCAAAGACTACATCACCGAGAGCAGCTGCAACAGCGTCTGCGGCTTCTGCCTTGTGAAGAACGCAGGTTCTTTCCGTGAAGCTTTCGGGAAGCTCGGCATTCGGGAAGTTTACGGAATTCTTAATAGCACCTGTTTCAAGGTAAGCAGTCAATTCTTCCGCAGCCATAACGGCACAGTTGTCTTCACTTTCGGGAGTGGAAGCACCAAGGTGAGGCATAGCGATAACGCCTTCTGCACAAAGCTGATCATCGGTCGGGAAGTCGGTAGCATAGGCTGCGACTTTACCGCTTGCAAGAGCAGCAAGGATATCATCAGAGTTTACAAGATCGCCTCTTGCAAAGTTGAGGATTCTGACAGAATCCTTCATTGTTGCGATAGAATCCTTGTTGATCATACCCTTTGTAGCGGGAGTTGCGGGAGCGTGAAGAGAGATATAATCGCTGTTTTCAAAAACGGGAGCAAGCTCCGTAACTATCTGAACCTTGTCACAAACGCCCTTTACGGGGAAGGGATCGTAACCGATAACATCCATACCGAGAGCGATGGCAGCTTCAGCAACGAGTCTGCCGATGGCACCGAGACCGATAACACCGAGAGTCTTGCCTTTGATTTCGGGACCGACAAAAGCACCCTTGCCTTTTTCAACAGCCTTGCTGACCTCAGAACCCTGACCCTTGAGAGTCTTGCACCATTCCATACCTGCAACAACTTTTCTTGAAGAGAGAAGCATTGCACAAAGAACAAGCTCTTTAACGCCGTTTGCGTTAGCACCGGGAGTATTGAAAACTACAACACCGTTTTCTGCACAAGCATCAACGGGGATATTGTTTGTACCTGCACCGCAACGGGCGATAGCAACAGTATTTTTGTCAAGAACCGTTTCGTGCATGGAAGCGGAACGAACCATAACTGCATCGGCAGCCGTAAAATCATCGCCGTAAACATATTTGGAAGCATCAAGCTTCTCAAGTCCGTACTTGGAAATCTTATTTAAAGTGAGAATCTGGAACATTACGAAAACCTCCGGAATTATTTATTCTTTTTCTCAAAGTCAGCCATAAACTCAACGAGCTTCTCAACGCCTTCGATGGGCATTGCATTGTAGATGGAAGCACGCATACCGCCTACGGAACGGTGACCCTTGAGGTTTACGAAGCCTGCAGCCGTGGATTCAGCGATAAACTTCTTGTCAAGCTCTTCGCTGTCTGTCTTGAAAGTAACGTTCATCATTGAACGGTGGGGCTTGTAAACGGGATTGTTGAACATTTCGCTGTTGTCGAGGAAATCATAAAGAACGGAGCACTTTTTAAGGTTGCGTTCCTTCATAACCTCAAGACCGCCGAGCTTCTTGATCCATTCAAGAACGAGTTTGCACATATAGATCGAGTAGCAGGGAGGAGTATTGTACATAGAATCGTTATCAGCCATAACCTTATAGTCAAGCATTGTGGGAGTACCTTCTCTTGCATTGCCGAGAAGATCCTCACGGACGATAACGACGGTAAGACCTGCGGGAGCGATATTCTTCTGAGCACCGCCGTAGATAACGCCGAACTTGGAAACATCCATCGGCTCCGAAAGGAAGCAAGAGGATACGTCTGCGATAAGCGGAACGTTGCCTGTATCGGGAAGAGAGGGGAAGAGTGTGCCGTAGATTGTATTGTTCATGCAGATGTAGAAATAGTCTGCATCGGGAGTGAACTTTGATTTGTCAAGCTCGGGAATTCTTGAGAAAGTAACATCCTTTGAGGAAGCAACTGCAACAGCATCACCGAAGATCTGAGCTTCTTTGTAAGCTTTAGTGGAGAACTGACCGCTGAGAACGTAGTCAGCCTTGCGGGAACCGTTCATAAAGTTTAAGGGGATAGCTGCAAACTGAGTCGAAGCACCGCCCTGAAGGAACAGAATTTTATAATTATCGGGAACATTCAGAACTTCACGGAAAAGATCTCTTGCACCGAAGATGATTTCTTCATAAATCTTTGAACGGTGAGACATCTCCATAACGGACTGACCGCTGCCCTTGTAGTCAAGCATCTCTTCTGCCGCAATATTGAGTACGGACTCGGGAAGCATAGACGGACCTGCTGAAAAATTAAAAACTCTTGACATAAACATTTCCTCCTATGAAAAAATATACCGATACTATTATATATACATCGTTTCTGTTAAGTCAAGAGAAATTGTATAAAATTGTATTATTTGTGTAAATTTTTTGTCACGGTGCAAACTATTTATGAAAATCAACATAGAACATATAAAAAGCGGTGAAGGTCTTTGAGACAATCACCGCTTTTATTTAAATAAAATTACTTAAGAATTTTGAATTTTCCTACAAGAGGGAGTTCCTTTGCCTTGCCGCCTGCGGCATTGATAATGCCGATTACGGCGAGAACGGTTATAATTACGGAAAGAATGGGAGCGATTATCCAGCCGATAATGGGAATTGCAGCAATAATTGATGCTATAACGGCGCCGATAAAGAGAATGATACCCTGATTTGTGTGAAATCTTGCGAATTTGGAATCCTTTGCGGCAAGCAGGGGAATAAGGAAAATTATGTAAGCGAGCAAAGCCATAACCTTGTTCTTTTCGATATCCTCTGCCGTAAATTCTGCCGTGGTATCAGCAGTATCGTTGAACTGTTTGAATTTTTCGGACAAATCAATCTGTGAAGTGTTTTGGGACGTCTCGGGGATTTCCAAGGGTGCACCGCAGTTTGTGCAGTATTTTACGTCTCCCTCAACCTGTGTTCCGCATTGTTTGCATGTAATCATTTTTTGTTCCTCCTTAATTAAGATAATTGTTTACTGCACTCTTAATTTCATATTCGTTGTCTTCGAGATAGCTTTCCACCTTTCGTTTTAAAATTTGAACAGGTCTTTTAATCCTAAATTCTTTTTAGGTTCGGGTTTTACATAGTCATATCCGCCGTAGGGCTCGCTTCTGTCAAAGCCTATCGTGGGACAGTCGCTGTCTCCCTCAAAGCAATGCTCTGTGTCAACGTGACAGCAAACGCCGTCTGTCTTTTTGTAAAGATGCTCTATGGACGGATACTGTCCTGCCTGATGAAATCCGTTTGCGACAAGAAATTTTCTGTATTGTTCTACAGCCTGTTTTGCGGCAAAGTCGTTCCCTGAAAAATCTGCGGAAAAAGAGAAAACATATGTGTCGTACTGCTCGATATTATAATTGTTGCCGCCACAGTTCCATTTGGGGTAAAGCGACAGTTTTTCGTCCCACTGCACAAGAACATCTTCATCTCTTTTCCTTGCGGCTTCTTCCGCGGCAACGGTACAGGGAAGCTTTGCACCGCAACCGGAACAGAATTTTGTTGAGATGCTGTTTTGTTTACCGCATTCGGTGCATACGGCACTTTGCGCTGCAGTGGTATCGGGAAGTCGGCTTCCGCACAGGGGACAGAAGGTTTTTTCAGCATCCGTTGCCTTTTCGCAGGCGGGACAAATTTTGATATTCTCGCTCATTTTCGTTGCGTAATCCTGTGCAGCGCGCTCAAGATTGGAAAAAGCGCTTTCAAACTCAGATGATGCAGAGCGTACCGTTTGGTTTGTGTTCTGAGCGGCATTGTCAATATGCTGAGCGGCTTTGTTTGCAAACTGAGTTGCCGTGGGCTCGACAGCTTTTTTTACTGCATCACCGACAGCCTTACCTATCCCTTCGCTGATACCGCGTTTTATCGCCCTTTCAAGAAAACCCATATAAAATCCTCCTTGTTATAAATCTTTGTATTTGATTAAAAATTGCTTGCGATTCGAAATTTTAAGCTTTTTATAAATGTTTTTGCAGTGAAAATGAACAGATGAATAAGTGATAAAAAGCTCGTCTGCAATTTCAGATAAAGTCTTGTCAGATAAAAGCTTTTCAAAAATTTCCATCTCACGTTTTGTCAGGGAGGAAAGCTCGGGGCATTGAGCCACAAGATTTATATATTCCGATTTTGCCAAATTGCAGTAGTCAAAAAAATTGAGCTTTTTGTTGGTATCGCTCATCTTTGCACCTCCTTCAGAATGGGTAGAAATACTGCCCGTATGGGTAGTTTGCAGACTGCATTATTATGGTTTTGTTGCAAAACTATTTTTTAACTGATATAATCTTTACAAGTAAATTATATAGGTAAAAATGAGGGGAATATATCCCTAAATCAAGGGGTTTTTCAAAAGTTCCCGCCATAATGTGCATTTTTTATACCCAAAGAGGTGGCTTTTATGAAAAATACAATAGTTTCGGAAAACCGGAAAAAATTGAAAAATTATTCGTTCTTTAGACTTTTGTGTTTCGCTATGTTCTGCTTCTGGCAGATGGGATTCATTTATTTTATGGGTCCTTCGCTGACGATAAACGGCAGAACACCGCTTCCTGTGTCGATGGATAACATCACAACACTGATAGTGGCGGCTTATGTTTTGTCAATAATGTTTATGCTGTTGCTGCCGCATAAAGTGATATGGGCGCAAAGGATAACCGCAGTAATTTCGTTGATTGCCGCACTCGGACTGTTTATGCCTTTTTCTGATGAAATACTCAGAATTCTCATTTATACACAGGTGTTTGCCTGTTGCTTCATGATAGGCTTTGAGACGTTTGTAATGGTAAACTTTTTTTCAGAAGAAAACGCAATAACACATCTTACGGCGGCATACGGAATTTCACTTTTACTGATAGCGGGGGTTCAAAACGATTTTGTTCCCGTGACGTTTCCCGTTTTCAGATTGCTTACGGTAATTGCCTTGGTGCTTCTTATAATGTTTTTCTTTAAACTTCCTGCCAAAAAAGAATACTGCCCAAGATATGTGAAGAAAAATGACGGCATCACAAGACCGAAAAAACTGCTTTTCGGCACATATATTCTTATATTCATAAGCGCACTTATGGCAGTTTCGGGACCTTCTATTTCCGGCGAGGTCAGACACGGAGTTTTTATAACTTATGCTGTTGATGCTGCGGCATCTCTTGTTATGTATTTACTGTATAAAAAGATTAACATTCATCCTTTCCGTCTGATATCGGTATGTATAGGTATAGGATGTGTGGGATTCCTTTTTATGTTTGCGGCAACACAGATTTCCGTACTCTCGTATTTTGCGTGTGTGTTTATCGGCGTTGGAATGTTACCGTGCCAGATGCTCCCTCTTTACGGCGTGGTGCTGATGAAATCGTATCCGTCACGTTTTTTCTCTCCCGTAACGATATTACTTGCACTTATGGCAGTTCTTGTCCAAAGCAGTGTTGTAGAGGTTTTCAGAACAATGCAGTCAATGGTGTATCTCGTTTATGCCTTGATAATGGTTATTCTTGCGATAATTTATATTCAGATAGAGCCGTTCTTACTTTATAATTTCAAAAGAAAAATGCAAGACGATGAGGTGCCTGAAATTAAAGCTGATACAAGAGAGGAAAAGAATACTCTTCTCGACTGTTTGTCAAAAAGAGAGCTTGAAGTCGTCGATTTGATTGCAGCAGGCTACAGAAATGCCGATATTGCAAAAATGCTGTTCATTTCCGTTCATACCGTAAACGACCATACCAAAAATATCTACAGAAAGCTTGATGTACACAGCCGATTTGAGCTGACGGCACTGGTTAATAAAAACAATGCATAAGTCACTATCGTTTTGTCTGTGAAATTGAAAAATATTGAAGCAATAATAAATAATACTTTTAGGGACACGGTGCATTACATTGATTGATTTTACAAATTTTGCTTTTGCTATTGCAAAAAAATTATAAATGGTATAAAATAGTAGTGTTTGATAAAAATGTATTTGAAAGGAATTGATCGAAATGAGTTTGCTTAACAAAAAAACAGTAGAAGACATCAATGTCAGCGGCAAGAGAGTGTTTGTCCGTTGTGACTTCAACGTACCGCTTAAGGATGGCGTTATCACCAGTGACAAGCGTATCGTAGCTTCTCTTCCCACAATCAAGTATCTTCTTGACAACAACGCTAAGGTTATCCTCAGCTCACATCTCGGCAGACCCAAGGGCGCTGTTGATCCTCAGTTCTCACTCGCACCCGTAGCAGCACGTCTTTCCGAGCTTCTCGGTAAAGAAGTTAAGATGGCTTCCGACGTTGTAGGCGAAAGCGCAATGAGTCTTGCAGCTTCTCTTAACGACGGCGATGTTATGCTTATCGAAAACGTTCGTTTTGAAGCAGGCGAGACAAAGAACGATCCCGAGCTTTCCAAGAAGTTTGCATCCATGGCAGACATCTTTGTAAACGATGCATTCGGTTCCGCACACAGAGCACACAGCTCCACAACAGGTATCGCTGATTACATTCCTGCAGTTTGCGGTTACCTTATCCAGAAGGAAATCGAGTTCATCGGCGGCGCACTTGAAAATCCCAAGAGACCTCTCGTTGCTATCCTCGGCGGTGCAAAGGTTTCCGATAAGATCGGCGTTATCACAAACCTCCTTGACAAGGTTGACACTCTTATCGTCGGCGGCGGTATGGCTTACACATTCTTTGCAGCACGTGGCTGGAATGTCGGCACATCTATCTGTGAAGAAGACAAGAAAGAGCTTGCACTTGAGCTTCTCGCTTCTGCAAAGGAAAAGGGCGTTAACTTCCTTCTTCCCATCGACAACCGTATAGGTCTTGAATATAAAGAAGATACAGAGAATAAGGCTGTTGATTCCGACGCTATTCCCGATGGCTGGATGGGACTTGACATCGGACCCAAGACAGAGAAACTCTTTGCTGACGCCATCAAGGGCAGCGGAACGGTTATCTGGAACGGACCGATGGGCGTTTCCGAGTGGGATGCTTTCGCAGGCGGCACAATCGCAGTTGCTACTGCAGTAGCAGAGTCCGGCGCAATCTCCATCATCGGCGGCGGTGACTCCACAGCAGCAGTTCAGAAGCTCGGCTTTGCTGACAAGATGACTCACATTTCTACAGGCGGCGGTGCTTCTCTTGAATTCCTTGAGGGCAAACAGCTTCCCGGTATCGTAGCTCTTAACGAAAAAGACTGATAACAAATTCACGGTGCCGAAGTTTCTTCGGCACTTTTGACTGTAAAGAAAGGATATTTATTGTTATGAACAAACAACTTCGCAAAGCAGTTATCGCAGGTAACTGGAAAATGAACAAAACTCCCGACGAAACAAAGGCTCTTATCGAAGAGATCAAGCCTCTTGTAAAGGATGCAGACTGTGATGTTATCGTTTGCGTACCTTACATTGATATTCATACAGCTCTTGAAGCAACAAAAGGCTCCAACATCAAGGTTGGCGCAGAGAACTGCCATTGGGCAGAAAGCGGTGCTTTCACAGGTGAAGTATCTGCTCCCATGCTCAAGGCTATCGGTGTTCCTTATGTTATCATCGGTCACAGCGAGCGTCGTCAGTATTTCGGCGAGACAGACGAAACAGTACATGACAGAGTCCGTGCTGCACTCAATAACGACCTTACCGTTATCCTTTGCGTAGGCGAATACCTTAAGCAGAGAGAACAGAACATCACTATGGAAGTTATTGCAACTCAGGTCAAGATCGCTCTCGCAGGTGTTTCCGCAGAAGAACTCAAGGAAAAGATCATCATCGCTTACGAACCCGTATGGGCAATCGGAACAGGTCTTACAGCTACTGCTCAGCAGGCTAACGAAGTCAACAAGGGCATCCGTGATCTCATTGCAGATCTTTATGATGCTGATACTGCAAACGCTACCGTTATTCAGTACGGCGGATCAATGAACGCAAAGAACGCTGACGAGCTTCTCAGTCAGCCTGACGTTGACGGCGGCCTTATCGGCGGCGCATCACTCAAGGCTCCCGACTTTGCAGCTATCGTAGAAGCAGCTTCCAAGTAATTCTTAGGAGAGAAAAGTTATGAGTAAAAAGACGATGCTTTTGTGCATCATGGACGGCTTCGGCAAAAACGACAGCGAGTACGGTAATGCCATCAAAGCCGCAAAAACTCCCAATCTTGATAAGATTTTTTCTGAAAATCCTCTGACATATATCGGCGCATCGGGCATGGATGTCGGACTTCCCGACGGTCAGATGGGCAACAGCGAAGTAGGTCATACAAATATCGGTGCAGGTCGTGTTGTTTATCAGCCTTTGACAAAGATCACAAAGTTCATCAATGACGGCGTTTTCTTTGAAAATGAAAGACTTAAAGGCGCAATGGAAAACTGCAAAAAGAACGATTCCGCACTTCATATCATGGGACTTTTGTCTGATGGCGGTGTTCACAGCCACAATACACATATGTATGCTATTGTGGAAATGGCAAAAAAATGCGGTCTGTCAAAGGTTTATGTTCATTGCTTCCTTGACGGCAGAGATGTTCCTCCCGCATCGGGTGCTGACTTTATTGCCGAAACACAGGAGAAGCTCTCTGAAATCGGTGTAGGTAAGATCGCTTCCGTTATGGGCAGATTCTATGCCATGGACAGAGACAACCGTTGGGATCGTGTAGAGAAAGCTTATGCCGCTATGGTTTACGGTGAAGGCGAAAAGTGCGAATGTCCCGTTTGTGCAGTCAAGGCTTCTTACGAAAGAATTGACGAAGAGGGCAAGAACATTACGGATGAATTTGTAGTACCGCTTGTATGTGACGGCGGTGATACAATCAAGGCAAATGACAGCGTTATCTTCTACAATTTCCGTCCCGACAGAGCAAGAGAGATCACACGTGCTTTTGTTGATTCCGAATTTACCGGTTTTGACAGAAAGAACGGCTTCTTCCCACTTTATTACGTATGTATGTCTCAGTACGATGCAACAATGCCCAACGTTCACGTTGCATATACTCCCGAAGATTTTGAAACAGTTCTTCATAATACATTCGGCGAATATATGGCACAGTGCGGCAAGACTCAGCTTCGTATTGCAGAAACAGAGAAGTATGCTCACGTAACATTCTTCTTCAACGGCGGTGTCGAGACAACCTTTGAGGGTGAGGACAGAATTCTTGTACCGTCACCCAAGGTTGCAACATATGACCTTCAGCCCGAAATGAGCGCATATCCCGTTGCCGATAAGGTTGTCGAAGCAATCGAAAGCGGCAAATATGACACAATTATCCTTAACTTTGCCAACTGCGATATGGTTGGTCATACAGGAATCTTTGATGCGGCGGTCAAGGCAGTTGAAGCTGTTGACGAAAGCGTCGGCAAGGTTATTGATGCTCTTCTGAAAGCAGGCGGATGTGCAATAATTACGGCTGACCACGGTAATGCAGATAAGCTTTACGAAGAGGACGGCTCACCGTTTACAGCACACACCACAAATCCCGTACCCTTCTGTGTAGTAGGTTATCCCTGCACACTTAAAGAGGGCGGCAAGCTTTGTGATATCGCACCCACAATGCTTCATATGATGGGACTTCCGAAGCCCGATCAGATGACAGGTATCAGCCTGATAGATTAATTTTAACAGTATTTAAGAGTTGTCGTTTTCGGCAACTCTTTTTTTATGTTGTGATTAACACTATTATCATATTCTTAACAAAAAGGGGCTGTATCAAAAGTCCTCTACACGGTCGGATATCCTGAATTTACTACCTGCATAGCACAAACCAAATGTAGGTGCGGCAACCTTGCCGCCTGCAAAAAATAATAATTTTAGACGAGACACCCGCACCTGAAAAAGCACAGTCCGTGCCATCCTGAGCGTTTTTTTATTATGTATTGACTTTTTATTGTGGTTTGTTGTATACTAATCGTAGTGTAGAATAATATAGGGAGAGTATGCAATGTCATTCGCTGATGAGCTGAGAAAAAAATCGGATCTTGCGCCGAAAGAAGAGCAGAATGAAGAGAATCGTTATCTTAACGAGATCTATTTTTGCATGAAAGAGGGCATAGTCCGCTGCTTCCTTAAAAAGTGCTATGAAGAAGCCTCACGTGGCGGAACTTCATTACAGCTTTGTATAGATTTTATGCACATTATCGGCATTATCCACGAGCAGGAAAGAATCTATGTTAAGGAATCTGATTTTGACTATGTCAAGCATGTTCTGCATCTTAACAAGGCTGACCTTAAAAACTTCATTAGTGATGAGATGAAAAAGAACGGTTTCAATAATATTAAAACCGCTGTTTGCGCATCGAGACTGCTCGGATATTCTGTCAAGATCAGCGTAGCGTGGTAAAATAAAGGGTGATAAAAATGTCAAAGATTTTATTCCAGGGCGATTCCATAACGGATGTAGGACGTCCGAGAGCTAACGACAACGGCAAAGGTGAAGGATATCCGCTGCTCGTTACAGCACAGCTCGGATTCCAAAATCCCGGTGAGTACGAGTTTATCAACAGAGGAATCAGCGGCAACCGATCGATTGACCTTCTGTCAAGAGTCAAGGCTGATTTTATCAATCTTGCACCCGATTATATCAGCATTCTTATCGGTGTTAACGACGTCTGGCACGAGATCGCTTCTCACAACGGCGTTTCCTGCAAGAATTTTGAAAGAAATCTTTCGATGCTTTTTGACGAGATTTTTGAAGCTCTTCCGGATGTCAAGATAATGATGCTTGAACCCTTTGTGCTCAAAGCTTCCGCAACCGAAGGAAATTGGGACGAGTTCAGGAGTGAAACAGTTCTTCGTGCACAGGCTGTCAAGCGCCTTTGTGAAAAATATAATATGAGATTCATTCCGCTTCAGGATAAGTTTGACGAAGCTTGTAAAAAAGCTCCCGAAGCCTACTGGGCATCCGACGGAGTACATCCCACACCCTACGGTCACGAGCTTATCGCAAACGCATGGATCGAAGCTTTTAACGAAATTAAATAATAAAACATCGAACCGACAGATTTTTGATCTGTCGGTTCTGCTTAATGACAAACCTCGTCCCAAAAACAGGTTTGAGCATTTTGCACAAAAAAGGCTCCCTCCAGTAAAGGGAGCTGGCAAAAATCTTTGATTTTTGACTGAGGGATTGTATAAAATACGACGACAACCCCTCCGAGTCGGTTTCACCGACCCACCTCCCCTTACGCAGGGGAGGCTGTAGCTTTAAGCTGATTTGTCTATTTTGACTATTGTGTTTTTTACAATATACTTTGTCAGCAGTCTGAAGCGACAGATTTTTGATCTGTCGGTTGTTTTATGCGAGAAATAATCGGTTTACAAAATTTTGTTTAAAACTCACAAAAGATCAAGCGTAATTTTTACATATTTTTTTTAGCTTTTACTTGCAAAAAAAATACAGACGACTATAATTAAATTGTGTATTTGTACCAAATGATAATACATAGATTCGGAGGTATTTAAAATGAAAAAAGTCAGAGTAGGAATTATAGGATGCGGCGGCATTGCAAACGGAAAGCATATGTCCTCTCTTGAAAAGATCAAAGAGGTTGAGATGGTTGCATTCTGCGATATTATTGAGGAAAAGGCAATCAATTCAGCAAAGAGATTCGGTACAGAGGATGCAAAGGTTTACGTTGATTACAAAGAGCTTCTCAAGGACGAAACCATTGATGTTGTTCACGTTTGTACTCCCAACCGTTCACACAGCTTTATTACCATAGATGCACTTGAAGCAGGTAAGCACGTTATGTGCGAAAAGCCTATGGCAAAGACATATGCAGAGGCAAAGGCTATGCTTGAGGCTTCCGAGCGTACAGGCAAAAAGCTTACAATAGGCTATCAGCAGCGTTGGAGAGGCGACTCTCAGTATCTTAAGCAGATGTGCCTTGACGGCGAGCTCGGCGATATCTACTATGCACGTGCAATCGCTCTTCGCCGCAGAGCCGTTCCCACATGGGGCGTATTCCTTAACGAGTATGAGCAGGGCGGCGGTCCGCTTATCGACATCGGCACACACGCACTTGACCTTACTCTTTGGATGATGGATAACTACAAGCCCAAGATGGTAGTAGGAACAAAGTATAAGAAGCTCGGAGATCAGACCAATACAGCTAACGCATGGGGCGATTGGGATCCCGAGGAATATACTGTAGAGGATTCCGCATTCGGCTTCATCGTTATGGAAAACGGTGCAACAATCAGCCTTGAATCGAGCTGGGCACTCAACGTTGCCGATCCTCACGAGGCAGTATGCCTTCTTGCAGGTGATAAGGCAGGCGCAGACTTCTTTGACGGACTTCGCATTAACTATGTCAAGAATAACCGTCAGGTTATCGAAAAGCCTGACTTCAACACAGGCGGCGTAGCATTCTTTGAAGGATCAAGCAAGGGTTCTCCCGCAGAGCTTGAAGCAAGAGCATGGATCGACGCAGTTATTAACGATAAGGAAGTTCCCACAAAGGCTTCTCAGGCACTTGTCGTAACTCAGATTCTTGAAGCTATTTATGAATCTGCAAAGACAGGCAAGCCCGTATTCTTTGATTAATGAGGTGCAATGATGAAATACGCTGTTCAGTTATATACACTCAGACGTGACTATGAGGATGCAGACGGCTTTTTGAAGCTGTTTAAGGAGATCAAAGCGATCGGCTTTGACGGTGTAGAGTTTGCAGGCTGGTGTAACCTTGAACCGTCTGTTGTAAAGGCGGCTCTTGACGAGGCAGGCCTTGTTGCCGTCGGATGCCATTGTTCAATGGAAAGCTTTGATACGGACGAAAAGATTTACGAAGCAATCAAAACCGCAAAGGCTTTCGGTATGGATTGCTACGGTGTCGGCGGTGCTGCGCATAAGACGGCAGAGGATATCGAAAGACTTCGTGCCGTATATCGCCGTGCAAACGAGATCGGTGCAAAGGAAGGCATCAAGTTCTATTATCATAACCACAGTGACGAATTCCTTATTGACATCGACGGTGTTCGTGCACAGGATCTTATCGCAAAGGATGCTTATCTTGAGGTTGATACATACTGGAGCTTCCACGCAGGTGTAGACAACTATAAATACATCACGGAGAATAAGGACAGAATCGTCCATCTTCATATCAAGGACGGTATCGACGGTCATCCCAAGGCACTCGGCGAGGGTAACGGCACCGTTAAAGAGTCTCTCAAGGCGGCAAAGGATATCGGTCTTGAGTGGGTAGTTCTTGAAAACGATGATCCCGTTCCGACAGGACTTGAGGACATCGCACGCAGCATGGAATTCTTTAAGGCAAACGCATAAGGAGGCACACAATGAAACTCGGTGTATTTACAACACTTCTGAGTAATTTACCGCTCGCGGAGGCTTGCAAATATTTCAAGTCGCTCGGCATTCAGATGGTCGAGATCGGTTGCGGCGGTTATCCGGGAAATGCTCACGCAGACCCCGATGTATTGCTTAATGACGAAGCAAAGTTTAACGAATTTACAGCTACTTTAAAAGAGTATGATCTTGAGATCAGTGCACTCAGCTGTCACGGAAATCCTGTTCATCCCAACAAGGAAACAGCGGCTGAGTATGACAGAGTTATCCGCAACACAATCCTTCTTGCCGAAAAGCTCGGTATTCACCAGATCAACACCTTCTCGGGTTGCCCCGGTGATTTTGAGGGTGCAAAGTATCCCAACTGGGTAACCTGTCCCTGGCCGAATGACTTCGGCGAGATTCTTGAATGGCAGTGGAACGAAGTTCTTATTCCTTATTGGAAAGAGCTTGTTGAGTTTGCAAAGGCTCACGGCGTTAACAAGATCGCTCTTGAGCTTCATCCCGGCTTCTGTGTTTACAATACGGAAACTCTTCTTCGCCTTCGTGAAGCGGTCGGTCCCGAGATCGGAGCAAACTTCGATCCCAGCCACCTTATCTGGCAGGGAATGGATCCCGTTGCCTGTATAAGAAAGCTCGGCGATGCAATTTTCCACTTCCATGCAAAGGATACAAAGATCGACACCATCAACACATCGGTAAACGGTGTGCTTGATACAAAGTCCTATGCAGACGAAATCAACCGTTCGTGGATATTCCGTTCTATCGGATACGGCAACGATGCTTCGTACTGGAAGGATATTATTTCAAATCTTCGTATGGTCGGCTATGACTATGCAATCAGCATTGAGCATGAGGACAGCCTCATGAGTCAGAACGAAGGTCTCACCAAAGCAGTTAATCTGCTGAAGGATGTTCTTATCACCGAAAACGTCGGTGAAATGTGGTGGATCTGAGAAAGGAAGTATTTTTATGGCAAAGAAAAATATCGGTGGTGCGGTAATCGGTTACGGCGGCATGGGCGGTTTCCACACGAAAAAAATGATCGAGGTTGACGGAATCGAGCTTATCGGCGTATATGACATTGACCCCGAAAGACATAAGGTTGCTGCGGAAAGAGGAATAAAGTATTACGATACACGTGAAGAGCTTCTTGCAGACGAAAGCATTGATCTGGTTGTTGTTGCAACTCCCAATGACTTCCACGAGGAGATCGTTATTGCAGCTCTTAACGCAGGAAAGAATGTTGTCAGCGAAAAGCCTGTTACAATGACAACGGAATCTCTTGAAAGAATGATTGCTGCAGCTAAAAAGAACGGTAAAATCTTCACGGTTCACCAGAACCGCCGTTTTGACAGCGACTACCTTGTAATCAGAAAGATTATCGAGCAGAACGCACTCGGTAATATCTACCGTTTTGAATCCCGTGTACACGGCTCAAGAGGTATCCCCTCAGGCTGGAGAGGCGAAAAAGAACACGGCGGCGGAATGCTTCTTGACTGGGGCGTTCATATGATCGACCAGATGCTGGATGTTATGTCAGATGTCCGTCTTGAGACGATCTACGCATCTATGACATATGTTACAAATGCGGAATGTGATGACGGCTTTACCGCTATCTTCCGTTTTGAAAACGGTGTTGAATGGATTATCGAGATCAATACAAATAACTTTATCTCGCTTCCTCGCTGGTATGTCCTGGGTGAAAACGGCTCGGCTATGATCGAAAACTGGGATCTTGACGGTAAGATCGTCAAGGTAATGGATTTTGAAAAGTATGATGTAGCTCCCGTAGTTGCAGGCGCAGGCATCACAAAGACTATGGCACCCAGAACCGACGATACCATCAAGGAATTCCCGCTTCCGAAGGACGGCATCGAAACGGGCTGGAGCTCATATTACCACAATCTTGTTGCAGCTCTCAACGGCGAAGAACCTATCCTCGTTACGCACGATCAGCAGCGCAGACTTGTAAAGGTTATCGAAGCTGTATTTGAATCGGCAGCAAAGAACGAGCTTGTAAAGTTTGAATAATTTTTAAAAAGCATCACGCACCTGCCAAACGGCAGGTGCGTGCTTTTGTGTACAAAAAGAGGCATCTCATTTCGAGATACCTCAAAAAATTAATGCTTAACCGAGAGAGATGCCGCCGAGAAGCTCTTTGACAAAGTTTACAAGCATATCCCAAAGAGGCTTGATGGACGTAGAGCCGTATTCAATGATAGTCGGCAAAGCGGCTGTCAGAAGATTAAAAATATCCTTGATCGTTGCCATGATTTTGTTGACGGGCTCATTATCAACGGTGACAACGCACGAAGCGGAAATGTTGTTGTCAAATGTCGAGTAAACCGTGATTGTGACCTTCTGAGCGCCTGAGGGTGATTCTGCATTATCGGGCGAAGCGGTAAGATTACCGTTTGCATCAACAGCTACAAGATTGGGGTTAGAGGATTTCCATACGATACCTGCTTCGGAAGCATAAGCAGGAACAACGGATGCAGTCAGCTTGGCAGTACCGCCGTATACCATCGAAAGCTCGGTTTTGTCAAGGATGATGCCTGAAACAGGAACAAAAGCTCCCTCTTCGGCATGAACGGCAAGGAGTGTCAACTGAAACGCCATGATAAGGCAGATCATAACTGATAAGAACTTTTTAAACTTTTTCATAGTAATACCTCCTTTATTCAGTAATTACATTTTACCAAAAAAATCAAAATCCGTCAACACGCTACATATAGTGTTGAAATGACATAAAGGTATATAAAAGCAAGAACAATTTTTGACATACAGTAAAAAAGGGTTATTTAGAAATGATATCACCGAATTTCTTTAAAACATCTTCTTTAACTTCAATGTAGTAAAAAGGAATTTCAGTCATAGAGCGATTAACGGTGTCACTTTCTGAACGGATAATAATGATAAATTGAGGTGAATCACCATTATAGATTTCAATTCTCTTTAAGGTGCCACCAACTGTAAAATAACACTTTGATGTTTCGGAGTAAAATAAATTTTGGTATTTTTCACAAATATAATTTACGCCGTTACAAACAACCGATGTGCTACCGAGATAGTTGTTAAAGGCAACAGAAGTCAAGACTCCTGCAAATTCACTATTAAACTGGTCAAGAATGTTGATGAAGTTGTTTTCTTCCATGTAAAGATCAGTACTGTACGAGTTGATAGAAGGTAAAATAGTATAAAATGTACCGTTTTTAAACATAGCACGGACATGGGCTATATCAGAAATAAGTTTTAAATTAGCGGCTTGTTTTACAACAAAATCTAAATAAAAGCAAACGTTTTTACTGATACCTATGTCAAAGTTTAAGTTCAAATTATATTCTTTCCAAATAGCGGTTCCGGTAAATGAAGCTTCTAATTCGGTAAGGGGTACATCACGAAAACGTTTGAATAAAAAGACATCGGGACGACCAAACTCATCACAATCAACTTCAATGGGCGTGCCTTCCGGCCAAAAATCTTCTTCAATAGGAAAACTGGTAATGGTTTTAAAAGAGTATTGAAAAACACTCTTAACATCATCATAGTTGATAAGACCATCACCGTTTACATCGGCGGCAAGTTTTTGGGATTCGTCAAAATTTACTATACCAACCTGAGAGAAGAAAATATAGGCTGAATCAAGTATGGAAACTTTGCCGTCACCTGTGACATCACCATAGACAATTTCTGCGTCTATTCCTATTTCAATTTCGACAATTTCTTGGTCACCTGGTTCCACTTCAACTACTCCATTTGCAGAAAGAGCAAACGAAGAAAAGGTAAATAACAAAGTAAAGATAATAATGAGAGTTTTTTTCATAACCATTCTCCTTTCATTCTATAGTGAAATTATAACATAAAAAATAAAAGAGTCAATACAATTTAATGAGAAAAAGGTTTTGTTGAAATGGATAATCATTATTCTTTTATTTGGTTGGATATGGTATTAAAATTACACACCCGTGGGTTTTTGACTCACGGGTGTGCGTATACATTATATAATATTATAAGATTTCATCGACCTGTCTGCCCTTATTGAGCTGGGGGAAGTACGATGCAAAGCAGTACTGCGGAGTTTCTTTGAAGGTCATCTTTATCACGGGGACACCGATGATCTTATCGGGATTCTCTTTCGGAAGACCTTTAAGGATGATTCTGTGACCCTTATGCTCAAACTCAATCGGAGTGCCGTCCATAAAGCTGACGGATTCGGGAGCGTTTGAGAAGCCGCCACAGCCCATTGTACCGTCGGGAGACGGTGACCAGATCTTATACCAGACGTAAACGGTGTTGCCCTTTGTGCTTGAACGTGAAACGCCGTTAGCCTGATTCTGATTGCCGTATGTTTTGACGAGTTTTCCGTAGACAGCCTCGCCGTTGACGGAGAGCCACTCACCGACCTTTGACATCGGTTCGATAACCTCGGGAGGAACAGAGCCGTCAGGCATGGGACCGACGTTCAGAAGCAGATTGCCGCCTCTTTCACAGCAGGTCTGGAGCATTGCAACGATTCTTTGCGGAGTGTAGCTGTAGGGAGCCGCCTGAGCAGAATCAAGATAACCCCAGCTGATTCCGTTAAAGGTCATACAGGCTTCCCAGTCACGGCTTTCGGGAGTGATATGCTCTTCGGGAGTGCCGAAGTCCTCGGGGAGTTTACTTCTGTCATTGATGATAATATGGGGCTGAATGGAACGAAGATACTGATTGCGTGAGAGAGAATCCCAGCCCTCCCAGCTGTTCATAGGTTCGGAAACATCATACCAGAGGATATCGATTTTGCCGTACTGAGTCAGCAATTCTTCGTTAAGATCACGGATGTACTTTGTGAAACGTTTGCGGGCTTCCGTGTCAAAAGCGGCAATACCTGCATCGGGATGATGCCAGTCCATCAGTGAAGTATAAAAACCGATTTTGAGATCAAACTCACGGCAGGCATCGACGAACTCACGGACAATGTCTCTGTGAGGACCGTAATTAACGCTGTTAAAGGGATTGACCTTGGAATCCCAGAGACTGAAGCCTTCGTGATGTCTCGTAGTGAGAACCATATACTTTGCACCGGCTTTTTTTGCAAGTGCAGCCCACTCACGGCAAGCGCCTTCTTTGGGAGCGAAAGTGTTTGCAAGAGCCTCATATTCCTCAACGGGAACATTTTCACAGACCTGATACCATTCGTTTCTGCCTACCTGAGAGTACAGTCCGTAGTGAACAAACATACCGAATCTGGCTTCACGCCACCAGCCCATTCTTTCGTCTCTTGTACTTGCGAGATATTCGTTATATTCGGGTAAAGAAAGCATAAAAACATCCTTTCGATTTTGGTAAGACAATTATACAATAAAATAAGCTTCGTGTAAACAGTAAAAGAGCATTGAATTATCGGGACGATGATAAGTCAATGCTCTGAATGTTCAGATTGTTAAATAAAAAGCGTTAAACGCTATAGCCTCCTTCCGTCATAAAATGGTGATTTATTTGTATCTTCGATAAACGAAGGGGGATGCGCTGAAATGACTCCGACATAGTGAAAAGGGATCGGGTTGGGTTGGGTGGAAGAATGGAGAAAAACAGAATGTCGGAGTCATATTTTACGGAGGTCTCCGTTACAAGAAAATTATACCAACAATAATTTTAAGAAACAATCGGCTAAATATTTAAGTTTTTTTAAAGATGTTTTAAGATTTTTTTAAGAATCAACCGATAGACATTGACGGACGGTTATCCACAATATAAAGAAGTTGAAAAAACAATGCTTTTATGATATAATTTCTGTAATATGGATGTATTTGCCCGATAAACGGCACAGGGTATAAAACAGCAGTCTTTGAAAGAGGAGGAAAGGGAATGAATTCGTTTAAAGAACTCTGGGATGAAGTTGCCGCTTCTATCAGAAGCGATGTTTCCGACATTATATATAATGTATGGATAGAACCTCTTAAACCGATCGATTTTGACAACGGTATCGCAACTCTCTCGGCGACAGAGTTCAAGCGTAAGATTGTTGAGCAGAAGTTCAGCAAAATGATTTGTGATGCATTTGAAAAGACACTCGGGTTTACGGTAGAGCTGAAAATTATCAGCGAGGATGAAAGTGTCGTTCCTGCGGCAGAAAAGAAAGAGATTCCGAAACTGCTTAAGGAGCAGAGTACATTTGATACATTTATTGTAGGATCGTCCAATATGTTTGCCCATGCGGCGGCACAGGCGGTTGCATCAAATCCCGGCGGAGCATATAATCCGCTTTTCATATACGGACGTTCGGGTCTCGGAAAAACTCATCTTCTCAACGCTATCGAGCATGAGATTAAAGCCAACAACCCTACGGCAAATATTATTTATATGCAGGGTGAAGAGTTTACCAACGAGATCGTCAAGGGGATTGCCGATAAGAATATGCACGAATTCCATCAGAAGTATCGTTCGGCAGACGTTCTTCTGGTTGACGATATCCAGTTTATTGCAGGCAGAACCTCTACACAGGAGGAATTCTTCCATACATTCAATGCGCTTATCCAGGCAGGCAATCAGATCGTCTTGTCATCGGATAAACCGCCGAAAGAGATCGCAACTCTTGAAGAGAGACTCCGCACACGTTTTGAGTGGGGACTTATTGCGGACATACAGCCTCCCGATATCGAGACCCGTATGGCTATTATCAAGAGCAAGGCGCAGCGTCTCGATCTCAAGCTTTCCGACGATGTTGTACGGTTCATCGCTGATAAGATCAAAAGTAACATCCGTCAGCTTGAAGGCGCAGTAATGAAGCTTAAGGCTTTTGTGACAATACACGATGTTTCTCTGAATCTTGCAACGGTTCAGGCGGCGATCCGTGATATTCTCAACGACAACCGCCCCGATGACGTAATCGTTGACAGAATCATCGATGAAACGGCAAGAACCTACGGAGCGGATCCCAAGGATCTTCGTTCCAAAAAGCGTGATGCACAGACTTCGCGCCTTCGCATGATAGCGATGCACGTTGTCAGCGAAATGACAGACCTTTCCACAAAGGCGATAGGTCAGGAGTTCGGCGGACGTGACCACTCTACGGTTGTTCACGCCCTGCAGGAAATCAAAAAGATTATCGAGCGTGATTCTTCGGTTCGTTCCACGATTGAGGATATTATCAAAAACGTTCAGGAATCCGATTAATACGTAAAGGAGACTCTCCAATGGGACTTTTTCAAAAGATTAACAAGGGACTCAAAAAGACAAGAGAAAGTATGTCGGCCGCCATCGATACGATGCTGTACGGCAAGATGGAAATAGACGATACTTTTTTTGACGATCTTGAAGAAGTGTTGGTTATGGGCGATGTAGGAGTTTCGACGGCAACCGAGATTGTCGAAAAGCTTCGTGAACGTGCCCAGAAAGAGAATCTCCGTACTGCCGAAAAAGTCAAAGCGGCTATCCGTGAGATCGTGGCGCAGATGCTGTCAGGCGGCGAAGAGATGAATCTTCTGACAATGCCGTCAATTATTCTTGTTATCGGCGTCAACGGTGTCGGAAAGACGACGACCATCGGAAAGATGGCAGCTTTTTATAAGGCAGAGGGCAAAAAGGTCATCCTTGCGGCGGCAGATACCTTCCGTGCGGCGGCTATTGAGCAGCTTCAGGAGTGGGCTGACAGAGCCGGCGTTGATATGATAAAGCATAAGGAAGGCGCAGATCCCGCAGCAGTAGTATTTGACAGCATTTCTGCAGGTAAGGCAAGGGATGCGGATGTAATTATCTGTGACACGGCAGGCAGACTTCATAACAAAAAGCATCTTATGGAAGAGCTTGCAAAGATCTACCGCGTCATTGACCGAGAGCTTCCCTATTCCGACCGTGAAGTACTGCTTGTTCTTGATGCAACAACAGGTCAGAATGCCGTAAATCAGGCAAAAGAGTTCCTGAACGTTGCCGAGATTACGGGTATAATCCTGACAAAGCTTGACGGAACGGCCAGAGGCGGCGTTGTTCTTAACATAAAGAATGATCTTAAAGTGCCCGTCAAGTTTGTCGGTGTAGGCGAAAAGATCGACGATCTTCAGCCCTTCAGTGCAGAAGCATTCGCACAGGGACTTTTCGATGTCGAAATGCCGACTCACGATGACGAAAATGAAGAAGGAAATAACGAATGAAATTTTTGTTAGCAACCCATAATATGAAAAAGCGTGCCGAGCTTCAGAGAATTCTTGATCCCATAGGCGTTACCGTTCTGACGGCAGAGGAAGCGGGCAAAACGCTCACTGACGTTGAAGAAACAGGTGTGACGTTTGAGGAAAACGCAATTCTGAAAGCTGAGGGAGGATGCCTTGAAAGCGGTTTGCCGTGCATTGCGGACGATTCGGGACTTGAGGTTGACTTTCTTGACGGTGCCCCCGGTGTTTATTCGGCAAGATATGCGGGGGAACACGGCAATGACGATAAGAATATCGACAAGCTTTTGCTGAATCTCAAGGATGTTCCGGAGGAAGGACGAACGGCAAGATTCGTTTGCGTAGCGTGCTGTATGTTCCCGGACGGTGAAAAGCTTACTGCAAGAGGAACCTGCGAGGGTCGCATTGCTTTTGAAAAAACGGGTGACAAGGGTTTCGGATACGATCCCGTATTTATTCCCGATGATGCCGACGGCAGATCAATGGCATCGCTTTCGGACAGCGAAAAGGATGCGATAAGCCACAGGAGACGTGCACTCTGTCTGTTAGCGCAAAAGATAGAGAACAGAAAGATGAACAAGGAGTAAAGGATATGACAGGAAAAGAACGTGCGGCTTTACGTGCACAGGCAAACGGTCTGGATGTCGTTTTTCAGATAGGTAAAGGCGGTATCTCCGATGCATTGGTACAGCAGACCGAGGATGCACTTAAAGCAAGAGAGCTTATCAAGATAAAGGCACTTCTTGAGTCTGTTCCGGCTTCTCCCCGTGAGCTGGCGGATAAGCTTTCCGAAAGAACGGGCGCCGATGTAATCCAGGTTGTCGGCGGATGTATTGTTCTTTACAAGGAGAATCCGGAGCTTCGTGAAGCCGAAAAGGAAAAGGCAAAACGCAAAAAAGAAGCAGAAAAGAAGAAAAAAGAAAAAGAGAGAGCGGCGGCAAGAGCAAAAAGAAATTCGAAAAATTTTATTAAGAAATAATAAAATTATTTACATTTGCTTGACAATTCACTCTCTCGTGATATAATATCAAAAGTATAGGAGGAGTATGCGAAAGTGCCGAAAGATTCACAGCAAACAGTTGCAACAAACAGAAAAGCCTTTCACGATTACTTCATACTTGAGGAAATGGAAGCAGGCATCGTTCTTTGCGGAACGGAGGTCAAGTCTGTCCGACAGGGCAGTCTTAATCTCAAGGATTCGTGGTGTCATATCAGGGATGGAGAGATTTTTATCAACGGTATGCACATCAGCCCCTATGAACACGGCAATATCTTTAACCGTGATCCGCTGAGAGTTCGCAAGCTGCTGATGCACAAGCGGGAGATTAACCGTCTCTTCGGCGTTGTAAAGCAACAGGGACTTGCGCTGATTCCGCTGTCTGTGTACTTCACAAAGGGCAAGGCAAAGGTCAGAATCGGTCTTTGCAAGGGTAAAAAGCTCTATGACAAGCGTGAGGTACAGGCAGAAAAGGATGCTAAAAGAAATATCGAAAGAGCGTTTAAAGAAAGATATTAATCTTTTTGGGACGGCGCTCCGTGATATAATTGTTGTCGGATTCCTTCATGGGGATGAAAGGATTTCGACGGGGGTTTTGAGCTACGATAAGCGAGCAGCGGTGCGGAACCGCTTTAAAAGCCGCAACTTTTTAAAATTAAACGACAACAATATAGTTGCAAAAGCTGCTTAATTAAAGCAGCCGTTCCTGCCGGAAGTACTGCGGTCCGGTAAGGAACGTCATTCAGCAGTGAACGTGCACGGAGGAGTGACCCGTAATCCGTCATGAACAACGGGCCTACCTGACGGATAAGCCGGTTCGCAGGCGTGTCCCGACGGGAATTTCAAACAGCGAACTACGCTCGTAGAAAGTTGTGGGGAGGAGCTTTCGGACGCGGTTTCGATTACCGCCATCTCCACCATTTATCCATCAACAAACTGTAAAATACAAGAAAGGAACTTAAAACATGAGCAAATCTACAAGAAATGTAGTCATCACCGTTGCGGTTGTCGTGATTGTTGCGGTTGCGGCTCTTCCTTTTGTGCTTAAGGCATTAAACAGAGATGCAGCTCCCGTAGATACTTTGGTCAGCGAAACAGCGGGTGAAACAAACGGATTTACATTCCCCGAAGAGAATGTAACTGATGAAATCATCACAGACATTCTCAACACTATGGAGAATATCGAACAGGATGTTCCCACACAGCCTACTCAGCCCACACAGGCTCAGCAGACTCAGCCTACACAGCCTACACAGCCTCAGTCAACAACTCAGGCACAGCAGACTCCCTCAACAACTAAAAAGAACGAAACAACAACCAAAAAAGAAGAGTCAACAACCAAGAAGCAGGAAACTACAACGGCTGCACCGGCAGGTGACAATGTTGTTACTGCCGTAAACGGTGTTGACGCTATGGCAAACGGCGGCGTTGTTTCTTACATGTGGAATCCCGAGGGCAACTTCTATTACGTTGAAGACAACCCCTGGCAGAGAAACTTCGGCTTCAACCTCATCTACGACTGGGGTGCAGCTATGGTTTGTATGTACTATGACACATGGCGTGCTCAGTTCGATTATGCAAACGAAGAGTGGATGATCCAGTCATGGAAGGGTCAGTACGGTTTCCTCTTCATCGGCGGCGAAATCGGCGTTTATACAAGACAGCCCGGCTCAACAGGCTCTCACTATAACTGTGCTGACGATAACCATCTTATCAATATGGAAATGTCCATCTGGTATGATGCACACGACGGCAACGGCTACAAGCTTATGTTTACAAGAGCATACTATCCGCATTGGTGGTCAACAGGCTTCGTTGACGGACACCTCGCAGACTATAAGTTCAATGACCGTTCCTGCCTTATTATGACAGCCCGTCTTACTATGTATGATGAGGCTATGAGAGATGCCTTTACAGCATCACTTGAAGGTTGTGGCTTCAGACGCGTTGAATCAAAGAGTGAAGTTTCTACAGCCAGCTCCGATACGTTTACAACTGTCGGTAACGACGTTTATTTCTCTTGGAAGAATATTGATCAGGGTATTACTGTCAGAGGATAATGTCTGTTTTGGCAATTTGACACTTTGCACAAAAAAATGGTTACAAAACGGTTACTTTGTGTGAAAGTCCGAAATTTGTCAAAAAACCACCGTCAGTTATAAAAAAACTTGCACAAAACCATTGACAAAGGCCCCCGCTTGTGGTATTATCTCTACGTAGCAAAGGCGTACTTATGTACCCAAACGAATTACGACTGAAAGGAATGTTCGAAATGAAAAAGTTTTTAAGCATCCTCCTTGCAGCTATGCTCGTATTCTCAATGGGCACTCTTGCTTTCGCAGCTGAAGAAGCTTACGAGGCAGAGTCCACAACAGTAGCAGCAGCAGAGGACACAACAGCAGCAGCAACTACAGAAGCAGTTAAAGAAGATGGCGTTAAGGGCGAAGGCGAACTTACAGCTCTCGAAGAGAAGATCGCTGAAAAAGGTCTTGACACAACAGATATGACATCTCTTTTCTCTTCTGCAATCAAGAGCATCGGCGAAGACCTCAAGGATATCTCCATCGAAGAAATCCTTTCTCTTCCCGCAGATGTAATGGATGACGTAGTTACATTCATCTTCTCCGCTCTCAAGACTCTCGGTGTTGACGTTGACGCTTTCTATGAGAAGCTCTCCAGCAACAAGATCATCAACTGGTTCGTTAACACATTCTACAAGGGCAACGCTCTTACAACAACTCCCGCAACAGAAATCCCCCAGACAGGTTCTACAGCATCTGTCGCTGTTTTCGCAACACTTTCTCTTGCAGCAGCAGCAGCATTTGTAAGCTTTAAGAAGAAAGAAGCGTAAGTACATTTCGACTTTGCTATAATGAGACCGCCCTTTTGTGGGCGGTCTTTGTCGTTGTTAACGGACTGTGACTTTGTATCAGATACACGGCAGAACCCAAAAATTGAAGCGTTCTCCCGAATGTAAACTTTCTTCATATTTGATTAAAATAGGTATTGACAAGCGTTATATAACGTAGTATAATCTATAAGCCGCATATTGGAGGTGGCTGTTTTGTTATGCCAAAAGCAGGTTGTTATGGCCTCACCTTCGAATAGCGAGTCTGTATAAAGGAATGGTAAAATCATGTACGCAATCATCGAAACCGGCGGAAAGCAGTATAAGGTCGAGGCCGGCGATACGCTTTTCATCGAAAAGCTCAATGTTGAAGCAGACGAAGCTGTTACTTTTGATAAAGTAGTAGCAGTTTGCACAGATGCAGGTCTTTCTGCAGGCGCTCCCTATGTAGCAGGCGCAACAGTATCTGCAAAAGTTCTTAAGAACGGTAAGGCAAAGAAAGTCACAGTTATGACTTACAAAGCCAAGAAGAACGAAAAACGCAAGATGGGTCACAGACAGCCCTACACAAAGGTTGAAATCACAGCCATCAACGCATAATGATATCCGTACGTTTTTTTAACGACGGGGACCTGATATCGGGTTTTTCAGTCAGCGGACACGCAGGACTTGCACAATCGGGCAGAGATATTCTTTGTGCAGCAGTTTCATCTGCGGCATATATGGCGGCGAATACGCTTATTGAGATTTGCTCGGCAGAATGTGAGACAGAGGTTTCTGACGGCTTTATGGAAGTCAGACCTAAGGTGTACGACAGCGAAGGCATACAGATTGTATTGAAAGGTTTGTCGCTTCATCTGCGTGAGTTATCCGCGCAGTATCCCAAACAAATGAAAATTATCTATGGAGGAAAATGAAATGCTTAGAATCAACATTCAGCTTTTTGCTCATAAAAAGGGAATGGGCTCGACCAAGAACGGTCGTGACTCTGAATCCAAGAGACTCGGCGCAAAGAGAGCCGACGGTCAGTTTGTTCTTGCAGGTAACATCCTTGTAAGACAGCGCGGTACACACATTCATCCCGGCAACAACGTTGGCAAGGGTAAGGATGACACTCTCTTCGCTCTTATCGACGGTAAGGTTAAGTTCGAGAGAATGGGTAAAGACCGCAAAAAGGTCAGCGTTTACGCAGAACAGTAATTATTTAACGGTGAACTGAAAAGTTCACCGTTTTTCTTTTCTGTAATGTGTAGTTTGTGCTTCGGTTAAAACAAAAAAGATTGCATTGTATCAACAAAAGATCCTTTGTTTAATTGGGCAAAAATAGACAAAAAATGACACTAAATATTGTGTCAAAAAAACTTGACAATGCAATCTATTTGGCATATGATGTATATAATAAGCGAAAGGAGTAAATCAGATGAAACTTATTTATGACGTAAAAGACAAGCCGAAATTCGGTCAACTGATCGTTTTTGCATTCCAACAGCTTTTGGCAATAATGGCAGCTACACTGGTAGTTCCCGTTATCGTAAACGGATCGGGTGTTCAGAACCTTAATATGGATCCTGCTGCCGCACTTTTGGGCGCAGGAGCAGGAACGCTCGTATACATCCTTTTCACAAAGGCAAAGAGCCCCGTATTCCTCGGCAGCTCATTTGCATTCCTTTCCGCAATGTTCTCTGCAACGGCATTCGGATATTTCGGAATCATTGTCGGTGCAATTCTTGCAGGACTTGTTTATGTGGTTATTGCAATCATCATAAAGCTTGTCGGCGCAAGATGGGTATCAAAGCTTATGCCGTCAGTCGTTATTGGCCCGACTGTTGCACTTATCGGTCTCAGCCTTGCAGGTAACGCTGTTTCCGATCTTACAAAATCCTCTGCAACAGGCGAAAGCTACAACCTTATCGCAATTGTTTGCGGTCTTATTACCCTCGGCGTAACGATTCTTTGCTCTACATACGGCAAAAAGATGGCAAAGCTCATTCCGTTTATTATCGGAATACTTTGCGGATATGCGGCAGCTCTTATATTTACGCTTATCGGCAATGCCGCAGGTGTTGATTATCTCAGGATACTTGATTACAGCGCACTTGTAAACAACTTCAAGGATATTTCTTTAGCAAGCTTTTTCAGCGTTCCTGACTTCGCATTTGTGCATGCAGTAAAGGAAGCGGGAAGCTTTGATTGGTCAGCGCTCGGCAACCTTGCCCTCCTTTATATGCCTGTTGCTTTCGTAGTTTTTGCAGAGCATATCGCAGACCACAAGAACCTCAGTTCCATAATCGGCAAGGATCTTGTTGAGGGTGAACCCGGTCTTTCCCGTACGCTTTTGGGTGACGGTGTCGGCTCAATGGTAGGTGCTTTCTTCGGTTCTTGTCCCAACACAACATACGGCGAATCTGTAGGATGTGTCGCAATCACAAGAAACGCTTCTATCTATACAATCGTTACAGCAGCGGTTGGTGCAATTATTCTTGCATTCTTCTCTCCGTTTGTAGCTTTTGTTAACACTATCCCGAGCTGTGTAATGGGTGGCGTTTGTGTAGCTCTTTACGGATTTATCGCAGTCAGCGGTCTTCGTATGTTCAAGAATATCGACCTTGATGAAAACAGAAACCTCTTTGTTGTCAGCGTAATTCTTATAACAGGTATCGGCGGACTTGCACTCAACTTCGGCAAGATCACAATTACCAGCATCGCAACAGCACTTATTCTCGGTATCCTCACAAATGTTATGCTTTCCAAGAAAAAGGCATAAAGATATGAAAAAAGCAAGTCTGTCGAAAGGCAGACTTGCTTTTCAGACTGTCGATAAAGGCACCGGGAACACGCACATTGTTATAAAAAGCAATCGGAATTTGTAAGAGGAAAACCGATCGTGTCATTCTGAGGCGAAGCCGAAGAATCTTTTGGTAATTATTTATGTGCGTTTGTCGTGTTTTTGCCCACTCGCAGTACCTTTGTACAGCTTCGGGGCAAAGAACACGCCATCCCGTTACCTTTCTCGAAGCCTCCCTGCTTGCCGAAAAAATACTTTTTCGACAAGCAGAGGGAACCGATTTCTCGGTTCCCTCATAAAAACTGTTAAATTATTCTTCTTCAGCAGCAGCCTTGGCTTCTTCGATAACCTTATCCTGAACATCCTTGGGAGCATCCTCATAATGAGTGAACTCAAGTGAGAAGTATCCTCTGCCTGCCGTTACGGAACGGAGAACCGTAGCGAAGTCGCCCATTTCTGCCATGGGAACGGATGCTACGAATTCCTGCATCTTGGGTTCATCAGCGGGACCCATGTTCATAACACGGCCGCGGCGCTTTGTGATGTCGCCCATGATATCACCAACGTTGTCGTCGGGCATATAAGCCTTGAGTGTTCCGTAGGGTTCAAGGATTGTGGGAGCTGCCTCGGGGATAGCGTTCTTGAAAGCGATCTGAGCAGCAGTCTTGAATGCCATTTCGGAGGAGTCAACGGGATGGTAAGAACCGAAGTAAGAGCAGCCTTGATACCGACCATGGGATAGCCTGCGATCATGCCCTTTGCAATGCTCTCACGAAGACCCTTTTCAACAGCGGGGAAGAAGTTCTTGGGAACAGCACCGCCGACAACCTCGTCGGATGTGAATACGAAATCCTCGCCCTCAAGCGGCTCGAAACGGATGTAAACATCGCCGAACTGACCGTGACCGCCTGACTGCTTCTTATGACGACCCTGTTTTTCGACTGTCTTGCGGATAGTTTCTCTGTATGCAACCTTGGGAACGGTAAGGTCAACCTCTACGCCGAACTTGCTCTTGAGCTTGGAGATGATAACGTCAAGATGCTGTTCGCCGAGACCGGAGAGAACCTGTTCTCTGGTTTCTGTATTTGTCTTGAAAGAAATTGTAAGATCTTCTTCAGCGAGTCTGATAAGACCGGAAGCAACCTTTTCTTCCTCACCCTTCTTGCGGACCTTGACAGCCATGGAAAGGCAGGGAGCCGGGAACTTAACGGGAGCGAGCTCTACAACGTTCTTAGCAGAGCAGAGAGTGTCACCTGTCTTGAATCCGGAAAGCTTTGTAACAGCACCGATATCACCTGCGGGGATAACAGCGGTATCTTCCTGCTTGCCGCCGCGGACAGTGATAACCTTGCCCATACGTTCGCTCTCGCCTGTACGTGCACAGTATGCGGGAACGTCAGGTGTGATCTTACCTGAAACGACCTTGAAGAATGACATCTTACCTACGAACGGGTCAGCAACGGTCTTGAAGCAGATAGCTGCAAGCTCGCCGTTTTCGTCACAAGCGATGTCGCCTTCGCCTGCCTTATCGGCAGCAGAGGGAGCAAACTCAACGATACCGTCAAGAAGAAGATCAACACCGTCTGTGTTGAGACCCGAGCAAGCAAATACGGGATAAAGCTCGCCGTTAGCGATGGGCTCAAGAACGGCATTCTTGATTTCGTCAGCAGTGAAAGCTTCGCCTTCAAAGAACTTGTCAAGAAGAGCTTCGTCGAAAGCGGCAATGTTCTCGGAGAAGAGAGCAGTCATTCTTTCGATATTGTCATCGGAGGGCATGGGGATCTCTGTAGCCTTGCCGCCCTTGTAAGAATAAGCTTTGCCTGTAACGATGTTGACATAAGCGGCAACAGCGTCGTTTTCCATATAGGGAACTACCATGGGGCAGAACTTTGTTTCGCCGATTTCCTCTGCGATAGCATCGAATGTCTTGTAGAAGTCTGTGTTTTCAGCATCACAGCGGGTGATTGCAAAGAACTTTGCGATACCTCTTTCGTTAGCTGCCTTGTAAGCCTTCTCTGCACCGACGTCATAGCCGGAGCCTGCGCCTGTTACGATAAGAACGGATTCTGCGGCACGGATACCTTCGCTGAGTCCGCCTGCAAAGTCAAAAAGACCGGGAGTGTCAAGAATGTTAACTTTATTGTTTTTCCATTCAAGGGGAGCTATTGCTGTAGACACGGAAGTCTTGCGCTTCTTTTCCTCTGCGTCAAAGTCAAGTACGGTGTTGCCGTCAGCAACTTTGCCGAGTCTGTCTGTTGCTTTTCCGAGATAAAGCATGGCTTCTGCGAGTGTTGTTTTACCCTTGCCGCCATGACCGGCAACAGCGATGTTTCTGATGTTTTTTGCGTTGTAAGCCTTCAAAAATGTTTCCTCCTTATTTTGTTTCGCCGTGAAAGACGAATTACGATTAAAAATAAAACATTGCATTTTATCTATACCATTGAAGTATATCATAACTGTATAAACATTTCAATCAAAAATTTTGATTTTTCTTTTTATCGTTATTATTCACAGAAATTCATATAATTTTTTATTTAAAAAAACCTGTTTTTGCGTCAAAAAACTGCTATTGACACGGGTGATATAATAAAACAGGTGATAAATATGGAAAACAAAATCTACAATCAGGCATACGAAACCATAAAGGAGCTTTGTGAAAAAGCAAAGCTCAAAAAAGGAAATATCGTTATTGTCGGATGCTCGACAAGCGAGGTTATCGGCTCTTCCATCGGAACTGCTTCAAGTCCCGAAACCGCAAAAGAGATTTTTTCGGCACTGCACGATTACACTTCGCAAAACGGAATTTATCTTGCGATTCAGTGCTGTGAGCATCTTAACCGTGCCGTCATAACGGAGCGTGAGGCTGTTCCGTTTTCCGAATACGTCAATGTCGTTCCTCAGCCGAAGGCAGGCGGTTCACTCGGAACGGCGGCTTACAATGCGTTTTCGGATCCCGTTGCCGTTGAAGAGATCAAAGCCGATGCAGGCATTGACATAGGCTTTACGCTTATCGGAATGCACCTTAAAAAGGTTGCCGTTCCGCTGAGACTCCAAAATAACAAAATCGGCAACGCTCTTGTTATTGCCGCACGTACACGACCGAAATTCATCGGCGGTGTGAGAGCCGTATATGATGAAAATCTGCTTTAAAAATCAGCAAAAAGCCGTTCAAGGATTTTTACGTCCATGAACGGCAGTTTTTAACTGTATACTATGATCAGTCCGAAAATCATTCTGAAAAATGCAAAAATCTTCTGATACCATCTGCAGTCAACGGTCAGAGATATGTCGTCACCGTGTATTACGGAATCCTCCTTTTGGGCTACACATTCTATGGACACATATCTTTTTCTGTTACCTTTGATGCTCGGCGTTGCAACGCAATGCGTTCCGTCCTCGCTTATTTCAAGCTCAACTTCTTCGCTCTTGCCCCAGACAAGCGTTGCACTTTCGTCAAAGTTTCTTGCCTTGATTATATCAAGAACCAATTTATCTCCGTACACAAGAGTGTCAATCTGCGGTGCATCAATGGCAATACCGTCATCAAATCCGTATCTTTGAGACGCTTTATCCCACGCTTCGTTACCGTTAAAGATATCAATCTTTTCGCCGTAATGGTAACCTTCAAAAAAGACGAAACGAAGATTCTCACATCCGCCGAGTGCGTAGTAACCGATATAATTTACTTTACCGCAGAAGGTGATGTATCTCATTTTCTTACAGCCGTCAAAGGTATAATCCTCCAAACGGTCGATAGCCTTCGGGATAATTATATGATTGATGCCTGTATTCCGGAATGCGGCTTCGCCTATTTCTTCAAGTTCGTCGGGAAGAGTGATCTGTGTAAGTGATGTATCGGCAAACGCATAGGGAGCAATGCTCTTTACACTTTCAGGCAAAACGATTTCGCCGATATCCGCCTTTTGCGGAACTGCCATCAATTCTGATTTGTCCTTGTTGTACAGAATTCCGTTTTCGTCGGAAGCAAAGTAAGGATTATCCTCGTGAACGGTGATTTTCTGAAGCTTTTCGCAATCGATCAATGCGCCCTCACCGAGGTTTTCCACGCTTTGCGGAATATACAGCTCCTTCATATCCTTGCCTTCAAGAACGCTGTCGGCTATAACACGTGTACCGTCCTTGATTCTGATATTTCCGAGAAGCGTTCCGCTGTCAACAAGGTATTCGTCAATATACAAAAGCTCGCCCGTCCAGTTTGCTCTGTCATTATAGTATCGTGTACCGTAAAATGCATATGAACCGATGCTTCTGATTGTATCGGGAAGCGTCACTCCCGTAAGCCCGGTTTCATAATAAAACAATGTCGATGCAAGACCTGTAACGGGATATCCGCCCAAAGTCTGCGGAACGGCGATATGTCCCGTGCCGCTTCCGTAGTAGCTTTCTATTGTCGCTTCGCCGTTTTTGACCGAATAGTAATAATCGCCCTCGATTGACCACGCAGCCTCCACCTTATCCGCAGCCGTGACGACCGTTGCTGTCAGCATAACAAAAACAAGACTCATAAAAACGGAAATGATCTTTCTCATAGCAATCCCCCTTTATAAAATAGTATCACCCGAACCGTTTCCGGTCAATAGTTTTGCTGTTATAACCCGAAAACTTTTGAGCTGTTTTTGTTATTTTTTCTTATTAATTGTAAACAATTTTAAAATTTATAAAATTTTGTGGAAATAATAAAATATTTATGCTATAATAAATGTTAATTCTAACCTTTGGTAAAGGAATGACGATTACATGGCTAAAAAGAAAAAAAAGAAGAATAAAATGCCTTACTATATAGCAACGGTAACTGCGATTTTTGCCGCACTTTCGGTTTGTATTGCGCTGTACAGCACAACGCTTAATAAAAAAGAACCGACAGCTGAGGAAACGGTAACCGAAAACACGGTCGAGGCACTCTCTGCGGACAGCGCCGTAACAACACGCAATACCTACGGCGGACCGATGCTCACAACAGACATTGACAACGTTTTTCTCAACATCCAATCAAACGGATATTTCACTTTTTATGAAAACAGAGGCGGCGCACTTTCCGCCATTTCCGATGTACAGACTGTTGACGTGCGTGCCGAATGCAGTCATCAGGAGATCCCGGCAACCGTTCATTACATTGAAAGGAACGGTGTAGTAACAGGCTACGGACTGTTCACAACCTCGATATGCTCTGAGGATGTACGTCTGTTCGACTATGCTTTTTTCCGCATTGCCAATATGCCCGAAGGCTACGGAAGTGACAAGCACATACTTATGATCGACTTTGATGCGGCTGACTTTGCGCTCAATGACAAAACATACTCCGAAGCGTTCGGACTTGACATAGCATCGGGCAAGCTGACAAAGCTGACAAGCGATAACGGCAGAACGATCGACCGCTTCGGCAGATTCCGCAGCGACTGGGCACAGCTTAATGACGCTTTGATTGATTTTTCGCTTGACAAACTTTATCTTTCGGGCAGAAATTATCTGCTTGATTCCACGAGTGCCGACCTGATTTTTATCGAAGGCAATACAAAGACAAAGCCCACGTGGAAGTCATCGGGTCTTTATGAAAACTATCTTAACACTCTTGACGGCAAGCTGTATTATGCAAAGGAGGCAGAGGGCGGTTTCGGCATTTTCTCAATGACTCCCGACGGTACGGAAACGAGAATCAGCGCATATTCGGGATCTGTCAACGACTATCTTTTCTGCGGTGATTATATTTTCAATAAAAACAACCTTGTTCTCAAGCGCATTTCTACGGATGAAAACAAGGCGGATCTCAAAGCTTTTAAGGGAAGTGTCGCATATCCCGAATTTATGAGTGTTTCAAAGGACGGAACAAAGCTTGTCGTTCTTTTCAACACGGCACCGCAATCGGCAGTCCTTTTTGATCTTTCGACAGGTACGGGAAGGCTTATCACGGAGGAAAAGCTTTTCACAAACACGTGCAGTCAGATAATGTGGCTTTCGGATAACTCCTTTATGACCGTTTCAGGGAACGGTATGAGTGAATACGAGACTCTTGTATGGAGCTTCTGATCAGATGTTTTCCGATCTGAAATCGATCGTCAGCTCCTTGGTATTTATTTCAAGCTGAGTATACTTTACACCTGCGGCATCGAACATTCTTTTTGACGCTCTTGTAGCGGCTGTATCGGCATACTTGTCGGAGATGTAAATAACCTCTTTTATTCCGCTCTGGATGATAGCCTTTGCGCACTCGTTGCACGGGAACAGCGCAACATAAATCTTGCATCCTTTAAGGCTTGCTCCCTCGTTATTCAGAATGGCGTTAAGCTCGGCGTGGCATACATAATGATATTTGGTATCGTACGGATCGCCCTCTCTGTCCCACGGGAACTCGTCATCATTACAGCCTATCGGGAATCCGTTGTAGCCTACCGACATAATCTTGTTTGAATCATTGACTATGCAGGCGCCGACTCGTGTATTGGGATCCTTGCTTCTGTATGCGGAAAGCATTGCAATCCCCATAAAATATTCGTCCCACGAAATATAATCCGTTCTTTTCGACATAATTCAAGCTCTCCTTATGTTTATTAATCGGATTGTAACATATATTACAAATTTTTTCAATTACATTATTTGAGGTGACACATAATGGGTCTTTTAAAGAAACTGTTCGGAGATTACTCCACAAAGGAAGTCAAACGTGTTCTTCCCATCCAGAAAAAGGTTCTTTCGCTTGAAGCGGAGTATGCCGCACTTACGGATGAACAGCTCCAGGCAAAAACTGCCGAGTTCAAATCACGTCTCTCTGCGGGAGAAACTCTTGACGACATTCTGCCCGAAGCATTTGCCGCTTGCCGTGAGGCTTCGTGGAGAGTTCTTAATATGAAGCACTTCCCCGTACAGATCATCGGCGGTATCATTCTTCATCAGGGACGTATCGCTGAGATGCGTACAGGTGAAGGTAAAACTCTTGTTGCAACGCTTCCCGCATACCTTAATGCTCTTTCGGGCAACGGTGTTCATATCGTTACGGTCAACGATTATCTTGCTCGCCGTGACTCGGAATGGATGGGAAAGGTCTACCGCTTTATGGGTCTTTCCGTCGGTCTTATCGTTCATAATCTTACAAATGAAGAAAGAAAAGAAGCCTATAATGCCGACATCACATACGGCACAAACAACGAAATGGGCTTTGACTATCTTCGTGACAATATGGTTCCCTACAAGGAGCAGAAGGTTCAGCGCGGTCACAACTTTGCAGTAGTTGACGAGGTTGACTCTATCCTTATCGACGAAGCAAGAACTCCGCTTATTATTTCGGGCAGAGGTGACCGTTCTACCGATCTTTACAAGCAGGCAAACACCTTTGCACGCACGCTTTCCATGTCAAAGGTAAAAGAGATCGATTCCAAGGAGAATGCCGAGGATATCACGGACAGCGACTACATCGTTGACGAAAAAGCACGTACGGCAACTCTTACAAAATCGGGTGTTGCAAAGGCTGAAAAATTCTTCGGTATCGAAAATCTTATGGATGCCGAGAATATCACGATTCAGCATCATATCAATCAGGCTATCAAGGCTAACGGTGTTATGCGCCGTGACGTTGACTATGTCGTCAAGGACGGCGAGGTTCTGATTGTTGACGAGTTCACGGGACGTATTATGCTCGGCAGACGTTACAACGAGGGCTTGCATCAGGCTATTGAGGCAAAAGAAGGCGTCAAGGTTGAGCACGAAAGCAAGACTCTTGCCACGATCACATTCCAGAATTACTTCCGTCTTTATAAAAAGCTTTCAGGTATGACAGGTACAGCCATGACCGAAAGTGACGAATTCCAGCAGATTTACGAGCTTGACGTTATCGAAATTCCGACAAACCGTCCGATGATCCGTCACGATCACCCCGACGTTGTTTATAAGACTGAGCAGGCAAAGTACAATGCCGTGATCGAGCAGATTCTTGCCTGTCACGAAAAGGGACAGCCCGTGCTTGTCGGTACAGTTTCGATTGAAAAATCCGAAATCCTCAGCACCATGCTCAAACGCAGAGGCATCAAGCACGAGGTACTTAACGCAAAATTCCACGACAAGGAAGCCGAGATCGTTGCTCAGGCAGGTAAAGAGGGCTCCGTCACCATCGCCACAAACATGGCAGGCCGTGGTACCGACATACTGCTTGGCGGTAACCCCGAATACCTTGCAAAGGCAGAGATGCGCCGTATGGCATATCCCGAAGAGCTTATTGTCGAGGCAACGGGCTTTGCCGAAACGGATAACGAGGATATCATAAATGCGAGAAAAGAGTTCTCCTCTCTCAAGAAAAAATATGAAGAAGCAATCTCTCCCGAAGCGGAAGCCGTCAGAAAGGCAGGCGGTCTGTTCATTATCGGTACAGAGCGTCACGAGTCAAGACGTATCGACAACCAGCTTCGCGGACGTGCAGGCCGTCAGGGTGACCCCGGTGAGTCAAAGTTCTATCTGTCACTTGACGATGATCTGATGAGAATCTTCGGCGGTGACAGACTTACGAGCGTTATGAATACACTCAAAACACCTGAGGATATGCCTATCGAGGCAAAGCTTGTTACAAGCTCCATCGAGCGTGCCCAGAAGAACATCGAAGGACGCAACTATGCCGTACGTAAGAACGTTCTTCAGTATGACGATGTTATGAACCGTCAGAGAACGCTTATCTATTCACAGAGAAACGAAGTTCTTGACGGTAAGGAGCTCAAACCCCAGATACTCAAGATGATGGATGACTGTATTGCCGATGCGGTTGACTTCTACTGTCCGAAGGCACTTCCGAAGGGTGACTGGAACATCAGCGGTATGCGTGAAAAATTCCTCGGCTGGCTGACAACTGCAGATGACTTCAAGGATAACTTCGACCGTGACGAAGCGTGGGAGCTTCTGAGCGAGCGTGGCCACAATCTGTATGAGGAAAGAGAAAAAGAGTTCGGCGACGAGCTTATGCGCAATCTTGAAAGAATGATCCTTCTTCGTAACGTTGACAGTATGTGGATGGAGCACATTGACGAAATGGATGAGCTTCGCCGTGGCATCGGACTTCGTGCATACGGTCAGCACGATCCCGTTGTTGCATACCGTGAGATCAGCTCCGATATGTTTGAAGAGATGAACACATCCATCCGTGAGCAGACAGTCCGCATGATGCTGACAGTCCGTGTACGCAGTGAAGAGGAAACAAAGCGTCAGCAGGTTGCTACCGAGGTAACAACCAGCAGCGGCTCCTCCGACGGAAGCGAAAAAGGCAGAACAGTCCGCAATAACGGCAAAAAGACAGGTCCCAACGATCCGTGTCCGTGCGGAAGCGGCAAGAAGTACAAAAACTGTTGCGGAGATGTCAGAAAACAATGATAAAGAACATTATATTCGATATGGGCGGAGTCTTGATTGACTTCGATCCTCACAGATCTTTGGTAAATGCTTTTCAGAACGAAGAGGATGTCCGATTGGTTGAAGACATTCTCTTCGGCAAGGGAATATGGGAAAGACTCAACACGGGTGAGCTGGACTTTGTCGGCATTTGTGAAGAAAGCTGTCGGTTTCTCCCCGAAAGACTTCACAAAAAGCTGTATACGCTTCTCACAGGCTGGTGGGATAACGAGATGCCTGCCTTTCCCGATATGTACGATCTGATCGTACTTCTTAAAGAAAACGGCTACCGTGTTTTTCTTTGCTCCAACACTCCCGATGAAATCTATAAAAGATTTGACTGTATTCCTGCATTGAAGCTCATGGACGGTATCATCGCTTCGTGCGATTACGGCATAAACAAGCCCGACACCCGCATATATGATATTCTCCTGAAAAAATATTCTCTTCTCCCCGAAGAGTGCTATTTCATCGACGATATGCGTCAGAATACTGACGCTGCCTTGAGTGTCGGTATAAACGCTCATTGCTATTACCATAAAAACATTGACATTCTTCGTGAGGATATGAGGAATGTCGGAATAAGAGTCTGAAATCAGAGAGAAATTTATGTCTTGCTTTTCCGAAATTATAAATAACTCCCGTCAGTTCGATACCGTTCTTTCGGCGATGCGTAACACCCGGCTGCCTATGGGCGTGCTGGGGCTTTCGCATATCCACAAGGCACATCTTGTTTTATCGTCCTGTGAGATCATCGGCAAAAAGGGTGTCGTTATCACTCCCGATGAGATGCAGGCAACACGTCTTACAGAGGATCTGTGCGGTCTCGGTGCAAATGCTTATCATTATCCTGCAAGAGATTTTATTCTCCGTCCTACCGAGGGAAGCTCCAGAGAATACGAGCATATGCGGCTTCGCACGCTCGGCAGAATGGCAAAGAATGATTATGATGTTGTTGTCTGCTCCGTCGAAGCGGCGCTTCAGCTGACAATGCCTAAAGATGAATATATAAAAAGAAGCTTCCTGATAAACGTCGGTGACGATTTTCCCGTGGATGAGCTGAAAATGTCGCTCATCCGTGCAGGATATACTCCGTCCTCACAGGTCGAGGGCGAGGGTCAGTTCTCGTCAAGAGGCGGTATTGTTGACTTTTTCCCTCCGGGAAGCGACTATCCGTGCCGATGCGAGTTCTGGGGCGACACCGTTGATATGCTTTGTTACTTTGACACAGAAAGTCAGAGAAGAACCGAAAATCTTAAATCAATCACCATCACTCCGTCAAACGAAGTTCTTTGCGAAAATTATGACGAGCTTTCAGGTATTCTGACGGATTTTCTGCAGACAATAAAGGGCAAGGGCGCCGTCAAGGTGCGTGAGAGCATAAGCTCCGATATAGAAAAGATCAAGTCGGGACTGAGGCTCCCGTCACTTGACCGTTATCTTCCGATTATTTATAAAAATGCCGCAACAATTTTTGACTACACCGATTCGCCGATTCTTTTTGTCAGCGAAAGCTTCTCCGTAAAAGAACGTGCCGAAGCGTGTACCGAGCTGTTTTCCGAGGATATGAAGGCTCTTTCCGAAGAGGGTCTTTTGTGCAGAGGTCTTGACAAATACATTATCAATTGGAATGAGCTTACGGATATTTATCAGAAAAAGGGTGCGGTATACCTTGACAATCTTCCGAGAGGTTCGTTCGATACACCCGTCAAGGAGCTGACCACGCTTAACGCACGTCAGATTTCTCCGTGGAACGGTGCATATTCCGTTCTGCTTGACGATATCGAATCCTTTGCAGGCAAAAAGGACCGTACCACCGTTATTATGGGCGGTACGCCAAAATCAGCAAAATCGCTGTCGCTCGACCTTGAAGCAGACGGCTATAAATGTGTTTACTATCCCGTACGTCCCACAGCTTTTCCGCCCGGTCAGATAAGCGTTATCCCCGGCAGCATCAGTACGGGATTTGAATATCCCAATGAAAAATTTACTCTTATCACGTACGGAAGCCGCTATATAAGTGCTTCCAAAAAACAGCGTAAGAAGGTCAAAAATAAAAACGCCTTTAACAGCCTTGAGGAGCTGCACAAGGGCGATTATATCGTTCACAACACCCACGGTATCGGCATCTTTGACGGTATTACAAAGCTTGAAGCAGGCGGTGCCGTCAAGGATTATATCAAGATCCGCTACGACAAGGGCGATATTTTGTACGTTCCCGTAACTCAGCTTGATTTAGTCTCCAAATATATCGGAGCAGGCGGTCCCGATGCCACCGTAAAGCTCAACAAGCTCGGCGGTAAGGAGTGGCAGAAAACACGTTCCAAGGTACGTGCTGCCGTCAAGGATATTGCACAGGAGCTTATCGCTCTTTATGCAAAGCGCCGTCAGGTGAAAGGTCACGCCTTTTCACCCGATATGGATATGCAGAACGACTTTGAACGTCGTTTTGAGTTTGAAGAAACCGTTGATCAGCTTCGCTGTATCGAAGAGATCAAGTCCGATATGGAAAAATCCTATCCGATGGACAGACTTCTTTGCGGAGATGTCGGCTTCGGCAAGACAGAGGTTGCGCTCCGTGCCGCCTTCAAGTGTGTTGCAGACGGAAAGCAATGTGCCATACTCGTTCCCACAACGATTCTTGCGCTTCAGCATTTCCAGACAATCAACAAGCGTTTTGAGGGCTTCCCGATAGAAACGCATATGCTGTCTCGCTTCTGCACCCGCAAGCAGATGAACGACACGATAAAACAGCTTGAGCGCGGCAGCGTTGACATTGTTGTCGGTACGCACCGACTCATTTCAAAGGATGTAAAATTCCGTGATCTCGGACTTATCATCGTTGACGAAGAACAGCGTTTCGGAGTAGCTCAGAAAGAACGTCTTAAAGAGATGTTCCCTGCCGTTGATGTTCTGACACTGACGGCAACACCTATTCCGAGAACTCTCAACATGGCAATGTCGGGCATACGTGATATGTCGGTTCTGGAGGAGGCTCCGAGAGACCGCTATCCCGTTCAGACATACGTTATCGAGCATAATATGGAGGTTCTCTGTCAGGCAATGTCAACCGAGCTTCGCCGTGGCGGACAGGTATACTATCTTCACAACCGTGTCGAAACTATCGAAAAGGTTGCCGCGCAGATTCACGAGATGCTTCCCGATGCTGTTGTCAGCATCGCTCACGGCAAGATGAGCGAGGACAAGCTGAGCGAGGTATGGAGAAAGCTTCTTGAGGGCGAAACAGACATTCTTGTCTGTACAACAATAATAGAAACAGGCGTTGATGTCCCCAACGTCAATACACTTATAATAGAAAATGCCGACCGTATGGGTCTTGCCCAGCTTCATCAGATAAGAGGCAGAGTAGGACGTTCCACAAGAAGAGCATCGGCATACCTTACCTTTACAAGAGGCAAGGAGCTGACTGAAATTGCCACTCACCGATTGGAGGCAATACGTGAGTTTACGGAGTTCGGCTCGGGCTTCAAGATTGCAATGCGTGATCTGGAGCTTCGTGGTGCAGGTAATATCCTCGGTGCACAGCAGCACGGTCATATGGAAGCAGTCGGTTACGATATGTACTTAAAGCTTCTGGCACAGGCAGTCAGCGAGGAAAAGGGCGAAGCTCCGCCCACACCCGAAAAGGAATGTCTTATCGACATCCCGATCGATGCACACATTCCGCCCGATTATATCGAAAGCGTTCCGCAAAAGCTGTATATGTACCGCCGTATTGCTGATATACGGTCAAAGGACGATGCTTCGGATGTTCTTGACGAGCTTATTGACCGCTTCGGAGAGCCGCCCGAATGTGTACGCGGACTTATCACCGTTTCTCTGCTTCGCGGTACTGCACTAAAGCAGAATGTCTACGAAATAAAGGAAAGCGGCGGCAAGCTGCTTTTGTACATTGATGATATTGATATGGATAAGATCACACGGCTTGCAAAAGGTCTCCGTGGACGTGTTACGGTCAGCGCATCGGCTACACCGCACATCAGTCTGCGTGTGGGCAAGACCGAGGATCGTCTGTCTTTGCTGACAAGGGCTTTTGAGCTGATGGAAAATACAGATGAAGGGAAGGAAGTAACGTGAAAAGGATTACCGCAGTATTTCTTCTGATATGCATTGTTTTGCTGTCATCCTGCTCAAAAGGCACGGTGTCCGATTCTGCCGTCGCGCTTAATGTTTCGGGTGCCGAGATTTCCGATACCCTGTACGCGCTCTTTCTTTCCGACATTTTACAGAATCCGACAAACTACTCTCTTTCAAAAGACAGCGAAAAAAAGGATATCCTGTCAGCCGCTACAGGACTTTGTACGGAATACGTTGCGGTCAACAGTCTTTTTGAAAGCCGTAAGCTTCAGCTGTCCTCCGAATATAAATATCAGATAACTAACAACGTTTCGACCAAATGGGATTTTTATAAAAATTATTATTCTTCCGTCGGAATCGACAAGCCGACCGTTACAAAGTACGAAACGTATGTTGCAAAAAAAGAGATGCTTCTTTCTCATTTTTTCGGCAAAGGGGGCAGTATGGCGATTCCCGACGAAACACTCAAGGCTTACTTTAACGAAAATTACGTAACGTTCAGATCCATTAACGGTTATCTTACAAAGATTCTCAATGACGGCTCCGTCACACGTCTTCCCGCAGAAGAAATAACCGCCATCGAAAATAAATTCAAGGTGATGTGTGACGATCTTCGCACAGGCAGTACGATAGAGGATATCTGTACAAAGAATTCGACTAACTCTTTTGTCGCATCAACTCAGGTTGATACGGTTACGATTAACCGCTTTAACAACAGCTATCCTGCAGAGTTCTTTACTGCCGTTCAAAAAATGGGTATCAACAGTCCCAAGGTTATCGAAACTGCCGATTATATCTTCCTTGTTCTGAGGCAGGGCGACACCGACGGCAGCGTTTTTGAAACATACCGCACAGCCTGTCTTAAAGCGGTCTGCTCCGATGCGTTTTCGGCACTTCTTGACAATACAATGGAATCATATACGGCAAAGCCTGATTCTTCGGTTATCAATAATGTCTATACCGCAGTATCCGACAAATTCTGAAAGGCGGAAATTTTATGATTATTAATGAAACAACAAACGCAATATTTACCCGTCAGACTGTCAGGGAATACAAAAAAGAACAGATATCAAAAGAACAGCTTGAAACGCTGATTCACGCCGCACTCATGGCGCCAAGCGGCAGAAATGGTCAGCCCTGTCACGTGCGCTTTTTGCAGAATGCCGACGCACTCCACAGAATGCATATTGACTTCAAAAATTATGTCGGCTGGGATACGCCCGTTCACACGAGGAGCGAGAAAAATCCGTTCTATCACAATGCACCGACGTTTGCTTTTATCTTTTCACAGTATGACAGCAATATGGATGCAGGCATTATGACGGAGAATATCTGTATAGCTGCACAGAGTATCGGACTTTCCACCTGCATCGTTGCCAGCGTAGGTGCGCTTTTCGAGTCACCTCAGGCGGCAGACTGGAAAAAGTATCTGAACATTCCCGAAAATTTCAAGTTTATGATAGGCATCTGCATCGGCTATCCCGACGAAAAACCCGAACAAAAGCCTCGCTTCATTGACAGAATAGAAGTAATCGAATGATTCCGCCTCTCCATTGTGCGGCATTTGTTGCCCGTATATAATAACCCATCGGGTCATTCCGAACGTATGTGAGGAATCTTTAAACAAATGCAAAAGATCCTTCGCCTGCGGCTCAGGATGACTACATCGTACCTATGTGCATATTTTCGGGTGCGGGTGTCCCGCCCACATTTCTTCACTATTCACTATTCACTCTTCACTATTTCCGGGTGCGGGTGTCCCGCCAATAATAATTATTATTTATTATGTGCCCTTTCAATCTCTCGCTGTGTTTATCGTCTGAAAATTTGTAAATTTTTTATAAATCATACTTTTTTGCGATTGACAATTGATTCACATTCTGTTAGAATGATTATATTAAGGGAGTAGTCGGCGTAGATACGCTATAAGGTCAACATCATGAAGCACTGCTTCTGGCTTTATATTAAACGACGAGACTTATCTGCGTTACCATGTAATGTGGATAGGTCTTTTTTGTTCCCTAAAAAATGGAGGTAAAGCAAATGAAGGAATACCTGTCAACCGTTTCTGCCGTTATTGATGAGCAGAAAACTTCTCACGAGACCGGATTGTCCTCTGCCGAAGCTGCAAAAAGGCTCGAATCCTTCGGCCCGAACAAGCTTGCAGAAGGCAAAAAAGTCACAATTCTTCAGCGTTTTCTGAAAGAACTGTCCGACCCGATGATCATCATCCTTATTGTAGCGGCTGTCATTTCGGGAATTACCGCAGCTATTGAGAATGAGTCGTTTGCTGATGTTATCATCATCATGATCGTTGTTATTATCAATGCTGTACTCGGTGTGCTTCAGGAAAGCAAAGCAGAAAAGGCTATTGCAGCACTTCAGGAAATTGCCGCAGCTACTTCAAAGGTTATCCGTGACGGCAAGCTTATGACCGTCCGCAGTGAAGAGCTTGTTCCCGGTGATATCATTGTTCTGGAAGCAGGCGATGCCGTTCCCGCCGATGCACGTATTATCGAATGTGCCAGCATGAAGATCGAAGAAGCCGCTCTGACCGGTGAATCCGTTCCCGTAAATAAGCTTGTTGAGGCTTTGTCTCTCGGCAACGAAAAGGACGTACCTCTCGGTGACCGTAAAAATATGGTCTATATGGGCAGTACGGTCGTTTACGGCAGAGGTAAAGCTGTTGTAGTCGGTACAGGTATGAATACCGAAATGGGCAAGATCGCAGATGCTCTTACCAATGCTCAGAACGAAGAAACTCCTCTTCAGATAAAGCTCAATCAGCTCAGCAAGATCCTCAGCTTCCTTGTTATCGGAATCTGTGTTGTTATCTTTGCTGTTGACGTTATCCGTCACTTCGGCAGCCTGTCGGGCGAGATGCTTCTTGATACCTTTATGGTAGCTGTCAGCCTTGCCGTTGCAGCTATTCCCGAAGGTCTTGCGGCAGTTGTTACTATTGTTCTTTCCATCGGCGTTACAAATATGTCAAAGAGAAATGCCGTTATCAGAAAGCTTACCGCTGTTGAAACTCTCGGCTGTACACAGATTATCTGTTCCGATAAGACGGGTACTCTGACTCAGAACAAGATGACGGTTGTTGATCATGCAGGTTCCGATGTCAATCTTCTTGCAAAGGGTATGGCTCTTTGCTGTGACGCAAACCTTGACGAAACAAACAACGCTGTCGGCGAACCTACAGAATGTGCTCTTGTAAACGATGCGTTCACTCTCGGAATGTCAAAGAACGATCTTGTCAAGGAATATCCCAGAATCGGCGAAGCTCCGTTTGATTCGGGCAGAAAGATGATGAGTACCGTTCACAAGACAGCAGACGGCGAGATTATCCAGTTTACAAAAGGTGCTCCCGACGAAGTTCTCAAGCGCTGTACGACAGCTTATATCGACGGCCAGGATGTCGCTCTTGACGACACTCTCCGTGCACAGATCCTTGCCGATAACAAAGCTATGGCAGATCAGGCACTTCGTGTTCTTTGTGCGGCAAAACGCTCCTATAAAGAAGAACCCTCATCCTATGAGCCTGAAGATCTTGAAGCGGATCTTTGCTATATCGGTCTGTCAGGTATGATCGATCCCATCCGTCCCGAAGTACGTGATGCTATCGTTGAATGTAAATCCGCAGGTATCCGTCCCATTATGATTACGGGTGACCATAAGGATACTGCCGTTGCAATCGCAAAACAGCTCGGAATCCTTGAATCTGCAGAACAGGCTCTTACAGGTTCTCAGCTTAACGATATTTCCGAAGAGGATCTTAACAGAGATATCGAAAAATATTCCGTTTATGCCAGAGTTCAGCCCGAACACAAGGTTCGCATCGTCAAGGCATGGAAAGCCAAAGGTGCTATTACAGCTATGACGGGTGACGGTGTAAACGATGCTCCCTCCATTAAGAGTGCCGATATCGGTGTCGGCATGGGCATCACGGGTACAGACGTTACAAAGAGCGTTGCAGATATGGTTCTTGCCGATGATAACTTTGCAACAATCGTTTCTGCTGTCGAGGAAGGTCGTCGTATATATGACAATATCCGTAAGGCTATCCAGTTCCTTCTTTCTTCAAACCTTGCAGAGGTTCTTTCCATCTTCTTTGCAACAATGGTCGGATTTACAATTCTGAAACCCGTTCATCTTCTCTGGATCAACCTCGTTACTGACTGCTTCCCCGCACTCGCACTCGGTATGGAAGAAGCCGAAAGCGATATAATGCGCCGTAAACCCCGTAATGCCAAGGACGGTATCTTTGCAGGCGGCATGGGCTTTGATGTTGCATTCCAGGGCGTTGTTGTTACCGTTCTGACAGTTCTTGCTTACTTCATCGGCCACTTTATGGAAGCAGGCGTCTGGAAGTTTGAAAACAGCTCCGACGGTATGACAATGGCATTCCTTACACTTTCAATGGTCGAAATCTTCCACTCCTTCAATATGCGGTCAAGAAGAAAGTCCGTTTTCACAATCAAGAACCAGAACAAGTTCCTCTGGGGTGCAATGATCCTTTCTTTCATTCTCACAACAGCGGTTATCTATGTTCCGTTCCTTCGTGACGCATTCGGATTTGAACACATCAGCATTCAGGAATACCTCGTTGCAATGGGACTTGCAATTTCCATCATCCCGATTATGGAGATTATCAAGGCGATTCAGAGAGCACTCAAAAAATAAAAATATATGAAACAGGTGCTGCAAAAAGCGAAAGCTTTTTGTACTGCGAGAGGGCAAAAACGCGACAAACGCACATAAGAGTTTCGTGGTTTCTCCGAAACTTATAAAAGATTCCTCGCTATGCTCGGAATGACCCGATTGGTCAGCTGTTTGCCGAAGGCTCTTTGTAATAATGTGCGTGTTCCCGGTGCCTTTATCGACAGTCTGACAGGTGCTGCAAAAAACGAAAGCTTTTTGCAGCACCTGTCTGTTTTTCATCAATATCACTTCCTCAGACATTATAACACATATTTAATTAATTTTGGGTAAAGTTTTTTGTAAAGTTCGTTGACAACAGTAAAAATTGGGTATATAATTCTCACAATAGGAGGTAATTAATAATGAAAAAGGTATTTTCTGTTCTTCTCGCAATTGTAATGGTATGCTCATGTATGGTAATGGCAAGTGCCGAAAACGATGCTGAAATCAAAAGCTACAAGAATGTTATTTTTATGATCGGTGACGGAATGGGATACTTCCATTGGGATCTCGCAAAGCAGGAAAGAGACATTGACCTGTTTGTCGAAACAGCTCCGCTTAAGGGTTATTCTCAGACAAGATCCTACGACAACGAGGTAACGGACAGTGCTGCGGGCGCAACTGCTCTTGCTTGTGCAAGGCGTACAATGAACGGTGCTCTCGGTGTTAATCCGCACGACCTTTACAATCTTTTCTCTCATCCCGTTTCTCTTACTGAGGTTGCTATTGAAAACGGAATGAAAACAGGTATCGTTACATCCGACTCCACAGCAGGTGCAACACCGTCAGGCTTCTCTGTTCACGTAAACGCCAGAGGCGAATCTGCACAGATTTCCAATCAGCAGGTAAATTCCGACATCGACCTCATCTGGGGCGCTGCCTGTAAAGATGTCAATGTCGAAAAGGCTGAAAGCAACGGCTTTACGGTTGTTACAACAGAGGAAGAAATGAACGCTCTTGAGGCGGGCTCAAGAAGCTTCGGTCAGTTCTCCGGCACAACATGGAGAATTGATGCTCCCGAAGGCGATAATTCTCCCAGACTTTCCGAAATGACAGCGAAGGCTATCGAGCTTCTCAACTGTGACGAGGACGGCTTCTTCCTTATGATTGAAGGCGCTCACATCGACAAGAATTCTCACTCTCAGAAGGCTGCAGAAGCTGCAGAGGCTATGGAAGAGTTTGATAACGCCATCGAAGCTGCCGTCAGATTTGCTGAAGAGGACGGCGAGACACTCGTTCTCGTAACTGCTGACCACGAAACAGGCGCTATCGTTTATGATATTGACCATCAGTTCAAGTTTACATCAGGCTCTCACAGCGCAACAAACGTTCCGATCGTTGTCTTTGACGGTGACAGCAACTTTATTGAAGACGGCGAAACAATCAAGAATACGGATATCCCCGAGCGTGTAGCAGAGGCTCTTGATTTCGGTGATGCATTCCCCCGTCAGGCGGACGGTATGGTAACAGCTTTCTTTAGAAATATTTTTGATAAACTTTTTTCATTTATTAAAGGAGAAAAATAATGGCTATCGATTTTAAAAAAATCAAAGAGCAGGTTTCCGAGAAGGCTGAAGTCATTCTCGCACAGGGTCTTCGCAAGGCTTACGGCGCATACGGTTCTTTCAAGGTAAAGACAAAACCGTCACCGATAATCAAAGCTTCATCGTTTGATTATCTTCCGACAGCAGGCGAAAAGTTTACGGTCGGCTTCGGCAAAGCAACCGTTTTCCCCAAGGACTTTATGAAGAAGAGATACTTCGTTGCAGGTTACGGCGACAACAACCCTGCTACAGGCTATCTTGACGAGCCGCACGCACACGCTGTATGGATTGATGACAATACAGGCAGAGGTGCCGTTGTTCTTGTTACAATCGACACAATCGGTCTTCTTAAATCCGATGTTGACGGCATCCGTGCAGATCTTACGGATTTCTGCAAAACAACGGGCTGCCGCAATATCAGCATCATGAGTACTCACAACCATGCAAGCATTGATACCATGGGCACATGGGGCAAGCTTCCCTTTACATCGGGCAGAGACAAGGAATATATGAAGTTCTTCTATGCTCAGGTAAAGCAGGCTGTTATTGATGCTTACAAGGATCGCCGTGACGGCAAGCTGTATCTCGGCAGTGTTGAGGTTCCCGATATGCAGGAGGATATCCGTACACCTATCGTTTATTCAAAGATTCTCACCCGTGTACGCTTTGCTCCCGATGACGGCTCACGTGAGGTTTTCCTTATCAACTTTGCTTCCCACTCCGAATCTCTTCAGGGCTGCAACTCCAGAGTCAGCGCAGACTTCCCCGGCTACTTAAGAGAAGCTATCCTTGAAAAATGCGGTGCAGAGACTGCCTATTTTGTCGGTGCCCTCGGCGGAATGATCTCTATGGATATCCCCAATGAGCAGGAGATCCGTGATGCCGGCGGTGACTTCGCAGAATCTACAAGGAACATCGGCAGAAAGCTTGCCGATTACGCTCTTTCCATCACAGAGGAAAAAGAGGTTACTCCGAACATTAACTTTATGTGTCAGGAATTCTACTTTGAAGCTGACAATACAGTCCTTCTGACAGCTAAGTTTGCAAAGCTTCTTCAGGCTGAAGGTCACTTCCGTGAGGATGCAAGCCTCGGACTTACACTCAAATCCGAATTGACATATTTTGAAATCGGCGAGCTTCATATCCTTATGATCCCCTGCGAGCTGTTCCCCGAACTTGCATACGGCGGATATCTGACTGCTGAAGAGTCTGCAACAGGCTTCGGTGCAGAGGTTAACCCGATTCCGCTTGTTGAGATCGCAGGCGATCCCGATCTTATCATCTTCGGACTTTCCAATGACGAAGTCGGATACGTTCTTCCTCCCAACGACTTCCTCCTTCATCCCGAAAAGCCCTATTTTGATCGTGCAAATGACCGTCACGGCCGCAGACATTACGAGGAGACAAACTCCTTAGGTCCCAGGACTGCTCAGACAATCGCTGATGTTTTCACGGGCATTATGGCTGTTGTTAAAAAGACCAAGGGCGAATAATTTTTAAATCGGACCGAGAGAATTCCTTTAAAAAAGGTTCTCTCGGTTTTCTTTTTGGAGTGTGTATTATGGAACGTTTACGGCTTTTGCGTGAAAGAGCGCTTTACGGTGACAATTTCAGCAAGGAATTCTATCTGCATTTTTACAGAGAATATGAACGTTTATCCGAAGAGCCGACGGATGAGCGTTACCGTGATGCATTTTGTTACGCTTTTGAAAAGCTTACTCCGTCGATCTCTGACGGGGAGCTGATTGTCGGCAAGCGTGACACACCTTTGAGTGATGCCGATTTGCGTGAGTGGAACGAAAAATACCGTCACATCGCAGAAGAAACCTGCCGCAGAGCAGGTGGCGGTCAGGATTCGCACATGGCGATTGACTATGAGCTTTTGCTGAAATACGGTATATCAGGTATTATCAAAAAGATTGATGAGGTATATAAAAACTGTTCAGAAGATAAAAAAGCTTTTTATGAAAGCTGTAAAAGCTGTTTGATGGCAGTTGTAAAGCATTCGCAGAGTTATTCGTGTTCGGCGAAAAAGCAAAGCGAAGAAACGACTGATCCCGTGCGAAAAAAAGAGCTTTTGAAAATTGCGGAAATTACCGCGAACGTTCCCGAAAATCCTGCACGAAGCTTTTACGAAGCGGTACAGTCCGTTCATTTTGTAACGCATTGTCTGTCGCTAAATCCCTTGAGAGTCGGCGATCAGCAGTTTCAGCTCGGACACATCGACAGATATCTGTATCCGTATTACAAAAAGGATATAGAAAAAGGAATAATAACAAAAGAGTTTGCCCGACTTTTGCTCGACTGTCTTGCGGTTCAGATCAATATGCGTGTTCCGAACGGTCTGTCAAGCGGATATATGCTTGCAGGTCGCGACAGACAGGGCAATGCCGTTGCAAATGAGCTTACCGAAATGGGACTTCAGGTGATTGACGACGTGCGTCTTGTGTATCCGTCGGTCGGCTTCTGTTATACGGCTGATACTCCCGAAAGCCTTCTTGACAAGGCTTGCGGATTACTGCTGAAAGGTTATTCGCATCCTGCAATTTTTAACGATGACATTATAACAAGAGGACTTATGCATTACGGAGTGTCTCCCGACAGAGCGTGCGATTACATTCACAGTACGTGTGTTGAGATTACGCCTGTGGCATCATCAAACGTATGGGTGGCAAGTCCGTATACAAATATGCCGCAGCTTCTGCTTGATTGTATGGACAGGGAATATGACTGCCTTGAAGATCTGATCAATGCCGTTATGCATCGGCTTGACAGGCGGATCAAAAGAAATTTTGAAGCGGAGAACGCTCAGCGTGCCGTCAGAAACGAGAATTCGCAGAATCCGCTGTTATCGTGTTTTGTCGATGACTGCCTTGAAAGAGGTCTTGATATAGAAAAGGGTGGTGCCGTTTACAACTGGATTATGCCGTCGTTTGTCGGTATGGCAAATCTTGTCGATTCTCTGTATGCCGTCAGAACTCTTGTTTTTGACGAAAAACGGCTGTCGCTTTGTGAATATAAAAAAATCCTTGATGATGATTTTTTGGATAACGAGGAGCTTCGGCTTCATATACTTCGTGATATTCCAAAATACGGTAACAACATCGACGATATCGACAGGTATTTCGGAATGTTTACCGATCACATTGTCAAAGAGTGTGAAAAGTATACGGGAATGCACACCGACGGCAAGCTGATTCCGAGTGTTTTTTGTTGGGTAATGCACGAGCATTTCGGACGTGAGACACAGGCTACACCCGACGGCAGAAAGGCTTGTTTTCCGCTTGGTGACGGATCGGGACCGTGTCAGGGCAGAGAAATGAAAGGTCCGACATCGTCCGTGCTGTCTGCAACAAAGTGGGATCACTCAAAGCTTATCGGCGGAGTTGCGGTCAATATGAAGTTTTCAAAGTCTTCGCTCGGCACGGACAGCCTCAATAACGTCAAAGCAATCGTCAGAACGTATATGAAGCGCGGCGGCTTTGAAATTCAGATTAACGTCATTGATAACGAAACGCTTCGTAAGGCACAGAAAAATCCCGAACAGTACCGCGACCTTGTTGTGCGTATCGGCGGCTACAGCGACTATTTTGTCAGGCTTTCAAGGAATATGCAGGAGGAGGTTATTCTGCGTACGGAACACAGAGCATAAGTGTGTTTTGCTTTGCAAAAGTCTCCCGACAAGAGACCTTTTTATATGAAAACTCTTTATAATGTGGTTGTAAGGTTAAAGCAACCACATTATTTTTTTTGGAGGAATCACAATGAAAAAAGGTTTAACGGAGCTTGTATTTATTCTGGACAGAAGCGGTTCGATGTCGGGACTGGAAAAAGATACCATAGGCGGATTCAATTCGATGATCGAAAAGCAGAAAGCTCTTGACGGTGAATGTTATGTTTCGACGGTACTGTTTGACAACGTCAGCGAGGTCATCCACGACAGGGTAAAGCTGTCCGAGATAAAGCCGATGACCGACAAGGATTATTTTGTCCGCGGTTCAACGGCTCTTATCGATGCACTCGGTTCGGCAATTCATCACATCGGTAACGTTCACAAATATGCAAGAGACGAGGATGTTCCCGAAAATACCGTTTTTGTCATCACAACGGACGGTATGGAGAACGCAAGCCGTAATTACAGCAGCGCAAAGGTCAGGTCGATGATCGAAAGACAAAAGAAAAAGTACGGTTGGGAATTCCTTTTTATCGGAGCGAATATTGATGCTGTCGAGACTGCCGAAAACTACGGCATTGACGCTGACAGAGCGGTCAATTATTATGCCGATGCAAAGGGTACAAGAACACTGTACAATGCAGTAGCAGGCGCTGTCAGTAATATGCGGACAAAGAAATGCATTGACGATACCTGGAGTGACGAAATCAGTCGCGATTATAAAGAAAGAAACTGAACAATAAAATATTGCATTATCCCTTTTCGTGTGATATATTGGAAACAACATGTAAAAGGGAGATGTTATTATGGATCGCTTTTATAATTCGGAATGGATATTTGTAAACGGTGTCGGCGGCGAAGTCACCGATCGTTATTTTGATTACAAAACGGTTCTGAATGCACCCGACGGAAAGGGTACAATATACATCAGCGCAAATTCGCAATATGCCGTGTACGTTAACGGTATATTTGTAAACTGCGGTCAGTACGATGATTACGAGCATTATCAGGTGTTCGATACCGTCGAGCTGTCCGATTATCTTGAAAAAGGCGATAACGAGCTTCTTATCTGTCAATATGTCTGCGGAAAAAACACTTCCACACGCTCCGTTCAGATTCCGGGAATCATCTTTTCGGTATGGAACGGTGAAGAGGAGCTTTTGTCAAGCAATACAGAGATTCTGTCGGGCGAGAATCACCGTTATCTTCCGAACGGTGAGCTGATTACCGGTCAGCTCGGCTTCAACTTCTCCTATGATGCAAACGGTGAAGAGACTGTCTTTTCAAAAAGCGTCAGCGCAGGCAAGCAGAAAAATCTGTTTCCGCGCCCTGTCAGAAAGCTTATAATCTCTGATCTGTATGAGGGAAAAATATGCGCACAGGGTGTTTTCCTTGAAAACGATGCAACACTGCGGAAAAGTCAGCGTATGCAGACGGCTTTTCTGTCGGCAAGACGGCGCGAGGATATGTGTGAGGGCGACAGCTTTTCGTGGAACACGGATGAAAGATGTGACGGCGTTTACCTGATAGCTGATCTCGGCGGTGAAACAAACGGCTTGCTCACGTTTTCTGTCGATGTTCCGCAGGAAACGGAAATTCTTATCGGCTATGGCGAGCATCTTGATGATCTTCGTGTCAGAAGCTACGTGGGTTCAAGAAATTTCTGCTTCCGCTATGTCGCAAAGGCAGGTCACAACGAATTTATGCATCCGTTCCAGAGGCTCGGACTTCGCTATTTACAGCTTCATATCTACAGCAAATCAGGTACCGTCAATTTTGTCGGCGTTCACAAAACGGATTATCCGATAAACTATCTTCCGATTCCCGTAAAGGACGGTCTGCACAAGCGCATCTGGGAAGTCGGCAGAAAAACGCTGCACATGTGTATGCACGAGCATTACGAGGATTGTCCTTGGCGTGAACAGTCACAGTATGCTATGGACAGCCGTGTCCAGATTCTTTGCGGTTACTACGCTTTCGGCGAATACGAATTTCCGAGATCCGTTCTGTATCTTATGCATCACGCTCTTCGTGAGGACGGACTCATCGAACTTTGCGCTCCGGGCAAGGTGCCTGTCAACATTCCGTCATTCACGGCAGTCTATGTCCGTGAGGTGCTGGAGTATACCGAGTTTTCAGGTGATCTTTCGCTTGCCGAAGAGATTTTTGATACACTCAGAACGATTGTTGACGGATTTATTGCACGTATTGATGACAGCGGACTTATTCCTTTGTTCTGCGGCAAGAGTGCGTGGAATTTTTATGAGTGGCAGCCGGGTCTTTCGGGTAACGGCAGACACGAAACGGCGGTTTATGAAAGCCCTCTTTGCGCGTTTGTGTCCGATGCACTTCGTTGCTTCTCAAAAATTTGTGAAAAGATCTGTCCCGACAGTGCCGATTATTACCTGAAGCAGTCACGACAGCTTGCCGACAATGCACATAAGGCGTTTTACGATGAGAAAACAGGCGGTTATATTACACGTCTCGGTGACGAAAAGCCGCTTCATCAGCTCACACAGGCTATGATGCTGTTCTCGGATGCCGTACCGCAGGAGAATATACTTTCTGTTGAGAATATGCTGAAATCCTCAGAGCTTATTGAGTGTTCCGTCAGTATGACCATCTATGCGTATGAAGCACTCCTTCGCATCTCTGATGATAACCGCGAGTACGTTCTGTCAGAGATTGAGCGCATCTGGGGCAGAATGCTGTCACTCGGCGCAGACACATTCTGGGAGACGGAAAAGGGTGCAGACGATTTCGACTATGCAGGCAGTCTCTGCCACGGCTGGTCAGCAGTCCCTATTTATATCTTCAGTCATTATAATCTTAAAAAATAATTTGTGCTTTTCAATATTCAAAGGGAATCCTGCCTGTATCGGCTTGCAGGATTCCCCTTGTTTTAATGTTATGTTTTTCTATTAAGCACAAATTACTACCCAAAATGTATGGGCGGAGGTTGCCGCCCGATAATAAAGTTTTGATTTATTAAAAGCAATTGGACGAATTTACAATATTTGCCATCGGAGTATAACGTGATAATCATTTAATGATGTGCAATTGTTCTGTTGGCTGGTTCGATGCACCGACTCACGGTTGTCATCCAAAGGCAGGTGAAGGATCTTAACAAATACCAAAAGATTCTTCACTTCGTTCAGAATGACCCGATGGGCTCTGTGGTCGCACTACCCAAAATGTAGGGGCGGCAATCTTGTCAAGGGGGACATGGTTTACAGATTGTCCGAGCACATGGTTTACAATAAAGTTGACCTTAAACCGCATGATTGTATAAAAT
>JAFQIG010000038.1 GCA_017397655.1 Clostridia bacterium | reverse complement strand
CACGACAAGCTGAATTAACTAAAAAACATAAAGACAGCGATTTTTTGTAATGAAATTTCGCTGTCTTTTATTTCTATGTATGTGCGTTTGTCGCGTTTTTGCCCTCTCGCAGTACCTTTGTACAGCTTCGGGGCAAAGAACGCGTCATCTCGTCACCTTTCTCGAAACCTCCCTGCTTGTCGGGAAATGTGACGGGATGACTTCCCCGAAATAAAAACTCCTTAAACAAAAAACGCTTTGTATTACAATGCCATATTTTTAATAAAAAGATCGGCGAATGTTTCGTTGTCTGACAAGTCAATATATTTCGCTTTGTCGGTAATGTATGAAAGATCGGTTTGTTCTGCGGCATACTTTGCCGTACCCAAAAGACTGCTGTTGTTCAGGGAAACACATTTTGATGCAAGCTCTTTCGGAATAAGTCCCGTTGATACCGCATTGTCAATATTGATTTTTACCGAAAAGCCGCCCGAAACATAAACCTTGTCTATATCGTCAAACGAAACATTCTTCAGCTGCATCAAGGTCAGAATCGCCGAACAAACGGCTGACTTTGCAAGCTGATACTGCCGTATATCCTTTTGATCTATCCTCACACCGTCTGCAATTTCAACAGATCCCTCTTCCATAAAACCCGTTTTATCAACATAGTTTTCACTTATAAGATACGCAACAACATCAATAAGACCCGTACCGCAGATGCCTTTTGCAGGTGCATTATTGATTGTTCCGATTTCTTTTTTTGAATACGAATATATCGCTCCGCTTGTCGCACTCATACCGCAACTTATATTTGCACCCTCAAAACACGGTCCTGCCGCCGCTGCGGTGCAGAGCGATGATTCTTCGCCTGTCAACACAATCTCGGCATTGGTGCCAAGGTCAAGGAGCAAGCTGTGTCTGCCTCTTTTCGGTCGTCCGATAAACCCCATACCCGACACAATATCCGCACCCACAAATGCCGATATCGACGGCAAGGAACAAACAACCTCCACACCCTTTATCCCGATTTCTTCCGCCATTACCGTTTTTGATTCAAGAAAAGCAGGTGTATACGGTGACTCGCCCAAAGAGGAGCAATCTATGCCGAAAAGTGTATGAAGCATCGTTACATTGCCCGAAGCATACAGCTTCGCTCTCTTTGCCAAAGCAAATTCCGATATCATTGAATTGATTTCACAAATCAAAGCTTTATGAAGCTGTGTTATTCCGTTTTGTCGGCAATATTCAATTCGTGATATGACATCCGCACCGAAAGAGCGTTGAGGATTGTCGCGTGTTACCGCCTTGATTATTCTGCCGTCATCAAGCGAAACCGCAGCCAGCGCAAGTGTTGTTGTACCGATATCAAGCGCAAGACAAGTCACATCCTTCAAAACAACTTTTTCATCGGTGATGCCGTCCTCTTCTTTAAAAACAGTTACGTTAATATCATCTTTTATTATGTAACGGCACGACAGCTCTTCTTTGCCGTTGACGGTAACAAGACATTTTTTGCAAATACCCTTTCCGCCGCACGGGTGACTGACACTATCGCCCGACTTCATCAGAACGTCGGACAAAAGTGTACCGTCTGCGGCATATGCTGTTTTTCCGTTAACTGTCACCTTGTGCATCGTTTCACCTTGTTTATTTCATCTGCTCCATAGTCTTTCCGACTGCTTTCTCTATATCTACCGTTTCCACGCCAAAGATGGAGGTGTGGATTTTTCCGTTAATCGGCTTTTTCCAATACTCATCAATACCGTCAATCGTGTTACGCATTCCGAGCACCGAGCCTACGGTTGCACCGTTGCAATCGGTATCAAAAGCCATACCTACCGCAATGCAGATTGACTTTCCGAAATCGCCCTTTCCGTAAAGAAGCGCCGCCGCAACTATCATTGCGTTTGAAATGGTATGACACCAACCGTGATCTGTATGTTCATCGTAAGCGGAATGAATGACATCAAAGCATTCATCAACCGTTACACCGTTTCTGTAGCCTTCAATTATTCCCATAACAGACTCATAAAGTCTTGATGTTGACGGAATATTCGACAAGCCTGTAAGAATAATCTGCTCTATGTCATCTGTAACGGCAGCAGCCGATACCATTGCCGATGCAAACATCTCCCCGTAAATACCGTTTTTGACATGAGAGATACGTGCATCACGATATGCCATTTCTGCCGCTTTTTCGGGATCCCCGGGATTTATATATCCGAAATAATCTCCACGTATCTGTGCACCTATCCATTCACGCGCGGTATTTTTATACATTGCCGAGGCAGGAGGCATTATGCATTTGATAAAATTAACATACGCAATTCTTTCGGCTGTAAAATATGAGTATACCGACTGATATTTCATCCATGCCGATGCAACATCGCGTGAAGTAAAATCCCTGCCGTAATCCTCGATGATCTTTTGCGAGAGCACAACATAATTTGTATCATCATCAACAGGCATACCGTCAACGTTATCCCCATACGGCTTGTTTCTGAGATTGAATTTGTAATGCGAGCAAACCTCCTCGGTAGCGTCCGTGCTGAGAATATATCTGTGCATAGGATAGTTTCCCGTTTCCTTCAAAAACGGAATAAGCTCACCACTTCTGATCCCCTCAACAGGCTTTCCGAGAAGACATCCGCACGCTCTGCCTGTCCACGCTCCGAGAAGCTTTTTGTAAAGAGTCTCGTTGTCGGGAAGCTTTCCGTTTAATTTGCAAGGTGCTGAGAGCTTTCTGATCTCTTCATACTCCGAAGGCTCGTTGTATTTATAATCGGAACGCATTCCTGCATTGATAACTATATCATAGATTACGTCGCTGAGGCGGTTTTTATATTCGCCGTTTTCCAATGCCGCCACAGCATCAAAAAGATCCTTGTACTTTTCGATATCAAGACCTTCCTCGATGCTTTGCACGTATTCCTTTTTTATATCTGACGGATACGAATTGAATCCGTCCTTGTTACTGTAATCGATTTTAATTTCGCTGTTGTATATCTTTGCAAACATTATTATCACCTCTTATATATAATAGCACAACTGTTTTATTAGTCAATATTTTCAGCCTGTCCTTGACTTAAATCCATGTGAATGATATAGTTTTATAAAACAATAAAACATTTCGGAGTGATTTTAATGTACGAAAATAACTGGGAATCCCTTAATTCCCGTCCTGTTCCCGAATGGTTCGGTGATGCAAAATTCGGTATCTTTATCCATTGGGGACTTTATTCCGTTCCTGCTTATACAAAGAAGGGTGATTATGCCGAATGGTATATGAGACAGATCGAAAATGAGGGCGAAGTTCTTGATTTTCACAACAGAGTTTACGGTGAAAAAACAAAGTATGAGGACTTTGTAAGCGGCTTTAAAGCAGAGCTTTTTGATGCAAAAAAGTGGGCTGATCTCTTTGTAAAAAGCGGTGCAAAATATATAAACATCGTTTCAAAGCATCATGACGGCTACTGCCTTTACAAAACCGATTACGCATGGAACTGGAACAGCGTTGATGTCGGTCCGCACAGAGATTTTTTGCAGGAATTAAAGGATGCTTTAGCTCCTACCGATGTCAGATTCGGCGTATATCATTCTGTTTACGAGTGGTTCCATCCGACGTATCTTAAGGATCCGGAACAGTACGCTCTTGAGCACCTTATCCCCATGCTTAAAGAGCTGGTTGAAAAGTATCAGCCGAGCACTCTTTTCACCGACGGTGAATGGGAGCATCCGTCATCGGTATGGCATTCTACTCAGTTCCTGCAGTGGCTTTACAACGAGTCAAGCGTAAAGGATTTTATCGTACCCAATGACCGTTGGGGCAAGGAAACAAGAGGCCATCTCGGCGGCAATTTTACCAGCGAATACGGATATATCGAGGCAGGCAAAAAGATCGAGGACATAGAGCTTGACAGACCGTTTGAGGAATGTCGTGGCATCGGCAGATCTTTCGGCTTTAACAGAAATGAGGAACTGTGCGATTACTTAAGCGCCAAGGAGCTTATCGAAATGCTCTGCGACCTTGTTTCAAAGGGCGGTAACTTCCTGCTCAATATCGGTCCTGCGGCAGACGGCACAATTCCCGTTATTATGGAAGAAAGACTTCTTCAGATGGGCGACTGGCTTCGTGTCAACGGTGAAGCAATTTACGGAACAAAGATTTATTCCAAGAAGCTTCAGGACGGTGTTTATTACACTAAAAAGGGCGATGATGTTTATGCAATCATCAACCGCTTCCCGTTCGGCTCACAAACCCTCGACCTTGTAGACTATGACCCGACACTCAAGGCGACTCTTCTGGGCAGCGATGCCGTTCTTGAGATCAAAGAGAACTGCGGCAAAGCGGAAATTATTTTCCCTGTCATCAACCCCGATACGGTTGATTCTGATTGGCTTTACACAATCAGGCTTTCAAAATAATGCTAAAAAGGATGTATCAGAACATCAAAAACTGATGTTGATGATACATCCTATTTTGTTTGCGGTATGTATTTTTATACGTACACCTGTGTCAGAAGAATGTATACGAGCAATACCGACCACACCGCCGCAATTATAATAATTCTCATACATCTTTGCAGCCTTATCAACGGCGTCTTATAAAACCACGCAGTCACAAAAAACGGCCACAATAAAAGTGAAAGTATGTTGTATATCGTTCCGTGTGATTTATCCCTTTTCCAATCGTGTCCGCAATGCTGACATACACACACCGTTATATATCGTTTGCCGAGGCATCTCAGCTGTTCTCTTTGAAAGCTTATTTTGTCCGATCCGCATTCAGGACATTTCATAGTATCATCCCTTTTGTTTTATCCTTCATTCAGATTCTACAAAAGTATACTTTTTGATAAGACAATTCCATATGTCTGAAATACAATATTTCACGCACGGTCGGACATTTTTCTCTTTGCCAGACGTCAGTATGGCTGCATCGAAGAAATGCCCGACTGCACGCAACCTATTGCATTTCAGATGCAACGCAGTTTTGAAAGAGAAGATTTTTGTCACAACAAGGCAAAAATCAGCGGAAATACGAGGCTATTTCAATGATTTT
>JAFQIG010000037.1 GCA_017397655.1 Clostridia bacterium | reverse complement strand
ATCATCCTGATATCTGTCAACGATAAAGACTTTTTCGTCAAATGTAAATCGGCGTTGTGAAATATCCTTGCCGTCATTTTCAATGAATGAAGCTATCTCGTCTATTACATAATCAAGCATTTCATCGGGCGCGTAAGTGAAGATTTCCTCTACAGACTCATCAACAAGTGAGCAGATGCATAAACGGCAAAGATCACCTATGGGATCGCTGACAGAAAGAGTTTCTTTTGACGATAAGTCGCTGAAGAATTCACGGTTATCATCGAACCACGAATAAACAGCGTCTTCGTTTTGTTCGGATTCATCATTTCTGTAGTTCTTTAACAGGGCAGAGAGTTCGGACAGCTTTTCAATAAGAATCATTTATACCAATCCTTTCCTTGTGTTGAGACTATTGTACACAGAGAAAAGTACAATAAAGCGTACAATTATAAAACCATAATCAGCGTACCTGCACCGATAAGAATACAGCCGATAAGGGACTTGACTGTAAATTCTTCATGAAGAAAAACAAAAGCAAGAATCAGCGTAATGACAACGCTTAATTTGTCGATGGGAACAACCTTTGAAGCATCACCGATCTGCAATGCACGGTAGTAGCACAGCCACGAAGCACCGGTAGCAAGTCCCGATAAGATTAAAAAGATCCAGCTCTTTTTACTGATTTCGGAAAGTCCGCCCTGAGCGTTTGTCAGAAAAACCATACCCCAGGACATAATCACAACAACTACCGTTCTGACAGCGGTAGCAAGGTTAGAGTTGACACCGTCGATACCGATTTTGGCAAGTATCGAGGTAAGTGCCGCAAAAACGGCAGATAACAGCGCAAAAACAAACCACATAAATCTCACTCCATACACATTTTAGTAGATTATACTTTGTTTTTGACGAAAATACAAGAGCTGACAAAAGAAGAAACAGAGGAACAAACCGAGTTTCGGGAAAAGTTTATAACAGATATTATAATGTAACAAATAAAAGTTGAGGGTGAAAAAATGAGTTATTTAAGCGAACTGAGAAAAATCGTCGGACACAGACCGTTATTGTCGGCAGGCGCTACCGTGCTTGTGATCAGAGAAGGCAGGGTTCTTTTAAATCTTCGTTCGGATACTGAGACCTGGGGACTTCCGGGCGGAGGACTGGAGCTTGGAGAATGTCTTGAAGAAACAGCTTTTCGAGAGTTAAAGGAAGAGACAGGACTTTTTGCGGAAAAGCTGACAATGCTGACAGTATTTTCGGGAAAGGATTTTTATTTTGAGTATCCGAACGGAGATGTTCTGTATTCCGTTGTAACTTTGTTTCTTGCCGAAAGTGTGAGAGGCGAGTTGAAAATAACAGACGAAGAAAGCTTAAAGCTTCAGTTCTTTTCATTTGACGAATTGCCTGATCTTGAAAGCAGAGCAAAAGCAATGATTACCTGGTTAAAAGAAAACCGCCCCGACTTATGCAGATAAAAACGTAAAAATCAATCCGCTTTCTTCAAAAACACTTGATTTTTTAAAGATATCATGATATCAGTAAAGGAGAACGACCTGACAGGAACGTTTATAGCGGATCTTGTATTGCAGATGCTGTCGTATGTGGCACAGACGGAAAGGGAGTTTATCCGCCGCAGACAGGCAGAGGGAATAGAAAGCGCAAAGAAAAGAGGAGTGCGCTTCGGCAGAGAGAAGGAGCCGTTACCGCAGGAGTTTGAAGAGGTGAGAGACGACTATATAAACGGCAGAATCTCGGTGCGTAAAACCGCAGAAAGATGCAAAATGAGTCCGTCAACATTTTATAGAAAAGCAAAAGAAATGCAAACTATTTATGATATAGCAAAAAGTATTGATTTAAATAAATCGGTAGTGTATAATGAAATTGCGAATTATCAGAATGGGGCGGTTAAATGATAGTATTTCACGGTAGTGATACGATTGTTGATATTCCGAGAATTTTAGAGGCAAAGCGCCCTCTTGATTTCGGAGGAGGATTTTATACTACAACAAGCGAAGCGCAGGCGAAAAGCTGGGCGATAAAAGTTGCATACAGAAATAATACTGATCATAAATGTGTTAACCGTTATGAATTTGATTCGGTCGGTGCAGAATCGGCTCTTACGGTGATTCGTTTTGATGTTGCAGATGAGAAATGGCTTGATTTTATATGCAGCAACCGAAGCGGCAAGCCTACCGGAGATTATGATGTTGTTATCGGACCCGTTGCGGATGACAGAGTTTACCGTGTGGTAGTAGAATATGAAAACGGAGATCTGGACAGAGAAACTGCACTTAAAAATCTGAAAACAGAAGCTCTTTGCGATCAGGTTTTGTTTCATACGGAAGAGTCACTCAACTATCTTAAATATATTGATACGGAGGTAATCTGATAATGAATGAGCGTAGTTTTGAAACACTTCTTTACGGAATTACCGCTAACGTAACACAAAAGATTATGGAGCTCAACGATTGGTCAGAGGATGAAGCGATCGAAAGATTTACACAGTCAAAGCTGTATTCATATCTTGAACGTGAAGAAACAAAAGTGTGGCAGTACAGCTCTCTTATGCTGGCACAGCTTTTCAACGAAGAACGTTCCGGAAGACTGTCCTTGCCGGAGGTGTAATGAATGAGCAAAACATTGGAGTTCAAGGCGTTCTGTTTCGAGGCATACCGAGCTGACAAAAAGCTGACAGGCAGAGAGGCAATGTTGATTTTTAAAAAATACGGTGTGCTTGATTATCTCGGTACCTGCTACGATGTGTTGCATACTACCGGCAGAGAGTATATTGTGGAGGATATTGATATTTTTATAGAAGCACGAAAAGGTGCTTGACTTATAGGCAAACAAATTCGGGAGAGCGTATCGCTCTCCCGAAAAGTTTTTATTCGTCGTTGAGGTTTTCTTTTTTGAATCTCTGAATCTTTGATGTTGTTGTCTTGATGAACTCGGTCTTTCTGATGGAGAATCTTGTAATTCTCTTGAAAGAGGGGACTTCGCTGTTTGTCTTATCAACAGCTTCCTTGATGACCTGTTCAACCTCTTCATCGGAAACCTCGTCTTTACCGAGAACTTCCTTAACCTCTGCATAGTCGGGGAAGATCTTTGCGCTGACTGCAAGCTTGCCCTTCTTATCCTCTTCACCGTAGACAAGGCTGTCTGCGATAACGTGATTAAGACTGAGGTGATATTCAAGCTCTTCGGGGAAGATGTTCTTTCCGTTATCAGTAACGATAACATTCTTGCTTCTGCCGCAGATATAGAAACGTCCCTTTGAGTCAACTCTGCCGAGGTCGCCTGTATGGAAGAATCCGTCCTCGTCGATGACTTCACGTGTAGCCTCTTCGTTCTGATAGTAACCGAGCATTACCATCGGACCCCTGACACAGATTTCGCCAACGCCCTTTTCGTCGGGGTTGATGATCTTTGCTTCAACCTCGGGGAGCGGAACGCCGATAGACTCGGCAAGGTGAAGTCTGTCGTTATTAAGAATTACAAGAGGAGAACACTCTGTAAGTCCGTAACCGAAAATAATCTGAATACCGAATGCGTCAAAGTCCTTGAGAATCTGAGGATTGATAGGAGCAGCACCGCAGATGATAAGTCTCATAGCGCCGCCGAATGTTTCCTGAATCTCTTTAAAGAATACCTTCTTAAGATCAATACCAACCTTTGCGGCAGCCTTACAGATAACGCTACCGAGCTTGAACTTGAACTCACCGTGAGGCTTTTCACGGACAGCCTTCATAAGCTTTCTGTGAACTGTTTCAAGGATAAGCGGAACGCTGACGAATATGGACGGGCTGAATTCCTTCATATTACGGAGAACATACTTGAAGCCCTCGCAGAAGGTAACCTTTGCACCTGTATAAGGAGCGCAGAAAAGGATAATTGTGCTTTCATATGTATGATGAAGCGGAAGCATCGAGATACCGCAGTCATCGGGAGAGATCTTAACAACAGACATTGCAAGAGCAACGTCGGAGCAGAAGTTTCTCTGGCAAAGCATAACGCCCTTTGATGTGCCTGTAGTACCCGATGTGAAAAGAAGTGTACACATCTTTTCGGGATCAATCGGTACTTCAAGGAATTCTTTTTTGCCTGCAGACAGGAGCTTGCGTCCCTTTGAAACAAGTTTTTCAAGAGAGAGTACGCCGTCCGCATCCTCTTTTTGTCTGAAGTTTACAATAATTACATCCTTGATTCTTTCACGGTCAAGCTTTTTAAGAAGCTTGTTGTCACAGAAAAGAAGTTTAACCTCAGCTTTTTCGATGATACCGTAAATATCGTCTGCAGAAAGCTCCTTGTCAATGGGAACGATTACATTACTGCCGAGAACTGTTGCCAAATATGAAAGACACCATTCATAGCAGTTTTCACCGGAAACGGCAATATGAGCACCGCCCTTGAAGCCCATATCAAAAAGGGCTGTACCGAGGGCGTTGATTTCATTTCTGTAATCCTTGTATGTGATAAAATAGTGTTCGCCTTTGTCGTTCTTTACTTCAAAAGCGTATCTGTCGGGATACAGCTGTGCACTCTGATCCATAAGCTCACGCAGGTTGTGAAACTCACGGACAGTATAAAAAGGTTTGGTCATTTTCATCAGTTTCAGACACTCCGATTCATTTTCATATTCATTGTATGTTATTATAACAAACTTCGGCATAAAGTATCAATCATCATTTGTTGTTATAATGAATTTTAACAAACATATATTAAAATAATGTTGATTAAATGTGAATGTTAATAAGATTTTAAGAATTTAAAATCAAGTGCAAAAAATCTTGATACAATCTGAAAAAGATGCTATAATATTATGAATAAGTATAAAAGCGAGGGATCAACTTGGCTGCAAAACAGTCAACGGCAAAGAAGAATGTAAATTCTTCCGCAACCCGTTCAAAAAACCAAACTTCAAAGAAGAATAATACATCAAAAAAGTCTGTATCAAAGGCTCCCGATAAGAAAGCAATCAGGGAGGAGCTTGCACCTGCGAAGAGACAGGCTATTGCGTGGATACTGCTGTTGTCGGGTATCCTTATATCGGCAATGGCGATTCTTGAGGGCATCGGTGTCTGGAGATTCTTCCACGAGAGTCTGTTCGGACTGTTCGGCATTTGTGCGTGGGCACTGCCTGTTACGCTGTTTGCGCTGACAGCTCTGTTTGCGATGAACAAGAATATCGGCGGACTGATATCCGAATTTGTTTGCGCAGGTGTTTTTGTACTTTTCCTCAGCGGCGTTGTTCATGTTGCGGGCAACAGTGCCGAGTATCTTGCCGATGTTACTTTTCTGGAGCATATAAAGGATGCATGGAACTATGATTCTGTTATCTCCAGCGGAGGCGTAATGGGTGTATTTATCGGCGATATGTTTGCCAAAACGTGCGGTAAAGTTCCGTCGATGATAATAATGATAATTGTTCTGGTTGCGATGGTTGTTCTGTTTACGGGTACGACACTTATCTCGGTTGTCAGATTTTTCTCAAAGCCTGTCAAAAAGGTCGGAAGCTTCGCCGATGCGAAGATCGAGCAGGGTATGCGCCGTCACGAGGAGAATGAGGCTGAGCGAGCGAAAAGACGACAGCAGAAGCTTGAGTCGGAACGGAAAAAGGCTGAGGAAGCTGAGAAGGAACAGGAGTTCAATCCTGATTTCCCTGTGGGACCCGAGGCTGTTCCGAAATTTGAGTTCAGCGAAAACGACAACTATTTGCCTGATTATATAATCCCTGATAATGCGAAGGAGAACAAAAAGGAAGAGCAGGCATCTTCTTTTGCTCCTCCCGTAGTTATTGAAGAAGCGGAGGAAGAGGAGGACGGCATACCGATTCAGAAGCCGCCAAAGCGCATTCGTCCGACCAAAACAGAGCCGGAGTCCGAAAAGGTTGAAACGATCACACCTTCGGAGGTTGCAAAGGCTACAAAGGAGATTGAAAAAGAAATTTCCGAACAGGAAGAGATAAAGGAACAGGAAGAAAAAGCTTATATGAAGCCGCCGCTTACATGTCTGTCGCTTCCTGCGCTTACAATGGAAATGAGTAACAGCGGTGAGATCGAGCAGAATTCCGCATTACTTATAAAGACTCTCGAAAGCTTTAATGTCAAGGCATCAATAACAGGTGTTTTCCGAGGTCCTTCGGTTACACGGTATGAGCTTCTTCCAGCCGAGGGTGTTAAGATCAGCAAGATTACAAATCTTGCAGACGATATCGCTTTGCGCCTTGCCGCATCGGGTGTTCGTATCGAAGCGCCTATTCCGAACAAAGCTGCAATAGGAATCGAGGTTCCGAACAAATCAAAGGTTTCCGTCACTCTTCGTGAGATAATAGATACAGATGTATATAAGAAGGGAACGGCAAAGAGTATACTTAACGTAGCACTCGGCAAGGATATCGCAGGTAACGTTATCTGTGCAGACCTTGCAAAGATGCCGCATCTTCTGATAGCAGGTACAACGGGATCGGGTAAATCTGTATGTATCAACTCAATGATTATGAGCATTCTTTTCAATGCTGATCCCAACGAGGTCAGACTTCTTATGATTGACCCCAAGCAGGTTGAATTTACCGTATACAGCGGTATACCGCATCTGTTGGTGCCGGTAGTTTCCGATCCGAGAAAAGCATCGGGAGCGCTCAACTGGGCGGTATCCGAAATGCTCAGAAGATACAAGGAGTTCTCGGAAAAGAATGTCAGAGACATCGGCGGATACAATAAACTTGCAGACAGAGATCCTTCTGTCGAGAGAATGAACAGAATAGTAATCTTCATTGATGAGCTGTCAGACCTTATGATGGTAGCTCAGAGTGAGGTTGAGGACGCGATCTGTCGATTGGCGCAGATGGCACGTGCGGCGGGAATGCATCTTGTTATCGCTACACAAAGACCGTCGGTTGACGTTATTACGGGACTTATCAAGGCCAATATCCCCAGCAGAATAGCGCTTTCGGTATCGTCACAGATCGACTCCAGAACGATTCTTGACGTTGCAGGTGCAGAAAAGCTTCTCGGTAACGGTGATATGCTTTACAATCCCGTAGGAATGTCAAAGCCTCTTCGTGTACAGGGTGCGTTTGTATCCGATATGGAAGTAGAGGACGTTGTCACGTTTATAAAGAATCAGGAAGAGACCTCCTATGACGAGGACATAATGGATGAGATTGAACGTCAGGCGGCTGCACGTAAGAAGGGCGCAGACGTGATCCCCGAAGAAAACGGTGAAGCACCTCGTGTAGACGAAAAGCTTCACAAGGCGATAGAAATAGTTGTCGATGCACAGATGGCATCAACAACGCTGCTGCAAAGAAAGCTCGGACTCGGTTATGCACGTGCGGCAAGACTTATTGACGAGCTGGAGGAGCGTAAGATTGTAGGCCCGTTTGAAGGCAGTAAGCCGAGAAAGGTGCTCATAACCAAACAGCAATGGATGGAGATGTGTGCTCTTTCGGATGAGACTCCGACATCCTTACAGAATCAGGAGGAAAACGTTGATGAAGGATTTTCAACGGAACCCGATGAAGAATTCTAAAAAGTCGAAGCTGATATTTTACATAATAATAGGTATAGCCGTAATAGTATCGGCGGCATTGATTACCGTGCTTGACGGCGGAAAGATCATTCCCGGCTGGGACGAGATTTATGCCTATATGGGGATGGAAGAGGAATACAACGGCGAAAATGCAATGAAGGTGCATTTTATCGACGTGGGACAGGGTGACTGCGCCTTTATCCATACCGATGAATATGCTGTTCTTGTTGATGCAGGCGAGCGAGGATATGAAGAGACGGTTACGGATTACATTAAACAATGCGGCTTTGATACGATCGATTATGTTATAGCTACACATCCTCATTCCGATCATATAGGCAGTCTCAGCGGAGTGATTGATGAGTTTACCGTTCTTAATGTAATTATGCCGAAGCTTTCAAAAAGCAATACGCCGACAACGTCGGTATACGAATCGTTTTTGAAGTCGGTTAAAAAGTCGGGCGCAACGGTAATATCGGCAACACCGGGAAAGAATATTACCGTCGGTCAGATGGAGATGATGATTCTCGGTCCCGCAAAGCAGTTTGAGGATCTCAATGATATGTCGGTTGTTTTCAATCTGATTTACGGTGACACATCGTTTTTATTTACGGGCGATGCGGAAAAGCCTGCGGAAAATGAGATTCTGAACGGCGAATACAAGCATTACCTTGATGCGGATGTTCTGAAAGCGGGGCATCACGGCAGCTCGACATCAACAGGCAAAGCTTTTCTGGATATTGTTTCTCCCGAATTGGCGATCGTGTCGTGCGGAATCGATAACGATTACGGTCATCCTCACAGAGAGACCGTCAGTCTCTTTGCGGAAAGAGGTATAGAGATGCTTCGCACGGACGAAAGCGGAACGATTGTGATAACAAGTAACGGCGAAGAGATTTTTTATTGATCGGAGATAAATGATGAGAAAGATAACGGTTGACAGAATCGAAGAGAGCTTTGCCGTTTGCGAAGAGGACGGAGAAACGGTTGTTTTGCCGATGTCGGACTTGCCGCAGGATACCGAAGAGGGGAGCATCCTTGTTATGACGGAAAGCGGATGGAGTGTTGACCGGGAACAGACACAGGAAAGGCGAAACGCTCTTTTTGACTTGCAAAACAGTCTTTTTGACCAATAATATCGTAATAAAAGTTAAAAATTTTACATTTTTACTATTGCAAAAATCACTGAAGAGTGATATAATCTTTTGGCAAATCGCACGGACAGGTGTTCTGCGTGTGAGTGGCGGTGCAAAAATGTGCCGTTTTCACGCACTAAAGCCGTCCGGAGGTTAAACTTAAGGAGGAAAAAACAAATGTCAGTAGTATCCATGAAACAACTGCTTGAAGCAGGCGTCCATTTCGGACATCAGACCAGAAGATGGAACCCCAAAATGGCTCCCTACATCTTCACAGAGCGTAACGGTATTTACATCATCGACCTTCAGAAGACGGTCAAAAAGCTTGAAGAAGCTTACATGGTAATCCGTGATATCGCTGCAAACGGCGACGAAATCCTTTTCGTAGGAACAAAGAAGCAGGCTCAGGACTCCGTCCGTGAGGAAGCTGTTCGCTGCGGAATGCCCTACGTTAATGCACGTTGGCTCGGCGGTATGCTCACAAACTTCGGCACAATCAAAAAGCGTATCAAGAGACTCGCTCAGCTCAAGGCTATGGAAGAAGACGGCACATTCGATATGCTTCCCAAGAAGGAAGTTATCAAGCTTAAGCTTCAGATCGAAAAGCTTGAGAAGTTCATGGGCGGTATCACAGAAATGAAGAAGCAGCCCGCTGCTATGTTCATTGTTGACCCCAGAAAAGAGCGCATCGCAGTAGCAGAAGCAAAGAAGCTCGGTATTCCGATCATTGCTATCGTTGACACAAACTGCGATCCCGATGAAATAGATTATGTTATCCCCGGCAACGATGATGCTATCCGTGCAGTTAAGCTTATTGCAGGCGCAATGGCAGATGCTATCATCGAAGGCAGACAGGGCGAACAGCTTGCTCCCGAAGCAGCTGAAGAGACAGCAGAAGCTGTTGCTGAATAATTATCGCCCACTAAAATTTGTTAATTGGAGGAATTATTTATGGCATTCACAGCAAAAGACGTACAGGCACTCCGTGAGCAGACCGGCGTAGGTATGATGGATTGTAAAAAGGCTTTGCAGGCATCCGACGGCGATATGGAAAAGGCTATCGATTTCCTTCGTGAAAAGGGACTTGCTGCAGCTACAAAGAAGTCAGGCAGAATCGCTGCTGAAGGTGTTGTACTTGCATATAACGATGACAAGATCGGCGTTCTTGTTGAAGTAAACTCCGAAACAGACTTCGTTGCAAAGAATCAGGTTTTCCGTGATTTCGTTCTCGATGTTGCTAAGACTATTGCTCAGCAGAATCCTGCTGATGTTGAAGAGCTCAAGAATATGACTCTCTCCGGTTCCGACAGAACGGTTGTTGAGAACCTTCAGGACAAGATCCTTCAGATCGGTGAGAACATGAACATCCGCAGATTTATCCGTATCGAAGGCACTTGTGCAACTTACGTTCACGGTGGCGGTACAGTAGGTGTTCTTGTAGAGTTCGACGCTTCTGCCGAAGCAGCAGCTACAGACGCATTCAAGGCTATGGGTAAAGACGTTGCAATGCAGATCGCAGCTATGAGCCCCCTCTATCTTGATCCCGCGTCTGTTCCCGCAGAAGTTCTTGATAAGGAAAAGGCAATCCTTCTTACTCAGCTTGCAGAGGATCCCAAGATGGCTAACAAGCCCGAAAAGGTTAAGGAAGGCATCGTTACAGGCAGAATCCAGAAGTACTGCAAGGAAGTTTGTCTCCTTGAACAGGCATTCGTTAAGGATGGCGACATCAACGTTGCAAAGTATATCGAAAATACTGCTAAGGAAATCGGTGCAGAGATTAAGTGCACAGGTTTCACACGCTTTGCTAAGGGCGAAGGCCTTGAGAAGAAGGAAGACAACTTTGCAAGCGAAATCGCAAGCATGGTTAAATAATTTAATTAATAGCTCAAAGATGACCTGTCATTTGGCAGGTCATCTTTTTATGACTTCACATACTTAGGTACCTTAATAAAATTTTTAATTTTTTTCAATTAACACTTGTACATATCGTATTATTATGATACAATATATTATAAATACTTGGGGGTGTGTGTCTTGAAATGTATATTATCTGTCGGTATTGACATAGGCACCTCCACTACCCAGGTTATATTCAGTCAGCTCGGTATGGATAATACTTCAAGCTTTTTTACAGTACCCAAAATCTCGATCGTTTCCAAAGAGATAATTTATAAAGGCGATATTTATACAACTCCTCTGCGTACATCCGTTATGATTGACGGCGAGGCTGTTCGTGAGATTGTTGCCGCAGAGTATAAAAAGGCAGGCTTTACTCCGTCAGAGGTTGATACGGGAGCAGTTATTATAACGGGTGAATCTGCTCGAAAAGAAAACAGTGAAGAAGTACTCAGGTACCTCAGTAGTTTTGCCGGAGAGTTCGTGGTTTCAACTGCAGGGCCTGATATGGAATCGGTTATCGCAGGTAAGGGAAGCGGTGCGGCACAGTACTCTTCGGATGAGTCGTGTGCAGTCGTAAATCTTGATATCGGTGGCGGAACAACCAACGTTGCCGTATTTGATGACGGTGAAAGCGTTTCCGTAGGATGTCTTGATATAGGTGGCAGACTGATACGCTTTGACAACAATAATGTTATTACATATATAAGTGAAAGTGCCGCAATTGCCGCAAGGGAAGCAGGCGTTTCTGTCTCTGTCGGCGATACGGCAGTTGTTTCCGATCTTGAAAAGATTTGCGATGTCTATGCAGAAGCACTTAAACAGTTTCTCGGTGTAACAGAGAATAACGGCTTGTGTGATAAATTCAGAACACCCGGCAGCTCCGATTTTGTTGTCAATAAAAGACTTCGTGCTGTCTGTTTTTCGGGTGGTGTAGCTGATTTTATTTACGGAAGTGAAAGAGATAAGCTGAAATTTCAGGATATCGGAGTATTGCTTGGAGAAGCGATTGTAAGAAGCGGTCTTTGCTCACCGTTTAAGCTTATCGGTGCGGCGGAAACAATACGTGCTACCGTAATCGGTGCAGGTACATATACTACTTCGGTTTCGGGAAGTACGATTGATTACAGTGAAGGACTGTTTCCTCTTAAAAACATTCCCGTTTTCAAGCTTTCAGACGAAGAGCAAAGCAGATGCTTTTCGGGTGATGACAGATTTCTGGCAGAAAGATTTTCATGGTATCTGTCGCAGAATGATTGCAGAAATGCCGTGCTTGCCATGGATGGACAGACAAATCCGTCATATATGGCAGTTAAAACGCTTGCAAAGACGATTGCCCGTGCGTTGACCACGGTGTTACCTCAGGGTGAGGCGATTATGATAGTTCTCCGACACGATATGGCAAAGATTTTAGGCAGGCTTTTACGTGAAGAAGTAAAGGACAGACCTGTTGTATCAATAGATTCGGTTATTGTACAGCAGGGTGACTATATAGATATGGGAAAGCCCCTTATGGAGGGTATGGTAATTCCCGTTATAGTAAAAACATTGATTTTCGGTTAACGGTGGTGATGCGTCTTGTACAAAACATTATTATCGGGTCAGTATTTCACGTTTGACAGCGTAAAAGAGGTACTGGCAAAGGCTAATGAGGAAAAATCAGGTGACATATTGGCAGGTGTTGCGGCAAAGAGCGATATTGAAAGAGTAGCTGCAAAAGATGTTCTTTCCAATATGCTTATAAGCGAGCTTCGTGAGAATCCTGTTGTACCTTATGAAGAGGACGAGGTCACAAGACTCAATCAGGACGGACTCAACGAAACCATATACAATGAAATAAAAAGCTGGACAGTTGCAGAGCTTCGTGAGTGGATTCTCAGTACAGATACAACCGAAGCGGACATTCGCCGTGTCTCAAAAGGACTTACGGCAGAGACGGTTGCGGCTGTAGCAAAGCTTATGACGAACCTTGATCTTGTCTACGGTGCGTCAAAGGTTCAGGTTCCCGCAAGATGCAATACAACGATCGGACTTAGGGGAACGCTTTCAACAAGACTTCAGCCTAACCATACTACCGACAATGTCGAGGGAATCACGGCATCGCTTTTTGAAGGACTCAGCTACGGATGCGGAGATGCGCTTCTGGGACTTAATCCCGTTAACGATACGGTGGCAAGTCTTTCAGAAGTTCTCAAGCGTCTTGATGAAATAAAGAATAAATTTGAGATTCCGACACAGATATGTGTATTGGGTCATATAACGACACAGATCGAGGCTGTAAAACGTGGTGCACCGTGCGATATGATATTCCAGTCGATAGCAGGCAGTGAAAAGGGCAACAGAGCCTTCGGCTTTTCAGGGGAAACGGTGCTTGAAGCAAAAGAGCTTTTGAAAAAGTACGGAACGGCATCGGGTAACAATGTAATGTATTTTGAAACGGGACAGGGAAGCGAGCTGTCAAGCGATGCTCATTACGGAGCCGATCAGGTAACGATGGAAGCAAGATGCTATGCGTTTGCAAGACACTTCTCACCGTTTATGGTCAATACGGTTGTCGGATTTATAGGCCCCGAATACCTGTATGACAGCAAACAGGTCATAAGAGCCGGACTTGAAGATCACTTTATGGGCAAGCTGTCGGGTATTCCGATGGGATGCGACTGCTGTTATACCAATCATATGCTTGCAGATCAGAACGATATCGAAAACTTATCGCTGATGCTCGGTGCAGCAGGTGTCAATTACATATTAGGTGTACCGACAAGTGACGATATAATGCTGAATTATCAGACAAACGCTTATCACGATGTCGGAGCAATCAGAGAGATTCTCGGCAAACGACCGATACACGAGTTTGACTGCTGGCTTGAAAAGATGGGCATAACCGAAAACGGAAAACTGACTCGGCGTGCAGGCGATCCGACAATATTTACATCAATGAGGGGGCTCGGATAATGGACAGAAACGAACTTCTCAATGAGATTATACGTCAGGTAATCGCAGAAATGGGAGCGACGGCAGATGTCGGTGCAGTTAAAAGAGCAGTTGCCGAAACACTCGGAGCTTCCGATAATAAAGAATATACTGATCTTACATCAAAGGAGAGCAAGGGTCAGCCGGGACTTAAAAACCCGGAGGATATGGATGCACTTCTTCGGATGAAGAGCAAGACTCCTGCAAGAATAGGCGTAGGCAGAGCAGGAGGCAGACTTACAACAAAGTCACTTCTGACGCTTCGTGCAGACCACGCAGCGGCAAAGGATGCCGTATTTATGGACGTCAACGAGGATCTTTTAAAAAGACTCGGTATGTTCACTGTTCAGACGAAGTGTGTTGACAAGAATCAGTTTCTGACACGTCCCGACCTCGGCAGAACTTTTTCGGACGAAGCTCTTAACGAACTGCGTTCAAAGTGTAAGATGAATCCGCAGGTTCAGATTTATGCGAGTGACGGACTTTCGTCCACAGCGATAGAAGCTAATCTTGAAAACATTCTCCCCGCAATTACCGATGGACTCAAATCAAAGGGAATCAGTGTCGGAACACCGTTTTTTGTCAAATACGGCAGAGTTGCGACAGAGGACATTATTGCCGAAACTCTTTCGGCAGAGGTAGTGTGTGTACTGCTCGGAGAAAGACCGGGACTTGCGACTGCCGAAAGTATGAGTGCATACATTGCATACAAAGCAACGGTAGGTATGCCTGAAGCAAGACGTACTGTAGTGTCAAATATTCACAAGGACGGTATTGCCGCAGTTGAAGCAGGCGCATATATTGCCGATCTTATCGAAAAAATACTGAAAGCTCAGAAGAGCGGTGTAGAACTGCAAAGCTGATATAAAGGGTGAAAGATATGAAACACGATCCTGTTTTAACCAAAGTATTAAGTGTAAAAATAATTCCCAATGCTGATCCGATGCTTCTGAAGTCATTGGGAGCTACAGCTGATGAAAGAAGTCTCGGTATCATTACTACCGATTGTGACGATGTCTCATATGCCGCACTTGACGAAGCTACCAAGAAGGCTGTTGTCAGAGTAGTATATGCACGCAGTATGTATGCAGGCTCATCGAATGCGTCAACTCGTCTTGCAGGTGAATTCATAGGAATTCTTGCAGGACCGGATCCCGAAGAAGTCAGAAGCGGACTTCAGGCTGCGATCAGCTTTATTGAAAATGATAGTTGCTTCTACAGCGCAAATGATGATGATTCAATAGTTTACTTTGCACATTGCATTTCAAGAACAGGCTCATTCCTGTCAGCGGAAGCGAACGTTCAGGAAGGTGTCGCAATGGCATATCTCATAGCACCTCCTCTGGAGGCAATGGTCGGACTTGATGCAGCGGTCAAAGCGGCAGAGGTCGAGATGAAGGTGTTCTACGGACCGCCTACAGAGACTAACTTTGCAGGAGGACTTTTGGTAGGCGATCAGGCAGCCTGTAAGGCGGCGTGTGAAGCGTTTGCAAATACGGTTTGTGAAATTGCGGATAATCCGCTTGGATTTTAATATAAAGGAGCGATGACGATGGCTCTCGACAGAGATCTTCAATCAATTCAGGACGTCAGAGATCTTATAGCAAAAGCAAAAAAGGCTCAGCAGATACTCGGAAGCTTCCCGCAGGAGAAGCTTGATGCTATTTGCTGTTCAATAGCAAGAGAATGTGATAAGCACGCCGAAAGACTTGCTAAAATGGCGTGGGAGGAAACAGGCTTCGGCAAATGGGAGGATAAGATACTTAAAAACCGTCTCGGAAGTGTTATCCTCTGGGACAGCATCAAGGATATGAAAACCGTAGGTCTTTTAAAAGAGGACAAACAGGGCGGAATTATGGAGATCGGTGTACCCGTAGGCGTTGTAGCGGCGCTCATTCCGTCAACAAATCCGACTTCGACAACTATGTACAAGTCGATAATATCGATAAAGTCGGGCAATTCAATAGTTATCAGTCCCCATCCGGGTGCCAAAAACAGCATCATCGAAGCGGCAAAGATAATTGACGAAGCGGCAAGAGCGGCAGGGGCTCCCGACGGTACTGTTAACTGTATTACACTTACCACCATGGAAGCTACAAATGCACTTTTGAAGCATCCCGATATCGGTATCATCCTTGCGACAGGCGGCGAAGCCATGGTCAAGGCGGCATACAGCTCGGGTAATCCCGCTATCGGTGTAGGACCCGGAAACGGACCTTCATTCATTGAAAGAACGGCTGACATCAGAACGGCAGTCAAGAGAATCTTTGACAGCAAGACGTTTGATAACGGAACAATCTGTGCTTCCGAGCAGTCTATTGTTACCGAAAAGTGTATTGAAAAGTCGGTTATTGAAGAGGTTGAAAGACAGGGCGGTTACTTCCTGTCCGATACGGAATCGAAAAAGCTTTCGGGATTTATTCTTCGTGCCAACGGTACAATGAATCCTGCGATCGTCGGTAAGTCTGCACAGAAAATTGCCGATATGGCAGGAATCAACATCCCATCGGGAACACGTGTTCTTATTTCCCGACAGACAGAGGTTTCAAAAAAGAATCCCTATTCACGTGAAAAGCTTTGTCCCATTCTTGCTTTCTATGTCGAAAACACCTGGGAAGAAGCTTGTGAAAGATCGATCGAGATTCTTCACGTTGAGGGTGTAGGTCACACAATGACAATACATACCAAAAATGATGATATAGTCAGAGAGTTTGCATTAAAGAAGCCTGTCTGCAGACTTCTTGTCAACACTCCGGGAGCGCTCGGAGGAGTAGGTGCAACAACGTCTTTACCGCCTGCACTTACACTCGGATGCGGTGCTGTCGGCGGAAGTGCAACAGGTGACAACATCACACCGATGCACCTTATCAATATCCGCAGAGTTGCATACGGTAAGTGCGAGCTTGAACAGCTTCGCACACCGTCAAAGAGTAATGATGACAGATTTATATCATCAAGAGATGTCAATGCTCCCTTGACAGCAACCAATCCCGCGCCGACGTCACCGCCTTCGTTCTCTGTTTCGGAGATTGAACGTATAGCAAAAGAAGTTATCTCAAGACTTTCCGATAAATAAGGGGATGTATGTGATGAAAAAAGTAATTTCATTTATCTCGATAATAATGGCTGTTGTATTGGTATTTGCATCCTGTTCGGGAACAGAAATTTCTGACCCGGAGCAGAGCACGACAGCGCCTCAGACAACAAGGGCTCTGCCGCCGATTGATGAGGATGTTCCGCAGTCGCTCAGAAGCTTTTATCAGTCAACACTTCCGTCAATGGGATTCAAATCAGGTGTTACAAATCCTGAAACGGGAGCAGAGATCAGCTGCAGCTTTGATATGCTTCAGAAGTCGGCTTTTGTTGACTTTGACTCTGACGGAGTAAAAGAGATCGTGCTTCTTTATGATATAAGCGAAGAAGCGGGTATGGCTAATCAGGATGTAGCTGTATTCCTTGATGAAAGAGACGGTCAGCCGGGTGTTGTATATATTCAGGTAGATTCATTCGGTATCTCTGACAGCGAGGAAAGCTATCTTCTTTCTTACCATAACGACAGGATCTGTCTTGTCAGAATTGTTAAGTATGAAAGCTGTGAAGCTGTCCTTGTTCAGCAATACGGACAGAACGGCTGGACGAGTGTTGCATCGGCATATCATCATATCGGCGATCATGATTCCGTACAGCTTGAAGAAGATTCATATTACGTAGACCACGCAAGCGGAGGCTTGTTTAATGCAGTAACGGGCAACTCCGTTTACAGTATTGAAAAGTTCAGAAATTACCGTATCCCGCAGGAGGCGTATGACGGACTTATCAATAATTTTGCAGCTATGGCGGTATTACCGTAATTTACGGTCAGCAATATAAAAACTATTTATAATCAGGAGGAAATCAAAAATGGCAGAAACATTACAGGCATTGGGAATGGTAGAAACAAAGGGTCTTGTAGGCTCTATCGAAGCAGCCGACGCAATGGTAAAGGCAGCAAACGTTAACCTTATCGGTAAGGTACACGTAGGCGGCGGTCTTGTAACCGTTATGGTTCGTGGCGATGTCGGTGCTGTCAAGGCAGCTACAGATGCAGGTGCAGCAGCAGCTTCCAAGGTTGGCGAGCTTGTTTCCGTACACGTAATTCCCAGACCCCACAGCGATGTTGAGTACATCCTTCCCTCACTTGACAAGTGCGATAAATGAGAATCTTAACAGAAGAGGATCTTCGCTCTTCGTTTTCAGTTGACGGTATAAAGAAATATACCGTGCCTCCCGATGTATTTGTTACTCCTGCGGCAAGAGACTACCTTGCCGCAAGAGGTATCGCTGTATCGGTGGTAAACGAGGGCAAAACCGACTATGATTCGGTACGAGGTGCATCACAGACATATACTTTTTTTGTTGATGCAAAGACGGGAAGACGGTACAGCGAAAAGCCCGAAGAGATGACGCATCTCTACGGAAACCGTTTAGTTCCAAAAACCTCTCCCATCATTGATATGAGGGGCAAGCTGGATTTGTTGCAGTCGGAAATAATTACGGCACAGGTTACATCAGAAAGGTGTGGCCTTGGGATTTTGACGTCACAGCTCGGTGAAGTCCTGCTTTTTACACGGGATATACTGGCTGCAGAGGTACTGTCAATGCCTATGGAGGAAAAGAAGCTTCTTTCGATGACATCGGACGAGCTTCGAAAGGTATCTCATGACATCAAAAACAGATTCGTCAACAAAATGCATCCGTTGCCCGAATATACAATGGGTGAGATGGCGGCACAGCTTAACCGTTTGCGTGCAGTTGTGCGCCAGACAGAGCTTTCGGCTGCGTCGGCAGTTCCCGAAAGACGTGACATTATAAAAGCACTTAACCGACTTTCAAGCTGCATACATATACTGTTCTGCAGACTGATACTCGGAGATTACGGTGATAGATAATGAATGAAAAAGAAATCAGATCAATAATTGAATGTGTTATTGACCGTTACACAAAAGCTGTAGGTGTTCCTGCAGAAAAAAGTGACGATTCCATTTTTGCAGAAGCTTCGGCACGTCACGTGCATCTGACTCAGTCCGATGTCGAAAAGCTTTTCGGACAGGGCGAAACGCTTAACTGTGTACGTGAGCTTTCCCAGCCGGGACAGTTTCTTTCGGATAAAAGGGTAAAGCTTGTTACAAAAAAAGGAAGCATCGAGAATGTAGCCGTTTTAGGTCCTGTCAGACCTGAAACACAGGTTGAGCTTTCGATGACAGACTGCAGAGGTCTCGGACTTTCCGCACCTGTCAATATGTCGGGCGATCTGAACGGTGCAGCAGATGTTTATATCTTCGGTGACAAGGGCATGATCTGTGCCGAAAAGAGTGTGATTGTTGCAAAGGCTCATATCCATATGACTTCTGCGGATGCAAAGCGTCTTTGTGTTACGGACGGTCAAAGAGTCAGAGTCAAGGTTGACAGCGCAAGACCGTTGACGTTTGACGATGTTATCATTCGTGTCAATGATAATTTCTCGCTCTCTATGCACATTGATTTTGATGAGGCAAATGCTTGCCTGTTAGGTAAAAATACCAAAGCATATATTATTAAATAAGAGGTGACTCTTATGCCCGAACTTTCAAAAGAACAGCTTATTGAGCTTGTTACAAGAGAAGTTATGAGAGTGATGGGAGACTGTGTTGAACCTGAGGAGCAGTACAGACAGGGACTTCCCGATGTTCTGCTTATCGGCAGTCGTGACAAGCTCCCCGTAAATATCAGAAACAAGTATAATATTTTCACAATTGAAAATTATACCTGCGAAGAGGATATTGAAAAGTTTGAAAAAATTTATATAACCGAGCTGTCGCTTACTGAGCTTGCAGATATTGCGCTCGGCAGGAATACCCGTGCCGTTCAGTGTGCCGTCATCAGCGGTCTGCTTTGCGGTAAGGATATAAATCTTCTTGACTGTGCGCTTGAATTCCGAAAGCTTTCAACAACGGCAAGCAGAGGCTTTTATCAGCTTCTTGAAGGCTATGTCAGAACGCTTCAGAGCTTCGGCATCAAGCTTATTAACGGACAGACACCGATTGATAAATATACGGTAAGGTCTGCTCCGGGCGATGATCTGCCCGAGGGAATCATAACAGAAGCACTTGCGGTTTCAATGCTTGAAAAGAGTGCGGAATCGGTAATTCTTCTTAAAAAGGGTACGGTAGTAACACCGTCAGCAAAGGACGTATTTCTTCATAACGGAAAGATACTTGAGTTTATTTAAGTTAAAGGAGAAAGGCTTATGCTTATCTGTGAAGTAATCGGACACGTATGGGCGACTAAAAAGCAACCCGGCATGGAAGGCTTCAAGCTCATGGTAGTTCGTGAAATAGAAACTACAAAAAGACGTGGAGATACTTTTGTGGCGGCAGATACAGTCGGTGCAGGTATCGGTGAGCAGGTATTGGTTGTAGACGGCAGTACCGCACGAAGAGCACTCGGCGGCGATGATTTTGTAGTTGACTGTGCAATAGTCGGAATAATTGATACAATCGAAGTTGAAAGAGAAAACAAGAAAAAGTAGTTGATCGGGGAGGATATTAATGATTCTCAAGGATAAACTGTTTGCCGCAGGTGTTGTAGGATGCGGCGGTGCGGGATTTCCGACTCACGTCAAGCTGTCGGGAGAGATAGAGCATCTTATCATCAACGGTGCAGAATGTGAGCCGTTGCTTCGTACCGACCGATATATTATGACAAATTTTGCATCAGAGCTTGTACGTACTGCAGAGGCGGTACGTCAGGAGATTTCTGCCGATAAATGCACCTTCGGTCTTAAAAGCGGATACAAAAAAGAAATTGCCGCTTTAAAAGAACAGATAAGTGAAAACGGTCTTGCGGACAGAATATTCATTCACACTATGGATAGCTTTTATCCTGCAGGTGATGAACAGACACTTGTACGTGAGGTCACGGGAAAAACGGTACCTCCCGCAGGCATACCGCTTGATGTAGGTTGTGCCGTAACAAATGCGGCAACGCTTCTTTGCATAAGCGATGCTCTGAAAGATATTCCGTTTACCGATAAGTTTTTGACGGTAACAGGTGAAGTGAATCATCCGACAGTGCTTAAAGTGCCGATCGGAACATCGTTTTATGACTGTCTGTCACTTGCAGGCGGTGTAAAATGTGATGATTATATATGTGTCAGCGGTGGCCCTATGATGGGCAGAATTATAGAAAAAGCTGACCTTGACAAAGAATTTGTAACAAAGACAACATCGGGAATCCTTGTTCTTCGCAATGACGGATACATTGCAAATCACAACAGGATTTCTGTTAAACATATGTTAAACAGGGCACACAGTGCGTGCATACAGTGCAGTTACTGCACACAGATGTGTCCGAGACATCTTATGGGACATCCTTTAGAGCCTCATAAGATTATGAGAAAAACAGCACTTTGTGCGGATATCAACGGACTTTTGTCTGATCCTGATATCAAAAATGCATTGCTTTGCTGTGAATGCGGTATTTGTGAAACATATGCCTGTCCCATGGATTTACAGCCGAGAAAGATCAATTCGATGCTCAAAAAGGCTTTGGGAGAAGCAGGTATACGTTATCCCAAGGGTGAAGGAATGGGCGATGAAAGTCCTTCAAGAGAGCTCCGTAAGGTACCGTCAAAGAAGGCTGCAGTCAGAGCAGGCGTTGTTGATTACTATGATTACGAGATAACAGAGCTTATCTGTGCCGAGCCTTCAGAGGTTTATGAGAATCTTCGTCAGCACATCGGAGCACAGAGTGAGCCTTTGATAAGAGACGGTGAAAGGGTTACTAAGGGACAGCTTATCGCAAAATGTCCCGATGGCAAGCTCGGAGCAAATCTTCACGCATCAATTGACGGAGTGGCAAGCGTACACGGTTGCGCAATCAGAATAGTCAAGGCCTGAAAGGATTGAGAATTATGATGGAAACAATAGGCTTTCTTGAGCTTAACAGTATAGCAAAGGGTATAGAAGCGGCAGACTGTATTCTTAAGGCTGCAGAGGTAGAGCTTCTTTTTGCAAAGCCGGTATGTCCCGGTAAATACAATATACTCTTTACGGGAGAGGTTGCGGCAGTTACAGCTTCGCTTGAAGCAGGTGAAGCTATAGCGGAACATTTTGTCGTTGACAAGGTTGTTATTCCGAGAGTACATCCGCAGGTAATTTCCGCTATCAATCTGACATCGCAGGTTGCGGATGTCGGAGCAGTCGGAGTAATGGAGTTTTACAGCATTACATCGGCAGTTTATGCGGCGGATGCTGCAGTTAAAGCGGCAGAGGTCGATCTTATCGAGGTAAGACTCGGTACAGGCATCGGCGGTAAATCTTTTGTAGTGCTGACAGGTGACGTTTCGGCAGTTAATGAGGCTGTCAAGGCAGGCGTTGCTGTCAGCGAAACGGAAGGACTGGTGGTATCAAGTGTTGTTATCCCCAATCCGAGAAAAGAAATTTTTGAAGCTTTGATGTGATGAAAAAATTATTATTGCTGTTTCTGACAACCGTATTACTGTTCACTTTTTGCTCGTGCGGTGAAAAAAACGAAAGCGAGCCTGTGACGCTGTTTCCCGAAGTGACGGGCGAAACGCAGTTAAAGGAAGAAGAACCGTCGGTCAGGGTAAACGATACGTATGACGAAATACTGTTTGAGGTAACACAAGAGGACAATGTTCCCGTGTTGGATGACAGTATTGATTACAGAACGACCGATTCTTACAAATACGAGGAACAGGCAACGTATGCGGCAATCGGAAAGTTTGAAAAAGAAGTCGAAAGATATTCTGATGTAAAAATTGACAGAATAAGTGTTTTTGACTGTATGGATGACGGAAATGCTGTTTATTACAGCTTTTCGATAGGCTACGGCTATACGGTAGAATCGGGAGGACACATTGACAATGTGTACAACTGTGATATCGGAATCAACAAATCGGACGAAAGCGTCTTCGATTCTTCAAATCAGATTTACGACATAATGGCGGGATATTCTTTGTTCGTCGAAAGCAATGATGACAATGCATATGATGAAGTTTCCTGTAACGGTGATGAGGAATCAATAAAAGAAGCTGTCAGAGCTTTTGCGACGGACAGACTTAAAAAAAGCGATACGGCACAGGTATTTTCCGTAATCAAAAACGATGACGGTATGTACGAGGTAATCTGTTCGGGAGAGAATTCTTACGGACTTATCATCAAAGATTCGCTTCAGGTGACGGCAGAATACTCGTCAGAAAACGGCGTTCTGAAAATCAGTTTTTAAAAAAGTAAAAAAAGTTAAAAAAGTACTTGCAATCTTTGATTGATTGTGATATAATTCGTTCGTTGTATTCAGACAGATTTAAAGAGGTGACAAGAATGAAACAGGGTATCCATCCGAAGTACGAGAAGACAACAATCCGTTGCGCATGTGGCGAAGTTATCGAGACTTCTTCCACCAAGGAGAATCTTCGTGTAGATATTTGCTCCAAGTGCCATCCGTTCTTCACCGGCAAGCAGAAGCTTGTTGATACAGGCGGACGTGTTGACCGCTTCAAGAAGCGTTACAATCTCGACAAATAATTGCATTAAACTACCCGGTACTGTTGTACCGGGTAGTTTTTTATGCAAATCACCGCTGCTTAATGTGCATACCGCTTTCAGGTTGATAGCGATATGATGATTTTTCCTTGTTTCAGAGCGGATTCCCTATATTGCCATGCACCGCCAAAGCTGTGTGTTACATAAGTAACAACAATATCTGACTTTTTCAACATCCACCTGTTGCGATAGTCGATGGCATAGCGATAAGGAACATTTTCTATTCCCTCGGGAAGAATTGTGTGCTCATCAATCTTGTCAAACAGGTGCTTTTGACCCGGCATATAGGCAAGGACGATGTAATACTTTATCGGATAATGTTTTGACAAAGCTGCAAGCTGACGGCGAACCATAGCATCAAAGCAACCGTGGTTTCCAACGTAAAAAACGGTTGCATTTTTATTTTCAATCAAGTCTATCAGAGTCAGTCGCAGGGTTGACTCTATTTCTTTAGGGGTATTTCTGTGACCGAAGAAGGTACAAACCATAAAATAACACCTCTGTTTGTGGGATATATCGTAATTATAGCACATAAAATGCAATTATGCGATATATCCCACACGACTTATCGCAGATTTATTTAGAATTAAATCAACGATATGTCGCAGAGGTGATCGGTTTGAACATTAAGAAGGCTGTTGAATTGAGAATTATTGAACTGTGTAACGAAAGAAGCATCGCAATAAACGCACTTGCCAATATTTCAGGAGTGTCTCCCTCGACTGTTTACAGTATGCTTAATAAAAAAAGTCAGAATCCCGGTGTAGTTTCAATCAAGAAAATCTGTGACGGAATAGACATCAGCATCAGAGAATTTTTTGATAGTGATTTATTTGATGATCTGGAACAGGAAATAAAATAATGTTAGATATTGTGAGTAGCTTATGATAGATTATTCCGATATCTATGTAAAGCGTATCCTCGGTCTTGCAAACGAAGGGATTACGATAAATAAGCTTGCTATTTTGTTTAATATGATATTGTCGGAGTTTCTTGATTTTGACGAACTGAATGACTGCCCGTTTGATGACGATGACTCGGATTTATGGATAGATAAACAGCACAACCGTTTTTTCGGCTGTGCTGTTAATTTTATATTTTGGTTTTTTGCCATTTATTTGATTTCCAGCGGAAGAGATAGATCATGGCTTTGATTGATTCATCGGCGATGAACGCAATCCAGATACCGACAAGCTGTAAATCGAGCAGTACGCATAACACATACGAAAGCGCAACGCTGCCTAACCAACACGAAAGGGTAGATGTGATAAATGTAATCTTGACATCGCCGTTGGGATTAAGCGAGTTTTCGGATATATTGTTGACGGCTCTCGGAATCTCGACAAAAATATCCAGAATAAAGATCAGCATTGTTGCTGCGATTATATTCGGGTTATCGGTAAATATGGAGATGAGAGGCTTGTGAAGTATCAATACAATAACCGACAGCAAAATATTTACGCTGATTGTAAGAAGAATGTTCTGTCTGTACAGTATTTTCATACTTCTGAAGCTGCCGGCGCCTCGGAATCTGCCCATAAAAACGGATGTTGCCTGTGCAAGGGAATTACCGAGCATCGGAACATAAGAAATAATGTTGGTTATATAGATCTTTGTGTTGATAACATCTATACCCATATCGGCAACAAAGCTTGTTGTGATCGTTTGCGCCAGCATATACATAAAAAGAGCCATTCCGCCGGGTATGCCGAGCTTGAATATCTTTGCGGAATACTTCGGGGTAAAAGACAGTGAGAACGCTAACTTGTTTTTCATATAAACAATAATTGTAAGGGTCAGCGAAATAATCTGAACGAAGTTAGCGACCAGAGCCATCGAGTACATCGGATTGATCATGCTTTCGATACGTGTGTACAGAACAATATATCCGAGAACAAGGCTGACGGTACTGCAGAAAAATCCGATATAAACGGTAATCTTCGGCATACCGTTGCAAATAATCAGGCTGTTGAAAAGCGAAGAAAGAGCAGTCAGCGGAAAGAACAGCACTCTTGTTCTGAAATAAGCGGCAGCAAAGGTCAGTGCTTCGCCCTCAAGATTCATAAGGATCATAAGATCTTCGGCAAAGAAGAAACCGAAAGTACTAATCAGCAAAGCCAGCAAAACGACAGTAACAGCACCTGTACCGGCATAACCTGCAGTTTTGTCACGTTGTTTTGCGCCTATTGCGACAGCTGACAGAATGATTGTTCCGTTAATAACCATATTGATTATCATAACGAAAATGTTCAGAACAGAGTTTGCTATGCTCGAGGCGGAAACGGCAATATCAGAGTATCCCGACAGCTGCATCGTTCCGAGAGTTCCGTAAAACTGGTTCAAAATACTTTGAAACAGCAAGGGAAAGGCGATTGACAGCAGAGTCAGTTTTTTATTTTCATCCTGTATGCCGTAAATCTTCAAGGGATTTCTTAAAGTCAAAATAACCACCACAAAAAGCTGAAATTTTCTACATTAAAGCATAAATCAGCACCAATTTCAATAAATATTTGATTTTTTAATTATATAAACCGAAAAAATTGTAAAAAGTGTTGAATTAAAACAATTATTATGGTATATTTATTAGGTAATATTGTACCTATGGGAGGTTTAACGGTGGTTGACAAAAAAGCATTGGCATACATTAATATGTTTGCCGTACTCGGAACACTCGAAAACTTGTGCGATCTTGACCAAAAGGCAAAAGATATCCTTAAAAATGCAAAGCCCGTTTCAATCGGCTTTGACGTAAAGGACGGTCCCAAAGCAACACTCAGCTTTGAGGACGGAAAGTGTATGTTGACTGAAGGCTGTGATGATTGCGACATTAAGTTGCCGTTTTCATCTGTTGATAAGTTTAACGGTCTTATCGACGGAACATATACACCTATCCCCAACAAGGGATTTTCAAAGATAGGTTTTCTTCTCAAAACATTTATAGCACTCACGGACAGACTTAACGAGGTTATGAGACCGACTGAGGAAGCACTCAAGGATCCCGAATTCTTTACGCTTAATACTGTTCTCACTTTCTACACCGTAACGGTTGCGATATCGCAGCTCGGCAACAACGATGCCGTCAGCCGTTTCAGTGCCTCCAATATGGAGGACGGCGATATCCTTGTTTCCATCAAGGACGGACCCAAATCTATTATCCATGTCAAGGATCACATCCTCACTACCGAAAAAGAGGGCGAAGGCAATCCGCGATGCGTTATGGAGTTTGCATCGATGGAGCTTGCCAACGATCTTTTCAATGATAAGGTCAATTCGCTCGCTTGCATCGGTGACGGAGCTATCCTGATGAAGGGTATGATTTCGATGCTTGACAATATGAACAGAATACTCGACAGAGTATCCATGTATTTGGCATAAGGAGGTGCTCAGATGTCTTTTCCCGAATATAATCATGATAAGAGCCGTGAGCTTTTTAACAGAGCAAAAAAAGTAATTCCTTCAGGTGTTTACGGTCATTTGGGCCCTGCCGAAGGACTCTTCATCCCCGTAGAGAAGTGGCCGCTTTTCTCCGAAAGAGCAGAGGGTACATACTTCTGGGATGTTGACGGAAATAAATACATAGACTATATGTGTGCGTACGGCCCCAACGTTCTGGGCTATAATGACCCCGATGTCGATGCTGCCGCCATGGCGCAGTTAAAGCTCGGCAACTGCACAAGCTCACCGGGAAAAATTATGGTTGAGTGTGCAGAGATGCTTGTTGATACGGTAGCATCTGCCGATTGGTGCTACTTTGCAAAGAACGGCAACGACACCACTCAGATGGCTATTATGACAGCCAGAGCATATACTCACAGAAAAAAGATTATCTTCTTTAAGGGATATTATCACGGTGTTTCTCCGTGGCAGGCAAAGATTGACTATGCAGGCGTTCTTCCCGAAGAGGTTCAGAACAACATTGTTATTCCGTGGGATGACATTCCTGCCCTTCAGAAGGCGGTTGCAGAAAACAAGGGCGAGATTGCCGCAATTATTGCACAGCCTTACGATCACGGTAATTTCCACGACAACGTTGTTATGACAAAGATGTTCTGGGAAAAGGTCAGAAAGATCTGCGACGAAGAGGGTATTCAGCTTATTATTGATGACGTTCGTGCAGGCTTCAGACTTGACATTGCAGGTTCCGACCATTTCTTCGGATTCAAAGCAGACCTTATCTGCTTCTGTAAGGCACTTGCAAACGGCTATAATATGTCGGCTCTTATGGGCAGAGAACACCTTAAGAATACAATCAGCGGTATGAATATCACAGGCAGCTACTGGCTTTCATCCGTACCGTTTGCGGCATGTATCGCAACCGTTAAAAAGATGAAGGAGCTTCAGATTCCGCAGATGTTCGATATGCTCGGATCAAAGCTTATCAACGGACTTAAAATGGCAGGTAAAGAGCACGGATTTGATCTTGTAACATCCGGTATGCCTGCACTGTTCTATCTCAGAATAGCAAATGACGATTCACTCTATCTTCATCAGGAATGGATCGCCGAGTGCGTATCAAGAGGCGTATTCTTTGCATCACATCATAATCACTTTATCAATGCAGCCCTCACGGAAGAGGATATAAACAGAACTATCGAAATAGCCGAGGATGCGTTCAAGGCTGTTAAGAAGAATCATCCCGAGATGAACTGAGCGAAGGAGGAAGATCATGTCATTGACAAAACAGGAATGGCTTGCCCTTGAAAAAAAGGCACACGAGCTTCGTAATTTATGTCTCGATACAACGTATTGGGCAGGAAGCGGTCATATCGGCGGCGGTATGAGTTCTATGGATATTCTGACGGTGCTTTATCACAAGTACCTCAGAATCAAAAAGGATGACCCCAACTGGGCAGACAGAGACAGATTTATTCTCAGTAAGGGCCATGCCGGTATAGCATATGCTCCGGTACTTTGCAACTACGGCTATAACGATATTGAACAGCTCAAAACATTCAATCACACCAACTCAAAGATGGGTATTCACCTTGACTCTAACAAGGTTGTCGGTGTTGATGCATCGACAGGCTCGCTCGGACACGGACTTCCCATTGCGGCAGGAACAGGACTTGCTGCAAGAGTACTTAAAAAGAGCTACAACACATATTGTCTCATGGGTGACGGAGAGCTTGGCGAAGGCTCCAACTGGGAAGCTGCCATGACGATCAATCACTACAACCTTACAAACGTTATTTCCATTGTTGACCGTAACCACAAAATGATCGATGGTGACACCGAGGATGTTATGAAGCTGGAGCCTCTTGCTGATAAGTGGACGGCATTCGGCTTTACGGTCAAAAAGGTTGACGGTCAGAACATCCGTGAGCTTTGCGAGGCTATCGACTTTGCACACGCTTCGGATAATCCCGTTCTGATTCTTGCAGATACCAAAAAGGGTGCAGGAATCAAATTGATGGAAGACAACTATAAATGGCATTACGGCGCAATCAATGACGAGATCTATGCAGGTGCAAAGAAGGATCTTGAAGAGTATTACGCAAAACGAATTGAACGAGTTGAAAGGGAGGCGAAGTAAATGGCAGGCGGATTTGTTTATACTGCGGTTGAATCTACCGCTATGTCAACAGCGGAGTATTACGGAAATACTTTGGCAGAGCTCGGAAGAGAGCATCCCGAAATTGTTGCTCTTACCGCTGACCTTGCAACATCGACAAAGATCGGTATTTTTCAGAAAGAATTTCCCGACAGATTTTTCAATGTCGGTATAGCAGAGCAGAATATGTTCGGTTGCGCAGCAGGTATGGCAAAGGCAGGTTGTGTACCTTTCCTTTCTACATTCTCTGTATTCGCATCGCTTCGCTGTGCAGACCAGCTTCATACCGATATCTGTTATCAGAACATTAACTGTAAAGTTATCGCTACTCACGCAGGTACATCGTTCGGTCAGGCAGGCTCAACTCACCACGCTATCGTTGACCTGGCAGTTGCACGCTCAATGCCGAATCTCGTAGTTATCTGTCCTGCTGACGGTATCGAAACTGCAAACGCCGTCCGTGCCGCTTATGAGCATAACGGACCCGTTTATATCAGAATAAACAGAGGCTTTGACCGTGTTCTTTATTCCGATGCCGATTACGGTTATCAGATCGGCAAGGCAGTAGAGCTTCACGAGGGCAGTGATGTTACCGTTATTGCAACAGGTTCATGTGCATTCCAGGCACTTCAGGCGGCAATGTTCCTTGAGAACGTTCAGGGTATCAAGGTCAGAGTCCTCAATATGCATACAATCAAGCCTATTGATAAGGAAGCAATCCTTAAGGCAGTCAAGGAAACAGGCAAGATAATTACCGCAGAAGATCACAATGTTATCGGCGGTCTCGGTTCTGCTGTTGCCGAAGTTATCGCAGAGTGTGACGAGCCCTGCAAGTTCAAGAGACTCGGAATTCCCGACAAGTTTGCACCCATCGGACTTCACGAGGATATTATGTCTATCATAGGAATTGACTCGAACGGAATCATCAAGGCAGTCCACGGTATGCTCGGTGTCAATACTGATGACGATGACAATTGGGACGACGAAGTATAATGAGGGGTGAATGATATGCATAAAAATGAAGATATTTACGCCAGCACTATATTTTTCAATGCGGCACTTCCGCTTTTAAAGGTTATCGCTAACGATGTTCCGAACCTTAAGTCAAAGTTTACGGGTGTCAATGCGGTATTCCAGATCAGCGCAATTGATCCCGATCATCCCAAGGGCAAGCGCAGCACCTGCTTTATTATCGAAAATGGTGAATGGACGGTAAAGCTTGATACCATTCATGACTCTCCCGATGTTGAGATCGGATTTAAGACGATTGAAGCAATGAACGGCTTTTTCAAGGGAAAGATTGCTCCTGCAACACTTCCCAGAAAGCTTAAGGGTATAGGTAAGCTCGGACTGTTTATGGCATTCTTAAGCGTGCTTCTCAAGATGTCATCACTTCTTACAGCTACTGAAGCACCGAAGGATAAAGAAACACAGGAGCTTATGGTCAAGTGCTTCTTCTATCTTCTTTCGACAGGTATCAGCCAGCTTAACAAGGCAGGTTATCCTGCTATTCACGATTGGGCACTCAAGAGTCCTGACCGTGTATACGGATGGGCGGTCAACGGTTATCCCTCGGTTTCTGCTCATATGCGTGTCAAGGAAGGTCTTACAAAGGCAGGCAGAGGCGAATATACAAAGGCGCTTACCTTCTTTACGCTTCGTTTTGACAGTCTTGAAAGTGCACTCGGCATACTTCTTGATACCGACGATATGCTCGAAGCAGTTAAAGCAGGACGTCTTATTATGGACGGTGCACCCGAATTCGGCGCACAGATTGGTGGATTTATGCTTGAAGTCGGAGCACTCGCAAAATAAAATAGCTTGAATTAGGAGAAAAACAGAATATGAAATTATCGGAACTCGATTTAAACCCGGTGGCAAAAATTCGTGAAAGTACAAATTTCACGGTAAGAGAGGTCAAAAAGGTCTGTAAGAATATAGGACCCAGAGCACCGGGATCCGAGAATGAAAACAAGGCACAGGATTATGTTATCGAAACTTGCTCAAAATTTGCGGATACTGTCGAAAAAGAGCCGTTCAAGGTAGCGTCCCGTGCATTTATGGCATGGCCGAGAGTATGTGCTATTGCAATGCTTATCGGTGTTATCATTTATGCTTTGACAAACTTCATTTCTTCACCCGTTATCAATGATGCTTTGTGCGGCATTTCCCTTGCAATAGCTCTTATTTGTGTTGTTATTATCGTATTTGACTTTCTTTTGTATAAGCCGATTCTTGATCCTTTCTTCAAAAAGACAGAGTCAAGCAACGTAGTTTTTACAAAGAAGCCCACAGGCGAAGTCAAGCGCAGAATCATCTTCAGCGGTCATATGGATTCGAGTCACGAATGGACATACAACCGTCTCGGCGGAGCAAAGCTTGTTACAACGGTAGTTGTACTTGCAATCGTAGGTATTTCGGCTTGTATCATAGTCAATGTTCTCAGTATCATTTTTGATCTTTCCGACACGGTAAAGTATATCTTTACAGGCGTTGAGGGTGTCAGCGTTGTATTCTTTATGATCGGCTACAAGTACGAGAATACAAAAGTAGTTGTTGACGGTGCAAACGATGACCTGACAGGCGTATTTGCTTCACTTGCAGTGTTGCAGTTCCTTACAACAAATGACATAAAGCTTGAGAACACAGAGGTCATTGCGGTGTCTATGGGTTCAGAGGAAGCAGGTCTTCGCGGTGCGAAGGAATTCGTCAAAAAGCACGACTACAGCGATGTTGAAACAGTTTTCATTTCAGTTGATACACTCAGAGATTTTGAGTATATGGCAGTTTTCAACAAGGATATGACAGGGCTTGTAAAGCATGACAAGCAGGCAGCAGCTCTTTTGAAAAAAGCATCGGAGATGTCAGGTCTTGACCTTCCCTACAGCTCGGTATGGTTCGGTTCCTCTGATGCAGCAGCCATTACACAGGGCGGTATGAAGGCGGTATTGCTTGCGGCTATGGATCCTGCTCCTGCAAGATACTATCACACGGTTAATGATACCGCAGATAATCTGGATCTTCATTCGATTGAAAAGGGCGTAGAGGTTCTTATCAACACAACACTCCTTTTCGACGAACAGGGACTTAAGGATAAGTACGAATAAAAGCTTTGAAAGCGTGTCGTCAGTTCGGCACGCTTTTTTGTGTTTAGGGTATGTGAGGGAATATGAGAGCGGTTTTATGCTTATTATCTGTATGCATAATTGCATCTTTTTTGATAAACACGGTATCGGCGGTAACATTTGATGGAGTGATTGAGCCGAAGGAATGGTATGATGAACCGTTTTGCGATATAATAAAGATAGGCACCGAGTCCAACTGTTATGTTAATTACGCGTCAATGTACTACAGAGTTGACAAAGATGATTACTCTGTTTATCTGGCATTCATATATACTTCAGAGGATTTCAATCCGGAAAACAATCACTCTGCCGTTGAGATTTATACCAACGGCATATACAGTGCGAAGCTGTATGCGGACGGCAGAAAGGACATCAATTATGACAAATTTGATGCCGAGTGTGTGTTTGGTTTTCACGAAAAATATATGGAAACATATTGCGAAGCGAGACTCGGTATAAAGTACGGTATCGAAGACACAACCGTACTCGGAATCCGCATTTACGATTACCTCGGAAGACCGTCAAATTATTACGAATTAACAATATGTGAACCGCCTGAAACCTCGCTTATCGAAACGGAAGCTGAAACCAAAAAAGAGGAGAAAACCAAAAAGGAAACAACAACGACAGAAACGACAGTTCCTGCAAAGAGCTTGTCGGAGTATGAAAGTACATTAGCTCCGAGGGGAAGTGCGCAGGTACAGGGACTTCGGGCAGAGACGGCAACAATGCCGCAAAGAGAAACCGAAACGACCGTAGCGACAACAACAGCAGAACAGTCAACAACAGAAAACCGTACCGAAACAACACAGACAACAACCGAAAGGGCGGAGACGACAAGGGCAGAAACTGTAAAGGAAGCTGTAAGCGAGGATACAGCGACGACCGAAGTGCTCGCCGTTTTGTCACAGGAAGAGGTTGACAGGGTAAATAAAAAGAAGCTCATAGGATACGGTGCGGCAACATTTATGATGCTTTGTGCAATGATTGTTACTGCTGTTTTGATAACGGTCAGAATAGTTGGTAAAAAGAACGGCGAGCAGCCGACAGATGATTTTTAAGGAGAATGAAGGATGATAGGTGTATCATTACCGTTCAGGCGGCTTACGGGCGAACAGGATACCCCGTTTGCGGATATTGATGCTTTTCTGAAAAAGCTGAAGAATGAGGGAGTGTGCAGTATAGAGCTCAGAGCCGTTGCACCGGGAACGGATCCTGACAGCGTTTTTGACGTAGTACAAAAGATCCGTAACAGCGGTATGAGAATAACTGTTCACGGCAGTATAAAATCACAGGAGACTGCTGTTTCCGATATTTTTGATCCGCTGACAAAGGTTCTTTCCTATTTTGTCGGAGATGAGCTTATAATAACCGTGCATCCGACCGTTTATGATAATGTGGCAATACTGAAAAGTGTTTCAGATTATATTACGGAAAACAATCTTCCTGTCAGAATAGCGCTTGAAAACAACAGATTTATGCCCGACGGTGAAAGAGGCGATTGTATAGGCTTTGTACTTTCGATTGTAAATTCCGTTAACAGGGATAATGTAGGGATTTGCTTTGACATGGGGCATTATTATTACAACAGTCTTATTGACAGCCCCGATGATGAAAAGGTTTTACCGCCCAAAGAGTTTTTGAGAAAGGTTATACATACGCACATTCACGCATTAGGTACGGGAAACAGTACGCATTTTCCGTTTAACAGCGATACGGCATTACCGCTTAAAGAATATCTTGATGCACTGGCACACAACTACTTCGGAGTATATAACATAGAGCTTGAGCACCGTCGCTTTGCTGAACTTTATAACGATGAAGAAGCGTGGCTTGAAAGCGTTGATGCTGTTAAGAAAGCAATGCCGTTTTGCGGTAGCTTTTATGATAAGATAAGAGCAACCTTTAACAATAATCTTAAAAAAGCATCACAAGTGCTGAAAGATGACAAAGACGCTTTTTCGCTTGTATATTCTTCAAGCTATATTGTCAATACAAACGGCAAGCGCTTTGGTGTGGATCTTGCTTTCAGGACGGCAGGTAAGCTGTCGGGATGCTACAGTCTTTTAGAGGATTACTTCGGTTCACTTGATTTTATGCTTGTTACCCACGCACACGTTGATCATTTTGAGCGTCAGACGGCAGAAGCATTAAAGGACAGTGACATAAAATGGATTATCCCGGAATTTATGTTAAAAACTGCACTTGACTACGGTATAGCCGAAGAAAAGATAATTGTTTCAAAAGTCGGTGAAAAAATCCTGATTGATGATATGGAGATATTACCGTTTGAGGGTAAGCATTTCCGCCTGTCCAACGGTCAGGGCATAGAATCAATGGGTTATTACGTGACGTCAAAAAAATCACCGTCGATGCTGTTCCTCGGTGATGTCAGAGATTATACACCGGGAAATATCAGTATAGACGGCGATGTTGATTATCTGTTTTCACACGTGTGGCTCGGTGATAACGTAGCGGGCAGCGACACGCTTGTCGGCGATTTTCCGGAAAAGTTTGTTAACTATATGGCATCCTTCAAGCCGAAAAATATCGTGCTTGCACATCTGTATGAAAGCGGCAGAAGCCGTAATAATATGTGGAAGATATGTCACGCAACGGCACTTTCCGAACTGTTTTATGCCGAGTATCCGCAGATAAAGGTTCACATTCCCTTAACGGGAGATATAGTTACATTTTAAGATTTGTTTTGCAAAGCTTCGGCATGGCTCTTTCCGTAATCGGTTAAAAAGACCATGCCGTAGCTTTCAATTTTTATAAGTCCCTTATCGGACAGTTTTTTTAACATATTCTGAGTTGTGGAAAAATCCGTATTAAGTCTTGCAGATATAAAGTTGAGTCTTGCGAATCCGCTTATTTTCGATTGCCTGTAAACAGAAATAAGACATTCTTCTGCAGTAACGTGCTCATGTGTCTGAATCATAAAATCCTCCGTAAATAAAGTATATTAAATACTATTACGGAGGATCTGATAATATGAAAATCAGCTTATCTCAATTGTACCTTTGATTGTTGATCCTTTCTTTGCATATGGGCTGTACGGTACGATTTTTACAGCATATTCGCCCTTTTCGATACTGCCGACATTAACACTCATACCGTCGGAAACGGCACGGACATAGTCGGAAATAACGGTTTTTTCAAAAACTTTTTTGCCCGAAGCCGAAACGGTGATTTTATAATTTTCAGCATCATAGTGACCTTTTGCATTGGGGAATTTAAGCAAAACAGAGCCGTCGGAAGCTTTTTCTGCAAAGATCTGAGCGTTATTCGGGAACAACGGCTTTGTATCAAGTGATTTCTGGCGGTGCCACGTGTAATTACGTTTGGTTGTCTTGTTGATGTTTGTGAAATAGTATTCACAGTTTTCAAAGAAGGTGCGGTTTTCGCTGTCATAAAGTCTCATTCGTATGCATCCGTCTTTGTCAACTTCAACAAGACGGAAACCGCCTGATTTGCCGGGAGCATCCTTGTCGCCTTCGATATAATTGAGGTTGCCCATAAAAGCGGCCAAAGAACCGCAGCCGACAGCAGTAAACGAACCCTGCCATACGGAACGCGGATCGGACGGAGCGTAGTGAGAATGACCGGAAAAGTTCACGACCTGAGGATATTTCTGTAATACTTTGCGGACTTCATACGTTCCCCAGTTGATACTGCCGTAAACGGTGGCAAAGGGATGCGGATGCTGATAAACAAAAACAGGCTTTGACGGGTCTTCTTTAACCGCTTCATCAAGCTGTTCCTTGAGCCACGCAAGCTTTCCTGCAAACTTTTTACCGTCATTATCATATGAAACGCCGATAAAATGAAAACCGTTTACAACAAAGTGAGTATCGACCTGCTCGCTGATATACTTTTTGTAGACATCATAACCGATAGTTGCATCATAATCACGGTAGTTTATAAATTCGTGATTGCCAAGTATCGGCAGGAGCTTTGTTTCGGGTCTTATGTGTTCCGAAACAATGAGGTTGAACATCTCGTATTCCTTTTCTGCACCACCGCCCGTGAAGTCGCCTGCAATGACGAGAGCATCAAGCTTGTCAAAAGCGCTGTACATATCGTCAAAGAGCTGACCGAAGCGCACAGCTGCCTCCTGATCCTTTTCGCCGTTCAGATGCACATCGCTGCAAACAGCAAAACGCAGAACGGGTGAGAAGGCATCGGGAGCTTTTAATTCCTTTCCTTTACCGGGATTTTTGATATGTGAAGATGTGAAAAGAACGCCGATAAGCGATGTGACGCTTTTGCTCATAAACTGAGAAAGATTGTTTGATAACATATAAATCATCCTTTAAACTGAAATGAAAAACGGCAGGAGTATGACTCTTGCCGAAATTATAAAGCAGATAAGAATCGGGACAGAGCATCTTCCCATGAGGGGAGACGGCAAAAGCCCGATGCATCAAGCGAAGCTTTGGAAAGTCGTGAATTTTTAGGTCTTACGGCAATCGAGGCATATTCATCGGATGTAACGGGAGTTACGTTGACTGTGAGATCTGAAAGCTCAAAAATTCTGACTGCAAAATCATACCACGAGCAAAAGCCTTCGTTCGTGGCGTTATATGTGCCGTACCTGTCTGTAACGATCATATCACACAGAAGCTCGGCAAGATCATATGAGTATGTCGGAGATCCGACCTGATCGCATACTACATGCAGTTCGTTTTTTTCTTTGCCGAGACGCAGCATTGTTTTGACAAAGTTTGCGCCGTTATTGCCGAAAACCCAAGAGGTACGCACGATAAAAAGCTTGTCACAATGCTTTGCAGCGAGCTTTTCGGCATTGTATTTGGTAAGTCCGTAATGATTCAGCGGATTTGCATTCTGCGTTATTTCCAATGGTGACGATGAATCGCTTCCGTAAATGTAGTCGGTACTGATACAAATCATTTTTGCATTATAACGTGAAGCGGCAATTGCAACATTTTCGGTGCCTTTTTCATTGACAAGAGTACAGATGTCCTTTTCGGTTTCGGCCTTGTCAACGGCAGTATATGCGGCACAATGAATAACGGCATCGGGGATATGGCTTTCAAAAAAACTCATAACGGAACTTCCGTTTGTGATGTCAAGTTTGTCAATATCCGTAGGTACGGCGATATGACCGCGACTTGTCAACGCATCACAGACATCACTGCCGAGCTGTCCCTTTGCGCCTGTAACAATTATTTTCATAAAAGACCTCTTAATAGACAAAGTGAATGTCGGTATCACATAAAAGAGCGTTGGAGCTGTCCTTAGCAGACAGGATGGGATTTTCGACATTCCAGTCAATACCGAATGACGGATCGTCATAGCGGACGCTTCTGTCGTGCTCGGGCGAATAGGTGTTGTCGGTCTTGTAATAAACCTCGACATTGTCAGTCAAGGTAACAAAGCCGTGCAAAAAGCCTCTGGGTACAAAGAGCATCAGCTTGTTTTCTTCAGACAGATTAACTGCGAAATGCTTCATATATGTAGGGGAACCTTCTCTGATATCAACAACAACATCGGTGATACTTCCCTTTGTACAAGAGATCAGCTTAGCCTGTGCGCAAGGCTCTGTCTGACAATGCAGACCGCGCAAGGTGCCTTTTAGTGCAGACATTGAACGGTTATCCTGTACAAAGCTGCAGGAAATGCCAAGCTCTTTAAGCTTCGGTGCAGAGTAGGATTCATAGAACCAACCTCTTGAATCACCAAAAACCTGCGGTTCTACAAGGATACAGTCAACAAGACCTGTTTCAATACGTTTCATTTCGCTTTGAAGTGCTCCTTATTATAAAATAGAAGAATAAATTTCGGATTGTTCATCATCCTCACGACCCCAGCGAGGACGTGATTCGGGATGAGTAGAGTAGAGAATCTTGCCTTCAGCAACACGGAAAAGATGCTGGCCGTAGGCGGACTTGCCGTACTTTTCGGCAGAGGCAAGAAGCCTTCTTTTTGATATCCAACGCATATTATATGCAATCTCTTCGGGTGCGGATATTTTGATTCCCTGAAGTGTCTCAACAGTTTTTACAAACTGTGCGGCATTCATAAGATTATCGACAGTTCCCGTATCGAGCCATGCAAAGCCTCGACCCATAAGCTGAACATCAAGATCGCCGTTTTCAAGATAAATCTTGTTGATATCGGTAATTTCAAGCTCACCACGTTTGGACGGCTTTAAAGATTTTGCATACTCAATTACACGGTTGTCATAAAAGTAAAGTCCCGTGACGGCATAATTTGATTTAGGCTCTGCGGGCTTTTCTTCGATAGAAACAGGAATACCGTTAGAGTCAAACTCAACAACGCCGAAGGCTTCGGGATTATCAACATAGTAGCCGAAGATGGTTGCTTTATTATTTTTTGCTGCTTTGCGGAGCATATGACCAAGGCCGTTGCCGTAGAATATGTTGTCACCGAGAATCATGGCGACATTGTCATTTTCGATAAAATCCTCTGCAATGATAAATGCCTGTGCAAGCCCGTCGGGATGCTCCTGGACTGCGTACTGCAGTCTGATACCAAGCTGCATTCCGTCGCCGAGCAACGCTTTGAATTTGGGAGTATCGTCGGGAGTTGAAATGATCATAATATCGCGTATACCTGCAAGCATAAGCGTTGACAGGGGATAGTAGATCATAGGCTTGTCATAAACAGGCAAAAGCTGTTTACTGGTAACCATAGTCAAGGGATACAGACGTGTACCCGAACCACCGGCAAGAATAATGCCCTTCAACAAAAACACTCTCCTATAAAGAAATATATTTGTTTCTTGAGAAATATAACAAGAAAAAGAGAAATATACACATAAAATCATTATATATAATATCACTTTCTTACCGTAAAGTCAATTTGATGTGCGATTTGTTACAGTTTTGAGATAAAGATGTAAATATTTTGCAACCGCCCGAAAAGTGATTTTAAAACAAATAGTGCACAGAATAATATCGGTGATGGTGTGAAAGAGATAAAAGAATATATAATTGTATTTTTGCTCGGAGGAATTATATACAGCTTTATTGAGATTATCTACCGAGGCAGAACGCATTGGAGTATGACTCTGACAGGCGGAACGGTGCTTGTGATATTGTATGTTCTGAGTGAAAAAATGCAACCGACAGACATTGTGGTAAGGTGTCTTGTCGGTTGCATAATAATAACTGCGATAGAGTTTTCGGTAGGATATATAGTGAACATCAGACTGAAGCTGAATGTATGGGACTACAGCTCACAGCCGTACAACCTGATGGGACAGGTGTGTCCCGCATTTTCGGCTGTATGGTTTTTGCTGTGCATACCTGCCGACCTCTTTTGCAGATATATGCGCAATACACTGTTTGCAGGATTTTAGTTGTTGGCAAAGTACTGGACGATGCCGTCAACCGTTGCCTGAGCCAGCTTTTCCTGGTTATCTGTGTTTTGCAGGTATTTACATTCGGTAAGATTTGATATAAAACCGTATTCAATAAGAACTGACGGACATTCTTCAATTCTTGTAACGCTGAACGGATAGAAGATTGTTCCTCTGTCAATACCTTTCTTTGCCGTACCGTAAATGGAGGTGTTGTATGTATTGACAAGCTTTGAATGAATCGATTTTGCAAGCTGATATGAATACGGTCTGTAGTAGTAAGCGGTAGTGCCGAATGAACTGCTGGAGGTAGAAGCGTCGCAATGGATGCTGATGTAGATATCGGGATTTTTTGTTCTTGCCATAGACTTTCGCTGGTCAAGAGTGAGATTTGAATCCGATGTTCTTGTCATAATGACATTGGCACCCATTGCCTGAAGCTTTGCTTTAACCTTTTCGGCAATCATCAGGTTGATTCTTGCTTCATCATAGGAAGAGGAGTTAGCTGCACAGGAGGCACCGCCGTCAGCGCCGCCGTGACCGGGATCAAGCATAATCGTCTTGCCTGAGACGGAGGAAGAGTTGATCTCTTTGATCGACAGACAAAGCGTGCCGTCGTTGTTGTATTTGACGGAATAGCCGTAGAACTTTGACGGATTTTTAAGATAAAGCTTGAGAGTGTATGTCTGAGCGGAGGAGGACTTGACCCATTCACAGCTCTTGATAACTCCGCTTGACGAAACGTTCGGCTGACCCGAGACCTCGCTTGTGTAGTAGAAGGTGATATCGAGGCTGGCGGCATTCAACTGTGTAACGGCATACTCACGCTTGTTGTGAGGATCATTTACGTACTTCTGACCGTTCAGAACAGCATTGAAAGGAACCTTCCAACGAAGATGGAGATTCATCTGAGTTTCCGATGAGTTGGTGCCGGAGTTTACGACGGTAATGGAGTTGGCAGGCATCGCATAGGCGTTTTCGATAACTTCGACATCCTTGCGGTATACACGTCTGCCCGAGCCGAGGTTATAATAAGTGAACGAGTCAAAGCTTGATTCGCCGACAATGAAATCAAATGTGCCCTGCAACAGCGGTGTGGTGAGGGGAACGGAAAGGTCATTGAGGGGGGATATGGGCATTGTCTCGGTATAGTACGTCTTGATAACACACATACGCTTTCTTCCGTCGATACCGTTATAGTTATACGGAGTAATCATCGAGGGAAGGTTTGTCGGTTTGCTTGTTGTCGCAACAGGCTCTGTGGTTGAGGTTTCCGTTTCGGTTGCGGCGGCTGTTTCCGAAACATCTGTTTCAGAGTCGGACTCGTCTGATTCGGGAACTGCAGAGGTTGAGGTAGTTGTAGTAGTGGTTGTAGTCGTAGTGGTTGTTGTTACAGTCGGAGTCTCTTCGATTTCGGGAAGAGGGGCTACCGTTTCGGCAGCGGTTACCGTAACTTTAGCACCCGTAATCGAATCTGACATTCCGCTGTAGGATGCAAATGCCTTCAAAGAACCGAGATTTATGTTGCTGGATGTGCTTTCGGGCAGATTATATTTGCCGGTAAAGGTTACATAGTCGGATCCCGAATCAATGCCGATATCGTTTTCGTTTGAAGTGATAAGCGAATCGGAGCTTGTAAGGGTGATCTTTGTACCGTTAAGAGTTGCATAAACGGATGCACCTTTGTGAGCAACAACGAGTATCTCAAGAGCATTGCCGCCGGGAGTGCTGAGAGAGCCTGACGGAGAGATGCTTCTGATAAGATCCATCTGATATGTGACAGTGTAAGTATATGTTTTGCCTCTGTGAGAGAAGACAAATTTGTTTGCGCCGTGATTCAACGAGTATTCAACGGAAAAATCGCCGTCCTGCGTGATGGAAATTTCCTTGGAATTACACAAAAGAGGGTAGAGGGGATTACATTCACCCGTAAAGGTGATTCTTGATTCACTTGTAGTGATTGTGTTTTTTTTCTGATTTGAAACACGGAAATCTTTAAGATAGTTATCGGGAATGACGTTGTCGCTGACACAGCCTTTAACGATTTTTCGGCATTCTTCATCATTATTGAAGTTGAAGTAAGAGCAGAAAACCGTAGAGAGTGAAAAATCTTCGTCAACCTTGTAGATTGCTGAAAGCTGTCTGAACAGCTCTTCAAGCTTTTCAAAACCTTTTTTATCGGTAACGAAGTCCTCGCTCTGACCGATAATTACGTTGCCGTTCTTATCGGAAAACTCCTTCCACAGCGATACGGTATCGGAAAAGCTGACTGCAGTACTGTCGTGCTGTGTGTTAGGCTCTGTATAGATTCCGTCGCAGTCGCCGCTCTGCATAGATTCGGCAAGCTCGGTATAAAAACCGTCAGCTTCATCGGTTTTGATTGATGTAAAGGGTACATCACAAATAATCGCAGAAAGAGAAGTGTTTTCGGTCGATTTTTTTGCATCGGAAAGTGTTTCGCTGATGTCGCCCTTCAACGTATTATAAACATCTGAAAGAATGACGCAGTCGATTGTGTTCGTTTTTGCAAGAGTCGAAAGATTCTCGGCAAGCGCCGTTTCGTATGAGTCAACAATAACTGCGGTAAAGAGTCCGCAGGAACGGAAAGCAGAGGATATCTCAAAAATGCGTGACAAAGAATTTTTATCGGTCAGGTTGAAATTGCGGTTATCCTTGGAATTCATAAGAAATACGGTGTTGAAGCCGAGTTCCTTTATATTGCGGGCAGTAGCGGCAAGATCGCTTGAGCCTGAGACATCACTTGAAACAAACAGTTTTGTACCTTTGATGACATCAGGCATAGTGACGGTAGCGTCAAAGCTTTCGATAACGGCAGTAACCTCGGTTGCCGTTTCTTCGGTTACGACATCGCCCTGAGCGATCTTATTGATATTACCGCTGCTCAGAAGTCCGCCGATAACGCATATGGCAGTAAGCACGACAGTCAGCAAAGCGGTAAGGATTTTCTTGCTCTTATTGTTCATGGAAATCCACCTTATTGTTACAAATATCGTAGTTTTTCGTATAAAATCCGTAAATAGTTACATAATTGTAACTATTATAACATATAAGTAACAAAAATGTTTTCTAAAAAGGAATTATCTATCTAAAATTTTGCCAAATTCAAATATATTTATTGTAAATTCAATAGTTGTTTTGTATTGAAAGTGTTTAAGATATATTGTATACTTTTTGATAAGACAATTAATATGGTTTTGAAAGGAATCTTTTCGCCACAACTGCGTTAAAAATCATTGAAATAGCCTCGTATTTCTGCTGATTTTTGCCTTGTTGTGACAAAAATCTTCTCTTTCAAAACTGCGTTGCATCTGAAATGCAATAGGTTGCGTGCAGTCGGGCATTTCTTCGATGTAGCCATACTGACGTATGGCAAAGAGAAAAATGTCCGACCGTGCGTGAAATATTGTATTTCAGACATATGGAATTGTCTT
>JAFQIG010000036.1 GCA_017397655.1 Clostridia bacterium | reverse complement strand
TTGAAAGGAGAAAATAAATATGGGACTTATCAAAGCAGGCATAGGAGCACTCGGCGGAGTAATGGCAGATCAGTGGAAAGAGTTTTTCTACTGTGACTCACTTGAAAACGATGTGCTGATGGTGAAAGGACAGAAGCGTATCGGCGGACGTTCTTCCAACACAAAGGGAAGCGACAACGTAATCTCCAACGGCTCGGGTATTGCGGTTGCAGACGGACAGTGTATGATCATCGTAGAGCAGGGCAAGATTGTTGAAGTGTGTGCAGAGCCGGGACAGTTTACATACGATACTTCGACAGAGCCTTCAATCTTTTCGGGCAAGCTCGGTGACAGCATCAAGGAAACCTTCAAGCAGATAGGCAAAAGATTCACATACGGCGGAGATACGGGCAAAGACCAGAGAGTTTACTATTTCAACACAAAGGAAATTCTTGACAACAAGTTCGGCACACCCAATCCCTTTATGTTTGAGGTAGCGAACAAAAGACTCAATATGTACCGTTCCGTACAAGTCAGATGTAACGGTATTTATTCCTACAGAATCACAGACCCTCTTCTTTTCTACACGAAGATTGCAGGTAATGTAGGCGATGAATACAGAAGAGAAGAGATCGACAATCAGCTCAAGACAGAGTTTATTTCGGCACTTCAGCCTGCATTCGCAATGCTGACAGAGCTGGAGCTTCGTCCTGCACAGATTCCTGCACATACAACCGAACTCAAAGATGCTCTTAACACGGCACTTAAGGTTGAGTGGACAGACCGCAGAGGTATTTCCGTTGAATCCATCGCACTTAATCCGATTACACTCACACCTGAGGATATGAAGAAGATTAATCAGATGGAAGATGCCGCAACAATGGGCTCAAACCCGTTTATGATGGCAGGCAGAATGACTGATGCTCAGGCAAATGCTATGGAAGCTGCAGCCAACAACTCTGCAGGTGCAATGACAGGTTTTATGGGAATGGGAATGGCAATGAATGCAAGCGGTAACTTCAACCCTGCAGCAATGTATCAGGCAGGCGTTCAGCAGCAACAGCAGATGGCACAGCAGCAGGCAGCAGCGGCACCCGCACAGGCAGCTCCCGCAGCACCTGCAAACGGCTGGAAATGTGCTTGCGGAGCAACAGCTACAGGTAACTTCTGTATGGAATGCGGAGCAAAGAAGCCCGCAGAAGAAGGCTGGACCTGCTCATGCGGAGCTGTAAACAAAGGCAAATTCTGCCCCAACTGCGGACAGAAGAAACCCGAAGGAGCACCTCTTTATCAGTGCGATAAATGCGGCTGGAAACCCGAAGATCCGAAGAACCCTCCGAAATTCTGCCCCGAATGCGGTGACAGATTTGACGAAAGCGATAAACAGTAAATAAAAAATCAACATCAGCGAAAATTCATTGACGAGTTTTCGCTGATGTTTTTATTTGTTCGATTAGTTTTGGTTAGCTGAGTGATTCAAACTTGTCGATAAATACCTGTACATCGACCTGCTTGTATGATTTCGGGACGGAGAAAACACCGCCGTCGGTTACGCCGCTGAAAAGGGAAACCGTAATTGTTGAGTTGCCGTCGGGACCTGATGTAACTATCTTTGACAAGCCTCCCGATGTGAAGTGATAATGATAATACGTGCCGTCTGAGTCGCGGTAGCTTTCAATAACACTGCCTGTGGCCGAGCGCATACCGCAATATTCCATTCCGTCTGCAAGCATCGCAACGCTTTCGGAAGCGGCAACACTTTCAAGTGCTCCGACAACCGGATCGGCTATATCGGCAATTGCATATGACATCTCGGTAGGAGCAACGATATATACATTACCGCCGCTGTAAAAATATCTGAATGAAACGGGGATTCGGTTATGCGTTGTGGAAATCTTGTATGCGGTGCCGCCGTTTTTATAGATGTTGACGGTTGCTTTGTGTCCGCGGAAGGTGCCGTTTACGGTTGCCGTATAGTTACCGGAATTAAGCACACTTCTGACATATTTATCAAAGTAAGTAACATTCGGGCGGGGGATGGGAGCGGGATTAAGACTGCCCGGAGTGTCGCCTGAATCAGTCGTCGTACTTTCTTTTGTAACAGATTCTTTTGTTGTGGTCTCTTTGCCAGAGGGCTTTTGAGTTGTTGTTTCTTTGGTTGTCGTTTTATTATCAGTCGGCTTGTCGGGTGAATTTTTATCTGTTTCCTGTTCCTTATCGGATGTATCGGCTTTTGTAGTTGACTTGCCGTCCGTGTCGGTTTTGTTGTCTGTCGGTGCAGTGCCGCTGTCTGACGGAGCAGATGGGTCGGATTCGGGAGGCGGAAGCGTCAGCGCATCGTAGTCCTTCTGATAATTGCTGTTGGTGGTATGCTCTGTGCCGTAGTAGCCTTGTTCGTCGTACCACGCTTCTGCAGTTATATCAATGTCGGTACTTGTTGTCGATGTGTCATCCCCGGAAGAGACTTCGGTATCCGACAAAGCGGTTTCGGTTGTATCGACATATATTTCTTTTTTACACGAAGAAAGTGCTACGCTCATAAAAATCAGAGTCGTTATCAGAATAAATGATATTGTCCTTTTCATTTTAAAACCTCAGTCAACAGACCGCCTTTCATATTTTATATACACATTATACCACCAAATCCGACTTGATTCAAGTCTCCAGATAATGGAAAAAGCAGCCCACCGAAAAGTGAACTGCTTTTAGACATAAATCAGAATCGGAGCTTGAGAGACTTGATTTCAAACGGTCTGTAGGAAAGCTCAACCTTGCCGTTTGTGACTTCAATTTCCTCATCCTTATTCTCAAGCAGGTTTGTGATATAAGCCTTCTTGAGGTTTTCGGGGAATGTAAGAACGCACTTTGTGGCGCTGTTCCATGTCTCATATGTACGGACGATCAGACAATCGCTGTCCTCAGCCTTCTTGACGGTTTCGATGATGATGTTATCTTTATCGGAGCTGACAAAGCTGTATTCGGGAGCAATTGTGCCGACATTAGCCTTTGCATCCTTTGTGTAAAGAGGAATGTTAAGAGCGTAAGCTTCCTTTACAACATCGGAGGAGGCAACATTGCCTGAGTGCGGATAGATGGAATAAGTGACGTTGTGGATTTCGCGGTCCTGAGCATAGTTCGGGTTAGTGGCACAGCGGAGGATAGACGGCTTGATGTGACCTTCCTTGATAGCCCAACCGTACTTACAGTCGTTGAGAATGGAAAGACCGAAGCTGTTGTCGGAAAGGTCAGCCCACTTATGACCGCAGGCTTCAAACTCTGCAAAGTCCCAGGTTGTGTTATTGTGAGTAGTACGTTCGATGTTACCGAACTGAATATCGTATGTGGCCTTGTTTGCATTGACGTCAACGGGATAATCTGCCTTCAGGATAATATCGGATTCTTTCCAGTCAATTATATACTGAACATCAATACGGGCAAAGTCGGTATAGAAGATAAAATACTGATTGATAACAGAGCTGTTGAAGTTACGGACAACCTTCATAACTGTGCGGACACTGCCGTCTTCTACGATCTCACAGGACTGAACATCATCGATGTACCAGAATTTCTCATCATAGAATACTTTGACATCCCACGCATCATAGCAGTTAGGTCTGTCTTCGTAAGCGATAAGGCGGTTAAGAAGCTCGCCTTCTTTTGCAACGCTTCTGCCTGTTTCCTTGTGGATAAGCGAAGTGATATTGCAGTTTTCGTCAAAGGAAACATTGAAGTGGGGAGTATCCCATATGTTGCCGTTATGATTTACAAGAGTATCCTGTGCGGATGCGGCTGTATTTTTGATATAAAATGCCTTCCATCCTTTTGCAGGAACGTTTTCTGCAAGGAAAATTGTTTTGCCGTCAAATGTCTTCTGAAGCTTCATTTCTTTGCCGTCAGCATCAACAACAGAGAAGCTGTCAAGCTCTGTTTCAACAACGGCAATGTCGGATCTTGAAAAGCCCAGTGTATTGAAAACAACAACAGCATCACCTGAAAGGTTCATCGCGCTGACAAGAGTGCTCATTGCGTTATCGCTGAGCTTTCTTCCGCTTGCAAGAACCTGTTCATACTGCTCCTTGCTGTCCTCATAAACGGGGAAGATGGATGAACCGGGAATGATATCGTGGAACTGATTGAGAAGAACAAGCTTCCAGTCTTCAAGAAGCTCATCGGACGGATAATCACTGTTGCAAAGAAGCTTTGCGACAGCGTTAAGGTTTTCTGTATCCTGAAGAAGATATTCACTCTTGCGGTTGTAACGCTTGTTGCGTGCCTGAGAGGTAAGAGTGCCTCTGTGATATTCAAGGTAAAGCTCGCCCGACCACTTGGGAAGATTGCGTTTGCCCTTGACATCATTTTCAAGGTTTTTAAAGAATGTGCCTGCAAATTCCTGAACAGCCTTGGGACAACCGGGAATACCCTCATTCATACGAAGTCCGTTTTCGACCATTGTTCTGGAGGGACCGCCGCCGCCGTCACCGAAGCCGTAGGACGAAAGAATGTTGCGGTTAAGATCCTTGTTGGAATAACGCTGCCAACCGTAGATTGTTTCCTTGGGACCGAGGAAAGAGTTGTATGTAGTTCTGAACTCGTTCTCGTCGCTTCTGCCCATACTGCAGATAAAGTGAGCAAGAACCTCTGTGCCGTCAATGCCCTTCCACATAAATGTATCAACGGGAAGACGGTCAAATTCGCTCCAGGAGATTTTGGTAGTTGCAAAGTAGTCGATATCGGCAAGCTTCATAATCTGGGGAATGGATCCCGAATAGCCGAATACATCGGGAAGCCACATAATTTTTGTTTCGACACCGAATTCCTGTTTAAAGAAGCGCTTACCGACAAGGAACTGACGGACAAGCGATTCGCCCGAGATAACATTGGTATCGGATTCAACCCACATCGAGCCTTCAACTTCCCAACGACCTTCTTTGGCTCTCTGACGGATTTCTTCGTAAAGTTCGGGATAATCCTGCTTGACATAATCATAAAGCTGAGCCTGCGGAGACATAAATTTGAAGTCGGGGAACTCGCGCATAAGCTGCATAACGGAAGCGAAGGTTCTGCCTGCCTTATCACGGGTCTGGCGGAGTCTCCACAGCCATGCAACGTCAATATGAGTATGACCGATAGCAGAAACTTTTACGGGCATAGATTCACCATAAAGGTTCTCGTGAAGGAATGCTGAAGTCTTTTTGATGGAATCGTGGAAGACATCGATATCGGGAGTTGCAAGCTCAAGAAGAGAAACAGCCTCGTTAAGAGTTTTAAGGATATCAACACGGGGAAGATCATCGTGTGAATAGAAGTGAGCTGTCTCAAGCGGAACTGCTATATCATAATAAATATCGGAAACTGCCGTATCAACAGTTTTGAGATAAGTATAAAGCTGAGCCTGTCCGTGATATTCCCAATCATCACAGTAAGCGTTGATTGCAATATCAAAGCTTTCGCCGCCTTCGGCACAAAGAGTAAGAGGATAATCGTTGTGGTTGGGATCGATACCCTGAACCATCTTTCCGTTAACAAAAAGGATGAACTGGAAAGAACGCATATAACCCGAATAAGGGTTGGGATTTATTTCAAGAACGACTTTTCTGCCCTTGAAGCTTTCGGGAATGGTGACGGTCTGGCGGAACCAGCAATACTGTTCTTTGTATCCCCAGTATTCTTCATCACCGAAATCTCTCCACTCGCCGAGGTCAATTTCGTTCCATTTGTACTGGCCGTCTCTGAACTTAAGTCCTGTTACACGAACACGGTTGTCAAAGATTCTTTTTGAAAGATCACGACAGATTTTGTCGATGCGCTCATAGAGCATTTTTCTTTCAGAGTTTTTGTCAACAAATCTTATATCGAATTCTGACATATTTTATCCTCCTGAATCGGTATTAAAGATATGTTATCATATTTTTGGAAAGTGTCAACAGTTTTTCATAATATGCTGGTATTTTTTTTGAATATATGTTATACTGTTACCACAAAAAGGAGGTAGTTATAATGAAAAGAATGATTGCGTTATTGATTGCATTTGTATTGGCGTTGTCAGCGGCTTTTTTTGTCAATGCTGCAACAGAAGACGAAATTTCCGCAAAGTGGGACAGTATCACGAAGAATGATTCGGTTATTTCGATAACTCCGGGTGCTGACAGCACACAGATGAATTTTTGCTGGATGTCAGACCTTTTTTCCGATGATGCTTTTTTATACGGAATGAAGCCTGATCTGTCCGATGCCGAAGGTGCAGAAATTAAAAAATCCCTTACCGCTTTTTTTAAAAAGGAATGTAATGTAACTCTCGAAGGTCTTCGGGAGAATACAACATACTATTACCGTTATTATCTTGGCGGTCTTCAGAGCGATATATATTCCTTTACAACAGATGCAAAAGACGAGGGCTTTACAGCTTTGTTTGTTTCGGATGCGCAGATCGGTCGTTCGGGCGATTGGCAGGATGACAAGGTAAAACTTCACGATACAACGGGATGGTATACAACGCTTGAACAGGCGACAGAGAATCATCCCGACATCAGCGTATGTCTGTCAACGGGTGACCAGGTACAGAATGCGACGGCATCGGTGCTTTACAATCTGTTTCTTGCACCCGATACATTGCGTTCGCTTCCGATAGCCGTAACTCCCGGTAACCACGAGATCGGAAGTCCTTATCTCGGACATCATTTCAGCAATGCAAATGAGTTTGAAAACACGGTTGTTCCTGCAACTATTGCAAGACCGTATTATTTTACAAAGGGTAATGCGTTGTTTATCGTGCTTAACACAAACAACGTTTTTATGCTTGATCACGAGGCGCTGATTGCAGAGGCAGTCGAGACTTATCCCGATGCACAGTGGAGAGTCATTATGATGCACCACGGTGTATACAGCTGTGAGGATAAGGATGACGATAATCCCAACAACCGTAATGCGCTCGTTCCGATGTTTGAAAAGTATGATATTGACCTTGTTCTTTCGGGACACAGCCATATGTACAGCAGAACATATGTAATGAAAAATTTTGAAAAAGCTGATGAGGGTATCGTTTATATCGAAGGCGGTTGTGCATCGGGTTCAAACTGCGTTCTGACCCCCGAAGAGCTTCCCGATTACGCTGTTGTCGGCAACAGAATCAAGAGCCCCGTTTATACAGTTCTGACATTCTCAGAGGATGAGGTAGGCGTTGAAGCGTACGTAGTCGAAAACGGCGAAAGCGTACAGATTGACGAGACAACAATCGTTCGTAACGAACGCGACGATTCAAATGCTCAGATGTCAACAGGCAATAAGCTTCTGCACTTCATACTGTCGCTTCCCAACAGATTCTTCTCTCTGTTTTATTGATTATGGAAAGACTTGATAAGTATTTGTCGTCACGCACGTCTTATAGCCGTAAGGATATTAAGGAACTTGCAAAAAAAGGTAAAATAACCGTCAGCGGCACGATCGTAAAGGATACATCGGTTCATATAAAAGACGGTGATGCGGTTGCCGTTGACGGAAAAACGGTGGAGGCTGACAGATACATATATATTATGCTTCACAAGCCGAAAGGCGTGGTCAGCGCATCACAGTCACCGGGTGATGTGACGGTAATTGATCTGTTGCCTGACAGTATGCGCCGTGACGGACTTTTTCCTGCAGGCAGACTTGATAAGGATACAACGGGCTTTGTGCTGATAACGGATGACGGTGACTTTGCACACAGGATACTGTCACCGAAAAATCATGTGACAAAAACGTATGAGGTTACGCTTCGTGATGATGCAAAGGAATGCTACAAAAAAGCATTCGAGGACGGAATTGACCTGTCGGACGGAACACATTGCCTGTCGGCAAAAATAGAGTTCGGGGCCGATCCGAGGAAAGTCACGGTATATCTTCGTGAGGGCAGATATCATCAGGTAAAGAGGATGTTTGCAACACTCGGAAATCATGTCGAGGAGCTTCACCGCACGGCAATAGGCGGCTTGACGCTTGACCCCGACCTCAAAGAAAGCGAAGCCAGATTTTTAACAAAACCGGAAATACAATCAATCGAAAGCCTGTCCGAATAGGATTGGCTTTTTGATTTATTAATACTTAAGAAATATTTAATCCGATTTTAATAGAATTAGTAATTGTTTTTTAATGATAAAAGCTTTAAAATATAGTACATTGGAGGGATAAAGTATGAAAATGTTAAAAAAGAGTGTGTCATTTTTCTTGGCGTTGGTATTGGTGCTTTTGGCTTCGCCGATAAGCGAGCTGTCAAACGTTGATTTCTTCACGGTAGAAGCCGAAGCCGCCACCTACTCCGGCACCTGTGGTGCAACCCTTACGTGGACACTTGATGAAGAAACAGGCACACTCACCATCAGCGGAACAGGTGTTATGACAAATTGGTCGGATTATTCGTCTGTTCCGTGGTACAGCTATCGTTCATATATCAAGAGCATAACAATCGGAGACGGTGTCACGAGCATAGGCGATTATGCGTTCCGGCATTGCGACAGCCTTACGAGCGTGACAATCCCCGACTCCGTCACGAGCATAGGCAATTATGCGTTCGGAGATTGCGACAGCCTTACGAGCGTGACAATCCCCGACTCCGTCACGAGCATAGGCGAGGGTGCGTTCGAATATTGCGACAGCCTTACGAGCGTGACAATCGGAGATGCAGTCACGAGCATAGGCGATTATGCGTTCTATGGTTGCGAAAGCCTTACGAGCGTGACAATCCCTGACTCCGTCACGAGCATAGGCAATTATGCGTTCGAATATTGCGACAGCCTTACGAGCGTGACAATCGGAGATGCAGTCACGAGTATTGGCGATTAT
>JAFQIG010000035.1 GCA_017397655.1 Clostridia bacterium | reverse complement strand
TTATTCAAATGATGAATACGGAGTATTGTTTAATAAGGATAAAACAGAGCTTGTACAGTATCCGGAAGGTATTGAGAGAACATCATATACAATCCCCGACTCCGTCACGAGCATAGGCAATTCTGCGTTCCGTTATTGCTCCGACCTTACGAGCGTGACAATCGGAAACTCCGTCACGAGCATAGGCGATTCTGCGTTCTATTATTGCGCTAGCCTTACGAGCGTAACAATCCCCGACTCCGTCACGAGCATAGGTAGGGGTGCGTTCTCTGATTGCGACAGCCTTACGAGCATAATAGTAGATAAGGATAACGCATATTATTCAAATGATGAATACGGAGTATTGTTTAATAAGGATAAAACAGAGCTTATTCAGTATCCTATAGGAAACACGAGAACATCATATACAATCCCCGACTCCGTCACGAGCATAGGCGATAGTGCGTTCGAAAGTTGCGACAACCTTACGAGCGTGACGATCGGAAACAGTGTCACGAGCATAGGCTATCGGGCGTTCTCTGGTTGCTCCAGCCTTACGAGAGTGACAATCGGAAACTCCGTCACGAGCATAGGTGAGCGGGCGTTCTCTGGTTGCTCCAGCCTTACGGACGTATATTATTTCGGAACCGAGGAAGAATGGAACAAGATTTCGATAGGTTCGTATAATGAAGCTTTAACAAATGCCACGATACATTTTAACTATGTTGCTTCGGGGGATGTTGAGATTGAATTGCCGGAGGATAGTGAAATTGTAATCAAAGATACATTTATTATCGGTTTGCCGATGAACATTACGCAGGAGAATATATCGGATTATATCCCTGTTACAGGTGGGGGAAGTATTGTTTGCGACAGCGATATGATCGGTACGGGTACGGTTGTACAGGTTGTTGATGCCGAGGGCGAGGTTGTAGACGAATACGAGCTTGTCTTTACGGGTGACATCAACGGAGATATTATTATATCGACATCCGACCTTGTTACCTTAAAATCCATGTGCAGCGGTGCTGTGGAAATAGCCGAAAACACGGCGCATTGGTATGCCGCCGATCTGAACGGTGACGGTATGGTAACATCAACCGATGTGACGATGATCCGCAGTATCATCAACGGCGAAATCTGATAACGAACAGAGCAGAATCAACAAAGATTTTGCTCTGTTTTTATATGTTTATTGTGCCTGATTAGAAATAACATTTAATTACTGTATGATATAATCAAACAAACCTTGAAAGGGGAGCTGTAAATGAACATTTATGTCAATGCAGACAGTGACGTGATTTTTGCGTCAGAGGTTTTGTCTGAAGAACTTCAGAAGCGTTGTAAAATGTCTTTTCCTGTTTGCGAAGCAGAAAACGAAGAGGCGGACGGAATATATCTTTTAAAAGATTCCGACATAAAGAATGAGAGTTATTCGATTGTTTCCGATGCAGGCAAAGCGGTCATAAAGGCATCCGACAGGCTCGGACTTCTTTACGGCATCGGTCGTTTGATTACCGAATCCTATTGGGATACAGACGTATTTGAATTAAAGGATTTTTCGGTCAGTTGTTCGCCTGTAAAGGAGCTTCGCGGAATGCAGCTGTCGTACAACTCTGCCGCCAATGCATATTACAACTGGACGAAAGAAACTTACGGGCAATACATTCGTGAGCTGATAATTTTCGGCGGAGCGAACGCAATTGAGATATTGGCACCTATCGCAGTCAATGATCCGTGCTGTCTTGAAATCAGACTGTATCCGTTTATGGAAATGACGGTCTTTTTGTCCGAAACAATACACAACTACGGTGCAAAGGTATGGATGTTCTATCCTAACCTTATCAATGAATTCAAAAAGGACTTTGAGGGTCTTTCCGAAGAGGAAGTCAGAAGACTGTCGATTGAAAAGGCACTACAGCAAAGAGAGTGGGCATTCCCCGAAGTGCCGTATCTTGATCATATTATAATGCCATCGGGCGATCCGGGTGATCTTGAAGTAGACGAGATTTTTGACTTTGCCGAAAAGATGTATGACATTCTCAAAAAATCTCACCCTGAGGCAAAGATCTGGCCGTCATGTCAGAATACAAAGAGTCCCGGAACCTTTAAGGACCGGTTTTATGCATCAGTAAGAGAGCTTCCCGAATGGCTCGGCGGTGTCGTTTACGGTCCGTGGACAGATCATCTGTTGTCGGAATGCAGAGCCTTTACACCAAAGGAGCTGCCTGTCAGAGGCTATCCCGATCTGTGTCATTCGCTTTGCTGTCAGTTCCCCGTTCAGGAATGGGATACGGTATTTGCCGTGACGGCAGGCCGTGAATGTTATAATCCGAGACCTCGTGAGCACAAGCATATTCATTCGCTTTGTGACGAATACCTTATCGGTAATATCCCTTACAGCGAGGGTATCGCCGATGATGTTTCAAAATATATCTGGCTTTGCCTTGACTTCGATCCGTCACGTACATCGGCAGAGATTCTTAACGACTTTGCACACAACTTTATAAATTGCAGATACAGCGAGGAGATAGCATCTGCTATTGCAGGTATCGAGGATGTTTCATACGGCAGCGCATATAATCCCGATATGGCAAGAAGCGTTTTTGACAGCTTCCAAAAGCTTAAAGAGCTTCTTCCCGACGATAACTCTTTATACGGTGCAAACAGCTACAGGTTCAAGATGCCGCACCTTATGTCTGCATACTATTATTATATAATCAAACGTGCTGTTTACGAAAAGCAGATCGAACAGGAAGCTTGGAGTGTTTGTGATGATCCGTCACTCTCGGTTGATGAAAAGATCGCTACGGTTATAAAGACGCTCAAAAAAGCCGATACATCTGTTGATGCCGATCTTAAGGAGTTTATTCTCACACTTTCAAAGGAGCTTCACGACATCATCGGATGGCGATTGACCGTAAACGAGTACAAGGCGAAAAATTATTCAAGAGGAGCATTTATCGACTGCCTTGAAATACCGCTTAACAACAGAATTGCTGTCGAAGCAGGACTCAAAAAGCTTGACGGCAAGAGTGAAGAGGAAAAGGAAAAAGGGCTTTACTCGCTTCGTTACAGACGCTTCCCCGGTGTGGGCGGAAAGTATATATCGTTCGGAGAACCCGAATCAATGAGATATATAGAGGATTTTGATGCGTGGAAAAATGAACCGAACACGCTGACCGTTCCGAGAATCGAGCACTTTACCGACATTATTTCTCCCGATGTGTTAAGCAAAGAGCATTTTGATCTTTCAAAGTGCTTTAAAGAGAGAGTTTCCTCAATCCTCGGATACTATAACTGTCACGTTCGACTGTCGATTGACGGACTTGCAAGCGGTTCTTGTTATGAGCTTCGTATAGTATTCCCGATGAGATTCGGATGGCTCGGTCAGACCGACATACCGACAAAAATACTGTCCGACGGTGAAGAGCTTCAATGTGTCGGAACGGATGAGAATGACAGTTGGATCTATATCTATAATGTTCCGTCACACCATATAGGAAAAGACGGTGCGCTGAATCTTGAGATTGTTCCTTTGGAGGGAACAAGAGGCAGCGGTGCAAGCGAAATCTGGCTAATCAAAAAATAAAAATATCCGGGATTCACAACTTTTGTGAATCCCGGATATTAATTTTATCAATAATTATTTCTCAATTCCGAGAAGCTCAAGATAACCCTCAACCATAGCGGAGGCTGTCTGTGTGCTTGAAATAAGAAGCTCTTCGTAGTGGCCGTCTGCAAGTCCGAAGGAGTCTGTCAAGAAGCAGCTGATAACGTCGTTATCGGGGAAGACATAACCGATAGCATCGTTGGCAATGCCCATTACGATAACACGCTTGTCGCTGTCATTTGTTGCGATTCTGACATATTCTTCAAGGCTCTTGTAACCCCAGTCTTTGCCCGACCAGGATGTTTCACCTGTCCAGAGTGTTTCGCCCGTGAATCTTTCGTCAGTGCCGAAAACGATTGCGGGAGAGATTTCGCCGGGCATAAGAAGCATAGCGATGTCATCGCCGAATTCTACAACACCGATTTCTGTTGCGATGCCGTAGCCGGATTCGGACGGCTGATCCTTGACTGCATTAAAGCCGAGAAGTCCCGATACGGCACCAAGATAGATAAGACCGTAATCAAGGGGAGCTATAAACTCGCTCATTTTAGCGCTGAGCTTCGGTGCAACGGGGTTGTTACGGTTCAGTGCATCAAGGATAATGTGAGCGATTGTATAGCCTGTTGCTCTGATTGAGAAATAACCCTGTTCGCCGGGATCTTTATCGTTACCGTTAAAGGTCTTTTTTGTATACTTTTCGCCGTATCTCTTTACCCAATCCTCATAGGTGAGAGCATTCTTTTCTGCCCATGCTTTGCCTTCGTCTGTTGTCTGGAGACTGAGACCTACAGCACCCTGAGCGCCCTGGATATATACAAAGTTATATCCTGCTTCGTTCATGGCTTTGCCGATATAGTGAGGAACGTCACCGCAAACTCTCTGACTGTCTCTGTCGGCCTTTGTGGGATGCATACCGATGTTGGAAAGGATTGTTTTTTCGCCGCTTTCGCCTTCAAAAAGGAAGCAGGCGAAGAAGCTCTGTACAGCGCTGCCTCTTTCGTTCTTGTCATTGACAAGCTGAATTGTTTCGCTGTAGTTGCTGACATCTTCGGATTCAAAGTAATAAAGGTTGCCGTTTTCCATTTTTTCATAAGCTGAAACTACAGCGTTTGCGGTGTTGTTGCAGATGGCTTCAAGAAGCTCCTTCTGAACGCTTCTTTCCTTAGTGCCTAAAAGCTTATTCTTGAAAAGATAGCCGATCATATCCATACCCATACCCTGAGGATCAACTACAGAGTGAGCGTGAGTTACGTTGAAGTTGAAGCCGATGATATCATCGTGAGTAACGCCCTTTGCAAGAAGAGCCTTTTCGGTAGCTTCACGGACATCACGGACACTCATGCTTGAGAATCCGATTCCGTCAAGAGCTGCAAAGATGATGATGTCGTCAACACCGTTTTCGTTGGCATCGCTGCCTGTGGACATAACAACAAGATTTACCATCTCGTCATCATAGATCTTGTCAACTCTGGATGTAAAGTAACCGCCGAAGTAGTACTTTTTGTTGAGGAGCCAGCCGTTTTCGTCAGCTTCGCCGTCAGCGTTTCTTCTCCACTGAGAGGGGATAACGCTTGTGGAAGCAAAGCCGAGCTTCCAGCTGTCAGCATCAGCCGATGCTGCCGTGCCTTCATAAAAATATTCGTCAGAGCTAAGACCGTATTCCTCTGCTGTGGGGATGTCGCGCTGAGTAAAGATTTTGCCGACAAGTCCCAAAGCACCGTCAAGAACGCTGTCAAAGAAAGAGTCAAGCTTGTGTGCCTTGTCATTGGTGTCAGTTGCTGCAGATACGCTTACAGACATGGTGAAAACCATGCTGAAAACGAGCAGTAACGCCATAAGTTTTTTTGCGGTGCGTTTCATAGTTACAACTCCTTTATGTATAGTAAAATTATTATATAATTGCAGTATGTTTTTGTCAAGACAAATTGAAGCGGGCGAAGGAGGTGATTCTGCGTTGTAAATAGATGTGACCCATTTTGTGTAAAAAATAAAGTCAAAGTATAGTACAATGATTTTTGGAAGCCTTTGGAGTGGAGCGTAGCGGAACGGAAAAGGCTTCCAAAAATCGGCGGTCACGCCGACAGCTTCT
>JAFQIG010000001.1 GCA_017397655.1 Clostridia bacterium | reverse complement strand
TCCTGTGAAAGTTTGTTTGGTCACTTACATTTTACACTAAAGAGGCTATGTTGTCTTTATTTTTTTTAGGTGTTGCACTTCATATGATAATCTGTCCACCTCCCTCATCAGATGGAGGCTCGGTTTGTGCAAAAATATAGCGTTACATTTAAATATAATTTGATCTGCCACGGAAAGGATAAATCCTTTCTCTACAATGTCAGCTTTAAAACACACAGCAGTTATATTCCGATGGCAAATATTGTAAATTCATCCAATTACTGTAAATGCTTCAATGACTGGCGGCAGGTTGCCGCCCCTACATTTTGGGTAGTGCGACCACAGAGCAGATCGGGTCATTCTGAACGTATGTGAAGAATCTATAAACAGAAACAGAAGATCCTTCGCCTGCCTTTGGATGACACCATCGTAACTATGTGCATAATTTTCGGGTGCGGGTGTCCCGCCCATACTTCTTCACTATTCACTATTACTTTTACTTAAATATAGCCGGGAGAGCTTGATTTTACAAAGCTTACCCGGCACTTTTTATTCCTTTACAATTTCAATACCTTTATCGACAGGTCTGCAGACGCAGACATTTTTTGTGATCTGCAAAAGCTCGTTTGCGCAGTGAAGAGCATCGGTAGCTTTTTTGAAAATGCCGAAAACGGACGGTCCGCTTCCGCTCATCAGAGTGAGCTCACATTCATTTTTTCTCATAACGGCTTTGATCGGAACACGGTCGGGAACATCAATAACCTGTTCAAAAACGTTTGCGGTGTTTTTGTAAACACTATCGTAATTTCCGTTTGCCGCATCAGACAGAAGAGTCGTAAAGTCGGGATGAGAGATTTCGTCACGGCTCGTATCAAAGCGACGGTACGCATCTTTTGTATAAACGGGAGTGTCGGGGACACCGATAACGATATGACAGTCACCGATTGACGGCAAGGGAGACAGCACATCGCCTATGTTTTGAGAGAGCTGTGTTCCGCCAACGATACAGAACGGCACATCGGCACCGACCTTTGAGCCTATACGGCACAGCTCGCTGTCGGACAGATCGGTATTATAGATAATGTTAAGCGCATACAGCGTTGCAGCCGCATCGGCGCTTCCGCCCGCAAGACCTGCAGGGGAGGGAATACGCTTGTCAATATTGATACGAACGGTACACTTTTTACCTGTATACTCCTCGAAGGCAAGCACAGCCTTCCAAACGGTATTGCGTGAATCGGTCGGAACGTTGCTGTCAGAGCTTGTGATAACGATCCCCTGACCGTCGGTTTCTTCTACCGAAACGGTATCGTGAAGATCGACAGACTGCATGATCATATTAAGACTGTGATATCCGTTAGGCAGAACACCGACAATGTCAAGCAACAAATTAAGCTTTGCATATGCTTTTACGGTAAGCTTCATAAAGGCACCTCATTATTCAATATCGATCTGAATGGGTTCTCTCTTCTGGTAGAAGGTGATCTTTTTAAATCCGCATCTCTGAAGCATCGAAAGGCCTTCGTCAAGACCTAAACCGAGATGCTCGGCAAAATGAGCATCGGAACCGACGGTGATAAGCTCACCGCCGAGAGCGCGGTACTGAGCGATAATCTCCTCATTCGGCAGAGTTGATGCGATCTTCTGACGGAGTCCCGAAGTGTTTATTTCAAGAGATATTCCGCTGTTGATAACAGCCTTAAGAATTTTTGTAATAATATCGGAATAGTCACGGATATCAACGTGATGCCCGTAGTCGCCGCAGATATAGCGCAGGGGATATGTCAGGTGTGCAAGGGTATCGGTCTTGCCCCACTGAGCTAAAAGAAGCTCTTCCTCAAAGTATTCGGTAAGCATCGAACGGATCTCTTCGTCGGTAGTATCCGTCAGATCCATAAAGTAAAAGTCCTGTCTGCCGCGAAGATTGTGAATGGAGCCGATGACAAAGTCATACTGCAGAGTGTTCATAAGCTTTTCGGCAGTTTCGGTATCGTATGTAGGCTGGGCAAGCTCTACACCTGCAAAGACGAGAAGCTTGCCTAAAAATGCGTTGCGAGCCTTGACTATTTCAAAGTAAGACTGAAACGCGCGCTTTTCGTAATTATCCTTTTCGTAAGCGTCAATTTCGACGTGATCGGTAAAAGCAATTCCGCGAAGTCCCGCAAGGACTGCCTGTTCACAAAGGAACATCGTTGAATGGTTGCCGTCGAAAGAATTATCGGTATGAGTGTGAAGATCAAGTCTTTTTTTGTAAATGCTCAAAGTTTTTCACGTTCCTTCTGATTATATGATTTCAAGTCCGTCCTTATCGGGGAGAGTACCCGATACATCATGAATGCGGTCAAGATAAAAGTATGCGACAGATGAGATATCGTCCTGAAGCGGAAGATATCTGCCTTCGCTTCTCCAGCCGAGTGCCTGAATGGTAACTCTGACATCCTCATCAAAGAATACGGGATCCTTGACGTGCCAGCGGTACATAGAAAACTTCATCTGAGAAATGTACTGACCGTCGGGACGGATGACTTTATTAAGTCCTGCATAGGGTGTCGTGAACGGAGTATACTGTCTGTCGGAATTTTCAAAGTCATACGCTCCGCAGAAGTAGTCCTCGGTTCCCGTGCCGCAGATTGTGGGAAAATCGGTATCACCGTCAAGGTAGAACTTGATTTCGCCCTCACCCCACCAGCCGTTATTGTTGGTGCTCCAGAGCATATATGTGCCGACATACTGACCCTTGCCCTTAACACCGTCAAGCAGAGTATATACCGACTTATATGGCAACGGATTGGTACGACGGAACTGCGCGTGGAAGTAAAGACAGTCATCATCGAGTGTTTCAAGAGTATAATCTATCTGATAATAGACAACGATATCTTTTTCACCGATATTTTCAAGAGTGATGAGCGCTTCCTTGTAAAACGGCATTTCCCAATAGCAGTTGAAAGCATTTCTGGGATTTACGCATACCTTGTCGGATGTCATCTGCGCCCAGGGAGCGTAAACTCCCGTTGTAAAGAAATCACCGAGAGGCGTTTCGACGGACGGCTTATCCGAACCGTCCCAGTACATACGGAGAATAAGGTTGCGGTTACAGGCAAGATCGACAATCCATATATGACGGATCATACCCTGACCGTGAATGTCTGCAAGTGTAAAGTTTTCACCCGGCTTGATTATGACTGACGGAGAGACCTTCCAGCCCTGTCCGAGATCTCTGGCGCAGCTTTTGCCCGTGCCTTCCGTAGCCATACCGCCTCTACCTTTTTCACCGGTAAAATTTTCGGCACTGACAGAACGGCTCAGGCAGTTTGATTTGCGGTAAATGGGATTCATAAATTTACCCCCTTTTATTTTGAAAAAGCTTCCTTGATTGTTTCGAAGGCAGCATCAATCTGCTCATATGTTATTATGACGGGCGGTGCAAAGCGGATTGTATGCTCGTGAGTTTCCTTTGCAAGAACACCACCGTGAATAAGCTTTTTGACATAGGGTGCGGCATCAACGCTGAATTCCACACCGATAAGAAGTCCCTTGCCACGGATATCAATGATTTCGGGATTATCAATTTCTTTAAGACGGTTCATAAAGTATGTACCCTTTTCTTCAGCCATACGGGGATAATCGTCACGGACGAGAATCTCCATCGCCTTGAGAGAAACGGCGCAGGCAAGCGGATTTCCGCCAAAGGTTGAACCATGTGAACCGGGATTGAATACACCGAGAATATCACGGTTTGCGGCAACAGCAGATACAGGCATAATACCGCCGCCGAGAGCTTTTCCGAGTACATAAATATCGGGAACGACGCTTTCGTGTTCGCAGGCAAACATTCTGCCTGTCCTGGCAAAGCCTGTCTGGACTTCATCTGCAATAAAAAGAACGTTGTTTTCGGTACAGATATTCCGTACCTCTTTCAAGTATCCTTCGGGAGGGACGATTACACCTGCTTCGCCCTGAATCGGTTCAACAAGAAAAGCGACGGTGTTTTCTGTTATTGCGGACTTCAGAGCCCCGGCATCACCGAAAGGAACGGTTACAAAGCCTTCGGTATACGGGGCAAAGCCCATACGGGCATTTTCATCGGTACTCATCGAGATAATAGTGATTGTTCTTCCGTGGAAGTTGTTTTTACATACGATGATTTCCTGTTTGCCGTTTTCGACACCCTTGACCGTATGTCCCCAGCGACGGGCTGTTTTAAGTGCCGTTTCAACTGCTTCTGCACCTGTGTTCATCGGAAGAACGGTATCCTTTCCGGTGAGATCGCACAGCTTTTCGTAAAAATCGCAGAGCACGGAATTGTGAAATGCACGTGAAGTAAGAGTAACCTTGTCAAGCTGACTTTTGGCAGCGGCAACAATTTCGGGATGAATATGACCGAAGTTCAGCGCAGAGTATGCACTGAGCATATCATAATACGAATTGCCCTCAGGATCGTAGACAGTAACGCCCTCGGCACGTTCGATAACCACCTCTTTGGGCAGATAATTCATAGCTCCGAAATGATTGGTTTTTTTGATAATCTCTGATGAATTCAAAATAAACAACTCCTCACCGTTTACTCCGATTTTATCATAACACAAACGCACTTTTTTGTAAACCTGTATAAAGCAAAGATTTTTCTTGAATTTAACTGTATAAAGGGGTATACTTATTCTGGTAAGTTTTCTAAACAAAACAGGAGGTTTTATAATGAACAGACCTGAGCTTAAGAGCATAGCGGATTCGGTAAGCGTTTGTCACGTGAAAACGGACCGCTTTAAAACGTGTAAAATATGTATCAGTATGGCGTTGCCTCTTGACGGTGACATAGCTGCAAAGGCTGTTTTGCCGTATATGCTTCGCAGATCGTGCAAAAAATATCCGTCATTTTCCGAATTCAACGGCAGACTTGACGAGCTTTACGGTGCGGCTGCGACTGCATTTGTCAGAAAGCAGGGCGAAGCGCAGGTGCTCGGACTGACGGTTACATCGATTGATGACCGTTTTGCGCTTGACGGAAAGAGCGTTTCTTCCGATGCGGCAGAGCTTCTTTGCGATATGCTTTTTGATCCCGATTTTGACGAAAACGGTACCTTCAAGGCAGATGATCTTGAGACCGAGAAGAGGCTTCTGCTTGAGCGGATGATATCCGAGGATGACGACAAGAGAGCGTATTCGGTAAAAAGGTGTCAGGAAATTATGTGTGAAAACGAAGCTTTTTCACGCAACCGTTTCGGCACCGAGAGCGAGATTCAGTCGCTCACTCCCGACAGGGTATTTGCGGCGTGGCAGGAAGTGCTCGGAAGCGCCGTTATCAGAATCGTATCGGTCAGCAGCGGTTCTGCAGATGAAATCAGCAATCTGTTCTCACAAAGATTTGAAAAAATCGACAGAGCTCCCCGCGATGCGACTACACAGTTTATTCCCGATGCAAAAGAGGTTAAATATATCAAAGAGGAACAGAAGCTCAAGCAGGGAACGCTTGTTTTGGGCTTCCGATGCGGTATGACTCATAAGGATGAGTTCGATCCCGCTATGTCTGTTATGGCGGATATTTTCGGCGGAGGAACGTACTCAAAGCTGTTTTCAGTTGTCCGCGAAAAGATGAGCTTATGTTATTTCTGCTCGGCAAGGCTGGACAGAAGCAAGGGAATAATGCTGGTTGCAAGCGGTATCGAAACCGCCAACGAAGAGAAAGCTAAAAACGCAATCCTTGATCAGCTTGATGAAATGAAAAACGGCAGCTTCACAAAGGATGACTTTGACGCGTCCATCCGATCCGTAAAGGAAGGATTGCTGTCTGCTCTTGATTCTCCCGAAGTATGGTATTCCAATCAGATACTGAATAAAGAGATAAAGACTCCGCAGGAAAGACTCTCTGAGTTTGAGTCGGTAAAATTTGAGGATATCAGGGAGATGGCACAGAAGATTACGCTTGACACCGTATTTATGCTTGCAGGAACAGGAGAGGAGGATGACGGTGAATAAGATTATTACGGATACCGCACTCGGCGAGAGCTACCGCGTGATAAAGCACAAAAGCGGACTTACTATCATGGTGCTGACAAAGCAGGGATACGAAAGCACCCATGCGATTTTTGCAACCAAGTACGGCTCTATCGACACATCAATACTGCGTGAAAACGGAGGGTTTGAAACCATCCCCGAGGGTACGGCGCATTTTCTGGAGCACAAGCTTTTTGAAAGCGAGGATCTTGATGCTTTTGAGCGCTTTGCAAAAACAGGTGCATATGCGAATGCGTTTACGTCATTCGATATGACGGGCTACCTTTTCTCTTGCTCGGATAACTTTAAAGAGAATTTAGAGATACTTCTTGACTTTGTTCAGTCACCGTATTTTACGGAGGAAACAGTTCAGAAGGAGCAGGGCATCATCGGTCAGGAAATCAGAATGTACAAGGATTCCGCCGACTGGGAAGCTATGTTCAATATGCTTCGCACAATGTACGAAAAGCATCCCGTCAGAATTGACATTGCAGGTACGGAAAAATCCATTTCCTGTATCACGGCGGAAATGCTTTACGACTGTTATAAAAACTTTTACGATCTCAGCAATATGGTGCTTGCAGTTGCAGGTAAGGCTACTGTCGAAGAGGTTCTTGAGGTTGCTGACAGAATGTTGAAGAATTCCGGCGGAAAAAGAGCCGTCAGAGAGTTCAAAAAAGAATCCCCTAAGCCTGTCTGTGATTATGTTGAGGAATCACTTCCGATAAAGGTACCGATCTTTGTTCTCGGCTTCAAGGAGGATTTTGAAAATCCCGAAAGAACTCTCAAACAGGTTGTTTCAACAGAGATAATTCACGAAATCATAGCAGGCAGATCTTCGCCGCTTTACAACAGACTTCTGGAAGAATCTCTTGTCAACAACAGCTTCTCAAACGAATATTTCTACGGCTTCGGATATGCGTGTTCGATGTTCTCGGGCGAGTCAACGGATCCCGAAAAAGCGTCGGCAGAAATCAGAAAAGAGATTTTGTCCCGCAAACTGAACGGCGTTTCCGAAAAAGATTTTGAACGTGCCAGAAGAAAGCTTTACGGCAGGATGGTAATGGGATTTAATGATATCGAAAGCATAGCACACGATATGGTCAAATCCGATTTTGACGGCTACGGCATTTTTGATGCTTCGGAAATTTGCAGAACGCTGACTCTTGACGACATCAACGAAAGACTCGGAGAAATCCTCTGTGACGATTATACCGTTTTGTCTGTTGTCAAGCCGTTGGAATGAGGTGCTATGATGGATTATACACAGGTTTATTTCAAAGGCCTTGATCACGTGTTCAACGTCAGCTCGGTTCTTATGCAGTTTACGCTTTTCGGTCACGAATTCACCATACGCTGGTACGGTGCGATCATTGCGTTCGGCTTCATTCTGGCGGCGCTTCTCGGCGGCAGAATTGCGTATACGTGGCGAATGAGCCTTGACAAAATGATCGATGTTCTGATTTACGGCACGATCGGCGGTATCATCGGTGCAAGACTGTATTACTGCATCTTTGAATGGGATTATTACGGTCAGCACCTGACAGAGATATTCAAAATCTGGAACGGCGGACTTGCCATTTACGGCGGTATCATCGGCGGCATCCTTGCAGGCTATATTACCTGCAAGGTGAGAAAGCTGAGTTTTTTAAATCTGCTCGACTGTGCCGCACCTGCGCTGCTTGTCGGTCAGGGTATCGGCAGATGGGGCAATTTTGCAAATCAGGAGGCTTTCGGTACAAATACCGATCTTCCGTGGGGCATGTGGAGCGAAAAGGTCAAGTATTATATTGACCTGCATCAGGCAGAATTCCAGAAGAACGGCATCGTTATGAACTCAGGTACATTTGAGGACAAAGCGTATGTTCATCCCACTTTTTTATACGAATCTTTGTGGTGTCTTCTCGGTGTTGCCGTGCTGATGATAATCTGCCGCAAGGCAAGAAAATTCAGCGGTCAGGTATTCCTGGCGTACGGCGTATGGTACGGCATTGAAAGAGCGTTTGTTGAGGGTCTTCGTACCGATTCGCTGTATATAGGTGCTTTCAGGATTTCTCAGCTTGTGTCAATAGCGCTTGCTGCTGTTTGCTTTATAATATTGGTTGTTTTATGGGTGAAGTATGCCAAGCATCCCAAGCCCATTGACGGCATAGATTATTTTTCTGATCCGACATTCAAAATCAAAAAACAAAAGGAGAAAAATCATGATAGTTGACAGAATCGAAAATTTAGGACTGTATTATCCCGTACTTAAAGGACTTGAAGAGGCTTCGGAATTTGTTAAAAAGTTTTACAAAGAGCCCTCCGAAGACGGCAGATATGACATCGACGGCGATCATATCTATGCAAGCGTTGCAACATACGAGACAAAGTCCCGTGAAGGCGCTCAGTTTGAATCTCACAAAAAGTATGTTGATCTTCAGGCAGTTATCGACGGTACGGAGATTATTTCATGGGCACCCGTAGAGGGGCTCAAGGTTGAGAGCGAGAGCTTTTCACAAGGCGGCGACATTGCTTTCTATTCAGGCGATACGGTTATGGATGCGCGTCTTCCTGCAGGCTACTTTGCTCTTTTGTTCCCCGACGATGCTCATATGCCCTGTATCATGGACAAGGAGTCGTCAAAGGTTACAAAGATCGTTGTAAAGATTGAGCTCTGATTATGTTAAAAAAGATACTGTCTTTTTTGTTTGTTCTGTTTGTTAATGTTTCATCGTTTTTGTCTTTGCCGTTAGTCAGGTATGAGTCAGAGCAGATACTGCGTGATACGGATTTTACTAACGGATTTACCGTTGTGTCGCAAAAAACTGACGGTGCTTCGCAGATAAGGCTCGGCGACTTTACGTATAACGATCGTGATGAAGCGCCTTCGTGGACAATTGCTCAATGGAATTCGGGGCCGTGTCTGTGGAAGGACAGAAAGGATTCCGACAAGTATACGCTGACTGACGGTGTAACAAAAACGGTTGTTTACGATCCGACGGAGAAGTCGGTTTCGTTAAGGCTCAATGCCGCCAATGTCTACGGCGGTGCACCTGCAGGTGAGGATAACTGGCCGCATCTGCTTTTGGAGCAGTCGCCGATAAGTATTGAGGATTCTTCACGCTGTGACGCAGACAGAATAATTATGGATCTTGATATCAGACTCAGTGACTTTGTCGATACTCTGAATCCCGACGGTATCAATGCGGTACAGTTTCTTGCATATTTTTATATGCGCGGTGTTGAGAGTGACGATTTTATCTGGTTCGGAGTCAACCTGTTTGACAGCAGAGGATATCAGGAAACAATGTGGCAGCAGGATACCGTAGGCGGACTGATGATATATTGTCTTTCTACAAAAGATACTTATGCTTTTTCAAGTGGCTCACTCTTTAAAAAAGATAAACCGAACACAAGCGACAGATGGGTTCATCTGAGCATTGATCTGACAGATCATATCGATAAGGTCATCGAAAAGGCAAACAAAGACAATACCTTCGGCAAAGAGGTGTCGAAAGAGGATTTTTATATAGCAGGTACCAATATCGGCTTTGAGATTCACGGAAATTACGATTGTACGGTGGATATCAAGGATTTCACATTGACTGCATATAATAAATAAAAAACAGGCGACACGGTCAACTGACTGTATCGCCTGAATTTTTTGTTTTTCCCTACAAAGATGGGGATTGCATAATGCGGTTAAATTTTATCTATAAATGTAAAAATTAACTTATGCTTCTTCCTTCATTTTTGCAAAGCACTCGCTGCAATAAACGGGACGATCTTCACGGGGCTTGAAAGGAACTCTTGCTGTGCCGCCGCACTTTTCGCAAGTAGCTTCAAACATTTCACGCTCACGGTTGCCGTTCTTTCTTGCATCACGGCAGCTCTTGCAACGCTGGGGCTCGTTTACGAAACCTTTTTCAGCATAGAACTCCTGCTCGCCGGCTGTAAAAACGAATTCTTCGCCGCATTCTTTACAGGTGAGAGTTTTGTCTTCGTACATGGTTTTTACCTCGCTTGAATAGTATTTTTGCCCTGGACGGATTTGCACCGTCACCTTAGAAATTCAACTACGCTCTACTTGAGTAACCGTTGATTAAGCCGTGGACATATTCAGATCTCTACGGTTTAATCAGCGGCTACATTAAGCTACCGGGGCATATAAATCAACTGAAAGATTTCAGTTTTTTACGGATACGTTGAAGCGCATTATCAACCGACTTTTCATTCGGCAGCGAAAGCTTTTTTGCGATAACGCTGTATGAGTCGCCGAGAAGATAAAGCTGCAGAACACTGTGTTCGGTTTTTGACAACTGCTTGTCCATATGCTTTATCAGACGGACAGCCTCTTCATTGCCGACAATGATATTCTGAGGATCGTCAAGATGAGAGGAGGGAAGATAGGCGGCATCGTCGATAGAGACAATAGCTTTTAACGGTATTTCGGTCTTGCCGAGAGTTTTTCTTACAGCGGAACGGATGCTGTTGGAAATGCATACACCGGCAAAGGTGCGGAACGAAGCTTCACGGCAGGAATCGAAGGAACGTATGGCGGACAAAAGTCCGATAAGTCCTTCCTGAATCAGATCCTCGCGGTCAATACCGTATACACCGGAGGAGCCTGAAGCGATGCTGCGGATAGCAGGAAGCATACGTGTAACAAGCACGGCAACGGCCTCGTTATTCCCGTTCTTTGATGAAACAACGAGCTGTTCATCCGCAAGGGAATCAAAGCTTCTGTCTGACACGCTGCACCTCACAAATTGACTAAACATAAATACATACAATTATAATAACGTATTCGTTGATATTTGTCAATGAAATTTTGTCTGTTTTTTTATTATTGGCAATATTGAACATATTTTTACGGCTGTTTATGTGCAAGCAGTTTAAGAAAAACGTGCAGTATCCGAAAATTCACACAGTAAATGCGTGTCATACCGAGTGTCAGTTAGCAATGACCCGATCGGTTCGAGGATAACGATTTACAGTAATTGGATGAATTTACAAAAATTGCCATCGGAGTATAACTGCGGTGCGCTTTTAATGCACAAGCTACTTGGTAGGTTGGTCGGACGCACCGACTCACGATTGTCATCCTGAGCCGCAGGCGAAGGATCTTAACAAATACCAAAAGATTCTTCACTTCGTTCAGAATGACCCGATGGGTTTTAATGCACACGTTACTTGGTGGGGTGGTTGGACACACCGACTAACGGTTGTCATCCTGAGCCGCAGGCGAAGGATCTTAACAAATACCAAAAGATTCTTCACTTCGTTCAGAATGACCCGATG
>JAFQIG010000034.1 GCA_017397655.1 Clostridia bacterium | reverse complement strand
GATGAAGACGAAGACGATGATTTTGACGATGACGACGATGATGATGATTCCGACAGTGGCTTCAAGGGACTCTTCCGCAAAAAATAATTTTTGATTTAAGGACAATGTTATGCGTAGATTTTTAACGCTTGCGGCCGTTCTTGTGCTGACGGCGGCAGATCAGCTTATCAAGATTGCGGCGGACAACTTTCTGTCGGGAGGACGTGTTATACGGCTGGGCAGCTTCCTTGCTTTTCGCTATGTCGAGAATACGGGAATGGCGTTCAGTATGCTCAGCGGAAAGACTGTTCTGCTGTCTGTCGTGACGGCGGTAATGCTTGTTACGATTCTTGCGATACTGCTCAGCGGCAAGGTAAAAAGCAACGTTCTCTACGCATCACTCACATTGATTGTATCGGGCGGAGCAGGCAATCTTTATGACAGAATTTTCCGCGGCTTCGTCATCGATTACATTGAACCGCTTTTTGTCGATTTTGCGGTGTTTAACTTTGCCGATTGTCTGATAACCGTAGGCTCCTTTGGGATGATACTGTACCTGATTCTGGATATTATAAAAGAGAAAAAGGGGAAGGAACAGAAAAGTTGAAGGTTTTTACGGTTCCCGATACATTATCGGTTCAACGCATAGACAAGCTTTTATCAGAGATGTATCCCGAATGGTCACGCTCTTTTATACAAAAGATGATTGATGACGGCAGAGTTACGGTTAACGGTAAAACAGTTACAAAAAGCAGTAAAATATCGGGAGGATGTGAAGTTACGGTCGAAGAGATCGAGCTTCGCGAGATTGTGGCACAGCCGCAGAACATTCCTCTTGACATACGGTACGAGGACAAAGACCTTCTTGTGGTTAACAAACCCCGCGGAATGGTGGTGCATCCTGCGCCCGGCAACCCTGACGGTACACTTGTCAATGCGCTTTTGTACTATTGCAAGGGAGAGCTTTCGGGCATAAACGGCGAGATTCGACCGGGAATAGTCCATCGTATCGATAAGGACACAAGCGGACTTCTGATAGTTGCAAAAAATGATACGGCCCATAAAGTGCTTGCCGCACAGATCGAAGAGCACAGCTTTTTAAGAGAATACAGAGCAGTGCTTCACGGCAGATTCAAAGAGCCCTGCGGTACGGTTAATGCGCCTATCGGAAGAAGCGAAAAAGATCGCAAAAAAATGTGTGTGACCGATAAAAACTCACGTCATGCAATCACGCATTACGAAGTTCTGGAGACGTTTGACAGCTTTTCATACACGGCATTACGTCTTGAAACAGGCAGAACGCATCAGATCAGAGTACATATGTCATACATTGGTCATCCTGTTGCGGGTGATCCTGTTTACGGACCACGCAATACGGCACTTGACGGAGGACAGTGTCTCCATGCGGGACTTATAGGCTTTCGTCATCCTGCCGACGGCAGATATATCGAGATATCATCTCAGCTGCCGGAATATTTTGAAAAATTTCTCAGAAAATTACGACCGTGAGGGAGATACAAAATGAAAAAAGATAACAAAATAATCGTAATAATTATTTCGGTAATAGCAGCTTTGGCACTTGTCATGTTGCTGTTTTTCGGAACTCATTATCTTTTTGAAAATCCTACGGGAATTGTATTGTCTCCCGATATGAAGACCTTTACGGTTGTCAGCGGCGGAGACTATACACAAGGTGAGATAGCCGATTATTTCCGTTCTATGAGGAAGCAGAAGCTTTCTTATATGAGGATTTCAGACAAGATTTACTGTGCTGACGGTGACAATACCTATGCTCTTCTTGTCGAAATGATGAGTGAAAAAGGATACGAGTATATCGGATGTGACGAAATATCTGTCAACATCAGATACTTCTACAAAGACGGCAAGATGGTATCCGTACGTGTTGAGCACGATATCAATGCCAAGTGGTGTCTGTGGAATCTCGGCAATGCTCAGAATTATGACCTCGATAAAGAGGGATATAAAAAGATGGATCAGTAAATTCTGATTTCTTAAAAAATTCAGGAGGTGGCTGTTTTGGATACAGTTGCAAAAAAACAATTAAAAGAAACGGCTTGCAAGGTTCGTATGGGAATCGTTGAGAGCGTTTACAGCGCAAAGTCGGGACATCCCGGCGGATCGCTTTCTGCAGCAGATATTATGACATATCTCTATTTTAATGTAATGAACGTTGATCCTGCAGAGCCTGCAAAAGAAGATCGTGACCGTTTTGTACTTTCAAAGGGCCACATTTCTCCTTGTCTTTATGCAGTTCTTGCGCACAAGGGATTCTTCCCTGTTGAGGAGCTTAAGACCTTCCGCAAGGTTGAATCGAGACTTCAGGGACATCCCAGTATGAGATATACTCCCGGTGTTGATATGAGCTCAGGCTCGCTCGGACAGGGTATCTCCACGGCAGTCGGAATGGCACTCGGTGCCAAGCTTTCAAAGAGCGATGTCAGAGTATACACAATGCTCGGTGACGGTGAGATCGGTGAAGGTCAGGTCTGGGAAGCTGCCATGTATGCAAGCGCAAAGAAGCTTGATAACCTTGTTGCAATTATCGACAACAACAACCTCCAGATTGACGGAACGGTTGAAGAGGTCAACTCTCCCTATCCCATTCCCGAAAAGTTTGAAGCTTTCGGATGGAACGTAATTGAGATCGATGCACACAACTTTGACGAGATTGAGGATGCATTCAATAAGGCAGCAGAGTTTAAGGGCAAGCCCACCGCAATCGTAGCAAAGAGCGTCAAGGGCAAGGGCGTTTCCTTTATGGAAAATCAGTGCTCATGGCACGGAACGGCGCCCAATACCGAACAGTATGAACAGGCTATGAGCGAGCTTAAAGCTGCTCTTGCCGAGATTGAAGCGGAGGGTTGAAAATGGCAGATACAGTAAAAGTTGCAACCAGAGACAGCTACGGCAAAGCGCTCGTAGAGCTCGGTGCAGTCAATGATAAACTTATCGTTCTTGATGCAGACCTTGCCGCTGCAACAAAAACAGGCGGATTCAAAAAGGCATATCCCGACAGATTCTTTGATACAGGTATTGCAGAATCAAATATGATGTGTATCGCAGGCGGTCTTTCGACTATGGGATATACGGTATTTGCCAGCACATTTGCAATGTTTGCGGCAGGCAGAGCCTTTGAACAGGTCAGAAATACAATCGGTTATCCGCATCTTAACGTAAAGATCGGTGCTACACACGCAGGTATTTCCGTCGGTGAAGACGGTGCAAGCCACCAGTGCTGTGAGGATATCGCTCTTATGAGAACGATCCCCGGTATGACAATTATCAATCCTGCAGATGATACGGAAGCAAGACAGGCTGTCTTTGCAGCAGCACAGACGGACGGTCCCGTATATATGCGATTCGGCAGACTTGCAGTTCCCGTAATCTTCGGTTCCGATTATAAATTTGAAATCGGTAAGGGCGTAAAACTCACAGAAGGTACCGATGTTACAATTATCGCAACGGGACTTATGGTAGGCGAAGCACTTACCGCTGCAGAGCTTCTTAAGGCAGAGGGCATTTCCGCTTCTGTCATCAATATGGCAACGATCAAGCCTATTGACAGAGATATCATTATTGAGGCTGCAAAAACAACAGGTGCAATCGTTACCGCAGAAGAGCATAACATTATCGGCGGTCTCGGCGGTGCAGTTGCTGAGGTAGTATGCGAAACCGTTCCCGTACCGGTAGTACGCCTCGGTGTAGAGGATACCTTCGGACGTTCAGGTCCCGCAACGGAGCTTCTTCACTTATTCGGACTTGATGCCGCAAATATTGTCGCAAAGGCAAAAGCGGCAATCGCAATGAAAAAATAACAATCGACTGCTGTCCGACTTTGTTCGGACAGCATCTGATGCTTTAAGGAGACCGTAATGGAAGAAGAAAGAAAGGATGTTTTGTTCCGCAAATCTGCTTTCGGCGGATTTAAAAGAAAAGACGTAATAGCATATATAGAGCAGCTTCAGAATGAGCTGGCACAGAGCAAATCAGAGTGTCTCAAGCAAATGAAACTTTTGGAGGATTACAAAAGAAATAATAAAGCTGTTATCGAAAGCTGTATGGACAGCGCAAAGTCGGCAGTTGACGAGGTTGACCGAATGCTCGTTTCTATGTCAGAACAGCTGAAAAATGCCAATGCCGAAAAAGCAGAGCTTGAAAAGCAGATACAGCTTCTTCGTTCGGAACAGAACGAAAAAATCGTTCAGACCGTTAATGATACCGATACTCAGAAAAAAATTGCAGAGCTTACGGCACAGATAGAGGATCTGCGTGCGCGTCTTGCGGTTGAAACAGTAGCAAACGAGATTTTGTCGGATCGTTCGGCAATTGACCTTGATGACGGTTTTAATGTGGCTGTCGAAGAGGTTGAGGAATCGGAAATGACCGAGGAAAAAGAAAATGAAATCACGGCGGAGATTGCTCACGCAGAACCCTCTGAAGAGTCCGAAGGAGAGGTTACCGTCGAGGAAATCGAGCAAATCATAAACCGTTTCCTTAATTAATTGAATCCGGAGATTATTTTTAATGGGAAAGCTACATATAATTAATGTCGGCGATTTATCGGAAATGTCGCCTATATTAAAATGCGGAGACAGAGTGCTTCTTTCCGGTACCGTTTATACGGCAAGAGATGCGGCGCATAAGAGGATGTTTGAGCTTCTTGACAAGGGCGAGAAGCTTCCTTTTGATATTGACGGTGCCTGTATTTATTATGCGGGGCCGACACCGGCAAAGCCCGGTACGGTTATCGGAAGCTGCGGACCGACGACATCAAGCAGAATGGATAAGTTTGCGCCACGGCTTCTTGATATGGGTCTTGCCGCAATGATCGGCAAGGGCGAGCGTGATAAAAGCGTTACGGATGCTATTGTCAGGAACGGTGCCGTATATCTTTGTGCGATCGGCGGTGCAGGAGCCTTGGCGGCTCGCTGTATAAAGGAATGTGAGGAAATCGCGTTTTTTGATCTCGGTTGTGAGAGCATCAAAAGACTGACCGTAGACAGCTTTCCGCTGACGGTTGCGATTGACAGCTTCGGAGGTACTTTGTTCAGGTAGCTTTGAGGTGAGTTTTTTTGAGCTTTGCTCAATATATTACCAATGTGTTTTCAGACAAAACTCTGGCGATAACATCACTTCTGACATTGTCGGTAGTTTTTGTCAACGGATGGACGGATGCGCCCAATGCCATTGCCACGTGTGTTTCGACACGTGTTTTAAAGGTGCGTCCGGCAATAGCGATGGCTACGGTGTGCAACCTTATCGGAGTAACCGTTGTTACGGCGCTCAACAGCCGTGTTGCACATACAATTTATAACATTGCTGATTTTTCGGGCAATTCCGATATGGCACTGACGGCACTTTGTGCAGCAATGGCTGCAATCGTTATCTGGGCGGTTGCGGCGTGGTATTTCGGAATACCGACAAGCGAAAGTCATGCGCTGATATCGGGCATAACAGGTGCGGCAGTCGCGCTCAACGGCGGTTTTTCGGGTATAAGCATTTCTGAATGGTCAAAGGTAATCTTCGGACTGTTGCTGTCGTCCGTGCTCGGTTTTGTATCAGGTTATATTGTACTTAAAACAGTTGTAAATATTTTTTTGAATATCAGCAAAAATAAGTCGGAGCGCTTTTTTAAATCGGCTCAGATCTTTTCCGCAGCTTCAATGGCTTTAATGCACGGAGCGCAGGACGGACAAAAATTTATCGGAGTTTTTCTTCTGGGAGTAACTCTTGCCGAGGGAAGGACTCAACAGGAATTCACGATTCCGATGTGGCTTACGGTGCTTTGTGCAGCCGTCATGGGAATCGGAACTTCAACAGGAGGACGGAAAATAATCAAATCTGTCGGAATGGATATGGTAAAGCTTCAAAGCTACCAGGGCTTCTGTGCAGATGCGGCAGCGGCTTTTTGTTTATTGATATCAACTCTTACGGGACTTCCCGTCAGCACCACTCATACCAAGACCACGGCGATTATGGGCGTAGGTGCGGCAAAAAGAATGTCAAGTGTAAATTGGTCGGTAGTTAAAGAAATGATATATGCATGGTTACTGACTTTTCCCGGATGCGGAATAATAGGCTATTTAACGGCAAAGCTTTTTATCGGGATTTTTTGACGGGGTATACATTAATGACAAAAAGAGCTAAAACAGATTACTTTGACTCTCTTGCAAATCAATCGGAATATTCCTTGAAAGCATCACGGCTTCTTGATACCTTTATAAGTAAATATGATATATCAGACATTTTTCGGGTAACGGACGAAATGCGAAGGCTTCGTTCGGAATCACAAAAAGGCGAAAAGAATCTTTTATCTGCATTGAAAGAGGAGTTTTTGCCGCCGATTGACAGCGAAGATATTTTTATGCTGGCAAAGGGTATATCAAAGGTGACGGCAGCTTTATGTGATATTTCAGATTTTATATATATCTGCAATCCGTATACGGTTACGGACGGTACGGCACGACTTTCACAGTCTTTGCTGTTCTGTGTCGATAAACTTCATACAGCGGTTGCAAGCTTAAAGGATTATAAAAAAAGAGACAGTATGACGGCGTGTCTTGACGGTTACGTACAGTCAAAGGACTCTTTTGATACAGTATATAAAAAGGCGCAAAAGGAGCTTTTCGGTGAAACTGCCGATGTGCGAAAGCTTTTGTGCTTTACGGAAATACACGGAAATTTCAGAAAATGTTGTGATGCGTGTTCTTTAGCGGCACAGCTTCTTGAAGCAACGGTTATGAAGAATGCGTAAAACAGAAAGGTACGGAAAAAGATGGCATTACCGATAGTGGCAGTAGTAGGACGTCCGAATGTCGGCAAATCTACACTGTTCAACAAACTGATAGGACAAAGGCTGTCAATAGTTGACGACAGACCCGGTGTTACAAGAGACAGAATTTTCGGAGAATGTGAATGGCTCAACCACAAATTCCTGCTTGTTGATACAGGCGGTATTGAGCCGTTCTCCGATGATATTATTTTGTCACAGATGAGACGGCAGGCAACGCTTGCGATTGACAGCGCAGATGTAATAATCCTTGTTACCGATATCCGTACCGGTATCGTTGCTACCGACGAGGAAGTTGCACAGATGCTGCAAAAAAGCGGCAAGCCGATCGTTCTTTGCGTAAACAAATGTGATCAGGTAGGCGAAACACCTGCTGAGTTCTACGAATTCTACAATCTCGGACTCGGCGATCCCATTGCGGTTTCTTCCGTTCACGGACACGGCACGGGCGATCTTTTGGATGAGGTGCTTAAATATCTTCCGCAGCAGGATGAGAACGATGAGGATGACGATACGGTAAAGGTTGCCGTTATCGGCAAGCCGAATGTAGGTAAGTCCTCACTTGTCAATGCAATTTCGGGTGAAGAGCGTGCCATTGTTTCAAATATCGCAGGTACTACAAGAGATGCTACCGATACTCATATTGAGAACGAGCACGGAAAGTTCATTTTTATTGATACTGCAGGACTCAGACGAAAGAGCAAGGTTGACGATGCTATCGAAAAGTATTCTGTCATCAGAGCCAGAATGGCAGTTGAACGTGCCCACGTATGTGTTATTATGATAGACGCCACCGAGGGCTTTACCGAACAGGATTCCAAGGTTGCGGGAATTGCTCACGAAGAGGGCAAGGCGTGTATTATAGCGGTCAACAAGTGGGATGCCGTCGAAAAGGACGGAAAGACCATGGATGCATACCGCAAAAAGCTGATGAACGATTTTTCGTTTATGTCATATGCGCCCATTATCTTTATTTCAGCAAAAACAGGTCAGAGACTTGACCGTTTGTTCGAGCTTATCAAGTATGTCAACGATCAGAACGCAATGAGAATCTCGACAGGCAGACTTAACGATGTTCTTGCTGATGCTACGGCAAGAGTTCAGCCGCCTACGGATAAGGGCAGAAGACTCAAGATTTACTACATGACACAGGCATCGACAAGACCGCCGACGTTTGTCTGTTTTGTAAACAGAAAAGATTTGTTCCATTACAGCTATCAAAGATATATAGATAATCAGATAAGAGAGGTTTTCGGACTTGAGGGAACACCTACGAGAATGATTATCAGAGAAAGAGAACAGAAAAAATGAGGATCATAGGCATTGACCCCGGATATGCGATAGTCGGATACGGTATCATTGATTATCAGGGCACAAGGTTTTCTGTTGTGGATTACGGTGCAATACTGACGGAAGCGGGTGTTCCGTTCAATGAGCGGTTGGAGCAGATTTATGACAAGGCATCGTATCTGATGCAAAAGTTTTCTCCCGAAGCTCTCGCTATCGAAAAGCTTTTTTATAATAACAATGCAAAGACCGTTATTGATGTAAGTCAGGCGAGAGGAGCGCTTATTCTTGCGGCACAAAAGAGTGGTGTACCGATATTTGAATATACACCGCTTCAGGTAAAGCAGAGTGTTGTCGGTTACGGCAGAGCAGAAAAAAAGCAGGTTCAGGAAATGACCAGAATCATACTGAATCTTGAAAAAGTTCCGAAGCCTGATGATACGGCGGATGCTCTTGCTATGGCGATCTGTCACGCACATTCAAGCGGATCATTGTTTGCGAAAGGAAACTTTTCCAACCTTAAGATACGTAACGGAATTTAAAACAGGAGTAACAATATGTTTTACAGCATCAGCGGAAAAATAGTCAGTACGGATGCATCGGGAATAGCGGTACAATGCGGTCCCGTTGCGTTTTACTGTGCAGCGTCACTCAATACCTTAAAGAAAGTCGGCGGTAACGGGAACGATGTTCTGCTTTACACATATCTTAATGTAAAAGAGGATGCGCTTGATCTGTTCGGCTTTTACGACAGGAAAGAACTTGAGTGTTTCAAGCTTCTGATAAGCGTAACAGGTGTAGGCCCCAAGGCGGCATTGTCGATTCTTTCGCAGCTTGAGCCTGAAAGACTGGCGCTTTGTGTGGCGTCGGGCGATGCAAAAAGCATCACAAAGGCGCAGGGTGTCGGTGCAAAGCTGGCACAGAGAGTTGTATTGGAGCTGAAGGACAAGTTCAAGGCGGATACTTCCGGTATCTCGTTCGGAGAGGATGTCGAAGCGGCAGGTGTTGCATCGGCTTCAAAAAATTGTGAAGAGGCTGTCAGCGCGCTTGAAATGCTCGGATACAGTCGCTCACAGGCTTCGGCGGCAGTCGGAAAGCTTGACAGCTCAAAAACAACGGAACAGCTTATAAAGGATGCGCTTAAAATATTGGCATCAATGGCGTAAGGAGGATGTAAATGGAATCCGATTTTGAAAACAGGATCGTAGCTCCCGAGTATTCTGCGGAGGATACGGATATAGAGATATCCTTGCGCCCCAAGAGACTGTCCGAGTATATAGGACAGGAAAAGGCAAAGGAAAACCTTAAAATATATATAGAAGCGGCAAAAAAGCGAGCAGAAAGTCTTGATCACGTATTGCTTTACGGCCCTCCCGGACTCGGAAAAACAACGCTTGCAGGAATTATTGCAAACGAAATGGGTGTAAATCTTCGTGTGACATCAGGACCTGCTATCGAAAAGCAAGGCGATCTTGCCGCGATACTGACAAACTTAAGCGAAGGCGATGTATTATTTATCGACGAAATACACAGACTTAACAGGAGTGTAGAAGAAATTCTCTATCCCGCCATGGAGGACGGAGCACTTGACATAATTATCGGCAAGGGTCCGTCGGCGAGGTCAATCAGGCTTGATCTTCCGCACTTTACGCTGGTAGGCGCAACGACAAGAGCAGGTCAGATATCGGCACCTATGCGTGACCGTTTCGGTGTAATCTGCCGATTGGAGATGTACACCCCCGACGAGCTTGCAATGATTGTCAAAAGAAGCGCAGATATTCTCGGAATCTTCATCGAGGATGACGGAGCGGCAGAAATTGCTTCACGCTCACGCGGCACTCCGAGAATTGCAAACAGACTTTTAAAGCGTGTACGTGATTTTGCCCAGGTTATGGGTGACGGCACGGTTGACAGAGATTGTTCCAGAATCGCTCTGGACAGAATGGAGATTGACCCGTTGGGTCTTGATTCGATTGACAGACTGCTTCTGACGGCAATGATCCGCAACTATAACGGAGGTCCCGTAGGACTTGAAACGATAGCGGCGGCAATCGGCGAAGAGGCTGTTACAATAGAGGACGTTTATGAACCGTATCTTATGCAGATAGGATTTCTGGCACGTACTGCAAGAGGCAGAACGGTCACTCCTGCAGGATATGCACATCTCGGACTGGATATGCCCGGACAACAGACTTTATTTTAATCGGAGTTGAGAGTAATGGGAAGACTTTTCGGAACAGACGGTGCAAGAGGCGTTGCAAACAGCGAACTGACGTGCGAGCTTGCAATGAAAATCGGCAGAGCGGCGGCGATGGTGCTTGCTGCCGAGGATAAAAAAAGACCTAAGGTTATGATCGGCAAGGATACAAGAATATCATCGGATATGCTTGAAAGTGCGATTGCATCGGGACTTTGTTCCGTTGGTGCAGATGTTCTTTTGCTCGGTGTTGTTCCCACACCTGCCGTGGCTTACCTCGTCAAGGAAAAAGGCTTTGATGCGGGAATTATGATTTCGGCATCACACAATCCTTGTGAGTATAACGGAATCAAGATTTTCAAATCTGACGGATACAAGCTTCCCGATGCGCTTGAAGAAAGAATAGAAGAAATAATTCTTGATGAGACCGTAATTCCTCCCGTTTGTGTCGGAAAAGACGTCGGAAGAGTAACAACGGACGAATCTTTTATAAGTGATTATGTAAGACACGTTTATAAAACCTCCGAATTTATTTTTTCGGATATGAGAGTAGCGTTTGACTGTGCGAACGGTTCGGCAAGCGTTACAGCACCAAAGCTTTTTTCACGGCTCGGTGCGGAATGTGACTTTATCTCGTGTGAGCCCGACGGTATAAATATCAACGACAATTGCGGTTCAACACACCTTGATAACCTTAAAAAGTATGTAGTTGACAACGGTTTGCAGGCAGGCTTTGCGTTTGACGGCGATGCCGACAGACTTTTGGCTGTTGACCACGAGGGAAACGTTGTTGACGGTGATAAGATAATTGCCATATGTGCGGCAGATCTTAAAAGACGCGGCAGGCTGAAAAACGATACCGTTGTAGTTACCGTAATGAGTAATATGGGATTTTTAAAATTCTGTGATGAGCGTGGCATCAGTTACGAAACGACAAAGGTCGGTGACAGATACGTACTTGAAAATATGCTTGCTAACGGTCACATCATCGGCGGAGAGCAGTCAGGACACGTAGTATTTCTTGACTTTGCAAATACGGGTGACGGACAGCTGACAGCTGTACAGGTAATGAATGTTATGAAGCGTACGGGCAAGACGCTCAAGGAGCTTGCCGAAGAGATGGAGGTTTATCCTCAGGTGATGAAAAACGTACGTGTTTCCAATATCGGAAAGGTGCGTTATGCCAAGGATAAAGAGATAAGAAAAGCCATCGAAGCGGCAGAAGCAGAGCTCTCGGACAGCGGCAGAGTGCTTGTCAGAGTTTCGGGTACGGAGCCTCTGGTCAGAGTTATGTTAGAGGGCAAGGATGAAGAAATGATCGAACGCCTGAGCAGTGAGATTGCAGAGGTTGTAAGAGAACGATTAATATAAAAGGATAGTATATATGAGAATTGCAGACAAATGGCAGGATTACGAGCTTATCGATTGTTCCGACGGTGAAAGACTGGAGCGTTGGGGCGATACGATACTTATAAGACCTGATCCCCAGATCATATGGAAAACAGAAAAAGAAAACGCTTTCTGGAGAAAAGCACACGGTAAATATCTGCGCTCTAATACAGGCGGAGGCAGATGGACATTTTTGCGTGATGTTCCGGGATTTTGGCAAATCGGCTACAGAGATCTCAGCTTCAACATCAAAACGATGGGCTTCAAGCACACGGGACTTTTCCCCGAACAGGCTGTTAACTGGGATATGACGGCAGAGATAATAAAGAATGCAGACAGACCCGTAAAGGTGCTTAATCTTTTTGCTTACACGGGCGGAGCAACAATAGCGGCTCTTGCGGCAGGTGCTTCCGTAGTCCACGTTGACGCATCAAAGGGAATGGTGCAGTGGGCAAAGGAAAATGCTGTTGCAAGCGGAGTTGATGACAGACCCGTACGCTGGATAGTTGATGACTGTATCAAGTTTGTTCAGCGTGAAATCCGCAGAGGTAATAAATACGACATTATCATAATGGATCCCCCTTCATACGGCAGAGGTCCCGGCGGAGAGGTATGGAAATTAGAGGACGAGGTATTCGGTTTTGTTACAATGTGTATGAAGCTTCTGAGTGATGATCCGCTTATGATGCTCATCAACTCATACACAACGGGACTTTCGCCCTCCGTAATGGAATATATGCTCGGCACACAGGTGGTTCCTCTGCTCGGCGGTACGGTCGAAGGCGGCGAAATCGGATTGCCCGTAACAGAAACGGGAATGGTTCTGCCCTGCGGAGCATCGGCTGTCTGGAAATCAAAATAAAAACAGGAAAAATCAAATGAAAGAAACCATTATACATCTTGAAGATGTAAGCTATACATATGAAAACAGCGAAGAAAAAACACACCCTGCGGTACACTCTGTTAATTTAGAGGTCCGCAAAGGTGAGTTTTTGGCTGTCCTTGGACATAACGGATCGGGCAAATCAACGCTTGCGAAGCTTTTTAACGGAATCCTTGTGCCCACAAGCGGCGAGGTTAAGGTTGAAGGTATACCGACATCAGACGAAAAACGTATTCAGGATATTCGCAAAAAGGTTGGAATGGTATTTCAGAATCCCGACAATCAGATAGTGGCAACGCTTGTCGAGGATGATGTTGCCTTCGGACCCGAAAATCTCGGACTTGCCCCGGAAGAAATCCGTAAAAGAGTTGACGATGCACTCAGAACAGTCGGAATGTACGATTTCAGATTGTTTGAACCGCACAAGCTTTCGGGCGGACAGAAGCAGAGGGTTGCAATAGCAGGCGTTATTGCGATGAGAACGGACTGTATAATTTTTGACGAATCAACGGCAATGCTTGATCCGAAGGGCAGAGCAGAGGTTATGGAAACTGCCAAAAAGCTGAACGAAGAGGGTATCACGATAGTTTTTATTACCCATTTTATGGAAGAGGCTGTACAGGCAGACAGAATTGCCGTTATGTCAGACGGCAGAATAATCGGTATTGATACACCGAAAAATATTTTCAATAACGAAACGATACTTGCAAAGGCAGGTATTGAGCTTCCTCCTGCGGCAAAGCTTGCAAAAAAAGTCCGTGAAAGCGGTATTTCTATAGATAACGGTGTGTTGACGGTTGAGCAATGTGCAAAGGCGTTGTTTGAAGCGGCAAAAAGTGCGGGGGTGATTGACTGATGGCAGTATTGGAGACTGTAAACCTTACGCATTTGTTCGGTGAAAAAACAATGAACAGGGTTTCTGCGATCAGCGATGTTTCCGTAAAAATAGAAAGCGGAGAGTTTCTCGGCATTATCGGACACACGGGATCAGGAAAATCAACACTTATACAGCATTTTAACGGACTGTTAAAGCCGACATCGGGCAAGGTTTTGCTTGACGGAAAAGACATAAACGAAAGCAAGCAGACTGCACTTTCGGCAAGGTTCAAGGTCGGACTTTGCTTTCAGTATCCCGAATATCAGCTTTTTGAAGAAACGGTTTATAAGGATATCGCCTTCGGACCGACCAATATGAAGCTCGGGAAGGAAGAAATTGACAGACGTGTTCGCCGTGCGGCAGAGTTTGTCGGACTTAAAAAAGAGCATCTCGAAAAATCTCCGTTTGACCTTTCGGGCGGAGAAAAGCGTCGTGCCGCAATAGCGGGAGTTATGGCTATGGAGCCTGAGATTTTAGTGCTTGACGAGCCGACGGCAGGACTTGATCCCGTCGGACGTGAGACGGTGCTGAATCTCATTTCGGATTACAGAAAAGAGACGGGAAGCACGGTTATTCTTGTATCTCACAGTATGGACGATGTTGCGCGCTTTGCCAAAAAAGCTCTTGTTATGAATAAGTCAAAGGCGGTTCTTTTCGGAACGGTTGAGGAGGTCTTTTCACACGGTGAAGAGCTTCTTTCGATGGGACTTGATGTCCCTGCCGTGACAAGAGTTTTTATACAGCTTAAAAAAATGGGCGTACCCGTAGAAACGGGTGTTTATACTAACGAACAAGGCAAGGATGCGTTTTTGCAGTTACTCCGAAAGGGGGATTGCTGATATGAGAGATATAACGATAGGACAGTATCTGTCGGGCAACTCCTTTATGCACAGAATGGATGCAAGGGTCAAAGTTTTGTTGACCGTTGTTTTTGTGGTTTCCGTATTCCTGTGCAAAAACTTCTGGTCACTTCTTACTATGGTACTGTTTGTTGCTGTGTTTATATTGCTTTCAAAGGTGCCTGTTATGACGGTGCTCAAGAGTATAAAGCCGTTGGCATTTATTCTTTTGTTTACGGCAATACTCAACATCTTTTACGTCAGCGGCGGTAATGTTCTTTTTGAATGGAAGTTTATAAAGATAACCGACAAGGGACTGTACACGGCGGTGTTTATGGCGATAAGGATTCTGTGTCTTGTGACGTTCAGTTCGCTTCTGACATACACCACAACACCTACAGCGCTTACGGATGCAATAGAAAAGCTTTTGTCTCCCTTGAAGATATTTAAAATTCAGGTTCATTCGCTTGCAATGATGATGACGCTGGCACTGAGGTTTATTCCGACTCTGATAGAAGAGATCGACAGAATAATGAATGCACAGAAGGCACGAGGAGCAGACCTTGAAACAGGCGGATTCATCAAAAGAGCAAAAGCACTCATTCCCATATTGATACCGCTGTTTGTATCATCATTCAGACGTGCATACGATCTGGCATTTGCGATGGAATGCAGATGCTATACAGGTGAAGGCAGAACACGTATGAAGCAGATGAAATGCGGCCCTCGTGATGCGGTTGCATCTGTTCTTGCGGCAATACTGATAGCGGCGGTAATACTGCTTAACCACTTTTTTGAAAAGCTGATTTGACGGAGGATATCGTGAGAAATCTACTGATAACAATGAGATATGACGGCTCGGCGTATCACGGATGGCAGGTACAGCAGAATGCCGTGACCGTTCAGCAGGTTTTTCAGGATTCGATAGAAAAGCTGACGGGAGTACGTGAAAATGTAACAGGCTGTTCACGTACGGATTCGGGAGTTCATGCCTTGATGTACTGCTGTAACTTCAGAACCAACTCAAAAATTCCGTGTGAGCGGATGCCGTTTGCGCTTAATGCACATCTTCCCGATGACATAAGCGTCTATGATTGCCGTGAGGTGCCTGATGATTTTCACGCAAGGTATTCGTGCACATCAAAAAGATATATATATAAGATCTGGAACACACCGTTCAGGAATCCTTTTTACAACGGCAAATATCTCGTTTATCCGAAAAAGCTTGATGAAGAGCAGCTTGACAGGGCAGCAAAGTCGTTTATCGGAACGCACGATTTCTGTGGCTTTGCATCATCGGGAGGAAGTGTTGAGGACACCGTCAGAACGGTAACGTATTGTGGCGTCAGAAGATGCGGTGACGAAGTGTTCTTTGAGGTGGAAGCTGACGGATTTTTGTACAATATGGTTCGTATAATGGTCGGAACGGTTCTGTCGGTTGCGGAAGGCAGAATCGATGCACTCTGCATTCCCGATATAATCGAATCAAAGGACAGAGAAAGAGCAGGCTTTACAGCCCCTGCTCACGGACTTTATTTAAAAGAGGTAAATTATGGCGGCGAAAAAGAGAAAAAAGAGTAATTCTTTGCAAAAAAAGCTTGCCATATCGGCAACTGCAATAGTTATTATATTTTCGCTTTTATTTGTAGCGGCACGGACATTCGGTAAGGTGACGCTGTCAAGTGCAACCGATGCATTTGAGGAGCTGACGGCAACGGTCGGCTCGTTTCCGTATGATGTTCAAAGCAATTCCGTCGAGGATATTGTTCCGTTCGGAGGTGGTGTAGCTGTTCTCAAGACGGATACGCTGGATGTATTGTCTTCATCGGGAAAGCTGCTGCAGTCAGTACGTCACAATTATCCGTCACCGGCAATTGACATAAACGGCGGCAGAGCAATACTGTTCGACAGAGGCGGCACACGCTATACTGTTCTCAGCAGAACACGGATTCTGAAAGAGGAAACCAATGCGGAGAATAAAATTCTTGATGCAAAGATGTCGCAAAGCGGAAAATTTGCGATAGCGGTAACATCCGTAAGTGTCAACAGTATCCTTTCGGTTTATGACACCTCGTTTAAGGAGATCTTCAGATGGAAAGGTGTATCGGAATACATAACCGATATGTCGTTTTCGGATAATGTAAAGAAAATTGCGGTTACTGCAACGGGTGTCAATAATGCGAATCCGTATTCAAAGCTGACTATATTTGATTTCAAAAAACCGGAACCGCTGGCAGAGACTGTGTTTGATTCTATGATGCTTTTTTCAGTCAATATGTCAGGTTCTGTCACGACCGTTATGAGTGACAGTTATATGTGCTCGTTAAAAAACGGTACGGAAATAATACGGGAAACACAGTTCAAGGGCGACATTATGAAGAGCTTTTGCATTGACGAAAAGGGAAAAAGCTCTGTAGTTTTTCTGCCTTACGGTAACGAACGTGCGGCAAAGCTTCGTGTGGCTGACAAAAAAGGCGAACTTGATTTTGAAATCAATCTTGATATGAAAACTGACGGTGTTGCACGCAGTTCTTCCTATACCTGTGTATTGACAGATACGCGTATTCTGACTTACAATAACTCAGGCACGCGTGTCAATGAGCTGACACTATCCGAAGCAGTGCGTGATATTTGTGTTTCGGGACGTACATTGTATGTGCTTTATTCGGACAGAATAGAGAAGTATTCCGCATCTTAGGAGGTACTGTGTGGGCATAATAGATATTATACTGATTGCATTATTTTTAATAACGGTTATAACCTCTGCAGCAAGAGGTTTTGTCAGGAGCATAACGGGAATACTTGCATGGCTTCTTGCGGGAGTCCTTGCAATAGGATTCTGTACTACTGTTTCAGAAACGGTGTATGAAGCTTTTCTGAAAGAAAAGGTAACTGTCGCCATTGACGAAAGAGTGAACGAATTCGGTGATGCTGCCGAGTTAGTCACAATAACTTCAGGAATCATTGAAGAGATTCCCGAATTTGTTATTAATGCGGCATCATCGGTAGGAATTGATACCGATATTCTTAAAGAAGAAGCAAAGACTTTTTCGGTCGATGAAAGAGGCGTTGTCGTTTCGATCGAAGAAAACATCGTAGCGCCCGTAGCGCAGGCGGCGTTAAAGGCGATATGCTTTGTTCTGATATTTTTGTTATTGTCTGCGATACTTTCGGTTTTGTTACGGCCGATTGCAAAAATCGCAAAAAAGCTTCCGCTTATAAAGCAGGTCAATACACTTCTGGGCGGAGGATTGGGTATTCTGAAGGCTGCGGTGCTGGTTATTGTACTTTCGGTAGTTTTCAGAATGATTTCGGGCTTTGGTGACGAGGACTTTTCTCAGCTTGTTGCACAGTCCCGGATTATTAAAACGGTTATAGAGAGCGGCATTTCAGATGCACTCTTTATATAAACAGGAAAGGATGTTTCAAATGGCAGTAAAAGAATTATTTAAAAATTGGAAGACAATACCGAATCTTCTTTCGTTTCTCAGAATTGTAATGGTACCGATAATGTCTGTACTTTTCTTAAAGGGCGAAACAGGCTGGGCGGTATTTGTTCTGTTTTTATCGGGACTCAGCGATTTTCTTGACGGCAAAATAGCAAGACGCTTTAACCAGATAAGCGAACTCGGTAAAGTGCTTGATCCCATTGCAGACAAGCTTACACAGATTATGATTGCCGTTGTGCTTTTCCTTTTCTTCAAGAGCGGAGAAGCCGTGCCGGAGCTTCGTGCATTCAGCTGGGTATTCCTTCTCTTTGTCGGCAAAGAGATTCTTATGATCGTAGTCGGCGGAATTATGATTCTTATCGGAATAAAGCCCATTCCTGCAGAAATTTACGGCAAGGTGGCAACATTCGCATTCTACGGTGTAATGCTTCTTATTGTTGCGTTCGGACCGCAGATCGGTGCATTTGCGCGTTTTTGGACAATGCCCACACTTATGCTTCAGATACTCGTTATTGTATCTGTTGTTCTGTGCTTCATTGCACTTTTCAGCTATGTACCGGGAGCTTATAAGCAGTTGAAAAACAGAAATAAGAATTAATTTTGGGAGCTAAAAATGAAACAGGTTTTATGCAGTAAATGCAAAAAGCGTCCTGCAATGTTTTTTATAACAAAGGTCGAAGGCGATAAAAGCAGTCAGGAAGGTCTTTGTATGAAGTGTGCGATGGAGATGAATATAGGTCCCATCAAACAGATGATGCAGAGCATGGGTATATCGGAGGACGAGGTAGAAGGTATCAGCGAACAGTATAGTGAGCTGTTCGGCGATGACGGAGCCTTTGAGCCGGGCGGAGCAGGAACACTGCCGTTTATGCAGGGATTCGGAATGCCGCAGAATGACGAGCAGGAGGATGCCGCACCCGAAAAGGAAGAGGGCGGCAAAAAGCGCTTCGGCAAGAAAAAGAAGGAAGAAAAAAAGGAACGCAAATTCCTCTCTACGTACTGTACCGACCTTACGGCAAAGGCACGTGACGGCAAGCTTGACAGAATCATCGGCAGAGAAAAAGAGATAGCAAGAACCGTTCAGATACTTTGTCGCCGTTCAAAGAACAATCCCTGCCTTATCGGTGAACCCGGTGTAGGTAAGACTGCCATTGCAGAAGGACTTGCACTGAGAATCGCATCGGGGGATGTCCCCGTAAAGCTTCTTGATAAAGAGATACATCTGCTTGATCTGACATCTCTTGTTGCAGGAACACAGTTCAGAGGACAGTTTGAGAGCAGAATCAAGGGTCTTATCGAGGAAGTCAAATCAGAGGGTAACATTATCCTCTTTATTGACGAGGTTCACAGCCTTGTCGGTACAGGTGATGCAGAAGGATCGATGAATGCCGCCAATATTCTTAAACCCTCTTTGTCAAGAGGCGAGATACAGATAATCGGTGCAACTACTTTTACGGAGTACAGAAAGTATATCGAAAAGGATGCAGCACTTGAAAGACGACTTCAGCCCGTCAAGGTAGAGGAGCCGTCGATTGATGATACCTGCCTTATGCTTGAAGGAGTTAAGGAGTATTACGAAAACTACCATTCGGTCAAGGTCAGTAATACTCTTATAAGAAAGGCTGTTGTTCTTTCCGAAAGATACATCAATGACAGATTCTTGCCCGATAAGGCGATAGATCTTCTTGATGAAGCTTGTACGTGTTCAAATCTTCGCAACAAGGCGATAGGTGAGCTTCAGCTTTGCGAAAGAAAGCTCAAAGAGCTGGAAAATAAACAGCAGGAGCTGTCGGAGGATACCGAAAATACGGATTACGAAAAGATTGCAACCGTTAAAACAGAGATTCTTGCCGAGCAGCAAAGAAAAGATGAACTTCTGGAGAAGACAAAGGATTGCTACGTTACGGAAGAGGATCTTGCAAAGGTCATACAGCTTTGGACGGGAATTCCTGCAACAAAGGTAATCGAAAGCGATATGAGACGTCTTTCGGGTCTTGCAGACAGACTTAAAACCAAGGTTATCGGACAGGACGAAGCGGTGGAAGCAGTTGCAACGGCAGTCTGCAGAGGCAGAGTTCAGATAAGTCCGAGAAGACGTCCGTCATCATTTATATTTGTAGGACCTACGGGAGTCGGTAAGACAGAACTTGTAAAACAGCTTGCCGCAGAGCTTTTTGACACTCCCGAAACGCTCATACGTCTTGATATGTCCGAGTTTATGGAAAAGCATTCCGTATCAAGAATTATCGGTTCGCCGCCCGGATATGTCGGATATGACGAGGCGGGACAGCTGACCGAAAAGGTTCGCAGAAAGCCGTATTCGGTATTGCTTTTTGACGAGATCGAAAAGGCACATCCCGACGTTATGAACATTCTTCTTCAGATACTTGATGAGGGACGCATAACAGATGCACAGGGCAGAACGGTCAACTTCGAGAACACAATTATCGTTATGACCTCAAATGCAGGCAGCAACAGGCGTGAGGGCGCACTCGGCTTCGGCAAGGATAAGCAGGATGCAACAAAGGAAAGAATACTCAAAGCACTTAAGGATTTCCTTCGTCCCGAGTTTATCGGCAGGGTTGACGAAATAGTCATATTTACACAGCTTTCAAAGGAAAGCCTTGAAAAGATCGCAGTTCTTCTTTTGTCAGAGCTTATTGATCCGCTTCACGACAAGGGTATAACGTTGTCGTGGGATGATGCCGTTCCCGAAGCTTTGGCAGAAATGTCGAAGGACGGTGAAAGAGGTGCCCGTGATCTTCGCAATGCGATAAGAAGAAATGTTGAGGATAAGATAGCAACTATCCTTGTAAACAGTCACGATCAAGAGATCACCGAGATGATTCTGACCGAAAATGACGGCAAGATTACGGTGACTGCAAAATAATCTGAAAAAACTTTCGAAAATTTGGAAATTTCTATTGACAAAACGACGCTGATTTGTTAAAATAATTTGCGTCGTTGAGATGCGGGTGTAGTTCAATGGTAGAATCCCAGCCTTCCAAGCTGGTTGTGTGGGTTCGATTCCCATCACCCGCTCCATTTTTTTGACCATGCGCTTGTAGCTCAGGTGGATAGAGCAACTGCCTTCTAAGCAGTGGGTCAGGGGTTCGAGTCCCTTCAAGCGCGCCAACTCCCGTTTGCTTTTGCAAACGGGAGTTTTTTCTTGACATCAATTTGTTTTTTCGTTATTATTCTTTTTAGTAAGGGGGATTGTTATGCTAAAAACTTTGGCAGACTTTAAGTGCGAAGAGTTTGTTTTTGAAGGTAAAGAAGCTATTGTTGTCTTGCCCGAAGCTAAAGATCCGCTCGGCAGATGGGTGCTTAAAACGGAATATTGGGGAGCGTATCCTGATATTGAAATAAAGCTGTTGCAAAGAGGTTTTCATGTAGCATTTCTTCGTAACGATACTCGCTTTGCAACAGCAGAAGAGTGTGGCAGAAAGTCCCGCTTTGTCCGCTTTGTTGCCGAAAAGTATTCGTTGTCCGACAAATGTGTTCCTGTCGGAATGAGCTGTGGCGGAGCACATGCAGTGCGTTTTGCGGGTCTGTATCCCGATCAGGTTTCTTGTATGTTTATTGATGCACCTGTCTTGAATTATTTCAGCTTTCCGGGAAAGATCGGTAACAATGAATGTGAAAGTGTCTGGGATAACGAGTTTGTTAAGGCATATCCGGGGATTGAGCGCTATAAGCTGTTAAGCTTTTCAGAGCATCCGATATGTTATGCGGATGTAATAAAAGAGAAAAAGATTCCTGTCATAATGGTTTACGGTTCAGAGGACAAATGCGTTATTTATGAAGAAAACGGTTATTTGCTTGAAGAAGCATTAAAAGAAACAGGTCTCTTAAAGACTGTAAAGGTTTCACTTCGTGGACATCATCCTCACGGAATGATAGGCGACAACACAACGATAGTTGATTTTATTGATGTAAACAGCAAGAGGTGACAGTATGTCGGAAACGTATTATAATGCCGATACAAAAATGCATAACGGCTTTCCGAGGATCAGGAAGCTCGGTGCCGTCAGTCCTTACGGCGAATCAACTCCGTTTGTATGGAACGGAAGATTGATGCGGTTAGAGCTTGTTGATACTTCGCGTGGAGTCGATTCCGATGAAAAGGCGTATGCCATCATCCGTGACCGTGAATCCGGCGAGATTTTGTCGTGCTTCGGACACGGATGCTACTATTATTCGTTTTATCAGGAAAACGGCACAGCCTATGTTCTGGGAACGAAAAGTGACGATGGCGGACTTTGCGGTCACAGTATAATGGTTTTTGAGAGCCGTGATCTTAAAGAATGGACATCACGGACGCTTGTATCGAGAGACGGTTGGAAGTTTTTTAATTCGTCACTCACAAAGGGACCTGACGGATACGTTCTTCTGCTCGAATTTGCTCCTCCTCATTTCAATTATACTTTCGCAGTATCAAAGGATATGAAGGACTGGACATTTCTGTCTGATGAGTACACCTTCGGCAAGGGCAGATATGTCGGTGGTCCGTGGATGAGGTATTCAAACGGGTATTATTACGTGATATCGGTCGAAGCGCTTCCTGCGCAAAGATATACAAATTATATTTACAGATCAACGGATCTTCTCAATTGGCAGGCAGGACATTATAATCCGCTGCTGATGCCGAGTGAAGAGGACAGGAAAATATCGCCGTACGCTTATGATATTGATGAGGAGCTGCTCCTCGCGATCAGAACCGGCTATATATCGAGCAACTCTGATGTCGATATGTGCGAATATAACGGCAAAACACTCATTACATATAACGCAGGCAATCAGCTTGGTTTTTATTATCTGGCGGAAGCGGAGTACGACGGTTCCGAGGCAGAGTTTTTAGAAGCAAATTTTAATTAAAAGAGGTATATTTATGAAACAGTTTTTTATCAAGCTCAGAGGGATAATATCATTTTTTCTCGCAGTCATTATGTCGATACTCGGAATTTATATGCCGTCAAGGGGAACAAAGGATCACATTGAAGACGGTGAAATCAGAATAATGTCCTTCAATGTCCGTTGTGCCGAGTTCTTGGAAAGAGGCGAGATCGTACCTCTTCTTATCGGAGAGTATCTTCCGGATTCTGTCGGTTTACAGGAATGTACATATGATTGGTATAATACATTCAGATATCTGTTACCCGAATATCAGTTTGTCGGTGTAGGAAGAGATACGGGGGATATAAGCGAGGATTGCGGCGAGATTTCGGCAGTCCTTTTCAGAAAGGATAAGTATACATTAGAGGACAGCGGAACATTCTGGCTTTCGGAAACACCTGATGAGGTTTCAAGAGGATGGGATGCTGCCTGTAACAGAATCTGCACATATGTTGTTCTCAAAGATAAAGAGACGGGCGAAACATACGCTCATGTAAATACACACCTTGACCATATGGGCATTTTCGCAAGAAAGAACGGTGTTGATCTTGTAACGCAAAAGGCACTCAGCTTTGATATTCCGACAGTGCTGACAGGTGACTTTAACTTCAAGAAGGATACAGACCTTTATAAACAGCTTGTCGGATCGGGGCTTCGTGATTCACAGGATCTTGCAACCGAAACTATGACAGGCAAGACGTATCACGGATACAGAGGCGGCGAGGAAGGCAAGCCGATAGACTATATCCTTGTAAACGACAAGATCGAATCTGTCAGCAGATATAAGATTGTCAGAGAACAGATCAACGATCTCTATACCTCCGACCACTATCCGATTTACGCAGACATTACATTCTGAAGCAGACAGACTTCGAGAAAGGTGACGAGAGGGCAAAACTCAGACAAACGCACATAAAACAAAAAACAGTGAGATTCTGTTACGAAAAATCACTGTTTATGTGTTTTTTGAACTTAAGATTATCTTGTTGTGTGACCACGATTTATTTGTTTGCTTATTGACAGATTGGAACGACTAACGGAAAAACTCTCCGTTAGTCGTTCGTGCTTTGAGAATCAGTATTATTCGGGGATATAGGCCTTTGTTGTCATAAAAACAAAATCGTCTTCGGTATCTGCCCTTGGGGTATAGGACACAGAGGTTGACGGTTCCGCTTTACTGTTTATCTCGTTTATTTCGTTGAAAGTGATGTTATAGCTGTTCTTTAAAAAGCTTTCCGTATTATCCTTGCCGACAAAGAATGTGTACTGATAGCCTATAAGATTTGTTGTGACATAGCCGCTTTCGTAAATCTTGAACGCCTTATTTGACATACCTAATTCTTCGCAATTGATACTTGCTGTTACGTGTGTGCCTGTCGGCTGATAATCCGTGTTTTCCAAAGATTCATCAGACAACAGATACTTTTTTATATCGGTTGCGTTCCCTTGATTTACAGGAAAGACGGTTCCCGAATGTAACGTAATACCACCGTAGCTTACCGTGTTGTCAAAATCAATTGCCGAAAGAAATTCGCCGAGGTTTTGCGGCATATATGAGGTGTTTATATAAATATGCGGTTTGTCCTCACCCTCAAACATTACGCCGACAACAAGATTTTTACTGAAGCCATCAACGGTATAAATATCGGCATGAACGGATTCAGGAGTGTCTGTTTGTGTATTTGTGTTGCTGAGAGTATGATTTGTCAGATACGTTACCTTTCTGTCCGTAAAACGTGATTCCGTTCTTGAAAAAGGATAAACGTATTCCGTACCGAAAAGCTTTAATGCGGGGAACTTACCGGGCATTGATTTGCGGTCCCAATCGGGTTCCAAGGCGATTTCTGCCCGTGTGGTAGCCGGTGCGCTTGCTGTTTCTTCTTCGTGTCTTTTTGTGTTTGACGGGCGCGTTGCAACCGGCATTGTCGGCTCGGAAAGTGCTATTTCCGGTAAGGTGTTTTTTTCGGTCATTTCATGCAAGTATTCATTTTCGGTGAAGGAAGAAGCGGCTGTATCCATAGAGCTTTCGGTATCTATCGGCAAAGGTTTTCTGTCACTTGACAGTACGGCAACGGATACAGACAGCACTACAATAAAAATTGATGCCGCCACAGATGCAATTGCTTTGATATTAAAGCTTTTTCGTTTTGTCGGAGTATCGGATGATGAGACTTTTTTCTCTATCTCTTTCCACTTATCGGGAACTTCGCTGTATGCAAGCTCTTTGAAATCTCTTTCAAATTTATTCTTCAATTATATCGCCTCCTGCAAACTGCTTTTTAATTTTTTTAATTGCGTTATTGTATGTCCAGAATACGGTACCTTTCGGTATGTTCAGCTCTGCAGAGACCTCAGTCAGGGTCATATCGCTAAGGAGTCTGAGCATAACGATCTCTCTTTCTTTTGAGTTCAGAGAATCAAGCATTTTCAATGCAGTTATTCCTGTATCCGATCGATATGCAAAATCATCGTCGATGACAGTTTCGGGATTGATTTCATCCGAATCGATGCGGTTTTGCTTTCGTTGAATATCAACGGTCAGATTTTTCGCTATTGTAAAGAGCCAAGATCTGCCTTTACCTTTTTCTTTGTATAAATGGGATTTTTGCAAAACGATAACAAAGGTATCCTGCATAACATCCTCGGCTATATGCGGATTCCCCGTTAAATGCAGAACATAAAAGTATATCGGTTTACTCATAGCTTTGTACAATGCTTCAAGAGCACTGCTGTCTTTTTGTGAAATTTTTTTCATCAATTGATCAATTTGAAGATTTGTCACGTCCTTACCTCCTTCAATAACCATAACGAACAGGCAAGCGATTGTATTGGAATAAAAAAAGGGGCTGTAAAAAAAGCGCAGATCGCATAAAACTATATAAATCAAGGGGAATCCTGCAGTTTGATTTCTGTCAGAATCCCCCTAAATGTTTAAAAATCAGTTTGCATTAATATTCTATGTTTTATGCTACGAACAAACCTCGCCACTCGCAGTACTTTTGTACAGCTTCGGGCAAGCAAAAGGGAGTCATCGCTCCCTTTTGCTCGGTTTGTCCGTTCTGCATCTTTTTTTCCTATCCCCTTAAAAATGCCGTAAAAAAACTTGCGTTTTTTTACGGCACCAATTGTATTTTGTGTCTTATTTGCAAAGAATATCCGTCTCAATATAGCGGATGCCCATATCATACAGCATCTTTGCGTCCTCAACGGTATTTACCGTCCAGAACGAAACGCCGATACCAGCATCAATGGCAAGCTGAATCGTGTCCTTGTTATTTCTCTCGAAGTTGGGTGAGAGCCATACGTTATCACCAATAGATTTTGCTTCTGCGATATTTTCGGCAGTTATTTCGTCAATCAGATACCAGAGCTCAATATTACTGTTAAGCTCATGAATCTTTTTAAGCTGTTCAAGGTCGAATGAAATAACGATTGCACTGCTTTCAAGACCCTTTGCAACAACGGCATCAACTACCGTGTAAAGCATATCGTATGTTTCAGCCTTGATTTCGATCTGAGGACGGGTAGCTGTTCCGACAAAAACATCAAGATACTCGTCAAGCGTCGGGATTCTCATATCTTCATACTTCCAGAAGTTTGCGCCGCTTTTATAGCTGAAAGATCTGACCTCATCAAAAGTCAGGTCGCTGATTTTACCGAATTCACAAAAGCGTGCGTCAACCTCTGAATTGTGACAAACAACCCATTTGTTGTCTTTTGTCAGGTGAATATCACATTCTGCGGTGTAGTAGCCGTGCTTTACGGCAGCTTCAAAGGAGGGAAGGCTGTTTTCGGGAGCGACTGCCGATACACCACGGTGAGCCGTCAGAAATACGGGATCGGCATCAGATCCGATTCCGTTAGCGCTTAATGAAATCAGATCCTTAGGCTGATTAAAAATCTTTGCGATGTGCAAAAACGGAAGAAACGGACACATATAAACGGGAACAAGAACAAGAGAAATGACTTTATTGATAAAACTTAACATAAAAGCCTCCGGTTATTTCGTTTCGATAAGCGGGAAAACGGAATCAAGAAGTTCACGGTCAGCGTCCGAGAGAACCTTGAACGGAGCACGGCAGTTGCCCATATCAATGCCGAGCTTTGACAGTAAGTACTTGGAACCCGGCATAACGCCGACTTTGATAAGAACATCAATGATTGCATTAGCCTCGGATTGAAGAGTGCGTGCCTTCGCAATATCACCGTTGTTGTAGTTTTCATAGATCTTAATGAACTTTTCGGGCATGAAGTTGTATGTAGTGCCGATACCGCCGTCAGCACCCGAAATAAGACCGCAAAGCATCATTTCATCGTAACCGTTATAAATGATCTTGTCGGGATGAGCAGACTTTATTCTTTCGAGTCCGAAGAAGTCACTTGCTGTGAACTTGACACCGATAAAGCGGTCATCACAAAGGAAATCGTCAAACTGTTCTGCGGTAAAGCCGATTCCGGTCAGCGCGGGAATATTGTAAATCAGCATAGGAAGAGATGTATTTTCAACTATGGTGTAATAGTATTTTTTGATCTCATCAAAGCTGAATTTGTAATAAAAAGGCGAAACGGAAGAAACGGCATCATAGCCTTCCTTTTCACAGTGTTTGGCAAGACCGAGAGAAAGCTCTGTCGAGATACAGCCAACCTGACCGATGAGAGTGCAGCGTCCCTTTACAACGCTTGCAACAAAAGAATAAAGCTCTTTTCTTTCTTCATAAGAGAGAAGGAAAGCTTCGCCCGAGCTGCCGCTGACATAAAAGCCTTTAACGCCCTTGTCGATGCAGTATTCAAGGAGCTTTGAAAGCTCCTGATAGTTTATGGTTCCGTCATCCTTGAACGGTGTAAGCAATGCGGGGAAAATACCTGTAAATTTTGACATAAAAGATCCTCCAATGTGTTGATATGCATAGATTTTAACATTTTTTACGGCAAAAGACAATAGGTATAAAAATTTTTTGTAAAATCATTTGTGAGAAAAAATGAGAAAACAAGAGAAAAAACGAGCAAAAATGAGTATTTGATTTAATTTATAAAATTATTTTGAATTTTTGTTGACATTGTCTTTTTGGTGTGGTATCATATCCGAGCACGAAAAAATAACGGAGGTAATATTATGTCAACCTATATGCCCAAAGCAGCAGACATCACACGCAAGTGGTATGTTCTCGATGCAGCCGGTAAGACACTCGGCAAGGTTGCTACAGAAGCAGCAACTCTTCTTCGCGGCAAGCATAAGCCCACTTTCGCTCCTCACGCAGATTGCGGTGACAGCGTTATCATCATCAATGCAGAGAAGGTAGTTCTCACAGGTAAAAAGTTAGAGCAGAAGAAGTACTACCATCACACAGGTTATATCGGACACCTTAAAGAGGTCAGCTACGGCACTCTTATTAAGTCAAAGCCCGAATTCATCATCGAAAAGGCAGTTAAGGGTATGCTTCCCGATAACACAATCGGCCGCAACGCCATGACTCGTCTTCGTGTTTACAAGGGTGCAGAGCACAAGCAGGCTGCTCAGAAACCCGAAATCAGAGAATTTTAATAGAAAGGGAGGCAATATAAATGTACGATTCTAATCCTTATTTCTACGGTACAGGCCGCAGAAAGAAATCAGTTGCAAGAGTTCGTGTTTATGCAGGAACAGGCAAGATCACAATCAACGGCAGAGACATCGACGATTATTTCGGACTTGATACACTCAAGCTTATCGTTCGTCAGCCTCTCAATCTTACAGGCACAGAAGGCAACTTCGACATCGTCTGCAACGTAGGCGGCGGCGGAGTTACAGGCCAGGCAGGTGCTATCCGTCACGGTCTTTCCCGTGCTCTTCTTCAGTATAACGAAGAGCTTCGCGGTACTCTCAAGAAGGCAGGCTTCCTTACAAGAGACCCCAGAATGAAGGAAAGAAAGAAATACGGTCTCAAAGGCGCTCGTCGTGCACCCCAGTTCTCAAAGAGATAATTACATTATTTCAAAAATTACAGCACTCACTTCGGTGGGTGCTGTCTGCTTGTCGAAAAAGTATTTTTCGGCAAGCAGGGAGACTTCGAGAAAGGTAACGAGATGGCGTGTTCTTTGCCCCGAAGCTGTACAAAGGTACTGCGAGAGGGCAAAAACACGTCAAACGCACATAAATAATTACCAAAAGATTCTTCGGCTTCGCCTCAGAATGACACGATCGGTTTTCCTCTTACAAATTCCGATTGCTTTTTTTAATAATGTGCGTGTTCTCGGTGCCTTTATCGACAGT
>JAFQIG010000033.1 GCA_017397655.1 Clostridia bacterium | reverse complement strand
TGCATCTGAAATGCAATAGGTTGCGTGCAGTCGGGCATTTCTTCGATGCAGCCATACTGACGTATGGCAAAGAGAAAAATGTCCGACCGTGCGTGAAATATTGTATTTCAGACATATGGAATTGTCTTATCAAAAAGTATATTTTAAAACACGTATCTTGTCAAGTTAAATAAGTCTTTTATAAACCGTACCGCCTTACGAAAGAAATTAACCTTGACTTTAATTTCTTTTTCTGCAACAATTTCTTTTCCGTCAGAATTAACGGTAATATTTCCGTTTTGGTCAACCAGAGAAGCTCTGACCGTGACGGTACCGCTTTTTTGGGGAATAACGTGACAGGCCGTACCGTCAACGCTCTGTTTTACCTGTGCCGCATCTCCGTTTACACTCCACATTATCCTGCACATCGTCGGATATTTTTCGGTATCTGCATACAAAACAAGTATTTCTCCATGTCCGACAGACTTTGTTTTCGTCTCTTTTATATCAAAGCTTATATCAAAATTTCTGAACTCTTTTTCACACTCTGTCAGACTCTCATTGTTTTCGCCGATATAAATTTCTTCCCACTTTTCTTTTGAGGCATTGTAAACGACCGATTCAAGATGCTTGCACTGCGAAAACGCCTCGTACCCGATGTATTTAACGCTTGCGGGCAGTGTCAGCACATTGATTCCGCTTCTGTAAAAAGTGTTATCCCTGATAATTTCCGTTCCTTCGGGAATAACGATCGAACGGAGTGCCTTGCAACCGAAAAACGCACCCTTTCCGATACGAGTCAGGCTTGTCGGAAAATCAAATTCCAAAAGCTTTTCACATCCGAAAAAAGCGCTGTCCCCGATACTCTCCGTATTGCTGCTGATATTTACTCTTTCCAGAAGTGTACACAGATAAAAAAGCTTTTCGGGAATCTGAGTTATTTCATCGGGAAGAGTCGCCGACACTATGGCTGTTTTTGCAAAAGCCATCTTACCGATATTTTCAACGCTTTGCGGAATATTAATGTATGTAATTCCGCTTTCGGCAAATGCCTCTTTTCCGATTGTTGTAACTTTTTTTAAAAATGAAATTTTTTGCAAGTTTTTGCTTTGAAAAAAAGCTCTGTCTTCGATTTTTTCGGTAAATCTCGGAACAACATATTCCACCTCTTCGCTGTTAGCGGGATATTGAATAAGCACCGTTTTATCTTTGTTGAAAAGCGCTCCTCTCTCGTCCGACGAATAGTTTTTATTCGCCTTTGAAACCGTAATTCTTTTGCAATTCTGAAAAGCTCCTTCTCCTATTTTCTGAACATTTTGAAACAGCTCAATTTCACCAAGGTTTTCGCACATTGCAAAAGCGTTTTTTTCGATACGTTTCAGACTCTTCGGCAAAGTAACTTTTTCAAGCTTTGCACACATATAAAAAGAAAACTCGCCAACAGTCTCTATTCCTTCGGATATTTCCAGCTCGGTCAGATGCTCGTTTCCGTAAAAAGCTCCCGATGCAATACTTTTTACGGGATATTCCCCTACCTTTTTTGGAATGGTAATTTTATATTTGTATTGATTAGTGCACGACTCGATAACAGCACAGCCGTTGTTTACGCTGTAAATAAATATGTCATCCTTAAGCTCTTGAGCAGATGACATTATCGCAAAAAACAACATCATTATTCCCCAAGAAAGACCAATCATAACATATTTATAAAAGCTTTTGTGTCGCATTTCGTCACTTCTTTCAAAAGTTCAAAAGATAATTCTATTATATCACATAGAATCTGCTATTGTGTTACAAAATAATTACAAATTGACATTTTAGTCACCATCAATAAAAATATTATGCAGAAAGGTATAAAGATTTTACTTAAAATTATAAATAGCGATTGAAAAATTAAAAAATATTTGTTACAATAAAGTGTATTTTTATACTGAAAGGAGAACCCTTATGAATTATTCCCATGAAGTGGAAAAAATGTGCGTAGTCGCTAAGGGACCGCATCATGGTCCGGCACCCATCCCCGAAGAGGGAAAATGGATCAAACCCTATGAAATCAAGGACATTTCCGGCTTTTCACACGGTGTAGGCTGGTGTGCTCCTCAGCAGGGAACCTGCAAACTCACTCTTAACGTAAAGAACGGCATCGTCGAAGAAGCTCTTGTTGAGACTCTCGGTTGTTCCGGTATGACTCACTCTGCTGCTATGGCAGCTGAGATCCTTCCCGGAAAGACTCTCCTTGAGTGCCTCAACACAGACCTCGTTTGTGACGCTATCAACGTTGCAATGCGTGAGATCTTCCTTCAGTTCGTTTACGGCCGTACACAGTCTGCTTTCTCCGAAGACGGACTTGTTGTCGGTGCAGGACTTGAAGATCTCGGTAAAGGTCTCCGCTCACAGGTCGGTACAATGTTCAGCACAAAGGCTAAGGGCGTTCGTTATATGGAAATGGCTGAAGGCTATGTTACACGTATGGCTCTCGATGCTGACGATCAGGTTATCGGCTACGAATTCGTAAAACTCGGCAAGATGCTTGAAGATATCCGCCACGGCGTTTCTCCCGATGAAGCTTATAAGAAGAATACAGGCTCTTACGGTCGTTTCGCAGATGCGGTCAAGTATATTGACCCCAGAGAAGAATAATCAGAGAAGGAGGATATCAATATGGCAATAACCTTTGAGGGAAAAGAAAGAAGAATGGCCGGCATTAACGAATGTCTGGCAAAATACGGAATCGAAAGCCTTGAAGCAGCTCGTGAGCTTTGCCTTTCCAAGGGAATCGATGTTGAAGCTATTGTCAAGGGCGTACAGCCCATCGCTTTTGAGAATGCTGTCTGGGCATACACTCTCGGCGTAGCTGTTGCTATCAGCCAGGGCATCACAACAGCTTCCGACGCAGCAGCTGCTATCGGTGTCGGCTTGCAGGCATTCTGCATCCCCGGTTCTGTAGCAGAACAGCGTGCTGTAGGTCTCGGCCACGGCAACCTCGGCGCAATGCTTCTTAAAGAAGAAACAAAGTGCTTTGCATTCCTTGCAGGTCACGAATCCTTTGCTGCAGCAGAGGGCGCAATCGGTATCGCAAGAACTGCTAACAAGGTTCGTAAAGAACCCCTTCGTGTCATCCTTAACGGTCTCGGCAAGGATGCCGCTATGATCATTTCAAGAATCAACGGCTTTACTTATGTAAAGACTGATTATGATTTCCACACAGGCGAGCTTACAGTCCTTGAGACAACTCCCTACTCTGACGGTGAACGTGCAAAGGTTCGCTGCTTCGGCGCAAACGACGTTCTTGAAGGCGTTGCAATCATGAAGCACGAAGGCGTTGACGTTTCCATCACAGGTAACTCTACCAATCCCACAAGATTCCAGCACCTCGTTGCAGGCACTTACAAGAAGTGGGCTCTTGAAAACGGTGTTGAGTACTTCTCAGTAGCATCCGGCGGCGGCACAGGCAGAACTCTTCATCCCGACAACGTTGCTGCAGGTCCTGCTTCCTACGGTCTTACAGACTCTATGGGTCGTATGCACGGTGACGCTCAGTTTGCAGGCTCCTCATCAGTTCCCGCTCACGTTGAAATGATGGGTCTCATCGGTATGGGCAACAACCCCATGGTCGGTGCTACCGTTGCTTGCGCAGTTGCAGTCGAAGAGGCTATGAAATAAAAAGCTTCTCAGCATTCGGGCTGTGAATTACAAATTTAATCATTGATAAAAAGTTAGACACATCATAACGAGCTTAACGTCTTATGATGTGTCTAATGTTTTTTAAATAAAGCCAAGAGGGAATCCAATTATATCAATGATTAGTCAAGTTTCAACCGCCTTTGAACAAGGTTGTGACAAGCATCTTCTTAACTGTAGGCAGAGAAACCTGCGACAAGGCACAATCAACTATTACAAACAGGGTTTCCGATTTTATCAACAACAGCATTTATATGTTGTCATTATCCGTTTTTGGAGCAAGCGTTTGACCGGATATGCTTACATTTTCTGGTTGTCTTGTCTTTCTCTTTTTCTCTTCTGACATATGGCGATTCTCCTTTTGATACTGCACTTTCAATCAGTATATTATATCCGTATTCAAAGTGAAAGAAATATTTTTGATTTCATAATGTTGAAAAAATGTCTTGTTATTGATATAATAATATTTGAGTAATGTTTTTTGAAGTTCTTGATTTCTATATCTAACTTGTTATAAGGAGCTTATCGTTATGAGTTTTTTTGAAACAGTTTTGGCTGTGTTGAAACAGGATGAAAGATTCTTTACGGCAGACGGTGAATTGTTGCGCAATGCTGTTTATGAATCTGCTATGAAAATGGATAGTAACCTTTTGAAGTTACTTTATCAAAACGAAACAACCAGAGCACGTTTCTTTACTGATGTTGACGGTATCTCCGTTTTCGATAAAGTCGGTTTCGGTTGGGTTATCAACAACCGTGAGTTTCTTCCCGATTCTTATACTCGCTATAAAAACAAAATCGGCTTGACAAACGGCAACGGTGACTATATTTCAACATCGAATGATGTTGAGTTGGTCTTTCCGTATAAAGATTGTGTCCTTGAAGGTGGTCAAACAAGGGAAGACCAGAAGCGCAGTGAAATCTTCTATAATGAAATGCTTGCTCCTGATGAAGTGAATAGACTTCTTTATCCGAAAGTGTTGACAAATGCCAAAAGATATACGGCAGATGGCATTGCTGCGGTCGACAGTATAACTGATACAGATAATTTTATTATCAAAGGAAACAATCTGCTTGTGTTAGCTTCCTTGTTAAAAACTTTTGAAGGGAAAATTAGATGTATTTATATTGACCCCCCGTTTAATACTGGGTCAGATAGCTTTAATTACAACGATAAGTTCACTCGCTCTACTTGGCTTACCTTTATGAAAAATCGTTTGTCGTTAGCTCGACGTTTATTAACCAATGATGGCAATATTTTCATTCATATAGATATAAATCAATCACACTATCTTAAAGTTTTGGCGGATGAAGTTTTTGGAGAAGAAAATTTTGTCGAAGAAATTATATGGGCATACGGCTCTCCGTCTGGTGGCAGAGCTGCAACTCCTAAGCCTGTTAATATTCACGATTACATTTTGCATTACAGTAAAAATTATTCTTCCAGAAAACAAAACCGTGTCTATGTTCCGTATTCTGAAAAATATATAAAAGATTGGTTTAAGTATTCCGATGAAGACGGAAGACTTTATCAAAGAAGACAACGTGGCAAAGACGAAAACGGTAGTGCTATATGGGTTAAACAATATCTTGATGAAAGTAAAGGTGTTCCTCTTTCAACAGTATGGTCGGATATTCAACAAGTATATGCTGACCCTCGTGCATATAAAGAGGGTAACACAGCTGATGTAGAGGTTATTAAGGAATTTAGTGGTGGTCAAAAACCAGAAGCACTTATCAAACGTATTTTTGAAATGACAACTGATGATGGAGATATTGTTCTTGATTTCCATTTGGGAACAGGTACATCAATAGCAACAGCTCACAAAATGGGATTACGATATATAGGTGTTGAGCAATTAGATTCACAAATTACAATCATCCTTGAACGTATGACAAAAGTAATAGGTGGAGAAACAGCAGGTATTTCGAAAACTCTTAATTGGCAAGGCGGCGGCTCGTTTGTTTATTGTGAACTTGCAAAACTAAACCAGAAGTATATTGATGATATTCAAATGGCAACAACCGATTCTGATATTGTTACTATATGGAACGAGATTTTGCAAACAGGTTTTATCAGTTGTAAAATAAATCCGAGCGAAATTGATATGACTTCCAATGAGTTTTTTGATTTATCGCTTGATGATAAAAAGAGATTCTTGATGGAACTTCTGGATAAGAACCAGTTGTATGTAAATTATTGTGATATGGAAGACGAAACTTTTGCCGTTCCAGAAGAAGACAAGGCATTTACTAACAGTTTCTATGGGGAGATGTAATTATGCCGTTCCTTTATGAAAAACTTGATACGATAAGGGAAATTGGTGCAGTTGCTGAGATTCCATCGTACATACAAGATAATATCAGCACACGGTTTGAATTAAGGCCGTATCAGATATGCGCTTTTGAAAATTTTATAACCTATTTTGAAAACGATAAGTTGTGCCGCAAACCGACACAGACACTTTTTCATATGGCAACAGGTTCTGGCAAAACAATGATAATGGCAGGCCTGATGTTGTACCTTTACCAAAAGGGTTATAGAAACTTTCTGTTTTTTGTAAACTTGTCAAACATCGTGAACAAGACGAAAGAAAACTTCCTTAATAGTCTTTCGACTAAATATTTGTTTGCCGATGAAATAAGACTTAACGGCGAACGAGTGCCGATTAAAGAAGTGAACAACTTCCAGGATGCCGATGAAAATGCAATCAATATCTGTTTCACGACCACACAAGGTTTGCATACGGACATGTGGCTTACAAAAGAAAATGCCCTTTCGTTTGATGATTTTGTCGCTCGTAAAATCGTACTCATTTCAGACGAAGCTCACCACTTAAACGCAGATACAAAAAAGTTGAGCAAAGACGAAGAAGCAAATCATCACAGTTGGGAAGAAACTGTTCGCCGCATTTTTGGAATAAACCGTGAAAATGTGTTGCTCGAATTTACGGCGACTTGCGATATAAACAATCCGATGATTCGTGCCGAATATGAAAGTAAGATTGTTTATGATTATCCGCTTTCGAAGTTCAGGGCAGACGGATATTCGAAGGAAATCAAAACGTTGCGCTCGGATTTGGCGGTAGAAGACCGTTCTTTGCAAGCGTTGATACTGAGCCAATACAGATACAAAGTGTTCCAGGACTATCGGCAGAATGTGAAACCTGTTGTCTTCTTTCAATCTAAATTGATACGAGAGAATGCCGAGAACATGGAAACAATAATAGCGATGGTTCAATCGCTTACTGGTGAACGTATCAGACAGCTGTTCGAGCAATCGACGAGTGAAACACTTGCGGAAGCGCACAGATATTTTGTTTCAAATGGTATTACGTATGACGAATTGGCAAGCGAATTGAAAGATGATTTTTCGACAGATCATTGTATTTCGGCGAACGATAACCAAGAGGTAGAGAATAAGCAAATACTTCTTAATTCGCTTGAAGATAAGTCAAATCCGTATCGTGCTGTGTTTGCGGTTGACAAATTGAACGAAGGATGGGATGTTCTCAATCTGTTCGATATTGTTCGTCTTTACGAAACACGCGACGGCAAGAACGGTGTGCCAGGCAAAACGACGATGAAAGAAGCGCAGTTAATAGGTCGTGGCGCACGATATTGTCCGTTTCAGATTGATGCAGAGCAAGAGAAATTTAAAAGAAAATACGACAGTGATATTGATAATCCGCTCCGTATATGTGAAGAATTATATTATCACTGTTGGAATGAGCCGAGATACATAAGCGAACTTCATACGGCACTGCGAGAGATTGGCATTGATATTGAGAACCAGACTGTTCGCACTTATACACTTAAAGAATCATTTAAGGCAGATTCTCTGTATACTGATGGTCTTGTTTTCACAAATGAGCGTGTTGAAAAAAGCAGAAAAGACGTTGATGGTCTTCTCCCTTCGGTTCGAGAACACGTTTATAGCATAAAATTTGCAACTGGTAGTTCTGGTGAAGATACAATTTTCGGTGTTGGTAATGCACTGGCCGAAAGACAAGCAGAAACTCACGTTTATCGTACCACTATTTCAGAAATAGCGAAGATAAATTATTCGATTGTTCATAAGGCACTTTGTAAATACAATGTATTTAAATTCAATACACTTAAAAGTTATTTTCCAAATCTTAAATCAACCAGAGAATTTATAACCAATCCGAATTATCTGGGTGCAATTAAGATGGAGATAACTTCAAAATATGTAACACCTACACCGAATGTCCTTTTCTATGCTTGCAACAACGTTCTTGAAAAGGTTGCCGAGTCTGTTTCCGCTATTGAAGTTACTTATTCAGGTACAACAGAATTTAAACCTGCAAACATTCGTGATATATTTAAGGATAAAAAATGCAACTATACCGTTTTACACGATGGCGGTGTTGGTGTTTCTCAAAATGATATGTCCGTTCCAGGAGCTTGGAAAATAGACTTATCCAAAGAAAATTGGTTTGCGTTTGAAGACAATTTTGGAACGAGCGAAGAAAAAGCCTTTGTTGCCTATTTCAAAACTTTTGTTCCGGAATTGCAGAAAAAATATGATAAAGTTTTTCTTTTGAGAAATGAGCGTCAGTTACATATCTATTCGTTTGATGACGGCGAACGTTTTGAACCAGACTATCTGTTATTCTTGCATAAAAACAACAGCGAAGGATATGAGCAATTACAAGTGTTTATTGAACCAAAAGGCACACACCTTGTTGAAAACGATAAGTGGAAAGAAGACTTCCTGCTCGAAATTGAAGACAAGGCGATTGCCACAAAAATCTTTGTTGATGATAATCAGTACAGAATCTGGGGATTCCATTTCTTCAACACCGAAGTTCGCATGAGCGAATTTGTCGAAGACATGGCTTCGTTATAATACTGTAAAATTACAAAACACACCAAAAGCCTTGATGCTGTTAGGCTTTTGGTGTGTTTTTTACGAATCAACCAGTTTAATATATTTATAAACCGTGTTTCGGCTCAGTCCGCAGACCCTTGCGAACTCTGAAAAATTCGGGTTGCCTGATTTAAAAGACGGATAATGTCTGTAAAATATCGGGGTATCGCATCCGTTGCAGTCGAAGAGGCTATGAAATAATTATATATTTCAACGCTTTTTGAACCTCATCATCTTTTAAAGACAAAATAAAACAAAAACAAATATTAGACACATCATTTTCGGATTATCCGTTGTGACGTGTCTAATTTTTTTACTTAATTTTTGGAGGGGTTTTACAATGAAAAAATTACAAATGAACAAATCCGCTTCCATTACCTTTGAAGATGGATGCAATAAGTATCTTGATTACTGCAGACACAGTTCGCTTGCTATAACGCAAAATTATATAAATTTACTTGTATCAGCTGTTAAAAAACAAGTCAATGAAGTAAACCTTCTCAATAAATTTAGTAGTAAACAAAGGAGGTTTATATCTATGCCATTGTTAGTAATTCTCGGAGCTATCGCAGTTTTTTATCTTAAAACTACTTTTGATTTTTTGAGACCATCGAATCCTCCTCCTTCAGATTTTAATCTTATGACAAAACAAACATTAGAGAAGCAGACTAAAAACATTGAAAAAATCATCAAGAAGAACGGCGGTAAAATCAAATAAATTATTAATAAAATAAAGTTTTTATTTAGCACTCTGTTTCTGCCGATATTTTTATTGTCCCGATTATCGTACATATTTGGCAATATAATGAAGCTGTAAACATAGAAAAACTCATAAATAAGTATGTCGGAAGAATAAATAAGGTAAAACAAAGAAAACGGTGTTAAATATGTATTTTTATAATATCAGCAGCAGTAAAAAAGTACTACATCTGAGTGACTGCCGTTATATTAAGTCTTCAGATGACAGTAATGTCGGATATTTCTACAGTCTCAGTTGTGCCATAAACAAAGGATACAGACCCTGCCACCATTGCTTTACTCTTATCGGGCGCTTTGCTGAGGAGAAAGAAAGAATCAATAAATACTGCACCAGATACAATTATAATTATTCATACAGCAAAGACTCTGTTGAAATATCAACGGGCAAAGGTCAATGGAAAATCATTCAGGAAAAAATAGGTCAGTCAATAGAGCTTTTTCACAAAAATACACAAAACAGGAACAGCGACTGTTACAGTAAAATCCCCGGATATCATAATCAGAAGATTATCGAAAACGAAATGGTTGATTATATACATTACATATGCAGTCATGACGGTATAAACAAAAAACCTCCTGCCATCGGAACAAAAAAGTATAAAAAAATACAGAAAAAACGTGCCGCCGCTAAAAAGCGCAATTCTATCAATAATGTACTTTGTCTGATTGACAGTCTTAATATAAACAGATAAATTCAGGAGGTTGTATTTATACCGTTATTAATCGTTCTCTTAATTATTGCAGGATATTATATCATATCAACCTGTGAATTTTTCAGTCCTGCAAAACCGGTTTATACCGAAGAACAAATAAGAGATCTGTTAGAAAAAATTATAAAGCACGGTGGAAAAATCACCAAAAAGTAAGACTTTACAAATTGTGTTGTTTTTGTTTCTTCTTTATGATAGAATTTATCTGCACAAAGGAGGGCATAAATGATGAACAAGTGGAAATTTTACACATCGAACGAAATAAAGCCGATCGGCTGGCTTCGCCGTCAGCTTGAGATACAAGCAGAGTCGCTAAGCGGAAACCTTGACAAGATGTGGCCTGACATAAAGGACAGTGCCTGGATAGGCGGAAACAAAGACGGCTGGGAGCGAGTCCCCTACTGGCTTGACGGATTTATTCCTCTTGCGTATCTTCTTGAAAACGAGGATATGATAAGCCGTGCAAAAAAGTATATTGACGCCATCATTTCTTTTCAGAAGGATGACGGATGGATTTGTCCGTGTACAGACGAAGCACGCAAAAGCTACGACACATGGGCTGTTCAGCTGATAACAAAAACGTTGACCGTTTATTATCAGAGCTCACGTGATGAGCGTATTCCCGATGTCATATACAAGGTTCTGAAGAACTATTACAATCTCTTGAAAAGCGGCGAAATAAAGCTTTTTGACTGGGGCAATGCCCGCTGGTATGAATGTTTTATTGCCATCAATTTTATGTATGAGAGATGCCGTGAAGAGTGGCTCCCAGAGCTTGCAAGGATACTTAAAAGTCAGGGTATGGACTATAACGAAGCGATCCCTCTTTGGAAAAGGCCGCTTAACCGCTGGAGATTTGATACTCACATAGTAAACCTTTGCATGATGCTTAAAAGCGAAGCCGTGTCGTGTGATATTCTGAATGAAAGTTACACCGATAACGCAGAAAGGCTTTACGGTATTTTAAAAGAATACAACGGCACGCCTGTCGGACTTTTTACGGGAGACGAATGTCTGTCGGGACTCAGTCCCATTCAGGGAACAGAGCTTTGTGCAGTCGCTGAACAGATGTATTCATATGAACATCTTTTTGCCTGTACGGGAGACAACAAGTGGGCAGAACGACTTGAGCTTGTCGCCTTTAACGCACTTCCCGCAACAATCAGCGATGATATGTGGACTCATCAGTATGTTCAGATGAGCAACCAGATTGCCTGTCAACGATTCCCCGGAAAGTCGCTGTTCAGAACAAACGGAAGCGAAGCGCATCTTTTCGGTCTGGAACCGAATTTCGGTTGCTGTACGGCAAACTTCAATCAGGCATGGCCGAAGCTCGCTCTCTCTGCATTTATGCACTCTGACAATACAATCATCAACGTTCTTCCGATACCGTCAAAGCTTGATTCCGCCGGCATAAGCATAACACTTAAAACCGATTATCCGTTTAAAAACAGCTTTGAATATTCCGTAACAACTGACAGACCGTTCACATTCAAAATCCGTATTCCCTCTTTTGCAAAGAATATCTCGGTCAACGGCAAGTCCGTATCCTGCGGTGACCTCACCTTTGACATAACCGAAAATACCGATATTTCTTTGACCTTTGACACCGAAGCTTTCTTTGAAAGCCGTCCTCACTCTCTTCATTGTGTCAAGTACGGCTCGCTCGTCTTCTCTGTTCCGATTGAATACGAAACAAAAATGCACGAATACGAAAAGGACGGCGTGGAAAGAAAGTTCCCCTACTGTGATTATGAGTTGATTCCCGTATCCGATTGGGATTTCGCCTATTGTTCTGACAAGCTTGAAGTTAACCAAAACAGCGTTGACGACATTCCCTTTTCATCAAAGAATCCGCCCGTTACAATCAAGGCGGATGTCAAAAAAATCAACTGGGGATTTGAGGACGGATATGACTGTGTGTGTGCAAAAGTACCCGAATCAACAGCTCCCATAAGCGAAAAGGAAGAAATTCTTCTCTATCCATACGGCTGCGCAAAGCTTCGCATGACTGAAATACCGATAATTGAATAAACTGCAAACCCCTCAATGCCGAATAGTGTTGAGGGGTCATTTATCGGACAGCGGCAATGATATAATCAAACCGTAAAGTAAAAGGAGGTTATATTATGCCGGTGTTGATTGCTATAGGAGTAGTTGCCGTTTTCTGGGCGCTGTATTAAAAACATAAGAAAAGCGATTTGCAAAGAAAATCCGATGCAAATCGCTTCTTTTATTAAATTAATTATTGTACCTGAAGATCAGATGAGACCCTGAGCCATCATAGCATCTGCAACCTTCTTGAAGCCTGCGATGTTAGCGCCTGCAACAAGGTCGTAGCCGAGACCGTTTTCTTCGGCTTCCTTTGCAGAATTGTCGTGGATGCTCTTCATGATGCCCTTGAGCTTCTCGTCAACCTCTTCTGCCGACCAGCTGTATCTCATGGAGTTCTGGCTCATTTCAAGAGCAGAAACAGCTACGCCGCCTGCGTTGACTGCCTTTGAGGGAGCAACGACCTTGCAGTTTTCCTTAAGGTATGCAAGAGCCTCGTTTGTTGTGGGCATATTAGCAACCTCGATGTAGTAGGGAACACCGTTCTCGACAAGCTTCTTTGCTTCTTCCATACCGATCTCGTTCTGAGTTGCACAAGGCATAGCAATGTCAACCTTAACACCCCAGGGCTTCTGACCGGGGAAGAACTCTACACCGAACTTGTCAGCGTAATCCTGAACCTTATCTCTGCCGGAAGCTCTCATTTCGAGCATATATTCGATCTTTTCGTCTGTGATGATGCCGTCCTTGTCGTATACGTATCCGTCGGGGCCGGAAATTGTAACTACCTTACCGCCAAGCTCAGCGATCTTCTTTGCTGCACCCCAAGCAACATTACCGAAACCGGAAAGAGCAACAGTCTTGCCCTTGATATCCTCACCGAAGTGCTTGAGAACTTCGACTGCATAATATGTTGCGCCGTAGCCTGTAGCTTCGGGTCTGATGAGAGAACCGCCGAAGGGGATACCCTTACCTGTGAGAACACCGTTTTCAAATGTACCCTTGATTCTCTTGTACTGACCGTAGAGATAGCCTACTTCTCTGCCGCCTACACCGATGTCACCGGCGGGAACGTCAACGTCGGGACCGATGTGTCTGTAAAGCTCTGTCATGAATGCCTGGCAGAAACGCATAATTTCTGCATCACTTCTGCCTCTGGGATCAAAATCGGAACCGCCCTTTGCGCCACCGATGGGAAGACCTGTAAGGCTGTTTTTAAAAGTCTGTTCAAAGCCAAGGAACTTCATAATGCCGATATAAACGGAGGGATGGAAACGAAGACCGCCCTTGAAGGGACCGATAGCACCGTTGAACTGTACGCGGTAGCCTGTGTTTACGTGAACATTGCCGTTGTCGTCAGTCCATGTAACTCTGAATGTGATCTGTCTTTCGGGCTCTACCATACGCTCAAGCAAAGCAGCCTTTTCGTATTCGGGATGCTTTTCAATAACCGGCTTGAGTGAAAGCAATACTTCTTCAACCGTCTGAATAAACTCAGGCTCGCTTGCGTTCTTTTTTCTTACGCTTTCGATAACATTTTCTACATAGCCCATAATCTTATCTCCTTGTATATCAAATTGTTTTGCTATGCTACTATTTTAAAACAATAAAGCACGTATTGCAAGAAAAAATTTAAGTCTGTGATAATTTGGTAAAAACTGTGCAAAAACAATTCACCGAAAGTCAAGTTTTTACTGCAAAATATATATCGACTATTTTGTAATCCTGATCAGAAATACCGTACTGTGTCCCTGCCAATGTGCGGTAACGTATGTTTCTCCCTCATTTTTCGGTACAAAGCGCTTTCCGTCAAAGGAAACGATGTTTTCATCATAGTCGCTGAACGTTACACCGAAATATATTTTTGACCCCTTCTGATCGTTATCAGCCTTCATAACATTCACCTTGAACGCCTTGTCTGACAATGATTTTTCATACACACGCGGATCGGTTGTTATTCCGACATAGTCAACAAACCAACTCTTTTTCACATCCGTTACAGAAGTTTTGACATTCTCTTTGTCATATTCCGAAAAATCAGGCTCATCCGTCAATGTCAGCTCAACCTTGTTCATTCTCGTCGGCCAATGTCCCCAAAGATCACCGTAAGCATATGCAAAATAGACACCGTCAGACAGTCTGATGTGTCCGTTCGGTCTGGAAGTTATTCCGCAGTTATGACAGCAATGACTGATATTCTCCTTCGTGTAGCACGACTTTTGAAAATTTAATCCGTCATCCGACACATAGACAATAACAAGACTTTCCGTTGTGAATCTGTCCATAGTTGAAACGGCCATAAATTTGCCGAAATCCTCTACATACTTTACATCGGCAGAATCAACCGCGCCGTTTGCGTGTTCGATTGCTACACCCTTATATTCAAGCGTTGCAGGCCAGTTCTCATCCGTTGCATCGGCAACAGACAAACGTGTCTGATTGAGTGCACCGTCTTTCCACGTATAATATAGATACAGCACATCATCAAGTACAACCATGCACGGTTCACCTGCGCCGTAGGTTGACGGATTGCCCGTATACTCGATAATCGGAACAGGTTTGCCGCCCCATCCGTTACCATTCCACTTTTCAAAGCCTGTGTCGGGACGCTTGCTCCTTGCTACAAAAACATCGTTGATGATGCCTGCTTCGTGAACGGTTGATGTGTACGCAATGTAATAATAATCACCGAACTTTACAGCTCCGGGATCACAGCACGAATAAAAGTCCTGTGAACCGGGAGTAGGTGACAAAACAGAAGTTTCATCCGTCCAGGTTTTACCTCCGTCAGGTGAATGACGGTAAAGTATCCAGTCCCATTCGTTTACACCGGGAGCAGAAAAATATGCATCTATACTGCCGTCTGCATTAAGAATCATTGTCGGCCCGTAGCGGTAGCTGAATCGCTCATTTTTCGGTGTCGAATAAATATCAACACCGTTGTCAAGCGCCGTCATCTTGATAAATTTTTCGCTGTCAGGCTCTACCACCAGCTCTTCATCAGTATATGCCCTGTTTTCGATTGGTGTATACTCAAACGCCGGCGGTGCAATAATCCCGAGTGCTATCAAAATCATTGCAAAAAATCTGATGATCTCCATTTTGACACTCCTTTAGTAATGAAAAACAGGGCTGACTTTTCAAGACAGCCCTTTGATCTTATTTATAATTAATAATTGCGCCTTTATCCGATGAGGAGACTGACTCGGCATATCTGCGAAGATAGCCGCTGATACCGTCTTTTTTGAGAAGCGTTGTTTCGCTTTTTCTCTTTTCAAGCTCTTCGTCGGAAATATCAACCGAAATCTTATATTCGGGAATGTTAATAGAAATCATATCGCCATCTTTAACATAGGCGATAGTACCGCCTTTAGCCGCTTCGGGAGAAACGTGTCCTATCGAAGCGCCTCTTGTAGCACCCGAAAAACGACCGTCGGTAATGAGCGCCACCTGCTTATCGAGACCCATTCCCGCAATAGCTGATGTGGGATTGAGCATCTCACGCATACCCGGACCGCCTGCAGGACCTTCATAGCGGATGATAACCACATCACCGGATTTTATGCCACCCTCATAAATTACACGAATAGCATCCTCTTCACTGTTAAAGACTCTTGCGGGACCCTTGTGAACAAGCATCTCACTTGCAACGGCACTTCTCTTTACGACACAACCGTCGGGAGCAAGATTGCCCTTAAGAACGGCAAGACCGCCTGTCTTTGAGAACGGATCATCGGGAGTTCTGATAACCGTTGTATCAAGATTACGTACGCCTTCAAGATTCTCTTTAAGAGTCTTTCCCGTACAGGTCATAACATCCGTGTCAAGAAGTCCGATCTTGTCAAGCTCTGCAAGCACGGCATAAACACCGCCTGCTTCGTCAAGATCTTCCATATAAGTATGACCTGCAGGAGCAAGATGACAAAGGTTAGGTGTAATCTCGCTGATCTCATTAGCCATAGAAAGGTCAAAGTCAATTCCGCACTCATTTGCGATTGCAGGCAGGTGAAGCATACTGTTTGTAGAGCAACCGATTGCCATATCCGCCGTCAGAGCATTGCGGAAAGCCTTTTCCGTCATAATATCAAGAGGCTTTATGTCCTTTTCGACAAGCTCCATGATCTTCATACCTGCGTGCTTTGCAAGCTCGATTCTCCTTGAGTAAACGGCAGGGATCGTTCCGTTGCCGCGAAGTCCCATTCCGAGAACCTCTGTCAGACAGTTCATCGAGTTTGCGGTATACATACCCGAACACGAACCGCAGGTAGGACAGGTTTTTGTCTCAAATTCCAAAAGCTTCTCGTCATCAATTTTGTTTGCCATATAAGAACCTACGGCCTCAAACATTGACGAAAGACTTGTCTTTTTGCCGTCAATACGACCTGCAAGCATAGGTCCGCCGCTGACAAAAACGGTAGGGATGTTAAGTCTTGCTGCAGCCATCAAAAGACCGGGCACGTTCTTGTCACAATTAGGAACCATAACAAGTCCGTCAAAGCCGTGAGCTAAAACCATAGCTTCTGTAGAATCGGCAATAAGCTCTCTCGTTACAAGGGAATACTTCATTCCCCTGTGACCCATTGCAATACCGTCACATACTGCGATTGCAGGAAAAACAATGGGAGTTCCGCCTGCCATAGCAACACCTGTTTTGACCGCCTGAACGATCTTGTCAATGTTCATATGACCGGGAACAATCTCGTTGTATGAGCTGACAATACCGATAAGCGGTCTGTTAAGCTCTTCCTCTGTCAGTCCCAGCGCGTGATAAAGCGAACGGTGCGGTGCATTGTGGGCACCTTTAACAATATTTTCTGTAATCATTTTTATCACCTTATCAGTTGTTGATAAGCTTGTCCTCATCGCTCCAGCTGTAAAGCTTGCGTACTTCCTTACCTACGACCTCGGAAGGATGCTCTGCAGCGATCTTGCGCATTGCGTTGAAGTGAACCTGTGCGCCTGATTCGGACATATCAAGAAGGAAGTCCTTTGCAAATGTACCGTCCTGAATGTCGGAAAGGATCTTCTTCATAGCTTTCTTTGTTTCGTCTGTAACGATCTTGGGACCTGTAATGTAATCACCGTATTCGGCTGTGTTGGAGATAGAATAACGCATTCCCTCAAAACCGCTCTGATAAATAAGGTCAACGATGAGCTTCATCTCGTGGATACACTCAAAGTATGCGTTTCTGGGATCATAGCCTGCTTCGACAAGAGTTTCATAGCCTGCCTGCATAAGTGCGGAAACACCGCCGCAAAGAACAGCCTGCTCACCGAAGAGGTCAGTTTCGGTTTCTGTTCTGAATGTTGTCTCAAGAACGCCTGCCCTTGCACCACCGATACCGAGAGCGTATGCAAGACCGATCTCAAGAGCATCGCCTGTAGCATCCTGATCAACTGCTACAAGACACGGTACGCCCTTGCCTGCCTGATATTCGCTGCGGACTGTGTGACCCGGGCCCTTGGGTGCTACCATAATAACATTGACATCCTTGGGAGGCTTGATGCAGCCGTAATGAATATTGAAGCCGTGTGCAAATGCAAGTGTTTTGCCTGCTGTGAGATTCGGAGCAATGCTGTCCTTGTAAAGCTTTGCCTGCTTCTCGTCATTGATAAGGATCATAATAATATCTGCATCCTTTGCAGCATCTGCAGCAGTCTTGACTGTGAAGCCTGCAGCCTCAGCCTTAGCCCAGCTTCTGCTTCCCTCATAAAGACCGATAATAACATTAACACCGGATTCTTTAAGGTTGAGTGCGTGTGCGTGACCCTGAGATCCGTAACCGATGATAGCAACCGTCTTGCCGTTAAGCTTTGCTAAATTACAATCCTTCTGATAAAAAATTCTTGCCTGTGACATTTTATATCTCTCCTTATAATAATTATTTATTTAAAATGCTGCTGTCTCCTCTTTCAAGAGCAACAACACCTGTACGACACATTTCAATAATGCCGAGCGGTCTGAGAATATCAATAAGAGCGTTGATCTTTGACGTATCACCCGTAGCCTCGATGCAAAGTGCCGATGATGAATAGTCAATAATTTTTGCTCTGAAGATATCAACACACGTCATAATATCCTGACGGTTTTTTTCGGAATTACGAACTTTTATGAGTGCCAATTCTCTGTTGATCGAGTTGTCACCCTCAAGAAGCTCTACCTTCTTGACATTAAACAGCTTGCGAAGCTGATTTATCATCTGATCTCTGGCATAGCCGTCACCACTCATCGAAATGGTGATTCGTGAGTATTCGGGAGATTCTGTCTCGCCAACCGTCAGAGTATCAATATTGAATCCTCTTCTTGTGAACATACTTGTAACTCTGGTCAGAACACCGAATTTGTTGTCAACATATACAGCTATAATAAATTTGCTCATCGTAAAATCTCCTTATTCCACGATCATATCGTCAACCGAACCTCCCGGAGGAAGCATCGGTAAAACAAATTCGTCACAATCAATCTTACAATCTATAACAAACGGACCACTTTCCGCCATAGATGCCTTAAAAGCCTCACGGAATGCTTCTTCGCTGTCAACCGCAACACCCTTTGCACCGAAAGCCTTTGCCAAAAGTGAAAAGTCTGTTTTTCTTTTAAGCGTTGTGGATGAATAATGCTTGTCAAAGAAAAGTGTCTGCCACTGTCTGACCATTCCGAGAACTCCGTTATCAAGCAGTACAACCGTAATCGGAATATTATATGTAACGGCAGTTGCAAGCTCATTAAGATTCATACCGAAGCTTCCGTCACCCGTGACAAGAACAACTCTGTTTCCCGTACCGACATTAGCACCGATCGCTGCACCCAGACCGAATCCCATTGTGCCGAGACCACCGCTTGAAACAAGCGTACGGGGCTTTCTGAATCGGTATTCCTGTGCTGTCCACATCTGATGCTGACCGACATCCGTTGCAATAACGGTATCATCCTCCGTATTCTCATTCATAATATCAAGAATCGCCTTCGGTGTCAGTCTGTCAAACTTCTTTTCAAGAGATTTTTCTTTTTCTCTTAACTCTTTTATGCGGTTACGCCAATCAGCATTGTCCTTTTGCTCACATTGATTGATAAGCGCACAAAGACTCTCTTTAAGATCGGCATTAATCGCAACATCAACATCAACATTCTTGTTGAATTCCGAAAAGTCAACATCAAGCTGAATTATCCTTGCACCGTGAACATACTTTGCCTTGTTGCCCGTAGCTCTGTCGCTGAAGCGTACACCGACAGCTATTATAAGATCGGCTTCCTTTTGTGCCATGGACGATGCGTATCTTCCGTGCATTCCCTGCATACCGAGGAATCTTTCATTATCACTCGGAATAGCCGACAGTCCCATGAGCGAGCTTCCGATAAAGGCATCCGCCTTTTCAGAAAGCTCAAGCACCAACGCTTCTGCATCCGATCTTAATACACCGCCACCTATGTAAATGTACGGTCTTTTACTGCTTCTGATAAGTGCAGCCGCTTCTTTGATTTTATCCGTGTCAAGCTTATTGACTTCAAAGCAAGGCTCAACGGGTTTGCGTTCAAACTCGCACTCTGCCATCTGAATGTCCTTCGGAACATCAATAAGTACAGGTCCCGGTCTGCCTGATCGTGCGATTCTGAATGCTTCTCTTATGGAATCGGCAAGCTCCTCTACATCGTTAACAAAGTAGTTGTGCTTCGTAATCGGCAATGTGATACAGGTAATGTCAATCTCCTGAAAGCTGTCTTTTCCGATAAGGTTGCACGGAACGTTACCTGTTATCGCTACCATGGGAACGGAATCAAGATGCGCTGTGGCAATACCTGTTACAAGGTTGGTCGCACCCGGTCCCGATGTTGCTATTACAACACCCGTCTTACCCGTAGCTCTGGCATATCCGTCAGCCGCATGGGCAGCGCCCTGCTCGTGCGCCGTCAGGTAATGATTGATTCTGTCGCTGTATTCATAAAGAGCATCGTAAATGTTAACTACCTGTCCTCCGGGATAACCGAATACATCCGTAACACCCTGCTCAATCAATGTTTCAACAATTATCTGTGCTCCGGTCAGTTTCATGATTTTTCCTTCCTATATAAAAAACTCTTTTGCACAAAACATAAAGTATTCGTGCAAAAGAGACGAAGATCATATTCTCCGCGGTACCACTCTTATTGGTGTAAACACCCACTCATGTGCATCATACAATGCACTTCTCTGTAACGGGAGAACCCGATCAGACCTACACGGCAAAAGCTTTCAGCCTGACAGCTCCGGGAGGACTTATATCCGCATTCTTTACCGTCTCACACCAACCGACGGCTCTCTGAAAATAAAACACGAACTTTATTTCCCATCATAGCTTTTTATTGATTCTAACCTATTTTCTCTGTTTTGTCAATAGCAGGACTTTACAAAATTCTTCAAAAAGCGTATTATGATTCAAAGGAGGTTTTTGTCATGAAAATTGCAACAACTACAGGCGACTTTGAGCACTATTGCAGCAACGATTGCGACAGGATACGTGAGCTTTACAATGCGGGTTTTCGATATATTGATTTGAGTATGTACAACATCGCAAAGCCCGACCACGTTTATATGCAGGACGGATGGATGTCCGAAGCTCTAAAAATCAAAGACCTTGCCGATTCACTCGGTATGAGCTTTGTTCAGGCACATTCACCCGGTGTCAATACTTTTAACACCTCCGGTGATGTTGATTTTATGATGAAAAGTCTTAACCGTTCGATCGAAATCTGCGGTATGCTCGGTATCAGAAATACCGTTGTACATTCGGGTATACAAAAAGGACTTTCAAAATCGGAATGGTTTCAGAAGAATAAAGAGTTTTATGCCGAACTGTTTCCCACGATGGAAAAGCATAACGTAAATGTGCTTGTTGAAAACTCAACAAAAGTAAATATGGGTGACTGTTATTTTATTAATTCGGGAAAAGACACACGTGAGCTTGTCGAATTTATAGATCATCCCCTGATTCACGCCTGTTGGGATACGGGTCACGCTAACTGCGAGGGAAATCAGTATGATGAGATCCGTGAAGTCGGCGATGAACTTTATGCAATTCACTACAATGACAATCACGGAAAGAGTGATGAACATCTCATCCCCTATTTAGGCACTTTGAATCATGACGAAGTCATAAATGCACTTATTGATTCGGGATATAAGGGATACTTTACTCTTGAGTGTTGCAGCTCGCTTATACTCAAAAATTATTGGCTCGGCTCAAGACGAAAGTTCCCGCAGGACGAAAGACTTGTTGATCCGCCACTCTTTGCACAACGTCAGCTTGAAAAACTGATGTACGACACCGCAAAATATATGCTGACATCCTACGGCATTTTTGAAGAATAACCGCAAATCGCAAACAAGGCTGCGAAAAACAAACGTTTTTCACAGCCTTGTTGTTTTAGTTAATCTTTTGTCAAAAAGCATTTTTTGCACAGCGAAAAAATCGCTTTTTTATTCCGTTCCCAAAGCTTGCACACAGTCATTACAACGAGTGCCGTTATAAAACTGACTGCAATATATATCAGCGTTTTCTGCTCAACGGACAAATCATTCGGTAACAGCTCACCAAGCAGAAAATTCCAGTAATAATGGCACAGGAACATATACAACGACAAATCTCCGAGGAAATAAACAACCGTATTGTTATACCACTTTGCATCTATTCCCTTTTGGCTGAACGAAAGAGAAATCGCTACCATCAGAACTGCAATAAACAAGAAATCATATGTAACAGGAAACGGAACATACATATGAAGAATAACCGCTACATAGCAAAACCACTTGAGAATTGTCAGAAAAACACTTGCGGTACGGTTAAAATTAACTGCAGACAGATTTTTTGTTATCCAATAACAGGTCGTACCAAGTCCTATTTCTGCAAAAGCACGTATATTTCCACGGTATGTAAAGCCTGTCCACGCAGTCGGATTTCTCGGAGAACCAAAGGTTTTGAACATCCATCCCAGAAGCAATAATGAAACTATAGGAACAATTATTTTTAAAGCCGCAGTTTTATAACGCCTTAAAAGCGGATACAGAATCGCCATACACAACAGCATGGATGACAGATACCAAGTGGCAGAATTTATTTCTGTATTCATTCCCAAGCCGCACATCTGTACAAGAAACAACTCCCATACTCCTTCTGCGGCAAGAAACGGTATTGAAACATCCTTGATAACTGATGTTGCAACAACCCCGATAATCCATGAAATCAGTACAGCAGGAAAAACAGATAGATACTTTTTTGAAATGAATGTAAATGTATCTTCAGCAAGATTGCCTTTTTGACCTGTCATCTTGTCAATCGACTTCATAAGCAGATAACCGGAAACCAAAAAGAAAAACTCAACTGCAAAAGAACCTTTTAAAAAATATGCTACAGAATCTCCGACCAAAAAGCGAGAGTGATGAACAAGCACGATAAATGCGAAAACAAATCTCAATAATTCAATTTCACCAAGTCGCTTATTAATTTTACAAGGATTACGCATAATCTAAAGCTCCTTTTCGATGTGTTAGACTATATTCAGTTGATTTCCTTGTCCATAAACACTCTTGATCCGGTTGCTCCACGCTGACATTGATATTTGCCGTTATACGGATTAATCGCCGTGTCATCCATCTTTGCAAAAACAAGCTGTCCTACTCTTCTGCCTGCTTTCAGCTCGATTGCACATCGGTTTGCATTATAAAGTTCAAGCGTGATTTCACCCTTGAAGCCGGGATCGACCCAACCTGCATTCTGAATAAACAATCCCATTCTTCCGAGCGAGCTTCTGCCCTCAACAAAAGCAGTCAGATCGTCGGGCAATTCAAAGTATTCCATTGTAGTCGCCAGAACAAACTGATTAGGCAACAGTATGTACGAATCACTTGTAATCGTCTTATATCTGATTTCGTTTTCTAAGTTTATAATACCCGTTGAAGTATCCTCAACAATACTGAAGGTGTTACCGAGACGGATATCTATACTTGCCGGCTGAATCTGCTCTTTTTCGATCGGATCAACGACAAGAGTTTTTTCTTCAAGCATTCTGAATAACGTTTTATCTGACAGTATCATCCGAAAGCCTCCCGTTCAAATCTTATCATAATAATAAAGCATCGCTTATTAAATGTCAATCGGATATCGGCAAATAAAAAGCGGCCGCCCCTATTGGGACGACCGTAAATGTAATCAAAATTATTTGATTTCGATCTTTGCGCCGACTTCTTCAAACTTAGCTTTGAGAGCTTCAGCGTCTTCCTTGGAAACTGCTTCCTTGATAGCCTTGGGAGCGTTGTCAACAAGGTCTTTTGCTTCCTTAAGGCCAAGGCCTGTTGCTTCACGAACAACCTTGATAACCTTAATCTTTTCAGCGCCGACGTCAGCAAGGATAACGTCGAACTCTGTCTTTTCTTCTGCAGCAGCAGCGCCACCGTCAACGGGAGCAGCAACAGCAACAGCAGCAGCGGCGGATACGCCGAACTCTTCTTCAACAGCGTGTACAAGCTCGGAGAGCTCGAGAACTGTGAGAGTCTTTAATTCTTCAACAATAGCAATAATTTTCTCAGATGCCATGATAATTTTCCTCCAAAAAATTTAGTAATTATGCTTCTGCTTCTGCAGGAGCTGCTTCGCCCTGTTTGTCTACGATAGCCTGAACTGCACGTGCGAAAGATGCGATAGGTGCATTGAATACGTTGCAGACTGTTGCGAGAAGGATCTCACGAGACGGAAGTTTAGCAAGGCTTGTGATCTTTTCGATGTCGATAACATCGTTGTCAAGGAATCCGCTCTTTACGGCGAATGTCTTGTGGGTGTCTGAAAACTTGCAGAGGATACGAGCAGCTGCAACATAATCTTCCGCGCAAGTAGCGATAGCAGTTGTTCCCTCAAGAACGTCACAAAGACCCTCGAGACCTGCTTCCTTAGCGGCAAGACCGAGAAGCGTGTTCTTAACTACAGAATACTTAACTCCTGCCTCACGAAGCTCCTTACGAAGAGCAGTGTCATCAGCTACGTTGATACCCTTATAATCAACAACAACACCTGCGCAAGCACCCTTGAGTACGTCAGTAAGATCTGCAACGATTTGCTTCTTCTGTTCAAGTACTTTTACACTCGGCATGAATTCACCTCCAGTTTTTTCTGTAAAGTCAGGTATTTAAAGGTGAAAGCTAACTTTCACGAATCCTGCAAAAATAAAACCCTTTCCCGTTTAACCGGAAAAGGGCATAATAAACGTAAGAACGCTTATGATCCTTTCCTCGGCAGGCGGGAAAACCCATTATGTGCATATGCACACCTGCTGTCTTCAGTAGGACAGCTTTGATAGTATATCACAAGAAAACTCTTATGTCAATACTTTTTTTAATTAGCCGTTAGCAGAAACCTTGATGGGGTTGATTCTGACACCGGGGCCCATTGTTGTAGCAACAACACATGAACGGATGTACTGACCCTTAGCTGCTGCGGGCTTAGCCTTTACGATAGCATCAAGCAATGTGGAGAAGTTCTCCATAAGCTTTTCTTCGCCGAAGGAAGCCTTGCCGATGGGACAGTGGATGATGTTTGTCTTGTCAAGACGGTACTCAATCTTACCTGCTTTAGCTTCTGTAACAGCCTTAGCAACGTCGGGAGTAACTGTACCTGCCTTGGGGCTGGGCATCAAGCCACGGGGGCCGAGAACCTTACCGAGACGACCAACAAGACCCATCATGTTGGGAGCTGCGATAGCAACGTCGAAATCCATAAAGCCTTCGCCCTGGATACGAGCTACAAGATCTTCAGCACCGACAACTTCTGCGCCTGCTTCTTCAGCAGCCTTAGCATCGTCGCCCTTTGCAAATACTGCAACGCGGACTGTCTTACCTGTACCGTTGGGAAGAACAACAGCGCCTCTGACCTGCTGATCAGCGTGACGAGAGTCAACACCAAGACGTACGTGAACTTCTACTGTTTCATCAAACTTTGCAGTTGCTGTTTTGATAGCAGTTGCAAGAGCTTCATCGGGATCATAAAGCTTAGCTCTGTCAACGAGCTTTGCATTTTCGTTATATTTTTTACCGTGTTTCATTATACATTTCCTCCATTGATGTGGTTAATCGGATGTTTCCTCCCACACATGCACAAATCAGTCTGTGACTGTAATGCCCATGCTGCGAGCTGTGCCAGCGATCATGCTCATAGCTGTCTCTACGCAAGAAGCATTGAGGTCGGGCATCTTCTGCTCAGCAATTTTTCTAACCTGCTCTGTAGTGATGGAAGCTACCTTGTTCTTGTTGGGAACGCCGGAACCGCTTTCAATACCGCAAGCCTTCTTGATAAGGACTGCCGCAGGGGGAGTCTTTGTGATGAAGGAGAATGTGCGGTCTGCATAAACTGTGATAACGACAGGGATGATAAGTCCGATATCGTTCTTTGTTCTTTCGTTGAACTCTTTTGTGAAACCCATAATGTTGACACCGTGCTGACCAAGAGCAGGTCCTACGGGCGGTGCCGGGGTTGCTTTACCGGCAGGAATCTGAAGCTTGATTAAGCCTACTACCTTCTGTGCCATGATTTATACCTCCAGTTGTTTGTGAAAATAATCATTCCTCTATCGGCTCAACCTGGTCAAGCTCCAGCTCAACCTTAGTCTCTTTACCGAAGAGTGCGGAAACCGATACGCGAACAAGATTGTTCTCTACATCAATTTCCTCGACCGTACCTGTAAATCCGTCAAAGATTTCATCAATGATATTGACGGTATCGCCTACAGCGTAGTTAACCTCGACAGAGCGCTTTTCAACGCCAAGCTTGATAACCTCTTCCTCAGAAAGGGGAAGAGCCTTGCTGTCAGGACCGACAAAGCCTGTTACACCGCGTGTGTTGCGGATAACAAACCAAGCCTCGTCGCTCATAGCGGGACGGTCATCGTCGTCAAGCAAAACTGCGACTTTTACGAGAACGTATCCGGGGAACAGCTTTCTTTCGACCTCACGGCGCTTCTCACCGACAATTTCGGTAACCGTTTCAGTCGGGATCTTTACCTCAAGGATCTGATCCTGCATTCCTCTGTTCTCAACTACTTTTTCAATGTTTGTTTTAACTTTGTTTTCGTAACCTGAGTATGTGTGAACTACATACCATCTGGAGTTAACAGACATCGTTTTACCTCCAGTTAATTATTCGGCTGCTGTTGTTTCTGCGTCTGCTTCTTCAACTGCTTCGGGAGCAGCCTGTGTATCATCTTCGATGAGCAGATTTTCTCCGGTGACATCTTCCACTGTCTCTGTGACAGCTTCATCAGCACCTCTTACTGCATCGCTGAGAAGGTCAATAGACTTTGAAAGTCCAAGGTCGATGAGCCAGATGACAACTGTAAATACGGCAACTACCGCAAGTACAACGCCTGTGCTCTTAAGAACGGACTTTGCATCGGGCCATACGATCTTTTTCGTTTCGCCGCGAAGGTCTTTAAAGAAACGACCGATCGCCTTGAAAATGCGAATAAAGATATTCGGCTTGTCAGACTTAGCCTTTTTTGCCTTGGTCTTTTCGGCTTTTTCGATTTTTTCAGCTGCTGCAGATTTTTCGTTCTTAGCCATTCTCTTAATCCTCCGCTTACTTAGTTTCACGGTGGAGAGTATGCTTCTTGCAGAATCTGCAGTACTTGTTTCTCTCCAGCCTGTCCGGTGTGTTTTTCTTGTCTTTCATCGTATTGTAATTACGTTGCTTGCACTCCGTGCAGGAAAGAGTGATTTTTACTCTCATAACGGCACCTCCATTTGGATTATTTACCTCCCTCTGACTGATCGTAAAAGAAGGCACAAAAAAATAGCCCTCTTTCAGAGGTACAGTTAGTTTATCATATCGCACAAGTTTTGTCAAGCATTTTTTAATATTTTTCACAAAAATCATCACACCGATAAACCAACTACGATTTATCGGTGTAATCTTAGAAAAGCGGCACCATATCTTGTGTGTCGGGTTGAGTATTAAAGTCGGAGCTGTACGGGAGGGTATACTCCTCTGTCGAAGAAACATCCGTATTACCTTCTCTTTCAGTTGTTTCCTCGCTGCCTCCCCACCACTCAATAAGATCCTCTAACCTGTTTCGCTCCGATTCTTCTTCAGTCTGCGATTCCGTTGTGCTTTCGTCGTTTGCAGAAGGTGTTCGCTCCACCGAAGAGACAAAGTCAAACGGCGATTCTCTGTAATCGTGAATCTCTATATTCGACGTACCGTAAAGCGCGGTCTGGATTCTGTATGCATCAAGCTGATAATCAACTACCCAGACAAACTCTGCCTTGTCGCCGTATCCTGTGTTCATATACGAATCCTTACCGGTCAGCGCCTGTGAGCCATCCTCACTGTCCTTAAGAAGCGGCGAAGCAAGCTGATTCAACTCATAGCTCATCCAATCCTGCATTATCGCCTGTGTACCGAGTGAAAGAATTTCTGTTTTGCGGAAGTTTGTCCTGACATACGGCAATACAAGATTTGCAAGATTATTGAGCTGACCGACCGAAGCTGTTTTTGCTTTTCCGATAAGCGATGTTACTAACTGTCGCTGTCTTCTTGTTCTGCTGACGTCACCGTCCGCATCGGAATAACGGATTCTGGCAAAGACCAGCGCTTCCCAACCGTCAAGAGTAACCTCTTCGCCGGATTCGATTGTATGAACCGTTGTTCTGTTAATATAATTCGCCTCATACGGCTGAACTTCTACCGTAATGCCTCCCAATGCATTAATAAGCTTCGGGAAAGTATCAAAGTCAACTGTGACGTAATTATCGATTTCGATTTTATAATTATTCTCAATCGTTTCTACAAGCGTCATCGGTCCGCCCCAATTGTAAGCGGAATTAATCTTATACCAACGATTCTGACCGTTAATATCCATATAGGTATAACTGTCTCTCATAAAAGAAACCAAAGTAATTTTATCGGTCTTTTTATTAAGCGACACCAGAATCATGGCGTCCGTTCTGCCGCTTGTGCCTTCCTGTGTATCAACGCCGCACAAAAGGCAGTTTATTACATTCTTGCTGTACATTTTTTCGCCGTTGTTTGTCGCCCATTTTTTAAGCCAATCCTTAAGCGACGATGCATCCGTAACATCATGCACGGGAGTAAATGCCAACTCCTCATCCTCTTCTATAAGATTAGTCTGATCTGCGTTTTCAAAATTGATTCCGTCATCATAATCTATAAGCTTAAGCTTTCCCTCGATAACGAAATAAGCAAGCGCAATCCCCATCAGAACAAGCAATATCATCAGAACCGCAAGAAGTTTGAGGTTTCTTTTTTTGTTCGCAAACCAAAAGCGGGAAAACGAACTTCCTGAATACTCTTCTTCAACATCCTCATCGACTATCGTGTCATAACGACGATATTTGGACACGGGAATATCCTCGACGGGAGAATTGCTCTCCTGCAAGGTATCATTTTCCGTTGCGGCAGTTGATTCATTTTGTGTCAATTCCGACTCATCACCGCAATAATAGATATTCCAATTGTCTTTTTTATCGTTCATAATTCACCATTGTAATATAACAAGATATTATATTATACCACAAATAAAGCTATTTATCATTTTATAAAAGAAATATAAGAAAAATTGCGGAAACAGCAGAAACTGTCACCGCAATTAAAATCATTCTGTTTTGGGTTCGATCTTTCCGTAAAGAGAAGCCGTTGCATTATCCGAACGGGGAGGACGCGAAGGACGAGCCTGCGAAGAGGAATTACTCTTACCCTTTGAACCGGAGCGATAACCGCCCTTACCGCCGCGGCCGCCTTTACCGCCTCTGTAATCTCTGTTGTTCTTTCCGCCTTCAACGCCGTTTTCAGCAACGAAGCCGTCTGCAAGAGTGATCACAACTCTTCTGTCGTTATCTGAACCGATAGAGTGAGACTCAACGCCTTCAATTTCCTGAATTGCTGTATGGATGACTCTGCGTTCATAAGGATTCATAGGATCCAGAACAACGTTTCTGCCATACTTCTTAACACGTGCGGCGTTCTTCTTTGCAACTTCACGAAGAGTTTCTTCTCTCTTTTCGCGATAGCTGCCTACATTGATGGAAACTCTCTTGTAACCGTCGGAATCCTTGTTGATGATAAGACGTACAAGATACTGAATAGCATCAAGTGTTTCGCCTCTGCGTCCGATGACGGTTCCCTGATCGTTACCGCAATCAAGCTGGATCATAACCGTATCGTCCTGAGTTGAAAACTCCATACCGACCTCTTCAACACCCATTCCTTTTAAAATGTTGCGAAGATATGTTTCGGCATTAGCAAAAGGTGAAAGCTCACAAAAAGCTCTGACCTTTGCCGGGCTTCCGCCGAAAAGACCCAATGTCTTCTTTTTGGGAAGCTCTAAAATTTCCTGTTGGATTTCAGCATCCTCCGGAGCTGCAAGTAAAAGCTTTGCGTTTTCAAAAGCTTCCTCTACAGTAGCGCCGGTACCGATTGCTTCTTTAATCAAAAGTGACACCACCTATTATTTTCTGTCTTTTTGTTTGTTTGTCGCAGAAACCATACGCTTGATATTCTCCTCTTTTGATCTGCGCTGTACGGTTTCATCGACCATAAGTCTTGTAATAGTCTTTTTGGGGCTGTAAATAAGGTTAAGAATAACAGTCTGAACAAACGCAATAAGGCTGGAAGCGATCCAATAAACACCGACGCCCACAGGGAACTGGAATGTGAAGAACAATGAAAACAGGGGCATACCGAATGTCATACAGCCCATTGAAGGGTTCTTTGCCATTGCAGGATTCGTCTCTCTCTGTCTTAAGTACATAAACAAGCTGCTGGCAAGGTTAGATACAAACGAGAGAACAGGAACAATCCAAAGAATGTTAAACTGTTTTACCGAGGGTGTTTCGCCCAACGGCATAGAAAGAAATTCGAAGTCAAAATCACTGATTGTTTTGAAAATTTCCGGAGAAAGATAATCCTTGAACTTATCAATATTTCCGATAATCGAAAGCTCGATCGTTCTGTTATTTTTTGCGGAAATATCAAGTACTGTTTCTGCCACTTTTGTAAGTTTGGCTACAACGTCCTCGGGGATATTCAAAACATACGTCAAAGGCTTATAGATAACGCCTATAAGACCGTAAATAATCGGAAGCTGTAAAAGAAGAGGAAGACATCCGGAACCCATAGGATTATAACCCTCACGGCTGTAAAGAGCCTGGGTTTCTTCCTGAATCTTTCTCTGATCGCCTTCGTACTGCTGCTGAATTTTGCGGACTTTCGACTGAAGCCTCTGCATTTTTGCCGTACCCTGCTGCTGTTTGATTGAAGAAGGCAGCATTATAAGACGTGCCAAAAAAGTGAGAAGAATCAGCGCAAGCCCGTAACTGTCAACAAGCTCATAAAGCTCTCTCAGTACATAGCCGAAAATATTATATAAAAAAGTCATCTACAAACCTCCGCAGGAAATGCTTCCTGAAAAATGCAATCTTTTAGCTAATCTTTTTTCTTTTTTGGCGGCACCGGGTCAACTCCACCCGGAAATAACACATTGCAACGAAGCAACCGCCGCACGGCAAGTACGGTACCCCTGAAAGCTCCGTGTACATTTATAGCCTCGACAGCATATTGTGAGCAAGTGGGATAATATCTGCACATTGGCGGAAGATGCCGTGATATGTGCTTTTGATAAAAGCTGATCCCGCCGATAAGAAATCGTTTCATAACAAATACCGGTAGACGGGTCTATCCGATTATGCCGAAAGATTGCAGATGCTCGCGCATAACCGACTCTACATCGTTGCACTTGACCCGTAATGTTTTAAAGCGTGCAACAAAAACAATATCCCAACCACCTTCGCAGAACGGCTCAAGGTGGCGGTACGCTTCTTTAATAATTCGGCGGCAACGGTTTCTTTCGATCGCACCGCCGAGTTTTTTGCTTGTTGTTATCCCGATACGACAAACGCCTGTGCGGTTTTTCAAGCAATATGAAACCAACACAGGGCTTGCGATCGTTTTTCCTCTGGCATATACCCGTCGGAAATCAACATTTTTATTAATGGTAATAACTTTGGACAAAATAATCAGTCCCTATTAGAAAAATCGATTAATAGGTAAGCTGCTTTCTGCCCTTTGCTCTGCGGCGAGCAAGCACCTTGCGGCCGTTTCTGTCGGCCATTCTTTTACGGAAGCCGTGTTCCATCTTGCGATGACGTTTCTTAGGCTGATACGTTCTTTTCATTATCGCAATCCTCCTTATTATTCGTTGGTATAGGGCAGGAGAGCGACCTGACGTGCACGCTTGATGGCTGTTGTAAGCTCACGCTGATGAGCTGCACAAGTACCTGTCACACGGCGAGGTAAAATTTTCGCTCTGTCTGAAATAAATTTGTGAAGTTTTCCGACGTCCTTATAATCAATACATTCGACTTTATCAACACAGAAAGAACAAACCTTTCTACGGCCTTTCTTATTCTGTCTTCTGTCGTTCTTTTCATAAGCCATGAAAGTTAACCTCCTTATCAGATATTAAAACGGGAGTTCGTCGTCCTCTTGAATATCAGAGAAGTCTCCCATACTGCCGCTCACATAAGAGGGAGCCGGCTGACTGCCTGCAGGCATATCGTTGCGTGATGCCGTACCTGATTCTGCCTTTGATCCGCAGAAGCTGACATTGTCTGCAACGATTTCGAAAGCTGTACGCTTATTTCCGTTTTTATCCTCATAATTTCGCGTCTGGATCGATCCCTGAACGGCGATCATAGATCCCTTGCGGAAAAATCGAGTAACAAATTCGGCGGTCTGACGCCAAGCGACTACGTTGATGAAGTCGGTCTGACGCTCTTCACCGGCACGCACAAAGCTGCGGTCTACTGCAACACTGAATGATGTAACCGAGATACCCGATGCTGTTGTACGAAGCTCGGGATCTGCAGTCAATCTTCCCATAATTACTGCACAGTTAAGCATAAATTTTCCTCCTGACTTACGCTTTTCTGACTACGAGTGAACGCAAAGCACCATCGGTGATTTTTACGATACGCTCAAGCTCAGCAGGGAAATCGGGACCGCTCTTGTAGTTGTAGATAGCATAGTAGCCCTCTGCCTCGTCATTGATGGGGTATGCAAGTCTGCGCTTGCCCCACTCGTCAATGCTCTCAAGCTCACCGTTCTTTTCGATGAGATCTTTGAACTTTGCGAGAAGCTCCTGTGCGCCCTCTTCGCCGTTTGCGACTGAGAAAACTAACATGGTCTCATAGTTGTTTGCTGACATTCCAAGCACCTCCTTCTGGTCTTTTGGCCACTGTCCGTGGCAAGGATCGCAGATCATCGCGGAATCTGCAATTTTGCGGCAGAAAATTTACCGCATGCCGAAAAATGACGGCATTTAAATATTATAGCAGGACTTTCAATAAAGTCAAGCTTTTTTTACCAAAATACAGTTTAAAACGGTTTATTCTCTGTTTTGACTAAGTTCCATAGCTCCGCTGACCACGGATTTGAGCATTGTCAGGTCGGATGATGTAAGAAGTCCGTCACCGTTCACATCAAGAGCAAAATACTCCGGTGATGTCGCATCAATGGCTACCGAGCCGCTTATATCGCCTTTAAGTTCAGTCAGATCCGATGCTGTTATGCTTCCGTCACCGTTGCAATCGCCAAGAATAATTACCGTATATTCTGCCACAGTCTCATTTGTATCGTTATCGGTGAGACTTACCTTTGCACCCGTGGCAAGTGCCGCTACATATGAGAAGCTGAGACTTCCGTTTCCTTCAACCGTGACAAAATCCGACTTGAAGGATTCTTCATCCATACCGAGCTCCAGACCGTAAATATAACCGTTTTCTTCATCAATAACGGTTGTTGATCCTTCTGCGGGAACAAGCTTTACGGGAACAGCCGGTGTCTGATCCTTGATTTCGACCTCACCGTTTATTATGTCAAACGGAACATCGTTGATATCAACATCAAAGGTCGATCCTGCATCAAGCTCTGCAGTAATTAAGTATTTGCCTGCAAGAGCCGTTTCCGATACATCGAAGTAAAGCTTTGCAATCATTCCCGTAACGGTATAGTTTTTCTCGCTTAGTGCATCAACCCACAAAAGCGTATACGGATTCTTTGTCAGATCCTTTCCGAAGGTTGAAATATCGCCGTCTATAAGATCCTGTGCCTGAGTAAGTGTCATAACATCGGAATCATAACCGATGAACATTCTCAATCCGACAAATCCGGGATTTGAGTCAAGAAAAACACCGACCTCAACGGGTTCTCCGGGATTTGCGCTGATAGTTTCGATTCTGATTTGTCCCTGCGAAGCAACCTGAACGCCAACCTCTTCAATCACAATCGGCTGAGCCGTCCGAACCTGTGTCTGAGCAAACGGGAACAACACGGAAATTATCGACATAATAAATGCAAAAATCTTATCGAACATTATCGGCACCTGCTTTCTTTTTGATCAATATAATTATCACCGCCGCAACGGGAATAACCGTTAAAAGCCAAAGATATCCGAGATTCTTCTTTTCCGAAGGCTCGCTCTGTATCGGAGCTGTCTGCGTCTCTGATTGAGACTCGTTCAAATCTGCAACGGCTTCTGCCGCCTTTTCCGTTTCGACAGCCGTTTCACCGTCATTCGATGAGGGCTGCGTTACAGAGACTTCGGGTGTTCCTTGTGATGCAGTTGTTGTTTTTGCCCCGGTTGCATCCATTGATGTTGTCTTTTCGGTCGCAGGAGTCATTGTTCCGAGCGTTTCCTCCTGGACTTTTGTCGCTGACGGAGTTGTTGGTGATGTTACGGGAGGAACAGGCTTAGTTGTCGGTTTATCCGCCTTTTTTGTTGTCGTTTCCGAGGGCTGTCGAGTGCTTTCCGATGTCGTCTTTGCCGTTTCGGGATCGGTCTTTTTTGTCGTCTGCTGTGTTGTTGTTTCCTTTTTCTCGGCAGTCACCGACGGAAAGCTTACCGTACACACCGCATCACCTATACTTTTTTCTTTCAGCTCTTCGTCAAAGGTTGAGCTCTTGTCAACCGTAATTCTGATAAGAGTTTTTCCCGAAGGATCCTGAGCCTTTACTTTGAAGGTAAGCAAGGCAAGGTTTCCGTTTGCCGTTATGTCCGGGCTCAGCGCATCTTCCCACAACATCTTGTACGGCATCTCGGAATAATCCTTACCGAAGAGTGCTTTCGATGCAGGAAAAACAACGCCGTTTTCAACCTTTTGAAGGCTGAGATATTTTGTATCGTAGTCAATAAAAATACGCGTTGCTATGATTCCGGGGTTATTGTTCAGCTTTACTTCAACGGTAAAAGTGTCGCCCGTTTTTGCACTGATATTGTTTGCGCTGAGCGAGCCTGCAGCAAGTGCACCAAACGAAAAAGTAAAAATCAGAACAATCACTGCAAACAGTAAAATCAGCTTTCGTTTCATTTTTTACCACCCTTTTCTAAACCGTATTTTCTTCTGATACGAGGGAAAAAGTGAGCGTATACGAGTGCAGTCAAAAACTCTTTTGCCGAAAGGAATGCAAGTCCGAAAAACTGCAAGATTCCGTGACCGAACAGACTCTTTACGGCGTCGGTTATCATTTTAAATGCAAATTCATAATGCTTTACGCCTGTTGACAGCTCTTTTTTGAAAAGACTGCGCCACATAAATGAGTACCGGATAACCTTAAGCTCTTTATCGGAAACACAGGAAAAGTTGTTTCCTATTACCTCGGTAGGTCTTATTCTTGAAAGCTCCTTAAGTGTCAAAGGAGGAACATACCTTCCGCTGCTGACAAGATCGTTGTACGCTTCCGAACCTGCAAACGGTGCAAAAAAATTGACCTGAATCTGTGTTGCATCAATCGACGAAGCAAGCCTTACCGTATCAGCAATCTGTTCACGAGTTTCTCCCGGAAATCCAATAATAAATGCGGCTATCGTAATAATGCCAAGCTCTTTGCAAAGACGGAACGTTTCGGAAATTTTGTCATAATCAATTCCCTTTTTGATTGTTTTTAGAGTCTCTTTACTGCCGCTTTCGACACCGAAAAATATCCATCTGCAGCCTGCATCGTACATCAGCTTCAAAAGCTCTCTGTCAATAAGACCGATACGCATCTGGCATCCCCAGAAAACGCCTTTTATATTATCCTTTAACTCGTTGCAAAATACCGTCAGTTCTTCACGGTTGCGTGCAAACAACTCGTCCGCAAAATAAATACCGTTAAGCGAATATGCATCCCGAAGATGGCAAATCTCATTTATGATATGCTCCGTTCTGCGCCGTCTGTGTGTCGAACGGTGAAATTCGGGATTAAAGCAGAAAGTGCACTTTCCCGGACACCCTTTCGACGAAAAAAGATACAGCGTCTTATCGGAGCAGTAATATTCCTGAAAGAGAGATTTTACGTCAACAAGCTCATAATCAATCGACGGAAAGGAAGAAAGATCGCCTAACGGGCGCTCACCCGTATAACACACTTTCCCATCCTTTTTATAAACAAGACCTTTTACATTATCAATATCCGAACCGCTTTCCATCGAGTTCAGTATGTCAAGCCATGTTTCTTCGCCCTCACCGACGGATACCATATCGACAAACGGTGACTCTAAAGCGGATTCGGGAAGAGCCGAAAAGAGTGTTCCGCCCCACACAACGGGAAGCGAAAACTCCTTTGCCTGTTCTGAGACAATAAGCGCATCGGAGATACCTTTATATGATATAACTGAAACACCTACAATATCGGGAGAAAAATCTTTTATAATCTTTTTGACATTTGTTTTCTTTACGGTACGATCGCAGATTATTGCCGTGTGACCGTTGGCATTAAGATATGAGGCTATTGACAACAGACCGAGAGGTGCAGTGACGGACCGTGTAAACCCTTTGGGTGCAGGGTTTATGAACAGAACTTTCACGCCACTCTCTCCTTAATACATTTATACAAATTTATATTATCACACATAAAAATGAATTTCAAGATTGAAAAAAGTGTTTTTTAGGTATATTATATTTTTATTATCATATTTTTGGAGGGCTTATGGAATTGTTTGAAAAAACTCTTGAACAGGAATACAAATATGAAGGAAGAATCATCAATCTGAGAGTAGACAAGGCCGAACTTCCCAACGGCGAAGAATGTACCCGTGAGGTTGTTGAGCACAACGGCGGTGTGACTATTGCCGCACTCACAGATGAGGGCGAGCTTTTGTTTGTCAGACAGTATCGCTATCCGTATTCCGAGGTGGTGCTGGAATTGCCTGCAGGCAAGCTTGAAAAGGGTGAAGATCCTTTTAAGGCAGGTATACGCGAGCTGAAGGAGGAGACAGGAGCTGTCGCTTCTAAATATGTTGACCTCGGAAAGTTTTATCCTACACCGGGCTATTGTGGAGAGATCATCCATATGTACGGCGCAACGGGAATCACCTTCGGAGAATCAAATCCCGATGAGGACGAATTCCTCGAAGTTGAAAAAATTCCGCTTTCAACAGCGGTTGAGATGGTGCTCAACAACGAAATTCCCGACGGCAAAACACAGGCAGCAGTACTTAAAATGGCAATGCGTACATGGTACGAGGAGGAAGCAAAATGAGTCTTATTCTCGCATCGGCATCGCCCAGAAGAAAAGAAATCATGCAGACTGCGGGACTTGAGTTTTCGGTTTTTGTTTCTGATACCGACGAAACATTGCCCGACGGAATATCCGCTTCGGACGCTGTGACGGAGCTGTCATACAGAAAAGCTCTGGCTGTCGCAAAGACGCATCCCGACGATACCGTCATCGGTGCAGATACCGTTGTGGCTCTTGACGGAAACATTCTGGGAAAACCAAGCGATAAAGATGATGCCGCAAGGATGCTTCGCAGTCTTTCGGGAAAAACACACAAAGTTTTTACGGGCGTGTGCATTATCAGAAACTCGGAAGTAACAAAGTTTTTTGAAGAAACCGACGTAACCTTTTTTCAACTGACCGACGAAGAAATTGACGCTTACATCGACACTAATGAACCTATGGACAAAGCCGGCTCGTACGGAATCCAGGGAAAAGGCTGTGCTCTTGTCAAAGGCATCTGCGGAGATTACTTTAATGTTGTCGGGCTCCCTGCTGCACGTCTTTTAAAAGAATTGAAAAATTTCCAATAAATTCTGAGAATAAAAAAACCGTCCGTGCACAATATATTAGTGCGGACGGCAAGACGGCTTCGATCACGAAGCACACAAAATGAAGAACGACAACGGAATCTTTCATTTATAAATGTGTTTTACGAAGCTTTCTTTGATCCGCTTTAATATAACGGGGCTGTTGTAAACCCCAAAAGGCTCGGATGTGCGTTGCACATCCGAGCCTTTGCTTGTCGAAAGAGTATTTTTCGGCAAGCAAGCAGACTTCGGGAAAGGTGACGAGATGGCGTGTTCTTTGCCCCGAAGCTGTACAAAGGTACTGCGAGAGGGCAAAAACGCGACAAACGCACATAAATAATTACCAAAAGATTCTTCGGCTTTGCCTCAGAATGACACGATCGGTTTTC
>JAFQIG010000032.1 GCA_017397655.1 Clostridia bacterium | reverse complement strand
TCCCCTACATTTTGGGTAGTGCTGTGCAATCGGTGACTTGTTTTGATATCATGGTATCATGATATCATTAGCACACTAAAGCGTCAGGAGCAGTGTGGTACAATGTCAAATCAGAGCATTCTACCTGATCAGGTCATTCTGAACGAAGTGAAGAATCTTTAAACAAAAGATCCTTCGCCTGCCTTTGGATGACAACCGTGAGTCGGCACATCGAACAAACAAACGGAATCAATTGTACATCATTAATTGATTATATAGGGAATATAAAAAAGCTCTACAGTCGAATGACTGTAGAGCCGTTTCTTTTTAATTAGAAAAGCTTTTCAAGAAAATCTCTGACTTTTGCAACGATTGCAGCTGCCTTGCCTTCGCCAAGGAAAGAAAGTAAATCTGCTACGAAACTAAGGATTGTTTCCATAATTCTAACCTCCTAAAATTTAAATCAAAACAATGTTAATTGTCGCAGACACCATATGCCGCTGTGTCCTTCCGACAATTACATTCTACCATATAAATCCAAAAAAGTAAACAGGAAAGTTTTAAGATTCTTTTAAACTTGTTTTAAATAAGTCAAAAAATTAATACTTTTCCATATCGTCAACGCCGAGAACAAATACCGTTGCGCCGCCGACAGTAACTTCATGCTCAAGTCCGTTGGGGCTGAGACCTCTGCCGAAGCTTGCATTTGTGGGATTGACGCACTTTCTTGTCTGAGAGTACTTCTGAATGATCTGCTTGATCTTAGCAACATCGGTGTCCTCTGCACCGATAAGCAATGTTGTATTTCCTACCATAAGGTATCCGCCTGTTGTTGACAGCTTTGTTACGATAAAGCCTTCATTGGTAAGCTCGGATGCTACGATTGCGCTGTCATCATTGTTTACAATAGCAAGTATCAACTTCATGTTCTATTCCTCCGTAAATATTAAAGATCGGGCATTATCATCTTGAACGAACGCTTGTCAAGCTCGTAGACATTTGGGATCTCGTAACGGTTATCGTTACCGTCCTTTATAAGAACACGACCGTCATAAAGCAGCTTAAGTGATGCGATATGATTGATAATCTCAAAAGAGACTTCACCGTTATCGGTCTCCCAGGTCCACATCCAAATGCGGAATTTTTCGGTTCTTCTGACAAATCTCTTGAGCTTCGGGATAAGATAGTGCTCACGAAGGCAGGATTCAATCGCCTCTTTTGATTCGGGCATCAGCGTATCAATGTTTCTGATTATCGCCTTTTCGTTACCGTCAAGATCAAGCAACGTTATATAGCGTGTGATACCGCTTGTCGGGAAAAGTCTTTTCGGTTCAAGCATCTCAAGCTTTTCACCGCCGTAGAACTCGACATCAACAAAAAGCTTATCATTAACGGTAATCCTTGCTTCCTGTCCTTCAATATATCTTCGTGACATTCAGACCACCTACCTGTATTATATCATAAGAATTATTATATTTCAACTTCCAGACGTTCTTCTTCCTTGATCTTTCTTGCCTGATCGGACATCGACTGGATCTGGATAAGCTTGTAATATTTGCCCTTCATGGCAAGAAGCTCTTCGGGAGTACCGAACTCCAGTATCTTGCCCTTATCGACAACAATAATCTTGTTTGCCTTGCGAAGTGTTGACAGTCTGTGAGCGATCATAAGCGTTGTTCTGCCCTTGATGAGACGCTCGATAGACTCCTGAATAAGATGCTCTGTCTCGGAGTCAACGGCTGCAGTAGCTTCGTCAAAGATAAGGATGCTGGGATTCTTAAGAACAGCTCTGGCGATAGACAATCTTTGTTTTTCACCGCCCGAAAGACCTACGCCACGTTCGCCGAGCATTGTATCGTATGCGTCGGGAAGACGTGATATAAATCCGTGAGCATTTGCAACATCAGCCGCATTGATAATCTGTTCAACGTGTGCATCGGGATTGCAGTAGGCAATATTATTAAAGATGGTATCACGGAACATAAGCGGTTCCTGCTGAACATAACCGATTCTGTTACGGTAATACTCAAGATCAATATCCTTGATGTTGACACCGTCGATGAGGATTTCGCCCTCATAGTCATCATAGTAGCGCATCAACAGGTTTATAAGCGTTGACTTACCTGCACCTGTAGTACCTACGATACCGACGATATCACCGGGTTCGATAACAAAATTGACATCCGAAAGAGTCTTTTTGGAACGGTCAAACGAGAAGTTGACGTTCCTGAACTCAATTTTACCTTCGATTCTCTTAAGCGTTTTGCCCTTGCCGAAGTCATTTTCGGGTTCAGCATTGAGGATGTCAAGAATCTTTTCTGCAGATGCCAGAGCATTCTGATAAGTATCGTTAAGAGTAGCAAAGAAGTTTACGGGAGCGTAGAACATATTTGCATAAGAAATGAACGATACAAGCATACCGAGCGTAACGCCAAAGCGTTCGCTGTCGATAACCCATCCGCCACCGACATACCATATGATTACGGATCCGCAGATAACAAAGAACGAAATAACGTGAGGCATAATTGATGCGGGAACGGCAGCTGATTTGGATTCCTTCATCCAGTCCTCACAATACCGCTCGTACTTATTGATTGCTCTCTTTTCGCTTGTGAAAGCCTTGATAACTCTGATACCGGGGATGGAGTCTGTAAGTATCGAATAAAGCGAAGATCCTCTTCTCCACAAACGCCTGTACTTGGGAGCGATCTTTTTGCCGTAGAATCTGCCTGTCAGCGTGACGATCGGCACGGGAAGCAACGACAAAAGAGCAAGTCGCCAGTTCATCGCAAACATGATGACGGTAACGCCGACAAGCGTAAATGCCTGAACGACAGCCTCCTGCGTGATACGAAGCATAAACTGCTGCAAGACTGCGGTATCGCCGTTGATACGGTTGATGACGGCACCTGTTGACGTCTTGTCATAAAAGCTCATCGGAAGATACTGCGCCTTGCGGTAAACATCCTTTTTAAGATCGGTAACTATTCTGTCACCTGTGATACGAAGGTAGTACGCTCTGAACGTACCGACGGTATAATGGAAAATGTATACACCCAGAAGGAACAAAATAGTGTAGACAAGCATTTTTGAATTCTTGTTCGGAATGACATCGTCAACCATCGTCTTTGTTATGTACGGCGGAACAAGCGACATAACCGTACATATTACCGACAGGATAAGACAGACTCCGAGCATCGGCAAATGCGGCTTTACATAAACCGCAAATTTTGAAAGAAGCTTGGACTTGCCCTGACAGTTGATACATTCGGCATCGGGATTGGGAAGCTTTCTTCCGCACTTTTTACAGAAGCTTCTCATCTTCTGATACGAAGCACGGACAACCTCGATAGTTTCCTCAACACTGTCGCCCTCGTTTACCCTGTTGATGTAAAGAGCCGCAGCATCGGAAATATCGGTAGCCGCATAGGTGAATCGGATAAGCGTTTTCTTTTCACCGTTTTTAAGAGTTACTCTGAAAACAGCGTTACCGTACATTCTTTTAACCTTGGCTTCTTCGATATCGGCAATTTTTACCGACATTGTTCCGTCCTCGTGATACTCGTCAAAAGCGATCAGTTCATCACGAAAAACAAATAACGCCGAACTACCGTATCTTGCCCGGAGATCAAGATCTCCTACAACAACAAAAAGCGGTAATTCGTCGCCATGATAAAACTTTTCAGCCTTGTCAAGTATGCTCTGAGGAATCGGTGCATTTGCAAGTATTTTTTCAGTTTTCATAAAATCCACCTCAGTTTCAAAACCGTATATCAGGTGTTAATTCACGAACATTATATAAACCGAATCATCAAAAGTCAATACTTTTTTACAAAAATTTAACTTCTTTTTTCGGCAGTATCCTCCGATACTCTTGCAGCATTGGAAAGAACGTTTCTGACTGTTCCTTTTTTCAAAAATACACTTCTGAAGCCTCGAATAATCCACGCTGCCGGAAGCAATACGGGAACCCTTTTAAGGAACGGATATTCTTCTTTCATCACGTCAGGCGAAGGGAAAATCAGCCGAAGAATATATTTTATTTTCTTATGCAAAAAGCTTTTTCCCTCAACGGAACTGATTTCGGATGCGGCAACGTTTCGCATATTCACTTCTTTTGTTCCGAATGCTCCACCGTACAGAAACTTCATTCCGAAGCCGTACAGCTCATCCGTCATTTCACCGTCACCGAACCAAGCATCGCAAAGCTCTCTGACTCTCATATCAAAGTCGTAAATTCCGCTGTTTTTCAGCTTTTCATCAATATACGCAAAATCAAGCTTATCCTTGTTTCTGTTGAGAAAAACAAAGATATCGCACACCGATCTGACACCTGTTCCCGAACCGAAAAAGTGCTTGCGAAGGTGTGCCGACATATATATATAGTAATCCTCTGCCGTCATATAATATGTATGGGAGCATCCGTCCTTTTTAAGTGCTCTGTCCCACGTTTTTTCAAAATGATCCGTCTTATCCTGAATCAGCGCCTTGTGCATTTCGATATTGAGAATCGGTTTTTTCATATATACATCGGGATTTTTGCCGTACTCTGCCGTTTCATATCCCAGACCTTGAAGAACATCACGCACCTTTTCGGCATTCTCCTCTTTAAAAAGAATATCAATATCACACATATAACGCATTGCAGGCATGGGATACATATCCTTGATTACCCAGCCCTTGAGAGGCAGACAGTCAATTTCCGCCTTCTCCAGAGAGGACAGAATCTTTCTGCCCTCGCTATGACGTATCATCTCAAAGGCAATCTCTTTTTTATATTCATTTTCAAACCTGTCCATTACCTCGTCGGGAATATTATCAAGCTTTGACAATCCGATATAAGCCATAGCCTCGACCTTTTGCTGAACAGAAAGCTTGTACAGATAATCAAAGTCGATATCGCCCTGCGGCAGCTGCGGTCTTTTTTCGGTCAGAGCAGTCACAAGCAGACCGATAAGATAACGGGCTTCTTTAATTTTAAACTCCATTAAAACCGTCTCCTGTCACGGGAACTATTTGTCGATATGAACATCAAGCTGGGGGAACGGTATCTCGATACCGTTAAGATCAAACGCCTTTTTGACATTTTCGTTAAGCGAAAACTTTACGGGCCAGTAATTTTCGGTATCGCAGTAGACTCTGCATACAAAGCTGAGCGCACTGTCGCCCTGTTTTTCAAGAAAAACTTCGGGAGCAGGCTCTTTGTGAATACGCTCATCCTCTGCGACAACGGAAAGAATAACCTGTCTGACCGCATCAATATCACTGCTGTATGACACGGAAAAAGTCAGGTCAACACGTCTTGTGGGAAGCGCTGTATCATCAATCAGAACATCGCTTGAAACGGCGCTGTTAGGGATCATAATCTGTCTGTTATCGGGAGTAATGAGCTTTGTATAGAAAAGATTGATGCTTTTCACCTTACCGCTGTAGGAGCCGAAAGTAATAAAATCACCGACCTGGAACGGTTTAAAAACAAGAATGATAAAACCGCCTGCGATGTTTGACAGACCGCCCTGTAAAGCAAGACCGAGAGCGAGTCCCGCCGACGTAACCGCAGCTACAACCGATGACATCGGAACACCGAGAACGGATGCTGCAGATACGATTGTAACAACCTTTGATCCTATTGAAAGACAGCTTTTGCCGAACGAGCCTACTGTCGGATCAAGACGTCCGTAAAGCTTTGATTTTTTATACAGATTTACAAAAAGCTTTGACAGCTTAAAGCCGACAATAATAATGACAACCGCCGCAATAAGGCGGAAGCCGTACGTTATTACAAAATCATAAAGCTTCTGAACCAGAGTATCAAGAAAGCCTACCGCTTCACGAAGCTCGGGAGATTCGCTGATAACCGTTTCCATTTATGTAACTCCTATTTCACTTTATACATTATTTTTTCGACAAAATATGCGACAAAATACAGCCTGAGAGAAACAAGCTTTAACGCTATCCAGTCAAGAGATTTTGAACGGAATCCGTTTATGTTGAGATGCCTGAACATATCACGAAGCATATCCGATCTGACAATGGTCAGAAACTCCTTATAGCCTCCGTTACCCTTGAAGAACATATTGTCAAACATCAGACGGCAGCCCTTACGGTAGGAAAAAACTGCCGAATCGCTTAAAAATTCTTTCATATACTGCGGAAAGTATTTCTGACACAGCTCTTTTTTCTTTACATACTGCAACAAAACAGATTTTGTCAGCTTTGCGTTATACTTTTTGGATCTCATTGCACCCTGCGGATTGTATCGGTATTCGTAAACAACATCGGGAATATTCAATACACTTTTTGCATTGAGAAAGCACTCAAGACAGAATAAAGTATCCTCACCGATTGCAATATCGGGATCAAACTCTATACCGTTATCCCTGATAAGCTTTGCCGAAAACAGCCTTCTCCACACGTATTGAAAAAACTGATTCTTCCCCATTGAGGAAGCAAGCTTTTTTATATCGTCACTGCCGTAAATGCGTGCAGGTTTATCACCTTTCGTACAAGAGGGAAGCTCTTTGCCTTTGAACGAAACATACTCGCCCGTAACGACATCACAACCGCTTTTCTTAAGCGACTCATAAAGCACAAAAAGTGCGTCGCTCCTGAGTCTGTCATCAGCATCAACAAACATAAAATATTCGCCCGATGCCTCTTTCATTGCAACATTTCTTGCAGTGCTGACGCCCTTATTCTGCTGACTGATAAGCTTTATTCTGCCGTCCTTTGCCATAAGCTCTTTTGCAACCGCAACACTGCCGTCAACAGAGCCGTCATCAACAAGTATTACCTCAAAATCCGTAAAGGTCTGATTAATAAAAGACTCTATACATTCTTTAAGGTACTTTTCTCCGTTATAAAACGGAACGATAATGCTGATTATCGGATTCATCAGATCACCTTTGCAATAATTTGTTTTATGTATTCCTCGTCGTCAAGCTCACCGACACCTCTGCCTGCACCTGCTTCGTTGACGTATTTGTTCCTGACAGGCGTTTTAACGGTAGCGCCTTTTAAAAACCACTCATACTCTATATCTGCATGACCTAAGTCAACAGCTGTCAGTCCCTGTTTCCACAAGTCATATGCCATAACGCTTGATGTAGGTCCGAGTGCCAAAAGAACAAGCTTGTCCCTGCCGTTATTTACTGCCGTTTCAAGCAGCTCGTCATACTTGCCGAAAGCACCCGAAACAGGTCCGAGTATCCGACTGACCGATGAAGCATTGTCAAACAGATCGTTGCCGATTCCCAGACGGCTTTTTTCGCCTTCAACAAGAAGAATGTCTTTGCCGTCCCATATCTTTTTCATCAATGCGAAATATTCTGCCGATCTGCTTTTATCCTTAAGAATCATATAGCATCTTGACAAAAAAGCGTTGCCGTACGGCTTTTGCGACGGTAAAAGAGAGTACCACACACGGCGGAACTCAAGCAGATGTTTTTTCCAATGTGACGATGCACTCTCTGTCATATAATCCGTTGAAAGAAAAACATCGGGCACGCACACAAGAAAACCCTCATCACTGCTGCGAAGCACCTGTCTTAATTTATCGCAAAGCACGGGATCGGCTTTCTGAAAGGAAATATCTCTGTTGTCGGCAAGCTTTATCTCGCCGTCACCAAAGCGTGCAACGGATAAGTTTTCTTCCGCAATTCTTTTGAGCGTTTCTTCAATGGACATAACGGACGGCGCCTTATGCTTTCTGACAAATCTTTTATCCTTTGCAAAAAGAATACGAAGCCTGATTTTATTTTTTGAATCAATCAGAAAATTCCATACAGCGAGCAAAAAACTTTTCACACTCAATCCTCCTTGACAAACGGGATTATATCCTTTGTTCCGTCGGGATTTTCCACACCCTTGTCATACATTACGACCAGAAAAGTATCCTTGATATACGTCATACTGTGAACCGTTCCGGGCGACAGCAGGAACATATCACCTGCCGAAAAGCGTTCGGACTGCTTTTCACCGTCAAGCGAAGCTTCAACCGTCAGCTCACCGCTTATAACGTAAAAAGCCTCAACATTTTCCTTGTGATAGTGTCCGCCACGTACTGTTCCCTGCTTTGAAAAAACAACGTTCACCTGCCTGTAGCCGTCCGATACAAGCTGAGTCAGTACACCTCTGTCATCCTCAAAAACAAAGTCGGGAGTCAATCGGGTTATCAGCATAAGCATCCCCCCTAAATGTTGGAATAGTTCTGTGTACGCAGTATCCTGTATACTTTTATCAGCTCTTCAATTCCGTCATCGAGCGAAAACACAGGACAAAATCCCATACTTTCAATCCGTTCGTTGGAAATTATATAGTCTCTCTTGTCTGGATCCGACGCAAACTGAACTTCCGAATAACGAAGTGACGGAATGTGCTCTTTGATTTTTTCACAAAGCTGAAGCTTTGAAAGATTCGCATCCGACAAACCGCAGTTGTACGGACTGCCCTTCATACGGTCAAAGTTTTCGACCGCAAACAAAAACGCATTCGCAGCATCACGTACATGAAGAAAGTTGCGTTTGAAGTTGCCCTCAAAAACAGAGATAACACCGTCGTTCACCGCACGCTTTACAAAGTCGTTTACAAGAAGATCCGTTCTCATTCTCGGCGAAGCACCGAAAAGCGTTGCAAATCTGAACGAAAGTGAGTTGCCCGATGTAAGTATCGCTTTTTCTGCAGCAACCTTTGTTCTGCCGTAAAGCGAAATCGGTTCCATTACGGAATCCTCGGTACAGTATGTTTCTCCGTCAGTCGTACCGTAACCGCTGTTTGAACACGGAAAAATAATCTTCTGCTCCCTGTCACGCAGAGACAGCAAAAGCTCTATCGAATCATAATTTACCGTCTGTGCAGCCGTTTTATCAAAATCGCAAAGCGGAAAGCCGACAATCGCCGCAAGCGGTATGATAAATTCCGCACCGTCGATCGCACGCTTTATACACTCACCGTCACGCACATCTCCCCTGATCACCGTCAGCTTCTTGTCAGCACAGCAATCAAGAAGAGAGCTCTGGGAGAACATAAAGGAATCTATAACCGTAACACAATGACCCTTTGACAAAAGAAGCGGCACCAGAAGCGAACCGATGTATCCGCCGCCGCCCGTTACGGTAATGTTGCTCATAAGCTCTCGCTCCCTTTGTAAATAATCTTTGTTCCGTCATAATCAAAAGAAAACGGAATCGTTTTAAAACCGTCAAGAACCGACAAAACACTTTCTCTGTTTTCGGGTCGGACATACAAAAGCATAAATCCTCCGCCGCCCGCACCTAAAAGCTTTCCTCCGAGTGCACCTGCAGAAAGTGCTTTATTATAAATCAAATCAATACCGTCTGTCGTGATTTTGTCCGACAGCGTTTTTTTGTATTTCCATGTGTCATCAAGAAGTCTGCCGAAATCGTCAAGATCGCCGCTTCTGAGAATTTTTTCACCGTCATCAACAAAAGCCTTCATCGTGTGAAGCTGTGACAGTCTTGCGGAAATATTGTCCTGCTGCTGTCTTGCCACAATACCCGAAAAATGCGTAAAGCCCGTAAATAAAAGCAACAGGCTGCTGCGAAGCTTTTCGGTACGTTCGCCTGACAGCTCAAGAGGTGTCACATTGAAGCCGTCTTTTGAAAAGTCGATCCTGTTAAATCCGCCGTAAGCTACGGCAATCTGATCCTGAACACCGCCTGCTTCCGAGCAAAGCTCTCTTTCAAGCATTATCGCTTCTTTTGCAAGAGTCATTTTGTCGGGATATTCGCCACGGAGCGCATGAAGTCCCTGTAACAGTCCGACGGCAAACGATGAGCTTGATCCTATACCCGACCGTGCAGGAAGATCCGCATCATACGAAATCTGGATGTTTTCGGTTCCCATGTATCGGAGTGCCTCACGTACAAGCGGATGCTCAACTTCATCTGCCGTATTGAAGCGTTCGATTCTTGAGTATGTAAGCTGACTTTTATATTCAAAAAACGGTGGTAACTCTCTTATCGTGAGATAGCAATACTTATCGAATGCGGCTGAAATAACGCTTCCGCCGTATTCTTCATAGTATTCCTTGTAGTCCGTTCCTCCGCCCAGAAATGACATGCGGAACGGTGTCCTGATGATAAGCATCAAATCACCTGAGCCTCAAATAAAAATTCTTTTTCCGACAGTATCTTTTTTAACAGCGTATTATCCATAACCGTACTTGACGCTCTTTTGTCCCTGAAAAACTTTTCGCCTTCTTTTTCGGTCAGCGACGTTATAAGGGATACATCAAGTCCGTTTTCTTTTGCTATGATACAGCCTGTCTCATACTTTGTATATCCTCTGTCCGAACATACGTTTATGACATCGGGCAAGTTCTCTCTGACAGATAGTCTGTAAATAATATCTGCTGCCCTGCCGTAGCTTAATGCCGAACGGTACAGTCCGTCAACCATTTCGACCTTCTGACCGTTTTTCAGCGAATTGCATATGTTATCATAAAAATGCTTTTTATCGGGTATAAGTGACGGTCCTGTCATAAACGGAAGCCTCAAGACCGTAAATCCGTGTGACAGAACAACCCTTTCCGCCATAGCTTTCTGTTCTCCGTAAGCGTTGACAGGCTTGCCCTCATCCGTCTCGAAAAAGGCGGGAATCTTCGCTGTATTTTCACCGTAAACACAGTCTGTCGATGCAAAAAACAGCTTCTTTATGTTAAGTCCCGAATTCAGAAAGCTTTCAAGTGCCGTCACGTTGACATTGTATGCAAAATCGGGGTTTTCATAAACAAAATCAATATTATGACATGCCGCAAGATAAAAGACACAAAGCTCTTCACCGTCAAGAAACTCCTTCAGACGTTCAATACTGCTCTTATCTGTTACATCAAGCGGAAACCAACGTGTGTTCCCGGTATCGTTATGTCCCGAAGCGTCACGCGCGGCAGCTACCGCTTTTTTATTCCTTTTTTCCGTCTCACGTATTATATACGAACCCAGAAATCCGCCTGCACCAACAACCAGATACATCACAGCACCTCAGATATCAATCAATAACGGCAGGCGACGGTAACAGCGTCATAACCACTCTGCCGATAATATTGTCAAGTTTTATACAGCCGACAGCGGTATATCTGCTGTCAACCGAATTGCTTCTGTTGTCGCCGAGTACAAAAACGCTGTCTTCGGGAACAACAACAGGAAAACTCACATCACCTGCGGAGGTTTTATCCGTCAGCGCATAATCCTGCGATATCCTTTCTCCGTTGACAAAAACCTCTCCTGTGTCAAAATCAATGTCAACCTCATCTCCGCCGAACGCTATCGCACGCTTGATGATGCGAAGATTATATTCGTTATCCGTATCCGTCAGAATGATGTCACCGTATTCGATCTTTTCTGTTTTGAAAACGAGAATCCACTCGTTGTTGTGAAGTGTCGGAAGCATCGAATCACCGTCAACCAGAATCAGACGGAACATCAACGAAAAGGCGATCGAAATCACCGCGAAAAATATAAATATTTTAACAAAAAAACCGAGACAACCCTTTGCACGCTTTATCATAAATCTCTTTCCTTAAACCAAAAGTCTTCTGACCGCCAAAATTTCTCCCGTAATCTCACCTACTCCGAGAAATTCCCTGCTGTGAGAATATACACGGTACATCCCTTCGTCAGGATTATTCTTAAGTCTCGCCCTGTCAAGCTCTCCTCCGTTTTTGAAGCGCTTGCTCTGATTGTCCGTTATAATAATCTGCGGATACTCCTCAAGCGCCTTGTCTATCGGAAGAACAAAGCTTTCCAGCTCTTCGGGAGATGCGTTTCTCAGCTCATCAAGAGTTTTTGCATTTTCAACAGAAAAGCCGTTTGCCCACGTTCTGCGAAGAACCGTCAGCACCGCACCGCATCCGAGCTTTTCACCTATGTCATATACAAGCGATCGTATATATGTTCCCGACGAGCAATGAACATCTATCGTGTATTCGTCGCCACTGCTTCCGATACACTCAATCTTCTTTATCTCAACATCACGGGCTTCCCTCTCAACCTCAATTCCCTGTCTTGCCAGCGTGTAGAGTCTGACACCGTCTATACTGATTGCAGAATACATCGGCGGTACCTGCTTTATTTTTCCCTCAAAGCTTTTCATACATTCTGTGAATTGCTCGGGCGAAACACTGACTTCCCTTGTGCTGATTACCTCTCCCGTGATATCAAGAGTGTCCGTCGTAACACCGAGCTTCAGCGTTGCCGTGTATGCCTTGTCGTGACTCGGCAGATACGGCAAAAACTTGGTCGCACTACCCAGCATAACAGGCAAAAGTCCGCTCGCCATAGGGTCAAGAGTCCCCGTATGACCGAGCTTTTTTTCGTTATAAAGCCTTTTAAGCTGCTTTGCCGCCCAGAACGAAGATATGTCTCCACCCTTGTCCAGAAGCACTATTCCCGTCATCGGGTTCCCTCCCGTATGATATAATAATCCATTTTAAGTTATATATTGTTCATTATACCACAGATTAACGGTTTAGGCAACTTTAAATTTTTATGTGTCGGTTTATTCAGAACAATAATGCATTGTATCACAATGCAATTCATGGAGTAACGCATCCATTCATTTAGTAACATCAAACCGGATCAATTGTACATTAAAACCTGCACAGCAGTTATATTCCGATGGCAATTTTTGTAAATTCATCCAATTGCTGTAAATGCTTCAATGACTGGCGGCAGGTTGCCGCCCCTGCATTTTGGGTAGTGCGACCACAGAGCCCATCGGGTCATTCTGAACGAAGTGAAGAATCTTTTGGTATTTGTTAAGATCCTTCGCTCGTCTTTGGATGACAATCCCTCCGAGTCGGCTTCGCCGACCCACGGCAGATTGTCAAGCAAGTGCAACACTATTTTCGAAGAAAATTTCAGCCGGAGATTTCCAACCAAGGCATTTTCTGGGTCTATTGTTAAGCAAATCGACCACAAAATTAACATCATCCTGAG
>JAFQIG010000031.1 GCA_017397655.1 Clostridia bacterium | reverse complement strand
TACAAAGGTACTGCGAGAGGGCAAAAACACGACAAACGCACATAAATAATTACCAAAAGATTCTTCGGCTTCGCCTCAGAATGACACGATCGGTTTTCCTCTTACAAATTCCGATTGCTTTTTTTAATAATGTGCGTGTTCCCGGTGCCTTTATCGACAGTCCGAAAGACACCGGCAGAAGCTTAATGCTTCTGCCGGCGTTTTTATGTGTTATTGATTTTTCCACTCAACAAATCCGTAACTGTCAAGGATTCTGAAAAACTGCGCCAATCGTTCATACAGCGGATGCGCTTCTTCACCAAAGTGTGCATCAACCTCTTTGCCGATTTCAAATATACTCTTTTCTCCGTCGATAAGCGGCCACACAAAGCTTCCGTTCTTATCAAGGTGGATATAGCTGATCTTTGGCTTTTTATAAGCTTTTGCGCTATGCGATTCATTGCACCTTTATTTTCAATTTCAAGCGTTACAATACCGTTTTCGTCCGTTTTCCACGGTATCGATGACGGCTTTACAGGGATTCTGTCAAGATAGTTTTCGTCCGATTTCTTTTTCATCACTTATTTTGCCTTCTTTTTCTTCCATACCGAGAACTTAAGAAGAGAGAGAATAACAAGTGCGAATACTGCGAGAGCGAGAATCTTTATAACCGGTTCGGGAAGATTGATATACTTTGAAAGATCAATGAACTTGTCAACGCCGAATACTGCAAGCAATGCAAGCAGGATGCCGACAAGGCCTTCACCTGCGATCATACCCGAACAGAAGAGGATACCGTCATTTGTGATTCTCTTTTTGTCCTCTTCGCTCTTCTTCATCTTATCGGCAGCAAGACGGATAAGTCCGCCGACCATAATACAAGCATTAAGCTGAACGGGAAGATATACACCGATAGCAAACGGAAGAACGGGAATACCGATAAGCTCAACAACAATAGCGATAAATACACCGATGATTACAAGACCCCACGGAAGGTTTCCGTCCATAACGCCCTCGATAATCATCTTCATAAGTGTTGCCTGCGGAGCGGCAAGCTCGTCGCCGCCAAAGCCCCAAGCGGAATCAAGAAGATTGAGTGTTCCGCCGATGGCAAGTGCCGCCGCAACTACACCGAAAATCTCACCGATCTGCTGCTTCTTAGGCGTTGCGCCAAGAAGATAACCTGTCTTAAGGTCCTGTGAAGTATCGCCCGAAATTGCAGCTACGATACATATGATGGAACCGATTGCAATAGCAGCTCTCATACCGTGAGCGCCCGTGTCACCCGTAAGCTTCAGAATAATCGTTGCGATAAGAAGTGTTGCGATTGCCATACCTGAAACAGGATTGTTACTGCTGCCGACAAGACCAACCATTCTTGACGAAACGGTAGCAAAGAAAAATCCGAAGATTACAACTATAGCCGCACCGAGAAGAGATACGGGAATTGCGGGAACGAGCCATACAAGAAGAGTCAGGACTGCAATTGCGATAAGAACGATCTTCATACTGAGGCTTTGATTTGTACGTTCATTGCCGACAGCGGAGCCGCCCTTCATACTCTTGAGCGAATCGCCGAAGGTGCGTACGATAAGAGGAAGTGACTTGATAAGACTGATAATGCCGCCTGCCGCCAAAGCACCTGCACCGATGTATCTGATGTAGGAGCTCCATATAGCACCTGCGCCGCCCGATGCAAACATCTCTCCGATGGGAGCCGTACCCGGATAAAGTGTAAGGTTTTCGCCGAAAAGTACAATCATCGGGATAAGAACGAGCCAGCTGAGAACACCGCCCGAGAACATATACGAAGAAATTCTGGGTCCGCAGATATAACCGACACTCATTACGGCAGGATATATCTGTGTGCCGATCTCACCTGCAAAGCCCTTGACTCTGAATGAGATCTCACCGGGAACCGCCTTAAGTCCGTCAATGATAAACTTGAAAAGTGCTGCAAAGCCCATACCTGCAAATACGGTAGAAGCGTTTGAGCCGCCTTCCTCGCCTGCAAGCAGAACCTCGGCACAGGCTGTTCCTTCGGGATAAGGAAGAACGCCGTGTTCCTTTACGATAAGCGCATTACGAAGAGGAACCATAAAGAATACGCCGAGAAGTCCGCCGAGAAGTGCGATAAGCGTAATTTCAAGAAGATTCGGTTTGTCCATCCTTCCCTCTGCTGCCCAGAGATAGAGCGTCGGAAGCGTAAAGATGGCACCTGCTGCAAGTGATTCACCTGCCGAGCCGACTGTCTGTACAATGTTGCTTTCAAGAATTGAGTTTTTGCGCATAATTACACGGATTACGCCCATTGCGATAACTGCCGCAGGAATGGATGCCGAAACGGTCATACCTACACGCAGTCCGAGATAAGCGTTTGCCGCACCGAAAACTACCGCCAGGATAATTCCCATAACAATCGAAGTTACCGTAAACTCCGGTGTCACCTTACTTGCGGCAATATAAGGCTTGAATTCAGTTTTTTCTTGCATAACATACCCCTTTTTTACAGTATTATATCTATTCTACAAAAATTTTTGATATATTGCAAGTAGTATTTGATTTTATTTTAGTTCTGTGTTAGTATTATGACAGGTGGTAAATATGTTTAAATCTTTGCTTAAAATTCTTATTGCTTTTCTGATGCTGATAAGTCCTGCGATACCGTCCGCCTTAAGTCTCGGCAAGCTTCCGTCAGACAGACGGATTGATATGGAAAAATTCAGCCTTAAATGGGAAGACAACTTTGACGGCGATTCTCTTGATACCTCCAAATGGGGATACACCTGGTGGGAAACAGAGAGAAAAGGCGGTTACTGGCACGAGGATATGGTCTCCGTGCGTGACGGAAATCTCGTTATCCGTGCCGAGTATCTTGAGACTCCTCCTGAAAACTACTATTATGATGATTGGCACGAACAGATTGATTTCAAAGAGTATAAACCCGGCTGGTACACAGGCATCGTGACTACTCAGGGTAAATATGAGCAATGCTACGGATATTTTGAGGTACGATGTATCCTGCCTGCCGCTACAGGTATGTGGAGTGCCTTCTGGATGATGAACGAAGGTGTATTCAATGTTGACGGTTCGGGCAAGGACGGCACCGAGGTAGATATTTTTGAATCATTCTATTACAAGGATCATTGGTGGGGTGATGACTGCATCATCACAGGTATCCACTATGACGGCTACGGTGAAGGACACAACGGTGATTCACTCGGCAAAATTTTTATCGAAAACGATCCGTACAAAAACTACAACACATACGGCGTTGAGTGGAACAAGGACGAATACATATTCTATATAAACGGATATGAAACAGGCAGACTGTCAACAGGCGGTGTATCGCAGAATCCCGAATATCTGCTTTTATCGTGCGAATTTGCAGGTGAAAACGGAATACAAAGCTCTGACCGTCACGGCACAGGCAGAATCAGCCTGACTCCCGATAAAAACTGGCCTGCCGAGTTTATTGTAGATTACGTAAAATGCTATCAGTATAAGGATCCCGTATAAAAGCAAATCCGAGGCTCACAGTTTGAAACCTTGAGTCTCGGATTTTTTTGATTAATACTTTATTGTAATGTCATATTCGGGAACATATTTACCCTGTGCAAAGTTTCTGGCTCTGAAAATCACCTTGCCTGAATAAACCTCCATCATATAACCGATGCCTCTGTCGTTGCAGTCTCCGTTTTCGTTCTTGATTGTAAGCGACGGAAGGTTGATCGAGTGGAAATTACCGATCTTTTCATATGTATACTCGCCATAACCTGTATGGAGGTGTCCCGTAATAAAGATAACATCCTCATACTTGTTCATTATCTCATAAAGCTTGTCCGACTGTTTGCCGACGCTGCCTGCAGATTCTATCGGCGATCCCCATGTATCGGGCAGACCGTGAGTCAGCTTAAGCGGCTGATGGTTAATAACAAATACGGGCTTACCGCTCTTGCTTGCCTCTTTAATCTCGGAATCAAGCCATTTGAGCTGGCTGTCAATAAACCAGCCTTCCTCAAACTCTGATCTGTCGCTGCCGAGAACGATGAACGTATATCCGTTAACCTTGTAGCTGTAGTGAAGCTCGTCAATGTGAAGATCGCTCTTCGCGTGCTCATTAAGACCATTGGTAAAGGTTGTGAATCTGTACACATCATCCTTGTATATTCTCATTCTTATGTCATGGTTACCTGTTACCATAAGATAATTTTTGATTTTGTCATTCTTGACACCGTCAAAAACCATTTTATATTCACAGTAAAGGCCGTTTTCTGCTATATCACCTGCGATTAAAAGTGCATCAAGCTTTTTAGGCGAGTTTTTAAGATCCTCACAGGCTGCCTCAAAATAAGGCATTCTGTCAGGTTTGTAGTTGGAAACCTGAGGATCTGCCCATACAACCGCATGAAGCTTTACATTATAGCTGTTAAGAGGCTTGATGGGATCTGTTGTCTGCGGAGTCACTGCTGTTCCGCCAAAGAAATAATAAAGTGACATAAGAAGCGAAAACGCCTTAATCAAAAATTTTGTAAATCTGCTATTCATAAATGTTCTTCCTTTTCACAAATCTGTTTTTAATTGCTGTCGGTAAATATGACAGCGTTTTTTTTGTACTGTTTTTTGATTTGCCTTCCACCCTCGGCAAGCACACTGCCGGTACCTGTGAAAACTTCACCCCCAATCGTAAAGGCTTAAGCGTCATTTCAAGCAGAAACGGAAAGTCCTCCTCCTGCCATTTTATGCGCTTGTACAATTCTGACGGAAAAAGCTGTGTTGCACTTGTAATATCGGAAAGATGTGTTCCGAAAAGAAGCGACAAAAAGATGTTTCCCATTCGGTTAAATGCCAACCGTTCTTTACCGTAATCTGAAAAAGATCCCGTCCTCATCCACCGTGAAGTCTTAATAACACGGTCAGGATGCTTTTTTGATTCTTTGATCATAGCCGCAAGACAACCGGGATGTATCCCGAAATCTGACGGCAAAAGTGCCGTATGACTGCCGACCGCATATCCGATACCGTCACGTATCGCCATGCCCACACACGGCTTGCTTTCAACATAAATGTTGATCGGCACATCTTTTACTTCGGCCTTTAAATCATTAATACTCTTAAGACACCCGGAAGTAATCTTCTGTGATTGCATGATAACAAACTCCGCTATGTCCGAGCTGTCACAGGTTTCCAGCACGGCATAAACCGTTTTTCGTATCATTTGCGCTTCATCAACTGCTCCGAGTATTACGGATACCCCCGAAAACGGTACTGTCACGAACAGTTCTTTTTTCATATCATTCACAGTCTTCCAAATCAAACTTCTGACAAATCCGTCTGTCGGATCTGTAATCACGGACAAACTCTATTGTATACCTTGCGAGATATAAAAGCAAGTGGTCAAAATCAGAATATATCACGGGCCACATAGAATTTTCGTATTTGTCCAGCATTTTTTTCTGAAAACGACGCCTTATCATGCGTCGCTCGCTCTGCCCGATACCGTCTACCTCATCCTTAAGTATGGTATAAAAATCTCCGTTGTCGGACAGGCTCTTTATTCCGTTTGTTCCGACTGCCTTTATAATCTCCGCATTGCGTCGGTATGAAAAGTTGGAAAGCGTACAGCTGTGTATCAACCGTCTTTCGTCATTTTCGATAAAGCTTCGTGTGCTTTCAATCTCTTCAATCGTTTCGGTAGGATATCCGAAGATAAACAATCCGTCATTCCATATTCCCGCTTCCGCCGAATCCTTGAGTATCCTCTCACGGTCGGGAACATCTATGCCCTTGTTCATCAGCTTCATTACACGTTCGGACTTTGCTTCGTATCCCCACAAGAACATTCTTGCTCCCGAACGGTAAAGCTCGTCAAAAACTTCCTTTGTAAATCTCTTTTCAAGCCTTGCAAAGGAATAATAATAAATCTCAAGATTGCGTGAGCTTATCTCTTTGGCAAGTGCTTCGTAATACTTCGGCGGTATTGCTTCGTCAGTAATGACAAAGTGCTTTTGTCCGTACTTTTTATTGATAAGCTCGATATCGTCAACCACGGCACTTATACATTTAGGACTGTATCCCTGCTGTCCGTGAAAGTAATCGCAGAAGTTGCATCTGCCCCAATAGCATCCCTTTGACAGCTGAATCGGTAATACGGGATAGGGTGAAAAGTAATCGCTGAAATCATAATCGCTGAAATCGGGCAGAACAACATCGTTCATATCTATTGTTTCACCGAACGGATTGGTAACAAGCTTTCCCTGTTCTTTATAAGTCAGCATCGGTACCGATGAAATATCCGCCTTACCCGATACAAATTCCGCAAGCGAAACAATATTCTTTTCACCATCGCCCGACATAATTCCGTCGCAAAAAATATCAAAGATCTCCGGATACTTTTTGATGCTTTGCTCGATCTGATTAATATAATTTCCACCGAACACAACAAACGCTTTTGTGCGTTTTTTAAGCATTGCTCCAAGCGTAAACGACGGTATTACCTGAGAAAGATCGGGAAGCGACAATGCAATAAGATCGTAATCCGCATCAAAAATGTCCGAACAGTTTTCTTCAAACCAATCCGAAAAAATATTGATCTCCCTGTCAAAACACTGGTCCTTGATCGCTTCGTAACAAAACTTCTTTGACGGATCCGAAAAGTAGTTGTCAAGTGCCACTTCGTTGGGCGAATACGGAAGCGATGCAACCTTCATCGCATCAAAAAGAATCTCTTTTGCGAAAAACAGTTTTTCGGGATCGTAAAAAAGCTCTTCTGTTTTGACCGTTCTTACCGCTTCATCAACATTTTCGATTGCCGACTGCACCGTCTTTTTCTTTTGCAATACATCGTCAATCTTTTTGAATCTCAGAAGACGTGTTTTTGTTTTTGCATCGAACGTGTCAAAATCCCTGACAGGATCTTCAAATCCTTTAACAAACGGCAGAAGCTCTTCTCTTATCTTCAATGATTTTTCATAAGCCTTTTGAAGATTCGTTTTGGTAAGAATACTGTTGAAAAACCTGATATTGAGATCAAGCGGTGTAACATCAAACCCCGCACGTCTCAGCTGTGCCGTCAGAAGAGGTACCGCCATATGAGGACTTCCCGGATACCATTGCGGTGGGTGTATCAACAAAATCTTCATCTGTTGCTCCTTTTGTTAAATCCATTTTCTGTACAGTAGTATGAATAAAAAATATACAATCGCTGCAAATCGGTATTTTATAATAAAACTCTTTACTCTGTTAAATGCCGCAAGAAAATCCGCATCGCCGAAATAAAGAAACAGCGATACAATCAGGAACTGTGTCATCCATAACGCCGCCAATATTCTGAAAATATTCCTCATCAAAAAACAGGTTGCCATTGACGGTATCCACGACACAGAGCATAAAAAGAATAAAAACTTTCGTTTTTTATCCGTGCTTTCTCTCATTGCCGAAAAATATGTATAAAAGATTATTGCAAACAGAGGCAGCAACACAATTCCTGTAATAAGCAATACTTCATAATCGATCACCATTGTCAATGCACCATCTGCATACAGCTCTACACCTGAAAAATACTGCCCGCTGAACACCCAACGCAGAAACTCATCATCAAAGTTCATATCGCTCTTTGAATTAAGATATTCCACAAGAGAATCTATACTGCCGAAGGTCAGATATCTGCTTGAAAAAAATGTTATGTAAATGAAGGATGCCAATGTAGTAAGTGTTGTAATTGCCGCAACAGCAAACCCTGACACACTGCGTTTTTCGTACAGTGCAAAAAAACAAATCGCAACAAAAAGTGTCGGAAAATAAAGCGTTGTGTAAATCTGATGAAAGCCGACTGCCGCCGCACTTAAAAGCGGTACAATCCACAACAGATATCTGTTCTTTGCAAGCATTATGCACAACAAAAGTGTCAGTGCCATAAATATATCGGGAACTCCGATATACCGAAAAAGTCCGCCTATTCCCGACGGCAACATCCACAGCACAAAAACAGTCGCGATCACAGCCGTTTTATTCTCTTGTGACGAGTGGCGTATTACCTGCCCCGAAAATATTGCCAAAAGCAGGCACAGCACAATACCGAGTGATACAGCTATTGCAAAAACCTTGTCAACCGAAACAGAGTCGGTAAACCACGATATTATCTCACCTGCCAAAAACTTGTCCGCTATTCCGTGGCTGTAGTCACCTGCATAAGGATATATATCCCACGGTTCAACGCTGTGCCTGTCGATATTGGCAATGACCGAACCAAACAAAACGATAAAGCAAACAAGCTCATAATTAATTTTTTGCCAAACACATTTAACCCTTGTCAAGAGAACACCTCTCTTTCCACAGGAGGTCCGATCTACTGTTAAACACCAGCGTCTCTCCTCTTCTCTTTCCGAAAAGAACAGTTTTCTTTGCAAATTCTTCAAGTGAGTGCAATTTATCATTAATTCTCACGGACAAATCAAAGCTTCCGTTTTTCAATTCCGAATAAGTCGATGATGAGAGATCGCTGAAATATGTATAAAAGTCATAGTCAAAGCTTTCGTCACACTCGTAAACACCAAAGCGTCTGACCATATTTTTTTGAAATCTCATAAGCTGCAAAAACAGCTCTTCATCGTCAAAATATTCTTTAAGGAACGGTTCAAGCTCTTTATATGTTACATCTGCATCACTTGACAGTTCAAGGTATGCCGCCTCATCATAATACCATCCGATGTCGCCGAGTCTGTCATCTCTGAATACCCAGTCCCCGTGGGAAGTATCGTTATACCGTTCGTAAAAGCTTCTGAACAGCGTATTTATCCTCGTTCCGTCTGCTGACATTATAAAATCCAGAAGCGCGTTGTAAAAACTGTTGTACAAAACGCCCTTTTCATAAAAAAGGTACATCGCAAAAAAGCGCAGAAGTCCGTTGCTGTGAAAAGTGAGCACGGTTGTCGAAAACATATTTGCCTTTACCCAGTTTTCAAACGGAAGATCCTTTGTTTCGACAACTATGTCAAGGTATTCCGTAATGCCGTTAAAGTCTGCAACATAATGAATACCCTCTATCGGAACACGGACACTTTTTATTCCGTGTTTTTTTCTGTATTCTTTATCTCCCAACAGAGAATTCGGATACACCTGACAGTTATATACCGATACCGAACCGTGATTGCCTGTTTCAAGCAGTCGGCAAAGTCCGCTGCAAAAGCTGTCATACGTCTCTCCCGGTAATCCCAGAATCAGCTCGCAGTATGTCGGTATTCCCGTCTTTGCAAAACGCTCTGCCGTCTCTTTGTTCTTTTCGGCACCGAAATTCTTTCTGCCTATAAGTCGCAGGACTTCTGTGTCAAGCGACTGATACGCAACGGTTACTCCCTTGTCGATACCGCCCCTGTTAAGAGTTTTTCCGATCTCAAAAACAGTATCTCCGCCTCCGTTTGCGTATGTAGGTCTGAATACAAACGGATATCCGTATTCTTTCTTTACCGATACGGCATATTCCGCTGTTTCGCAGTCACGGTCTGCTATTCCGAAGTTTGCATCGGCACAATAACAGTATTCTATTTTATTACGTGCTATCCACAAAAGCTCGTCTTTTATTTTTTGCATCGGGAAAAAGCGAAGCTTCTTTGTAAAGCACCACTCGCAATATGCACATCCGTAAGGACAGCCTCTGTTTGTCTCCAACACCGCATTAAACGGTACATCGGGATTATCCCTTAAAAGACCGTCAAAAACTCCCGTTGTATACGGTGACGGATATTCATAAAGCTCTGTACTGATTTTTGCATCGGTTATGACGGTTTTTCCGCTTTCACGGTAAATCAGATTCGGCACTTCGCTTTTTCCGATATGTCCGCAAAGCGATAAAAGCAATTTTGAAAAAGCTTCTTCGCCCTCTCCGTAAATCAGATAATCAATGTACGGACACTCTGACAACAGCTCTCCGTCCTGCGTTACGCTGTGACCGCCAAAGACAATCACACACTCGGGATAACGCTCTTTTATTATCCTTGCCGTCTCTTTGCTGTATTCTTTATTCCAGAGACTGACCGAAAACGCAACCATAAACGGGTCTTTTATTTCTTCAATAAGCACCGTCGGCTTTTCTCTTTCAAAAAAGATCTTTTCTGCCGAATACTCACTTTTTATTACTTCATTCTGCATGGCATACGCAACAAGACAACCCACCGAATACGGCAGGTATACGGAATATCTGTTTTTATATGTTGTTGCTGCCTGAATGAAGTATATCTTTTTCATAAATCAAAATGTCTGCTCTACCTCGTCGGTAAAGACCTTTCTGACTGTTTTTTTGCCGAACCAGACAATATATTTTGCAAAGTCTTTGAAATCATTTATCCCGGTTAATGACGGCACCTTGCAAATATTATCTTTTTTTGTAAGAATCGGTTCACGACACTTCAATGCATCATCAAGATATGCCTTGAAGTCATATGAAAAGTGCTCTTTACACTCTTTTCTTTCGGGATTCTTTATTATGAATTGCTGATAACGCTGTGCTTCGCTTAAAAGCTCTGTATCCGATGAGAAGCCTCTAAAAAACTCCTTACACTCTTTATAGAATCTGTCCGCTTCGTACATCGTAACAAGATACATATATTCTTCCGTCGGCCATGCGACAGATCCGAAACGCTCATCAGAAAAAATGAGACTTTCTTTTTCTTCCGTAACGAGCCTTAACCGTTTTTTTACATCCGATATAAGCTTGCCGAAAAGAGTGCTTTCGTCATTTTCAAAGAAGGCTATCAGCTTTTTGTAAAAATCGGAATACCGTATGCCCTTTTCGTAATGCAACAGTACGGCAATCAACAGCAAAAGTCCGCCGTGATGACAGCACTGTACAACCGATGAAAAAAGATTCATCCGTATCCAGTCATCATTTGTCATTGAGCAGGTTCCCGTGACTATTGCAGAATACTCTGTTACGGAATCGTTTTCGCTGATATCCCTGTGAGCCTGTGACAGAGGTACTACGGAATATGAAATCTTATACTTTTCCATGTAGTCACGGTTTCCCATTCCCGAACACGGAAGCCATTCGCAGTTATGAACATAAATCGAGTTGTGCTGACCTGCTTCAAGAAGCTTGTCGATACCGTCGCAGAAGCTTTCGTATGTCTCACCCGGAAGCCCTAAAATCAGCTCTGAGTATGTTGCAATGTGAGCTTCGTTATACCGACGCAAAAGCTCGGCAAAGTTTGAAAACTTAATATTATGACGACCGATATTCTCGGCTGCTTCATCGGAAAGAGTCTGAAATGACAGCGTTATACCCTTGTTGATTCCGCTGTCATCAAGCTCCTTTGCCATACGGAAGATTCTGTCGTTACTGTTTTTTGCATACGATGACTGAAATGCCTTAAAGCAACCTTTTTTTGCAATATATGATGTTATCTCTTCATCTCTTTGCAGTATTCCGAAATTGGAATCTGCCGCACCGAAGCCGTCGATGCCGTGAGATGCAAGCCATTCGATATCGGAATAGACTCTGCTTTCGGGAAAGACCTTGAGCTTTTTGTTGAGATTTCCCCAATCGCAGTACGAACAGGAATACGGACATCCTCTTGTTGTCTCTATAACCGAGAAAAATCTGATATCGGGATAGTCTTTTAAAATCTTGTCAAAGCATCCCGTTGTGTACGGTGACGGATAGTCCTCACCTGTCATAAAAGCAGTATCGGTTGTGACGGCTTTTCCGTTTTCTCTGTATGAAATATTAGGAATATCCGCTACCGATTCGTTTCTGCATACAGCCTTCAACAGAAGAGAAAAAACTTCTTCGCCCTCACCGTGTATAAGATAGTCGATAAAATCACATTCGCAAAGAAGCTCGCTCGTGGGCGGTACGTGATGTCCTCCGAAGATAACGGTACATTCGGGAAATCTTTTCTTGATTCTTTTTGCTGTTTCCTTGTTGTATTCAAAATTCCATACATAGTTGGAAAATCCGACCGCAAACGGCTCCTGTAATCTTTCTGCTGCCGTGTCGGGATCTTCCCTTATAAAAAATATTTCGCAGAATTCACATTCATTATTAATAAACGGATCATTCTTTGCATATGCGACAAGCGCTGCCGCAGCATACGGCAAATAAGCCGTATTACCGTTAAGGTAATCGGGCTGGAACATATATATGTTCTTTTTTGCCAATGCGACCGTCTCCTTTTATTTTATCTCTGCTTTTTTGTATGACCTGAATCCCATTCTGCCGTACCATACAACATACTTGCCGAAGTCGGGCCAGTTATCACGGTATTCCGCATCGTAAAGACGTGTTGTAAAACTGCCCTTGCGAAGCGTATCTTTTTTGTCGGCATAGATGTTGTCAAAATACTCTGCAAAATTATAATCTGTTTTTATTGTAATATCACTGTCATACGGACTTCTTACAACGGACTTCTGATACTGAAGAAGCTGTTCAAAAACATCCTCATCTATTCCGAAGGAACGAAGATACTCTTCCGTTTCGCTGTAAAATGCTTCCTTCTCATACAGAAAGCTCAGAAGTGACCATTCGTAATCGCTCCACGTGGTGTTGCCGTACGGCTCAAATATGAGTCCGTGATCGGGTACTCCACGTGATACACCCTCAATGTGCGAGTAAACCTCGTTATATACTCTGTTTGTAACCGAACCGCCTTTTTCTTCAAAAAAGGTCAGCAGATTGTCATAGAAATCTTCGTAGGCAACTCCCTTTTCGTAGTAAAGATAGATTGCAAACAATCTTAAAAGTCCGTAGCCGTGAAGTGCCTTTGCAAGATAATAAAATACCGATGCTCTGACCCATTCCTGTCTTGACAGTGTGTTTGTTTCGACAATTATATTGTTGTATTCGGGTGCATCAAACTCCGATGCACTGCAATGACAGCGTACAAGCTGTGCAGGCACTGTCTTTATGCCGAATTTTTCTATGGTTTCCTTTTTGCCGAGTTCGGCATTCGGAAGCACGATGCACGGGTATATTTCAAAAACAAAATGCTGTCCCAGCCTGAAAAGCTCGGCAATTCCCGAAATAAAGCTTTTGTATGTTTCACCCGGAAGTCCTAAGATAAGCTCGGAATAAGTTCTGGTACCCGATTCTCTGTACTTTGCATAAATCTTTTTGAACATCTCGTGAGACATATTTGTTCTGCCGATATTGTGAAGCACATCTTCATTAAAACTCTGGAATGAAAGAGTTGCTCCGATACTGTCAAAATCGTAATCACGAAGCAATTTTGAAATGCTGAAAACATTGTCGTAATTTGTTTTGGAATAGTTTATTCTCATACGCTCGGGATAGCCGTTTGTCTCTTTACATCTGACAAGCTCTTCCACGATTTTTATATCACGCTCAAACATTCCGAAGTTTGCATCTGCACCCCAGATAAAGGAAATCTTATGCTCTGACATCCAGCGTATCTCCGAAAGAACACGGTCAAGCGGAAAAAGCCTTGTCTTTGAACGCAGAAGCCCCCAGTCACAATAGGCACAATGATTGGGACATCCCCTGCTTGTCTCAAGAATGGCATTGATCTGTGTGTCACGGTTTTCTTCGACGATGCTGTCAAACCATCCGTCAAGATACGGTGACGGATACTCAAGGTGTGTCGGAGTTTTTCTGTCTGTTCTGACAATTTTACCGTCTTTACGGAATGCGATGTTATGAACGTTTTCAAGTCCGCCCTCTGTGAGCGCTTTAAGCGTTCCGAGAAAGCTTTCTTCGCCCTCACCGAACATAAGGACATCTATAAAGTCATTGTCTTCAAGCATTGACACGTCATCGGGAACATTGTGTCCGCCGAAAAGTATCATGCAGTCGGGATATTTTTCCTTTACCTTTTTTGCCAACGCTTTGTTGTACTCGGTGCTCCAGACATAATTTGAAAAGCCGACAACCGCAGGATTCTTTATCTGCTCAAGCGCCTTGTCCGTGTCAATTCTTTTGTATATGAATCCGCCAAAATTGTATGTCTGTCTGACAAACTCATCCGTCCATGCATAGGCGCATAAAAGTCCCGTGGCGTACGGAAGATAAAATGATCCGACACCGTCGTTAGCGGTAAAGTCAACCTGCACCATATACACGTTTTTCATAGATTTGCCTCCTACATCCAACGTTCGTATTTCAGCCTGTAATTCTTAACAAAATCCTTGCCGTGCCTGATTATATAAAGAAGCAAGTGATCGCTGTCCGAAAACGTTATGTTCCAAAGATTATGCCGCTTTGCATAAATATAGTCATTCTGGAATTTAAGCTTATGATTCTTAAGCTCCTGCATCTGTACTCCGACAGTTTTTATCTCGTACGAAACATGAAATTCGCCTCTGAGACGGTAATCGGTTATACCGAACTCTTCCGGCTTTCCGTTTGCGATGGCTGCACAACGCTTCATCGCAAAGCTCGACGGAGACAGACTGTCAACTATGTCGCTTCTGTTTTCTATAATATCCTCGGTCATCTTCATTTCTTCGATCGTTTCCGTAGGATATCCGAGCAAAAACGTAACATGATTCCAGATTCCGCTGTCTGCCGAAGCTTTCATCACGGAAAGTCTGTCATCAAGATCAACGCCTTTGTTTATCATTTCCATTACTCTTTTTGATGCTGACTCATAACCCCACATAAAAAGCGTTGCGCCCGCTTTGTGAAGCAGCTGCAGAACCTCCTTTGTGAAGCCCTTTTCAAGTCTGACAAAAGAATAAAAGTTGATTTTAAGATTCTTTTCAAGTATCTTCTCTGCAAGTCTTTTGTAGTAAACGGGCGGAACAGCCTCGTCAACAAACAAAAATGAAGTGACAGAGTATTTGTTTATCATTTCTTCGATCTCGTTTATGACGGTTTCCACACTCTTTATGTCAAAGCACTGCTGTCCCGTATAAAAATCACAGAACGTGCATTTGCCCCAGTAACAGCCCTTTGAAATCTGAAGAGGCATAACAACTGACGGTGAGAAATAACGTGAAAAGTCTATTCCCGTAAAGTCGGGCGGTACAATGCTGTCCATCTGAAGCTTTTCTGAAAGCTCTGTAAAAATAACACCGTTGCCGTCGCTGTAAACCAAAGAATTGACGTCACTTATCTTTCGCTTTCCGCTTATATATTCTGCCATCTGAAGACAGTTCTTTTCTCCGTCAAGCAGCTCTGCCGTATCAAAAAATATCTCAAACATTTCAGGATATTTTCTGAACTCTTCTGCAATTTTTGATATGTATCCTCCGCCTATGGAAATGTGTGCGGATGTCTTTTCTTTAAGAAGTCTGCCGAGTGTCAGACCTGCTATAAGCTGGCTGATGTCGGGAATTGATATGCCGATATAGTCATATTGTGAAAGATCAAGCGTTTCCAGCTTCTTTTCAAAATACTCTATAAACAGATTGTCATTTTTGTCAAAACACTGACTTTTAACATATTTGTAATCCAGCGGGAAAAGCGGATTGGGATAATAGTTATCAATAGTCAGCTCGCACGGAAGCGTCGGAAGCGATGCGATTTTTGCCGCTTCCTCAAGTATATCCTTTGCCGCAAAAAGCTTTTCGGGATCGTAAAAATCCGTTTCGTCACGCATAACTCTTACGGCATTTTCAATTCCGTCCAGCACTTTCTGTATTCTGTCTGCGTGCTTTTCAAAAAACTCGTTTATCAGAATATATCTCGCTTCGTTTGTTGCCGTCTTGTAGTCAGCCGAAAAAATCTCTTCTCTTGTAAGCCCTATCGGCTCATATCCGTTTATAAAGCTTTTCGCCTTATCCGTTGCCTGCTGTAAATACTCTTTAGTGAATATATCGTTGAAAAATTCCACATTAAGGTCAAGAATCCTTGCATCATATCCGTTACGACGCAGCTGTCCCGTCAACGTCGCAACCGACAAAAACGGATTCATCGGATACCACTGCGGTGGAAATATATATAGCATTTTCATCTGAATCACTTCCGCTTTCGTGCCGATAATCTGATACCGTATTTTTTCCTGACTGACGGAAAACAGAACACGTTGAACATTACATTCAGAATCATCTGTGCCGAATATCCGAATGAAAGGAAAAAGTGTTTTATTCCTCCGCCGAAAAGACTCCTGATTGCATCTATTGCCGCTTTAAACGCAAACAACTCTTTTTTGCCGTCGTTCTTATCAATTTTTCTTGTGAAGGACTGCCAGAGTATCCACGAACGCACAACCTTGATATCACGTGTCGGAACTTCGGTAAAATTGATAGAGTTTACAAGCTTGTATTCGCTCTTTTCAAGCACTCTCAGATCATCTATTTTTTTGGCTTCTTTATATCTTCCTTCGCTTACCAATACATCGTGCATCTGTGTTCCCTCAAACGGGAAAAAGAAGTTGCAGTCAAACATGGAAAACGGTATTGTCTGTATAAGCTCTACCGTTTTTTTAAGATCCTCTTCTCTTTCACCGGGGAAGCCAACGATAAACGAAGATATTGCGGTAATTCCCGCATCGTGACACGCCCTGACCGTCTCATAGACCTTGTCAAGACGGATTCCTTTTTTCATCATTTTCTGTACGTGATCGGATCCGCTTTCTATTCCGAAAAATATCCATCTGCATCCCGCATCGTACATATTACTGAAATCCTCGGGCTTTATCTGACCGATTCTGAAATTGCATCCCCATTCAAAGATAAGACCCGATTCTTTTATCATACGGCAGTTTTCATACATTTCCTCACGTGTTCTGCACCAGATCTCATCAGAAAAATGTACTCCGTCCATACCGTATTTTTCTGTCAGAAGCTTTACCTCCTCAAGTGCCGTTTCAAGCGGTCTTTTGCGGTAGCATCGCTTCTGATATCTTTCGTTAAAGCAGAATGTACACTGTCCGGGACATCCCTTTGCCGTGTATATGTAAAGCACCTTTTTCTGACCGAACAAGGACTGAAAATATACGCTCGGATCACCTGTCATTTCCCAATCTATCGGGGGAAACTGTGATAAATCCGCAAAGTCTCTGTCGGGATTTTCCGTAAACACTCCGTCTTTTACAAAGCACATTCCGTCTACATCTGAAAAGTCCCTGCCCTCTTCAACAGCCTTTACAGCTTCTGCCCAGGTTATTTCGCCTTCGCCCTTTATAACAGCGTCGGCACATCCTCCGTCAATTACAAGCTTCGGCACAACCGATGCCGTCGCTCCGCCTGCAATTACGGGAATACCGTGTTTTTTTGCCGTATTATATATCTCTCTGACATCGACAATGACCTTTGCTGACATCAGTGCTACACCGATTATCTGCGGATTATTGTCAACAATCAGCTTTTCAATATCTGTCTTTTTTACGCACCTGTCAACAAACGTTACCTCGTGTCCGCCTTTTTTAAGATATGATGCTATCGCCAGCACACCTAAAGGTCCCGTGACCGATTTGTAATAATGCTCTACCGCAGGATTTATCAGCAATACTCTCATTGTGACAGCCCCTCCTTTGGTGCATACGCCGTTGATAGATACAGCGTTTCTCCGTTACGTCTGCCGTACCACAAAACAAATCTTGCAAAGTCTTCCCATGATTTTTCATCGGCACCCGTCAGAAGTATTTCTTCATTTTCGCAAAGAAGCTCTGAATTTTCTCCCGAGAAAAAGTCACAAAAATACTTGTAAAAGCCGTAATCCGAGTCAATAGTGTCAAGCGGTCTTTGCGGATGACGGATCATATCCTTCTGGAACTTTAAAAGCGATCTGCACAAGTTTTCTTCAATATCAAACCTTCCGATAAAGTCCGAAAGCTCGTCAAAAAAGACATCAATACCGTAAAGCGTACGCAGATACAGAATTTCGTCAGGCTCGTACGTAATGTTTCCGAATCGCTCATCACATTCGGCAAGCGATGATTCGCCTCTTGAAACGGCAACGATCTTTTTGTATGTTTTGTCAAAGATCTTTTTCATATATCCGTCGGTGCTCTGAGCGTATTCTATAAGCGATGTATAAAACTCTTTATAGTCAATACCTTTTTCGTTGCAAAGATAAACGGATACAAAACGTGTTATACCGAGAATGTGCATCGCCTGCACAGTCACCGCAAAAAGATACGAATCGGCAAAATCGGCAGCAGTCATATCGGCAGTCTTTACAACAATATCCGAATACTCCGTAACACCCGATTCATCGCTATCCTCTCTGCAATGATACTGAACAAACGGCACACGAATGCTTGAAAGTCCGAACTTTTCTTTGTACTCTTTGCTGCCCATTATCGAATTGGGCAGAAGCTCGCACGGGTAAACGTTAAGCGACTTGTGCTGTCCGTTCAAAAGCAGCTCGTTGACTCCGTTTTTAAAGCTCTCTTTTGTTTCGCCGGGTAACGGCAGAATAAGCTCGGAATATGTCTGAATATCCTCTTCGTTATAAAAAGAAATAAGCTGTTTAAAATACTTTATGTCAAGATTCTTCCGACCGACATTTTTCAGAACTTCGGGATCAAGACTCTGGAAGGACAGAGTCTGTGCCTTTCCCATATTATTGCGACTCATCATACTGCTGATTCTGTTGACCACTTCAATACGGTTCTTTGAAAAATTAACCTTGAACTTCTGCGGATGTCCGTATTTTTCTTTGAGCTTCAGCATCTCGTTGACAACCTCGACATCACGGTCAAAAAGTCCGAAGTTCGCATCTGCACAGTAGATATAGTCGATACCCTTTTCAGCTATCCATAAAAGCTCGGCACACACCTTTTCCCAAGGGAACAGACGCACCTTTGACTTAAGTGCTCCCCAATCGCAGAAAGCACATCGGTTAGGACAGCCCCGGTTTGTTTCAAGAATTACAGAAAAATCATATCCGTCGTTGATTATCGAATCGAAAAATCCTTCCGTATACGGTGACGGAAAATCTATAAAATCATAATGCAGGGTCTTCGTTGTTATTGTTTCACCGTTATGTCTGTACGAGATGTTACAGATATCACAAAGCTCTCCCTCTCTTGACAGTGCTTCAAGTATCTGCCTGAAAGGAATTTCGCCCTCTCCGTGAATCAGAAAATCAACCTCGCTGTTTTGCTTCAGCATCGTATCATCGGGAGGTACGTTGTGTCCGCCGAAAAGTATCTTACAGTCGGGATAACGCTCACGGACAGCTTTTGACAACGCCTTGCTGTATTCGGTATTCCACGTTGTACACGAAAATGCAACCATATACGGATCTTTTAAAAAATCAAGTGCTTTATTTATATCCATCCTTGTGTAAACATATCCGCCGAAGCTGTACTGCGATGAAATAAACTCATCACTGAAGGCATATGCCGCTATACATCCCGTTGCATAAGGAAGATATACGCTCTTTACACTATCACCGTAAACAGCGTTCGCCTGAACAAAATAAATATTCTTTTTTCTGCCGACTTCAAAGACCATATAAATCTCCCTGTAAGACATAGATATACAGATATATTATAATACTAATATATAGGCTTTGTCAAATATTCCACACTGTTAAATGTTGCATTTTTTCAATGAATGTTGTATAATGTTTAAAAATCAGGGAGGTGCCTTATGCTTTTAGTTGTTGACATCGGTAATACCAACATCAATCTCGGTGCTTATGATAACGACCGGCTCGTTTTTGTTTCCCGTATCTCTACCGACAGAAGCAAAACACGTGATCAGTATGCAGTCGAGCTTAAAAGTATCTTTTCGTTGCATAATGCAGACTCTCTGTCCTTCAGCGGATCTGTTGTCGGCTCTGTCGTTCCCGAGCTTACTCACGAGCTGTGTGAGGCTATTCTTATGCTCACGGGAACAGAACCCCTGACTCTTTCTCCCGGTGTTAAAACAGGTCTTAACATCAGAACGGATAACCCCGCAGAGGTTGGTGCGGATCTTGTCGCAGGTGCTGTCGGTGCTGCCGCAGCTTATTCGCTGCCCTGCCTTATACTTGATCTCGGAACAGCTACAAAGATCAGCGTTCTTGATAAAAACGGTGCTTTTCTCGGCTGTACCATCGCTCCCGGTGTTTCGATCTCTCTTGATGCTCTGTCCGCAAGAACATCTCAGCTTCCGAGCATCAGCTTTAAAGAGCCTTCTCACGTTATCGGTACAAATACCGTAGACAGTATGCAGTCAGGTATTGTTTTCGGTGTTGCTTCCATGCTTGACGGTATGTGTGATCGCATAGAAGCAGAGCTTAACGAACCTATCGGATCTATCGTTGCTACAGGCGGTCTGTCATACGGCATTGTCAAGTGCTGTAAAAGAAACGTTACCATCGACCGCAACCTGATTCTTGAAGGGCTTCGCAGAATTTATCTTAAAAACCGCAAATAATTTTCTCTGTCAATAATGCGCCGTATCCTCTTTGAGGAATGGCAGCTTGGAGGAATAAATATGTCAAAAAATCAACCAATCGCAAAAACCCGCAGTTTGGTACTGACTGCCGTTTTCGCAGCACTGATCATTGTTATGACGGTGACTCCGTTTCTCGGCTACATCAGCTACGGCAGTATCGAAATTACCACTCTGCACATCGTCACCATTCTCGGTGCAGTCTGTCTCGGTCCGAAAAAGGGTGCCGTCATCGGTGCCGTATGGGGTCTGTCATGTATCGCTCGTGCGTACTTCGCCTTCCCCGTCTACCTTGATTTCGGATTCGGAAACTTCTTTGTTTCTGCACTTCCGAGAATCCTTGTAGGCCTCTTTGCAGGTGCCGTTTTCTTTGCTTTGAAGAAAACTAAACTGCCAAAAGCCGTTTCTGCAATCGTTGCTACCGTTACAGGTACTCTGACAAACACCGTGCTTGTCCTGTCATCAATGAACCTGTGGTCAAAGTTCAACGACAAGGATTATTCCGATGCATATACGGTTATCGGAAATATCTTCCAGACACTTATCGGTATCAACGGTATTATTGAGCTTGTCGCTGCCGTGGTCATCGTCCCCGTTATCTATTCGGCAATTTCAAAAGCTCTTCCCGAAAACGCTTAACAGAATAAGAACTGTCAAAAACCGTGTCTCTCAAATTAAGAGAGACACGGTTTTTATCTTCTTGTTTTCCATTCTCCTACTCTCCTTTTGTCGATATATACGCAATGCGTATTCGATATATTTTGCTACGCAAAATTCGATATAATCTCGCTTCGCTCGATTTCGATATGATATAAATCTCGTTTCCGCAAGGAAACATATCGAACCGTCAGGCATATCGAATCCGATAGGATATATAGAAAATCTCGTAAGAGATTTATATCGATGAGTGCTGTGTGCGACACAGTCGCACCACGCACTCGACTGTTGTTTCACTGTCCCAACGGATATGTGTCACATTCTCATCCCCGTCATAAAAGACGGGGAATTTGAAATTGATACACTTTAACAGTCTGCCGTTGGGTTGCTCTTCTTTGAATATCTCAACACTCTCAATGAAGGTATTGAGAAACTTCTTTTTCTCAGC
>JAFQIG010000030.1 GCA_017397655.1 Clostridia bacterium | reverse complement strand
TATTGCATTTCAGATGCAACGCAGTTTTGAAAGAGAAGATTTTTGTCACAACAAGGCAAAAATCAGCGAAAATACGAGGCTATTTCAATGATTTTTAACGCAGTTGTGGCGAAAAGATTCCTTTCAAAACCATATTAATTGTCTTATCAAAAAGTATGCTTTTTGATAAGACAATTCCATATGTCTGAAATACAATATTTCACGCACATTCGGACATTTTCTCTTTGTCGCCGGTACTGCGAGGGGGCAAAAACACGACAAACGCACATAAAACAAAAAAGTGGATGTAAAAAACTTTCGTTTTTTACATCCCTTTTTGATTTGATTTGTTTGAGATTTATTATTTTGTAATTCTGACTGTTTTGATTTCCCAGGGGTGGAAGTTGAGTTTATTGTCAGAAATTTCTTTGAGTGTATTTCCGAGAAGATCGGTTTCCTCAGCTACCTTGCTGTCTGTGAATTTGAATGTAACGGCGGCATCACTGTCGGAATAGTTACAAAAACGTGCCAATACTGCGCCGTTTTCCTCGTAGTATGTTGTGAGGATGACGGATGCATCACCGTCAATTGATGCAATGCAAAGCTCAGACATATCGCCCGTGAAGCTGTCCGTCGGGATAATGTCGGGCTGATAAGCATAAGAAACGGCTGCCTTATGAATATCAACATCGCCGCTTTCTGAAGCGAACGGGAAGAGAGCAAACTCGTCATCATAAATGCCGTCAAGCATTTTTGTGCCGCAGAGATATTCGTTTGCGTAAACAAGAGGTATTGACAGGCGATTGCCCCTGACCATAGATCCCATACAGCCTCTGTTGAAAACAGCGAGACCGTTTTTGCTGTCACGAAGACAGAGCCAGTAGATACCGTTGAGGTTAGTAGAGGAGTTGAAGGATTCCTCTTCGGAAACAGTCTCATCAATAATGATAAGATCCTCTTTGTACCAATAATCCTCGGTAACACGGACTTCTCCGTCCCATTCACAGATGGAATAGGGCAGGTCACGGACCATACGGCGGTTCTTGTCAAGACAAAGGTTCATATTAAGGCAGAGCTTGCCGTCGTGCTTGTGACCGTCAACGGTAATAGACTTCATAAGGCCTGCTTTGTCGCCTGTAATGCCGACTTTTTCGCCGTGCATTTCGAAGCGTGATGTGCAGTCGATTCTGCTGTTTGTGCCGTTAAAGCGCATTGTAAAGGTAAACGGGATACCGCCGATTGTACCGTTATGAGTGCAAAGAGCATATGTATCTCCGATAGTGACATCCCACTTGCCGTCAGAAACGCAGGGCTTATTTTCAACTACAGCACTGAAGAGCTCGCCGTCACCGTTATCAAAGATGCGTGTACCGTCATTCTTTGCAAGATATGCGATGCCGTTATCATTGAGCTTTGCTGTGTAAAGGGGAGTAGACAGAATGCCTGTTTCTTTATCAAAAGAGAAAGCGTGCTTTTCGTCACAGAAGGGAACAAGCTTTGCAGTAAATGCAGGTAATGTAATATGAACGGCTTTTCCCGATTCTTCAACCCACTCGTCAATGGCAAAGGAGTGAGAGTTGATGGCAAGGACAGCGTTTTCGTCCTTTTTAAAGTGCTTTGCTATGTTCTCTGAAGCTTTTGCCTTTGCGGCGTCGGAAGCGGAAAGTGATGTCGGAATGAAGCGGTGAGACAAGTCAAGAAGTCCGCAGATGGTAACATCGTGATGCTGTGCGGCAAGAGCGTATTTCCACGCTGTATCAAGGCTTTCACGCTGAGAAATACCGCCTAAAAGATATGAGAGTACATCGAGCTTTTCTGCACGGACAGCTTCTGTCTCTGCCTTTCTGACATCGTTGAAGATTTCGTTTCCGCAGTATCCCCACGGCATCTGGACGTGGAAATCATTGTCGGTTGTGGGAAGGTTATCGACAGCCTCTCCGTAAAGTGAGGGGATATCCTCCAGCAGAACATATTCGTAATTATCCTTGGTTTCGATATATTTTGTGATATCCTCAATCGGCTGTGTCAGGTCATCGTAACGGGAGGCGAGAAGCGGAGAATACTTTGCGAACATTTCTTCAAAGTCCTCAAGGGAGATATCCGTATCCTGCGGCCAGCGAGAGAGAATCCAGTTATCGACAGTACAGCAGTTAAAGCCTCGGCCTTGTTTGTCATATGTAGGAACGGCAGGAATAAAGGTGCCGTCCTTGCCTATCCAGTTACCCCAGGCACTGTCAAAGGTACGGGGATAGCCGTAACCCATTACGTGCGAGCGAAGAATTGCGGCATCGTGTCCCGTGAGACGAAGAAGCTGGGGAGTCTGATTGTTGAGAGCAAACTCGGAAATGCAGTAAACATTGGGAGTTTTGCCGAAGTAGTGAAGATTGGTTCTGATAGCGTATGTAAGCTGGCGTGCGTTCGACTCTTCAGAAATCGTCAGCGACAGAGGCTGAGCGTATGTGGTGGCACCGAGAGCTGTTCTGTCAGGATATTTTGCGAAAAGCTCCTTTATCATATCGACGACTTCAGGGTCGCATTTTGAAAACTCATCAAAAGTAAAGGATTCGTAATCAAGACCGATGCGAAGCTTCGGATACTTTTCCATCCATTCAAAAATGTTCTTCAGACGGGGTTTTACCTCATCTTTCCACAGCACATATCCACCGTGGTCATAAGTTAAAATATAAAGTTTTTTCTGTTCCATAGTATTCTCCTTTATCTGCTGAATCTGTTTTTAAGCTCTTCCTGGTCCTCTTTAGGAAGATCAAAGTAGGAACGGATAAATTCGACAGGCTTGTTTGCGAGCATCGCTGTCCAGCGTTCCTCGCTTTCCATGACAGAGCCTAAGTTGTCACGGATGATGACATCCTCTTCGTGTTCACCGAAATCGACGACATTCTGTCTGACGGAGGCTCCCTGCATGGCGTTATCCTTGATAAGCGAAGAGCGCAGATGCTTCACAACAATACCGTAATCGGGTCCGAAGTGACGTATGCCGTCTTTGTCCTTGCCGTCACGTCCTGCATGAAGCGTGTTGCCCGAAAAGACAAGATTGACGCAATCCTCGGCAAAGAAATGACAGTTGTCATAGCCCTCTGCCTGCAGACAGCTTCTGAATTCGCCCGATCCGCTGCGGTTGAAGGTGTTGCCCGTGACAGAGATGTTACGGCAGTAGCCGTCATCGCCCTTGGCACAAAGCTTCAGCTGAGCACCGCCTGCACGGTCAAACTGATTTGCCGTTACTGTTGTGAATTTTGCGTTAAAAATATGTACACCGCCACCCATATTCCATTCGATACGGTTGCCGTAAAAGACGGATGCCGAAAAAACATCACCACCGAGCAGTCCGCAGTTGCGGTTGCCCGAAAGCCAGTTTCCGCTGATGAAAGCATCCCAGCCGTCGATATACAGACCGTTTTCCGAGCCATAGAGCATATTGTTACGAACGGTGAAGCACCATATATGATTAAGATATACGGCGGATCCTGAAAAATTTCCGATACGGCAGTTTTCGATAGTGGGTGTGTCCTCTTCTCCTGCTGAATCATATATCGGATAGTCGAGCATAATGCCGTGGATGTTGTTGCCTAAATTTCTGCCGTCAATACCGAGCGAGCTGACGGTACATCCGACAGCACCGGAAATGTCGAGAACGCACTTTGCATTTTCGTCTGACAATTCCAGTACGGAGGAGTTGTAATCACGGAAACTCCACGCATCGAAGCCTCTTATCGAGACGTGACGGTACATACGGACATCTGCACAGCGGTAGCGTCCGGGAGGCACGATAACCGTACCGCAGACTTTCTTTGCTTCGTCAAGAGCCGCCTGAATAGCCGCCGTACAATCTGTTTTGCCGTCACCGACAGCACCGAACGCAGTAATGTCAAAAACGTTGTTCATAATTTACCTCCTGTAAGCAAAAAAGCATTATACCTCTCCGAAAACAGGCATAATGCTACAGTTTTATACTTTTCGTACGATTGCAATGGGTGTCTGCTGAGATTTCTGACCGAGAGGGTTGTCACGGAAGATCTCTTTACACATTTCTATGTCAATATTCTTATCGGAAACGCCCAGAACCTCACGTCCGATGTCATTTGCATCCATAACGACAATTTTGCATCCGCTGTAGTCTTCAAGCTCTTTTGCTACCTTATCGGGATCCTTGGGAGCAAGCTTTGCACAGTGGTTGTAGGGCGGAAGAGTATAGTCGCACGGACCGTCAATTGCTCTGCCCTTGTCTCCGACGATTTTGTAGAATACGCCACGGACGCCGAAGGGCTTTGTAATAGCGGAACAAAGTGCGGCAAACAAAATTTTGGGAACACCGATATCATCGATGGCGAGCTGCATCGTCCACGGACTTCCGAGACCGATGCCGTAAGGGGATTTGTAAACGAATTTGCAAAGAATATTTGCAAGTTTTGACGGATGTATGTCATCAATGTCAAAGGCTCTGCCCTGGCTGATGGCAATAATCTTTTCGCTGATAAAGATCATATCGCCGTTCTGAAGATAGTCGCGGACATATTTGTCAATAATATCTGTGAGGCTGTCACCTTTGACAACAACGTGAGTTTTGATCGGATAGCGAAGAAAATCGCCGTACGGTGTGGATATTTTAAGTTCTTTACCCTCGTTGGGCATAAGATTGTCCATATTATTCGCTCCTTAAAAATAGTGCATATATTATTCTACTCCAATCAAAGCGATTTTGCAAGAATATATTGCAAAAAAACTCCCTTTCTGCGTTATGTTGTGCAGAAAGGGAGATAACTATTCAATATTAATACCAGATCCAACCAAACAGGAAGATGCGGATGAGCCACTGCCACCAAGCATAGCTGATTTCGACGGTACAGGTGGCGGTTACGTCGGAACGATCAAGACTTGTAGCGCTGAAAGTTACCGTACCGACATCATAAATGGTGATACATCCGTTTTCATCGATATCGGCAATTTCGGGATTGGAGGATGACCATTTGATGTTATCCATATTTGCAAAGAGACGGACATCCTTTTCCTTATAACGGAACTCGTCACTTACGGCACCGATCTTAAGCGGAGTCTGCTCGAAATCCGAATCGACACAAATGAGAGGTCTGATGCCGAGAACGGTGTAGTTAACAAACCAGCCGGTCGAAACACGTCCGTCATCCAGAACGCCTGCGGCATAAGTTTCACCGTAGCCGGGAGTACGAAGCCAGTAACGGCTGTACTTTGTTTCCTCTTCGGTGTCGTGCTCTGTCCAGATGCCCTGACTGAGAGCATAGTCAGTACCGACTGCAAGACGTGCTGAATCGGTATCATAGTAGCCTGCAAAACGGCCGAAATCGTCAACTTCTGTCCAGTTAAGGTTAAAGCCGTATGCTTTGTCTGTTATTTCATCAAAAGAGGGGAGGAATACCTTGTCAACGGTATCTTTGCCGCCCTCTGTTCCTGCAAAGGGATAACCGTTCTTGAATTCGCCTGCATAGGGAGAGGGAACGCCGTTGTAGGATCCGTAGATGGGGTTGTCATTGTTAACGTTGCTGACGTCACAGATGTCCTCCTGCTGATCGGCTGTGAAAGCGATATCAAAGAAATCGCCGTTGAGCCATTCACGAACAGAGCTTGTTTCCCAAGTAACAGCTTCGCAGTCTGTGTTGTAGGGCTGAGAGTCAATAGCTTTTTCTGTCATAAGAAGAACTTTGCCTTCGGCGTCGTTCAGAACTCTCCATGCGATCGGTTCATAGCGGAACCAGTAAACCTGATTGCTCTCATAACCGTTTGCAACCTGAGTATTACCGTCATATACGGAACCTTCTTCAAAACCTGCATCGCGGTATTCTTCAAAACAGACTCTTCTGAATCTGAGTCCGCCGAGAGAAAGATCGCCGTTGGCATCGCAGGAGTCGGCTTCTTTTTCAAGTGCTTCACACAAAGCGAGATCCTCGATAAGTGATGCGGGATATTCGCCGAAGTAAACCGTGTCACCCGTTTTGAAAGCAAGAACATATTCGGCAGAATCTTCACCCTCGGAAGTGACTGCAAAAGAAAGGGTGGTGAATGCGGATAAAATGATTGCAACTGCCGTTATAACAGCAAGAAATCCTGAAATCTTTTTCATCATATAGTCTCCTTTAACAAGTGTAGGTATAAAATATTATACCAAAGGAATTATATACCAAATATCCTTATGTGTCAAGGCATATAAGCGATACGTCGCTGAATTTCATTCCGATAGAAGCTGTCAGGTTCTGTTTTGATTACATAGCTGTGAAGACCTTCGCCTTCGGAAAAATAATTCCTGCCTGTTTCGGCATCAACGCTTGCCGTACCTGTAACCGTACGGTAGCCTGCCTTTTCGGCGTCACCGATAACGGCAAGAAGCGCTGTCATAGGATCCCATGAGCAACGTCCGTTTTCGGCGTGACCGTGGTGATAAAGTGCTGTATAAAGAAGATCGTCGTGAGGAAGACCGTCACCTGTCAGAACAGGTTCTCCGACCTCGAAGCCGAGGAACACAATCGGAACGGGACACTTTTCGCACAGAATATGACCTGCCCTGCGCGAACGGTCATTGTTACAGAAATTGTGCTCCAGTCCGCCGTCTTCATCCCATTTGCCTGCCATTATATAAAGCGTGCCGACCTTTTCGCGGACAAGCTCAATGCCGTTTTCGCTCTCCAGAAGTCCGGACAGAATCTGACAAAAGCCGATTTCGATGATGTCTGTTTTTTCTTCACAGTTTATAAGCAGTCTGCGGTACATTCCGACAGCATCCTCACAAGCATCATTGCTTTTTATGTTGTGGGGATAGTCACAAAGGGGCTTCTGGTATGCAAAGTGATTACCTGCAAAGTCCGTTCCCTCACGGTCAATTCCTATCGGAATGTCTGAAAGTTTTTCGTTTTCAAGAAAGGCGCTCATTGACGGTGCGGAATATTCCATACAACCGTTGATACCGACACCGCGAAGATTGATTTCTCCCTTTTTGTGAGCGTTGGCAAGGAGTCTGACGGCAACGCAGTCGTCACAGTCTGTCCACCAGTCTGTACCGAGAATAATATTTCTCATAACTACACCTCTTTTTTCATATATGTGCTGGCGGGAGGGATGTGCGTATATTCCTCATAGCCTGCTTTTTTATAAAGCTTTAACAAATCCTTGTCACAGTCGAACACGTGAAGGCTGATAAGCGATGCCTGACAGAATTTTTCAAATTCGGACAGTACAGCCTCCTCATATTCTTTGTTTTTGAATTCATCAAAGATATAAAGCTCGGACAGAAACACTTCGTCCGCACCCGTTTCGCTGTACCAGATAAAACCGACATCGGTGTTGTCGATTACAGCGGTATAGAAGTGATTGCCGTCTGTATCCGGTCCGTCGGGAAGCAGATCTTCAAGCTCCTCTGCGGACACACACAGAGCATCTTCCTTTGATTCTGTTTTTGATCTGATCAGGGCATTTGCGTAAGATTCAATCTCCCATTCCTCGAAACGATAATATTCTTCGTTTGTGAAAGGCCTGAATGTGATTTTCAAAAAAACACCTTCTTAAACACCCGACAGGTCAAAGTCGGGGATATATTGTTTTTCGGCAGAGTCAAGCTCCTGTAAAAAACCGTCCTCAATCCCTGAGTCAAACAGATAATGCTCTGCTTTTTCGTACTCTTCGGCTGTCAATGTCCGATGAAGCTCCTCAAACGGAGTATCCTTTATAACAGGTGTGAACTGACTCATCAGACTGAACAGCACCTGTCCCTCATGCGGGAACATCTCTTTCACACAGTCGATTACACCGAAAGTATTTTGGAGATTGTCGGGAAGCACAAGGTGACGGATGATAACTCCGCGTTGCATGATGCCGTTGTCGTCAATTACATAGTCGCCTGTCTGACGGTACATTTCAGCTACAGCATCACGGCATACTTCAAAATAATCGGGTGCCGACGAGTATTTATCTGCAACGGTATTATCGGCATACTTCATATCGGTAAGATATATCTGTATCTTGCCGTCAAGCATTTTCAGCGTTTCAACACTTTCATATCCTCCGCAGTTGTATACAATCGGTATCGGCGGAGCATCCTCGAGTGCTTCTGCGACAGCCTTTACAAAATGTGTCGGTGTTACAAGATTTATGTTGTGTGCGCCTTTTTCGTACAGCTCATAAAAAATTTCGCGAAGTCTTTGTATGGTAACAGGCTTGCCTGTGCCGCCGTGACTTATTGTTTCGTTCTGACAGTAAACACATTTAAGGTTACAGCCGCTGAAAAAGACGGTTCCTGAACCTTTATCGCCGCTGATGCACGGTTCTTCCCAGAAGTGAAGCGATGCCCTCGCGACAACGGGAAGCGTTCCGTATCGGCAAAAGCCGTGTTTGTCGCCGTCAGCGCTTCTTTCTGAATTGCATTTTCTCGGACAGGCATTGCATATGATACTCACAGCAACCCCTCCTATGCTTTTTTAAGCTTGCCTGCGGCAAAGAATACGGCAAAGGTTACGGCGTTGACAAGAACGACCGTCGCTCCTGCAGGTGTATCAAATACAAAAGATAAAAAAATTCCGACAACAAAGCAGATTACCGATATTACGGCAGATACTGCGGTGACGCTTTTAAAGCTTTTGCACACGCGCATTGCGGAAAGGGGAGGGAATATGATGAGTCCCGATATCAGTACCGTTCCCATCAGCTTCATGCCGATTACAATCGTTACTGCAGTCAGCAGAGCGATCAAGGCATTGTAAAGATCGACTTTGATCCCTGCAGCTTTTGAAAAAGATTCGTCAAACGTGACGGAAAAAATCCTGTTGTAAAACAGTACATATAAAAGTATTACGACAACCGACAGAATAACGCTCAAAGGCACATCGGAATCGTCAATCGACAGTATACTGCCGAACATATAGCCGGATACGTCGCTGCTTAAGCCGTCAACAAACGAAGTGATGACAAGGCCTGCGGCAACGGCGGTGCCTGATATCATTGCAATGGCGGCATCACCTTTGATTTTGCTGTTTTCGCTCAGCTTCAGCAGAAAGAATGCCGCAACGATGACAACGGGAACAGCAACCTTCAGCGGAGCGAGGTTAAGTACGGATGCAACACACAGCGCGCCGAAGCCGACATGCGACAGACCGTCACCTATCATCGAATAACGCTTCAGAACGAGGCTGACACCGAGAAGAGCAGAACAAAGTGCAGTCAGAGAACCTACAATAAGCGCCTTTTTGGCGAAATCATAAGTTACCATCATAGAAAGATATTCAAAAAAAGCGGAAAAATCCAACGTCAGACCCCCTTTGCAAAGCGTTTCCCGAGATTGCTGTCAAGATACTCATCGGCAGTACCGAAAAACTCGACCTTTTCGTCAAGATGCAGAATTTTGTCGGCATTGGCTGTGGCTGATGCGATATCGTGAGAAACCATAACAACAGTCAGATTTCTTTCGTGATTGAGCTTGTGAATAACGGAATACAGCTCTGATGATACAATGGGATCAAGTCCCGTTACAGGCTCGTCAAGAAGCAGCATTCTGTCAGCACTGCAAAGCGCTCTTGCAAGGAGGACTCTTTGCTGCTGACCGCCCGACAACTCACGGTATGACTTTTTGCGAATATCAAAGATGTGAAGCTGCTTCATATTTTCTTCAGCTGTTTTTTTCTCGCTTTTGGAAAAGAACGGGCGGAATCCCGTATTTTTAATACATCCGAGAAGAACGACTTCCTCAACACTGGCAGGGAAATCACGTTGAATGGGGGATTGTTGCGGCAGATAGCCTATACCGCCGGAAACGCCTTCAGCAAAGCTGACAGAACCGCTTCTGACAGGAACAAGATTCAAAAGTCCCTTGACAAGCGAGCTCTTGCCGGAACCGTTTTCGCCGACAATACACAGGTATTCACCGGGCATAACGTCAAAGCTGACATCCTTGACTACGGTGTGACCGTTATAGGCGATATTCAGATTTTTGCATTGTAAAACAGGTTCCATCAGTTAAGAGCCTCCGCAAGGTATTCAAGATTCTTTTCCATAAGGGAAAGGTATGTTTCGCCGTTGTCAAAATCCTCGCGGCTCAGGTTGTGGCACGAATGGAAACAGCGCATGGCGGCTCCCGTGTCTTTTGATATGCTTTCGGCGGTTTTGGGTTCTTTCAGTTCCTCGTAAAAAATTACGGGTATTTCCGACTCATTTACTTTGTCAATAATTTCTGCAATACGTGCGGCAGACGGCTCGGATTCTTCGGTACACGAATCAAATGCCGTAATGCAGTCAAGCGAATATTCTTCGGTAAAGTTGCGAAGTGCAAAACGTCCTGCAAAAACGATTTCGTTGCGTTTTGCGGAATTTACCGTTTCACGGATTCTCTTGTCAAGATTTTGGTAACGCGACAGCAGTATACCTGCATTCTCCGCATATGCGGCGGCATTCTCCGGATCCTTTTCCATCATAACGTCACGAATCAGCTCTACCGTGCTGATTGCTGTCAGAACGTTCGTCCAGATATGAGGGTCAACACCGCTTTCTTCGTGAGATGAATGATCGTGCGAGTGTGTACAGACCGAAAGCCCGAGGCTCTCGGTCACATTGATGACTGTAGTTTTTGTTTCGTCAATGTCGTTCATCACGGAGGACACCCACGTTTCCATCTCATTTCCGATGTAAACAAAGATGTCACATTCTCCGATCTTTATTATATCCGTAGGAGTCGGTTCATAGGCGTGACTTTCAACGCCTGCAGGAAGTAAAAGTGATATGTCCGCATACGAATTACCTATATGACGGGCAAAGTCGTACTGCGGAAAAAGTGTGCAGACGATATTCAGCTTGTCAGAATCCGGCTTGTTTGCAGAGCATCCCGTAAAGGCAGCAAAAACAATGATGCAAACGAGTAAAAGAGAGATTATTCTTTTCATAATGTATACCGTCCTTTTGGTTTTATCTGCAGTTTTCACAGATTCCGTACAGAACGGTTTTTTCGTTACTGATAACAAATCCGTGATGGCGTAAAATGTGTGTTGAAACCTCGTCCAGGTATTCGCATTCGACATGAAGCAGCTTTCCGCATACAGAGCATTTCAGGTGGTAATGCTCACGGCATCCGCCGTCCTCTCCGATAAACTGATAACAGGCGCTGACACCCTCTTCGACAAAGAAGCGGCGAACCACTCCCTGTTCAACTAATTTTTCCAGCTGGCGGTATACGGTGGACTTGCCGACGGAAATGCCGTTTTCGGACAGCCTTGACACTATGTCATCGGCTGTCATATGAACGCCGTTTGCAGATCGCAAAAGGGCGGTTATCTGTTCTTTTTGTTTTGTGTTGTATCCCATAATGTTCTCCGAATATGAAACTGAAATTCAATTTCATATTGTATACTTATTAATCGGAAAAGTCAAGCGTATTCGGCTTTTCTATAAGCAAAACATCGTTCCGCATTAATTCAAACCCATTCTTTACTTTTTGATAAAAAGTGGTATAATAAATTAAACGATCGGAAAGGAAGTTTTTGATGAGGATTCTTGTTATAGGCGATGTTGTCAGCAGTTCGGGATGCACGTTTTTGAGAAGGCATTTGCCGTCGCTGAAAAGGATGAAAAAAATAGATCTTTGTATCGCTAACGGCGAGAATTCAGCTCCCGGTAACGGTATTCTTCCCGGTACCGCAGAGCATCTGTTTGACAGCGGTGTTGATTTTATCACAACGGGAAATCACGTTTATAACCGCCGTGAAGCGTACGATATGCTTGACGACAGACAGGATATTATACGTCCAGCCAACTACTATGGCGGCAATCCGGGTAAAGGCTGCGGTATTATTGATATGGGCAGAACTCAGGTTGGTGTTATCAATCTGCTCGGCAATTCGTTTATGGGTGTTAATACAGAGAATGCGTTTATCTGTGCCGAAAGAACAATTGAGGAGCTTAAAAAAAGCTGCTCCGTGATCGTTGTTGATTTCCATGCCGAGGCTACAGGCGAAAAAAGATCGATGGGATTTTTCCTTGACGGCAAGGTGTCGGTAGTTTTCGGAACACATACGCACGTACAGACGGCTGACGAACAGATTCTGCCGTGCGGCACGGGATATATAACGGATGTCGGTATGGTAGGTCCCAAACAGTCCGTTCTTGGAGTTAAACCTGAGATAATAATTTCAAAAATGCGTACCAATATGCCTGCGCGATTTGATGTCGAGGATACGGAGAATTGTATTCTTAACGGCTGCATTTTTGAGGTTGATGAAAAAACGGGAAAAACTCTTTCTGTGGAACGTGTCGCAATCGAATGACGCAAAATTCTTGACATATCGGACAGATTGTTGTATACTCTTTCTGCTTCGAGGTGTAGCGAAGTTTGGCTATCGCACCTGCTTTGGGAGCAGGGGACCGGGGGTTCGAATCCCTTCACCTCGACCACCTAAGTACAACTTAGGTAATACAACCGAAATCCCTTGAAATATAGGGGTTTCGGTCTTTTTTATGCCCAAAAGCATTCTCAAAACAAGTGCTTTTTTATTTTTGGTGCTGTAACCATAGCTGTAATAGTGTACGGAGTACGGGTAAAAGTATACGGAGTATAAAAATCACCACCCATGACAACCTGCAACAACACTAAAAACTATTGCACTTCTCTTGGTATGGGTGGTATAATTGGTTCGATAAATAAGAATTTGCAGGGGCGAATGATGGGCAAGAAATTATCAGAAATGACTTTGGAAGAATTGTGGCAGTTATTTCCTATATATTTAACAGAGCATCAACTTTGCTGGCAAGAATGGTATTCCGAGGAAGAATGTCTATTGAAAAACGCCTTTTCTTCAACGGAAAGAATAAGCCATATTGGAAGTACTGCCATTCCTTCTATTTGGGCAAAACCTATTGTAGATATTCTCGTGGAAATTCCAGAGGGAAAAAATTTGCTTGACTACAAAGCGTTATTAATAAATAACGGTTATATTTGTATGTCGCAAAGTGAGAATGGACTATCTTTTAATAAAGGATATACTGAGAATGGGTTCGCTGAGCGAGTGTTCCATTTGCACTTGAGATATGCGGGCGATAACAATGAATTGTATTTTAGAGATTACCTCATTGAGCATCCAGATGTGGCAAAGGAATACGAAGAATTAAAGTTAAGGTTATGGAAGAAATACGAGTATAACAGAGATGCCTATACAAATGCGAAAACTGAACTTGTAAAAAAATATACCGAAAAAGCAAGAATACTGTATGAAAATAAATACTGATAAATTCCAATTTATGAAGAAATATATTGCAAACATCATTACAGGGAGTAGAGTTGTATTTAGTATGCCTCTTCTGTTCATTCCTCTGTCATCGGCATGGTTTTACATACTCTATCTTTTTTGCGGGCTTACCGATATGATTGACGGAGCGATAGCGAGAAAGACGGGAGCGGTTAGTAAATTTGGAGCAAGACTTGATACGGTTGCTGACTTTGTATTTATGTTCGTATGCTCAATAAAGATACTACCCCTAATACACATACCTGTATGGCTATGGGTGTGGATTATCATTGTTGCGTTGATTAAGATATTTAATATTGCGTTAGTCTTTATTCACAAGAAAAAACTAATATCAATACATAGCGTGTTAAATAAAAC
>JAFQIG010000029.1 GCA_017397655.1 Clostridia bacterium | reverse complement strand
TGCTCATAATGGCGTTTTACAGACACTATTACAATTACGAACGCCCGCACAGTACCCTCAGGTACTGTGCGCCCATAGTTACGCTAAATAAAAGTGTCATTTAATTTCTTTAATTTTTTTCTAATTTTTGTACCAATTTCGTCAGGTTCGGCGACAAGGCAGACAAAGCCGTAACGGAGACAGTAACCGAAACAACGGCGGAAACGGTAACCGAAACCACAACCGAAGAAGCGGACGCAACAGAAGAAAAGTTCAGAGCGCTGGCACTTGAAAAAGGCAAGGTTGCAGCCTTTGGTTACAGCGACTTTGACAATAACGGAACGAAAGAAGCGTTTGCGATAACAACAAACGATTCCGCAACAGAAGTCTGGTACATTGATTCCGAAGGTACGATGACGATGACGGATGATACAATCGAACTTTCGATTTATGAAAACAACGGAGTTCTGACACATGAAAGCGGAAAGAGCTTTTTCTATGCCGATATGGGCGCACACGGCTCCGGATGGCAGACGGTTCTTTATTCCGTCAAGGACTCAGAGCCGTACGAGCTTAAGCTTTCAAAGAATCTTCAGGGCTTCAAAAAGAAAGGCGAAACTTTCTATACATCAGAGAATGATTTTACACTTGTCGGACACATGTATCCTGCGATTGAGCTCGTTCTTGACGAGAAAACAGGCGAGTTTACAAAGGGCGAATGTCTCAACTTTGACTATAACGGAATAACAAGTGATTATATGATTGCATATTCACAATGGATGAAAAAGGCTGTAGGTACGGTTGACCTTCTTACGGAAGAGTTTATGCAATACACGTTTTTGGATATCGAAGGAACCGATGTTCCGATTCTTGTGTTACACGACTGGCGAATCTTTTACTTCTACAATTTCGTTGACGGAAAGGTAGTGCCCTTAAAGGATTCTGAGGGAGAAGAGTTGGTATTGGGTAAATATGATCTTCCGATGTATACGAACGAGGGTAAGTTTTATGTCAGAGGCTCGGGAGGAGCTCCTGCAGTAATTTATTATGATGAAATCATAATAAACAAAACAACGGCAGAAAGGGAATGTATCGCATCTGCATGTTATGCAGGTGATGCTTTTGGGGATATGGAAGGAATGGAAGATATTGAGAATACCTTCACGGTTCGTGACAATGACAAAGCAACCGAAGCGGAATATGACAAGATCGTTGCAGAGATCGAAAGCTACGAGCAGATAGAATTTATGCCGTACACGTTCAGCTGATCAACAATAAGGTTCTTCATTTTGTCGGAATAAACCTGCCGGGTCATTCTGAACGAAGTGAAGAATCTTTATTTTTATATACTTTTAACATAAATATAGTATAATAGTTATTAATAATAATATTGACAAAGCAATATATAGTATTTATAATTAATACTGATACGGAATGCTTAAATGACAAAAAAGGCTTTTTTTACAAAAGATACATCAAAAATTACATATCACCGTAATTTTTGACTTTGTCGGTGTAGAATGTAACTGTCACAAGGACAAAATGTGTTAATGAAAGGAAAAAGAAATGATTACGGTTTCAAATGTATCAAAATCATTCGGAAAAGCACAGATAATCAAGGACATATCTTTTGTTGCGCAGCCGGGACAGATTACAGGATTTATCGGAGCAAACGGTTCGGGAAAAACAACGACAATGCGCCTTATATCGACAATACTGAAGCCCGATTGCGGCTCTATCGAGGTTGACGGTGCGGATGTTGTTGCATCTCCCGAGGAGGCACGGAAGAATCTCGGCGTTCTTTTCGGCGGTGATGTGTCGCTTTACAACCGTCTTACCGCATGGGAAAACATAATGTATTTTGCGAAGCTTCAGGGTATGACCGATGATGAAGCTGAACAGAGGATCAGAATTCTGTCAAATCTTCTGGATATGGACAAATTCCTCTTCAAAAGAGTGGCAGGCTTTTCGCGTGGAATGAGACAGAAGGTCTCTTTTGCAAAGTCGATAGTTCACAACCCGTCGGTAATACTCCTTGACGAGCCGTCAACGGGACTTGACATTTACAGCATCAGGGATGTACAGGATTTTATTCTGACTTGTAAGGAGCAGGGCAAGACCGTGCTTGTATCCACACACAATATGCATGAGATAGAGCGTCTTTGCGACAACCTTGTCATTATCGCAGACGGCAGAATCATCCGTAACGGCACAAAGGACGAAATCCTCCGTAACGAAGGCACAGACGATGTTATGGAAATGTTTTTCAGAATAGCGGAGGGTGCAAGCAGATGAACAATTATTTATTGATACTCAAAAAAGAGCTGATTGATATCTTCAGGGACAAGAGAAGCTTTATCACGTTATTCATCCCTGTGTTGCTGTTTCCGCTTATGTACTTTTTTATGGGAACACAGCTCAGCGGCGGCAATCTGACAGAGAACATTCCCTGCATTGTCGAGTGCGAAACGGACAGTGACCGTCAGCTCTATGAAGCGATTTTCAACAGAACAAGCTTAATTGAAGAGACAGCTGTCAGCGAGGACAAGTATACAGATCTCAAAAAAGGCAGCGTTTACGGAATCGTTGAGATTTCAAACGGCAAAATAACTCTTGTATGCAACCAGAATTCGGCAAAGACGATATCGTCAATGAACCTTATCAACTTACATCTTGCTGCTTTTTCACAACAGATTTTTAACGAATCATTACAGCAACAGGGTGTTGATATGAGTCAGCTCAAAGCGCTTGATTACAGCGGAGCCATGACGGATCTTTCCGAGCTGATACCCGATGCAGGCAATTCGATGATGGCGTCGATAGCACCGATGATGCTTGTAATGGTAATAATGAGCGGCGGTGTATCGGTTGCGGTTGACCTTTTTGCAGGAGAAAAGGAAAAGGGAACGTTTGAGAGTCTCCTGACAACACAGGTCAGCAGGATGGCGCTTCTGATGGCAAAGTTTACGGCAATACTTGTTATCAGCCTTCTGAGTATGGTGTTGTCGATTGCGGCATACGTAATTTCGTTCAAGCTGAATCCGGGAGCATTGGGGCTGTATACAGGAAACCCGAACGCAGATCTTAGCGATATCCGGATTATTTCCGTATCACAGGTGCTTTGTGTTGTTGCGGTATGCTTTACACTTTCGCTGTTTGCGGTTTCCGTTATGACGCTTCTCGGCATCAATGCAAAGACCGTCAAGGAAGCACAGTCACAGATGAGTCTTATTACAATCATACCGACACTTCTCAGCGGACTGACAATGTTTATGGACAGCGCAAGCATCAGCGACGGTGCGATGCTGATACCTGTATTCAATACAATAGCGTCGATCAAAATGATTTTTCTCGGCACGGTTCAGCCGATACATATAATATTATCATCGGTTTCGTGCGCAGTATATTCGGTGATAATCTGGTTTATATGCGTAAAAATGCTTAACAGCGAAAAGCTTCTCAGGGGATAGTTTTGCAAACAGCATATTTATTACTGTTCTATAAAGTACGAAACGGGGGATTGGGGTTTGCTTAAGATTGCGGTTTTTGACACACAGGACAGTGCCCGCAGAATAGAAAACAGTCTTGTCAACATACTGTTTGACAAATGCGAGTTCGGATATGAGGAATACACTAATCCGAAAAAAACGCTGGAGACGGACTTTACCGATTTTGATTATGATATTGCGTTTATAGAGATTGATTCGGAGGTTTTTCCCGGACTTGAAATAGCAAGAAGAATCAGAGAAAGCGGTAATATCAAAACGGAAATAATCTTTATGACGGCGGATGATTCGTACGCTCTGCTCGGATACAAGCTGAAGGTGTTCGACTATCTTATCAAGCCTGTTCCGATAAGGACCATAGCGGAAACGCTTGAAAGGTATTTCTGCTACTTTGAATCGGATGACGATAACTACTTTTCATTCAAGGTATCGGGAACAATTCAGAAAGTCCGGCTTGACGATATATTCTACTTTACAAGCAACGGCAGAAAATGCATAATAGTTAATACGAGGGCTGACTGCGAATTCTATGCGAAACTTGACGAAGTGGAAACGATGCTGAACGAAAACGATTTTATCAGAGTCCATCAGAGCTACATAGTCAATATACATTGCATAAAGGGTCTGACAAAGGACGGAATGACACTGAACAACGGACTGTTTGTTCCGATAAGCCAGCGCCGTTATGCTGAAGTCAAGGCGAAATTTATGAAATACCTCAATATTACAGAATAGGAGATTCAGATATATGAAAGAGATTACAAGACTTATCAGATGTGACAGAGGACATTTTTATGACGGCGGAAGATATGAAGAGTGTCCGCATTGCAACAATACGACAATTCCTCCTGTGACAGAGTATATCGCTCAGGATGCGGAAGAAGTAAAAAGACCGACAGTACAGGAACCTGTAAGAGTTAAGAGTGAAAAGGTTTTTACTGACATTTATTCAAACACGGAAAGAGATGCGGTAACAATATGCTGTCGCACGTCAGCTTTGTCAAATGACAATGAAAACCACACAATGCATTACTTTCAGAAGACTATCGGTGCAGAGCCTGTTGTTGGCTGGGTTGTATGTACAAAGGGTATGCATTTCGGTGAAGATTTCAAGATTAAAAGCGGTCGTAACTTTATCGGCAGATCGGGCAGCATGAACATCAGTCTCAGTGCAGACAGAGCTGTTTCAAGAGACAAACATGCAATATTGACATACGATCCCAAAAAGAATGTTTTTATGATTCAACCGGGCGATTCTCCCGAGCTGTGCTATCTTAATGACGAGACGCTTCTTATTCCTACACAACTTAAAGCCTATGATAAAATTGCGTTGGGCGAATCCGAGCTTATGTTTATTCCGTTCTGTTCGGAAAGCTTCAATTGGGAAGACCACAAAACAAACGATTGATTTCGGAGAGAGAATATGAAGATATTTAAAAAAATCGGCGATCTCTTTGTCGGTTCGATAACGGGCATCAGCGGCGCATACGCAGGTGCGATATTCAGAATCGACCCCGACGAGGATATAACAATCGGCAGAGATCCCAAAACATCGCAGATCGTAATAGACAAGGATTATCCGCTTGTCAGCAGAACGCATTGTACCGTCAGAGGCGGCAACGACGGTTATATCGTAACCGACCATTCGACAAACGGAACGTTTATTGACGGAGAAAGACTGCCTAAAGGCGAAACGGTATTTGTAAAAAGAGGTTCCGTTCTGTACATTGGCGACAACAGTAACACCTTTAAACTCAACTGAACGAGAGAAGGAATTTTATAATGAATTATGACAAGATATGTATGTCTTGCTTTTGCGAAAAGGAAAACGATGTGTGTGAAAAATGCGGATATATTGCACCGCAAAAAAGAAGCAGCTCATTTCTTCCGGCAGGACATTTGCTTCAGAACAGATACATAATCGGCGAGATACTGACCTCCGATAAGATGGCGGTCGAGTACAAGGCGTTTGATACGACAAAGGGATTGATAACAGAGATCCAGGAGTATTTTCCGCGTGACTTTGCGCACAGAGAGTCGAATTCGCCGTGTATAAATGTTTCCTCACAGGAAAATCTGGACGTCTACAATAAGAATATTGATTCAATCCGCAGTACGGCAGAAAAGATGATCAATTTTTCATCGTCGCAAAGCGTGGTTAATGTTTACGGATGCTTTGCAGAGAACAACACGGTATATGTTGTAAAAGAGTATATCGAGGGGATGAGACTCAGCGATTACTTGAGCTCGGCGGGCGATGTGATTGATGCCGGTACGGCGCTTGAAATAATCATTCCCGTGCTTGACGGTCTCTCAGAGCTTCATTCGGCAGGACTTGTGCACAGATCGCTGACTCCGAACAGTATCGCAATCACCGTTGACAATAAAATCAAAATTACCGATTTCAGATTTTTAAAGGACGCCTCACCTTACAAGGATGAGGATATGACGGTCCACTTTACGCCGGGTTACGCACCGCCCGAGCAGTATCTGTCAAAGAGCAGACAGGGCGCTTTTTCTGATATCTATTCGGTAGGAGCGATTCTTTATAAGATGCTGACAGGCGAGAAGCCTGATGATGCTCCCAACAGAATGAGCGAGGAAACCGTTGTGTCTCCCGATCAGATCAATCCCGACATCGCACAGCACGTCAGCCTTTCGATAATGAAGGCGTTGGAGGTCACATCGGAGCTTCGCTTCAAAACTGCAGCGGATTTTAAAAACAGTCTGCTCGGAATCAAAGAGGTTGTTGATGTCGGCGGAGTGATAAATCAGGAAAAGAACAAAAAAATCAGAAGAACGGTTATCGGTATCGGTGTAGCCGTTATAATAGCTCTTTTGGTGATATATTTAAAGGTTATATAAACCCTTGACTTTAGGAAAGGGGGAGTTTTGTTGATAACATACAGTTACATCAGCGATAAAGGCGACCGCGATGTCAACGAGGATTCCGTCAGCATTGCCAAAAGGCGGGACGGACTGTGCTTTACGCTGTGCGACGGACTCGGCGGTCACGGAAGCGGAGACATTGCGTCAAAGACGGTAACCGAGGTTTTCTCAAGGATTTTTACGGATCTTGATATGGATGCAGAAGACTTCTTTTCGCTTTGTTATTCGGTTGCAAACGAAGAAGTCCTGCGTCAGCAGGGAATAAACGGTACTGCACAGGCGATGAAAACGACGGTTGTGTCATTGGTGATAAAAGGAGATACGTGTACGTGGAGTCATGTGGGAGACTCACGGCTTTATCATATCGGCACGGACGGCGGGATTGCCAGAACACGCGATCACAGCGTGCCGCAGATGCTTGTGATGTCAAAGGAGATAAAGGAAAAGGATATACGCTTCCATCCCGACAGAAACAAGCTTCTTCGTGCAGTCGGATCGGATGAGGAAACGCCGAAGTATGAGGTTTCCGAAACGAATAAAGTTCTCGGTTTTGAGGCATTTTTGCTCTGCTCGGACGGTTTCTGGGAGCTGATTACCGAAAAGCAGATGTGTAAGCTGCTGAAAAAGAGCGCAACGCCGAAGGAGTGGCTTGATGCGATGAAGGCGGTTGTGCTGAAAAACGGCAAGGGCAAAAATATGGATAATTATTCTGCAATAGCAGTTTTTATAAGCGATAAGGATGGATTGTTTTAAGGAGGAAGAAAGATGCAGCGCTGTTTCGGATGTATGAAAGAGTTTGGCAAAGAATACGATATCTGTCCGCACTGCGGATATGCGGTCAACACTTTGCCTGTTACTAAAAGCCATCTGGCACCGGGAGTCGTGTTGGGTCAAAGATACATTCTCGGCAAGGTGCTCGGATGCGGCGGCTTCGGTATTACATATATAGCATGGGATAAAAATCTTGATCGTGCGGTAGCGGTCAAAGAGTTTTTTCCGAATGCCTTTTCGACAAGAGGCGAGGATGAGCTGACAGTTTCCTGTTACGACAGCAAGGCAACGGAGCATTATAACAAGGGCATCGTAAAGATGCTTGACGAGGCAAAACGACTTTCAAAGTTTGCAAAAAATAAGAATATCGTTGATATTCATGACTTCTTTAAAGAGAATAATACGGCGTATATCGTTATGGAGTATCTTGAGGGCAAGGACTTCAAAAAATATCTGGAGGAAAAAGAAGGCAGAATCAGTCCCAAGGAAGCTGTCAATATTATTCTTCCTGTTATCAATGCGCTTAAGGATATGCACTCTGTCAACACGATACACAGGGATATATCACCCGATAATATATTTATTTGTGACAACGGCGAAGTCAAGCTGCTTGACTTCGGCTCGGCAAGGCTTGCCGTAAGCGATGATGTGAAGACTATGTCGGTAATCGTAAAGGAGGGCTATGCACCGCCCGAGCAGTACGCCAGCCGTGCAAAGCAGGGTACATATACGGATGTTTATGCCGTATGTGCAACGCTTTATAAAGCCATAACGGGAGAGCGTCCCGTCAACGGTCTTGAAAGAGAAATGCTGCCGCTTAAAAAGTTCTCGCAGTTCGGTATCAAGGGCTATGACAAGCTTGAAAAAACCATTGTCAAAGGACTTGAGCCTGCAATTAAGGACAGAATCCAGACCGCGGAAGAGCTGGAGTATCTTCTGACAACGGCGATGAATCCGGGCATTGTAAAAACGGAGAAGCCGCCGAAGAACAAAAATAACAAGTATAAAAATAAAAAGCTCATAACAGCACTTTGTGCCGTTCTTGCCGTTGCCGTAATCGCGGCAGGTGCTTTCGGGATAGTAAAGCTCCTTGACAGACCGAGCTCGGCTCCGACAGGTGAAGATCTTCCGAGTCCCGTAGGTGACGATTCCGGAATGTGCGGTGAGACGGTTGAATGGAATTATGATGAAGAGACCGGCGAGCTGATAATTTCCGGTTCGGGCGATATGTATGATTACGATGAGAGCAATCAATCACCTTGGTTCGGTAACTCCTTTAACAGAGTAGTTATTGAGGAGGGTATAACGAGCATCGGTACATCTGCATTTTCAAACACACAGATCGGCGAAGTAGTGATTCCCGAAAGCGTTACGGATATCGGATTCAAGACAGAGGAACTGCCGCAGGAAGGCGAGGATGGCATCAGCATTGCCGCCTCGGTAACGGGAATTCCGGAGTCTCCGTTCGAGTTTGCAAATGTAGGCGAGTTTACGGTAGTTCCCGAAAATGAGTATTATTCGAGTGAAGACGGTGTTCTTTTCGGAAACAACGGCACATTGCACCTTATATGTTATCCTGCAGGAAGCGAGCTGACCGAGTACGAAATCCCGTCTGATGTTACGTGGGTTTACCCCGGCGCATTCTACGGCGCAAGGAACCTTGTCGAGGTATACATTCCTGAGATGTGCAGCATCTGCCCGTATGCTTTCAGCGGAACAAACCTGACTGCATTTGAAGTCAGCGAAGACAATCCGGGATATTCGAGCGAAGACGGCGTGTTGTTCAATGCCGATAAAACAGCGCTTATATGCTATCCGAATGCAAAAGAAGGCGAAAGCTACAAAATCCCTGATACGGTAAAAACAATACGTGCCTGTGCATTTGATGAATGTGATATGCTCAAGAGCATAAATATTCCCGAGGGTGTAGCGGAGATAGAGGACGGTGCTTTCAGAAACTGTGAAAATCTCGGTTTTGTCGTAATTCCGACCACCGTAGAGAGTATAGGTGAAGACGTTATAAACGCTGACACTTATATCTGTTCGGCAAGCGAAGGCTATGTCAAGGATTATGCAGATGAAAACGGAATAACCTTCAAAAAAGCAGAGCAGTGCGGCGATACGCTTTACTATACCTTTGATAAAGACACCGGTGCATTGTCGATCTTCGGCTCAGGAGATATGGATGATTTTGACGAGGATGTTGCGGCACCTTGGAACAAGGAAAAGATTACATCCGTCTCTGTTGCTGACGGAATCACACATATCGGAAGCTGGGCGTTTGATGAAACGGGAGCAAACAGCATTGACATTCCCGAAAGCGTAATAAGCATCGGTGAGGGCGCTTTTGCCGGATGTCAGTTTACAAGCATTGAGATACCCGTGGGAGTAACGGTATTGAGTGACAATCTTTTTCAAAATTGTAACAAGCTTGAAGTGATCAACATACCTGCAAATGTCAATTATTTAGGTGTGGATTTCCTGTTCGGTTGTACATCTTTAAAGAGAATATCGGTTGATTCAGAAAACAGATTCTACTTTGCGGATGAAGATGGTGTACTCTACAACTACAACAAGTCGATTTTGTGGAAATTCCCGCCTGCGAGTGAACTCAAGGCATATAATATTCCGCCTAATGTTACTTTGCTCGATGCATCATTCTCCGAATGTAATCTTGAAAGTATCGCAATACCGACAACGATCAAGGAGATTCCCAATTATGCGTTCTGCCAAAGCAAGATTAAGAGGATTGTTTTACATAACGGAATTACATCAATAGGAAACTATGCTTTCAGCAATTGTAAGAATCTTGAAAGTATTACAGTGCCGCACGGTGTCGAAACAATCGGAGCGTATGCTTTTGAAGGCTGTAATTTCAGCAGTATTACTCTCAACTTTGATAAGATTGATACCATAGGAACAGAGGCTTTTAAGGGCTGGACAAGCAGTCAGAGGATTTATATAGAGTTTTCTGATCGCGTGGTGTTATTTAAGCCCGAAAATAAGGCGAACGAAAAGTGGGGAGACTGGAACGGCGGAAAAGCCAAGGTTGATATAGCATAATAATCAGATAAATAACACAAACTCGACCGCGTCGGATTTTATCCGATGCGGTCGAGTCGATTTTGATTTTTATTAAGCCTTTGCGCTGAAGTAGCGGAACGCGGCGGTTACGTTACCTTGTGCAAAAATGCCTGCAAAGCAACCGGTAAAGCTACACGGCATACATTCCGTAGCCATAAGCTGAATGCATCCGCTGCCTACTTCCGTAAGGTTGTCGGCATCGGTGCCTGCAAGGAAAACATATTTTTTGTTGTCTGCAACAATCTTCAGAATCAGCGAATCAGTATTGTCAAAAATGACATCATCAGAGATCATTTCCATATCAACTATACGGCGGCGAAGCTGTGCTTTGCAGCCGTTTTTCGTTTTGCTGACAAGCAAATCATAATGATGCTCTTTTGTATGGAAAACGGTAATTCCCGCAAAGCCGTCACCGTCCTTGACAGAAATCTTTGTTTCGTATTCGTAATTGACCTGTTGCTGACGGACACCGACAAAAGTGGGACTGCCGTCGCCGTCAAGAGTCTCTTCTGTTCCGTGAAGCGTGATGCCGTCACCTGTCAGATCATACGAAGCTTCAACGGGATTGCGCAGAAAAGCCCAACGGGGAGCGAGCGTATTTCCGGAAAAGTCATCGTACCAATTTTTCTTAACGGAATAGCTTCCTTCACCGTCAACGCTCATTCGGTCAACAATGAGCTTGCCGTCATTGACGACAGGCCAACCGTTCTCATCCCAATGCATCGGAGCGATCATGGTTTCACGTCCGATATGGTGAAGCTGACCGAGGGCAGGTCTTATACCGTGAAAAACGATCCACCATTTTCCGCTTGTATCGGTAAAAATGTCTGCGTGACCGAGTGCGTGAAAATTTGCAGTTCTTTTTGAATGGTTGCGGTGAGTGAGAATCGGATTGTGAGGACAGGATTCAAAGGGACCCCATACGGATTTACTGCGGCCGATCGTGACCATATGACCGTATTCGGTACCGCCCTCGGCAAGAAGCAGATAATAATATCCGTTAAGCTTGTACATATGCGGACCTTCGGGACATTTACCGCCCGTGCCGTGCCAGAGTACTTTTGTTTCGGAAAGCCGTTTGCCCGTTTCGATATCGAATTCGTACTGACCTATGCAGTTGCGATCAAGCTCGTCACGGTGAGTTCCCTGATAATAAACTCTTCCGTCATCGTCCCAGAAGATTGACGGATCAATGCCGCCTTGATCAAGGTATACGGGATCCGACCAATCACCGTTTATGTCATCGGTCCACACAAAGAAATTGCCGCCGTCCGAAACGTTTGTGGTAATCATATAGAATCTTCCGTTATGATATCGGATGGTAGGGGCATAGATACCGCCCGAGGTGCCTGAATGTTCCAACGGAAGCTGACTTTTGCGGTTAAGCACATACCCTGTCTGTTTCCAGTTGAAAAGATCACGGCTGTGCCACAGCGGAACACCGGGATAAAACTCAAAAGAGCTGTTTACAAGATAATAATCTTCACCGACTCTGCAGATGCTCGGATCGGGATAAAAGCCGGGGATAATGGGATTTTCATAAGTTAACACACTGCATCACCTCGTTACGTTTGAAATAATTATAGATAAAGCATAAATAAATGTCAACAGAGATATATTATAAAATATGCAGTTTAATTTTATAACAGAATTATGATTTGCGTTAATGTGCAGAAATATGAAAAATTTCAAAAATTTAACACTAAATAATGCGTAATAATAAGCGTTTTTTCTTGACGTAAACACAAAAGAGTGGTATATTAAAGTAGTAGTTTTATTAGTGTAGGTGCAGTCTGTCGGCACCGTACACGCACCGATAACAAATTGGAGTGAAAATAAATGAAAGTAAACAGTCCGGACTCATATGATTTTGATATTATCCAGATTGCAAAGCTTCTGCTTCGCAAGGCATGGATGATAGCTTTGTGCGCAGTACTTGCCGTAGTTATCGGCATTTCATGTGCATTCTTTTTTGTAACACCCAAGTATTCTTCAAGTGTAATGCTCTATGTCAATAACAGATCAACATCTGCTTCCGTTGAAAAGATTGCCGCAGGTCTGTCATCATCCGACCTCAGCGTTGCACAGAGCCTTGTAGATACTTACATAGTCATTCTTCGTACAAGAACAACTCTTAACGAAGTAATCAAAAAAGCAGGGGTTGATCTTTCATACGAACAGGTCAACGAGATGATAAGTGCTGAATCGGTCAATTCTACCGAGGTGTTCAGTATTACCGTTACATCGGAAAATCCCGAAACGGCTCAGCTGCTTGCAAAAACGATAGGCGAGGTTCTTCCTGCAAAAATTTCAAGCATCGTTGTCGGAACATCGGCAAAGCTTGTTGATAATGCCATCGTTAACAAAAAGCAGGTTTCACCCAATTACATAATCTGCTTTATAATCTGCTTTATGGCAGGTGCAGTACTCGGATGTGCCATCGTTATTATCAGAGATATTACGGATGATGTTATCCACAGCGAGGATTATCTGCTCCAGACCTTCGATGCGCCCGTACTTGCGGTTATTCCGAACTTATCGGCAGAATCGGCATCATCTTATATGCGCAGATATGCTACCAATTCAGATGACGGAAAGGAGAATGTATGATGAAAAAGAATATCTTCTCTTCATTAACGGCAGGCAGACGCCGTAACAAGATCATCAACAATCCTTCTGCCATCCGTGAAAAAGAAACTAACATTTGCGGCAATCTTAAGTTTACCGCTGCAGAGGCATACAAGCTTCTTCGTACCAATCTGATGTTTACATTGCCTGCAGAAAAGGGATGCCGTGTTATCGGTATCACAAGCGCTCTTCCCGGCGAGGGAAAGAGTATCACATCAATAAATCTTGCATATGTTGTTGCCGAAAGCGGCAAAAAGGTTCTTCTGATAGATGCCGATATGCGACTTCCCAACATAGCACGTCAGCTTGACCTGAAGCAGAATCCCGGTCTTTCCAACATTCTTGCGGGACTTTGCGAACCTGCTGATGCAACTGTCGCTTCCGGTGTTATTGACAACCTCAAGGTAATCGCGGCAGGCGACATTCCTCCCAATCCGTCCGAGCTTCTCGGCTCGGATCAGATGAGCAATCTTTTGAAAAAGCTTTCAAAGGATTATGATTTTATCATCATTGATCTGCCGCCCGTAAACATCGTTTCCGATGCACTTACGATACTTAACGTGGTTGACGGAATAATCGCTGTTGTCAGACAGGATTACGGCAGCAGAATTGCGCTTAATAAATGTATGCGTCAGCTTTCAATCAACAAAGAAAAGTTCCTCGGCTTTGTTATGGTTGATGCCAGAGAATCTTCAAAAGAATACGGCAAATACAGCAAATACGGTTACGGTACAAAATGATTTTTAAAAAAAAGATTGACATCGGAAAAGGAAAAGAGTTGCTGTCGAGGTATCGTATTTCCGATGTTCATACACATATACTTCCGGGGATTGACGACGGCAGTAAAGATACGGAAGAGAGCGTGCGGCTGCTGACGGCATTGTCGGAGCAGGGGATTGATACGGTTGTTGCGACGCCGCACTATTACCCGACGGAGAAGTCTCCCGACAGTTTTCTCACACTTCGTGACAATGCGTGGGAGCTTTTATCAGAAAAGCTGACAGAGTCTTTGCCGAGAGTGAAGCTCGGTGCAGAGGTACTTTATTTCAGAGGCATCAGCAGAATGGAGTCGCTTGAAAGGCTTTGTGTTCAGGGGACAAAAACACTTTTGCTGGAGATGCCTTCCGATTTGTGGAGTGAGTATATTCTCCGTGAGATTTTCGACATACAGCGTTCGCGAGGTATAGATGTCGTAATGGCACATATCGAAAGATATATGCAAAAACAGCCGTCCTCATTATTTAATCAGCTTTTGACGGGTGGCGTGAAAATGCAGATCAATGCGTCGTCACTTACAGGAAAGCAAGGCAAAAAGCTCGCAAAGATGCTCAGCGACGGAATGATACACTTTATTGGATCTGATTGTCATAATATGACGACACGTGCGCCTGATATGGCTTCTGCAGCGGCAACGGTTGCCGCATATGCGGGTGAAGAGGTTTTTGCAATGCTTTCAAAAAGTTGCGGAGTTTATTTTGGGTAGAGGAGAAAGATATATATAATGAAGTATTCTGTGCTTATGTCTGTTTACAAGAATGACGAAGCGGAATATCTGAAAGATGCGCTTGTCAGCATATATGAACAGCAGACTGTAAAGCCCGACGAGATTGTTGTGGTTTTTGACGGTCCGCTTACTGATGAGTTATATGCCGTTCTTGATGAGTTTGCACAGGATAAAAAGGATATCGTAAAGTATTATCCGCAATCCGAGAACAGAGGACTCGGCGAAGCACTCAGAATCGGAACCGATTACTGTACGGGTGATTACATATTCCGTATGGATTCCGATGATATCAGTCTTCCTTGCCGTTTTGAAAAACAGATTGAATATATAACTGCTCATCCCGAGATTGATGTTCTGGGTACGGATATAGCGGAGTTTGCCGAAAGCATCGACGAAAAGGACAAGCGTGTCCGTGCGTGTCCGGCAGAACATAAAGATATTGTAAAAATGGGCAAAAGACGCTCGCCTACAAACCACGTCAGCGTGTGCATAAAGAGAGAAGCACTTGTGCGTTGCGGAGGATACGAGTCGCATCCGTATGTCGAGGATTATTATCTGTGGACAAAAATGATTGCAAACGGATGTCGTTTTGCCAATATGAATGAAACACTCGTTTTTGTCCGTGTGGGTAACGGCTTTAATTCAAAAAGAAGTGACTCGGTCAGAATCAGAGAGTGGAAATTTCTCCAGAATTTTATGGTAGAGCATAAAATGATAAGTCGTTTTGATGCTTTCATCAATATGATTCTGATACGTATTTTCGTAAGCATCCCCCCGGGACTCAAGACGGTAATCTACAGCGGCTTTTTAAGAAAGAAGAAATCCTCTGACAGATACAATGACGACGATCTGAAAAAGCTTCAGAGAATCGAGACGGATGTACTTGCCGAGATAATACGTGTTTGTGAAAAGGAAAATATAACCTACTTTGCAGTCGGAGGAACAGCTCTCGGTGCCATGCGTCATAACGGATTTATTCCGTGGGATGACGATATTGATATCGGTATGCTTCGTCCCGACTATGACAGATTTTTGAAAATTGCTTCCGATGAATTGGCGGAAGGCTATACGCTGCAGCACTTTGATGTCGAACCGAAAACGGCTTCATACTTTGCAAAGGTCAGAAAGGACGGAACGGTGTTTGTCGAGGACAGCGTAAAGCATATAAAGATGCATCACGGCGTGTTTGTTGACATTATGCCGTATGATGAGATTCCTATCGATGAAGAAGAAAGAAAAGCATACAGAAGCAAGTGTAATTTATGGATGCAGCTCTATGTTGCGAAATCTGTCAGAAAGGCGTGCATTACGCAGGACAGAAAAAAGCAGATGATAGCGGCTGTTGTCAGAGGAATACTGCACATTATGCTGATTCCCGTACCGAAAAAGTGGCTTTTTAAAAAGCTTGATGCACAGCTTCAGAGCTTCAACGGAAAGGGAACGGGCTTTGTATCGACAAGAGGGCTTCCCGAAGTCGAAGCTCCCGTCAGCGATCTTGTTCCCCCGGTTAAGCATCAGTTTGAGGATATAGAGATTAATCTGCCGGCAGAGGTTGATACCGTGCTTCGCAGACAGTACAGAGATTATATGCAGCTTCCTCCTGTTGAAAAGCGTGTCAATCACGCTCCCGTTGAGTTGAAGCTTTAATTTTTATTGGAAGTGATGTCTTATCAAAACCGTAATCACATATGGAACGTTCGATCTGATTCACTACGGACACCTGAATCTTCTTAAGCGAGCAAGTGCTCTCGGTGACCGTCTTATTGTCGGAGTATCGACTGATGAGATGTGCAAAAGCAAGGGTAAAGAGACGGTGTTTCCTCTTGAAAAGAGAATGGATTATATAAAGGATCTTCGCTATGTCGATCTCGTTATTCCCGAACATTCCATGGCACAGAAGGTAGAGGACATCAAAAACTATAAGGCGGATGTTTTTCTTCTCGGTGACGATTACGCCGAAACATTTAAAAAAATGCCCGAATACGATGCGATCAAGGATATTTGTGAAGTTATGTTTTTGCCGCGTACTCCCGATATTTCAACAACGGCACTCAAACAAAAGCTTCAGAAGGATGTAGAAAAAGATAATGATTAAGATTCTGCAGGTTGTTTCAAGTCTTAATATCAATGCGGGTATGATGAGCGTAATGATGAATTATTACCGTCATATGGACCGCAGTCGCATTCAGTTCGATTTTTTGTATTTTGCCGAAATGGAAGCGAGTCACAAGCAGGAGATACTGTCTCTCGGCGGAAGAGTGTTCTTTCTCGGCAATGCATCGTTTTCAAAGGAATACAAGCAGAATCTGAAAAGGTTTTTTGATGAACACAAGGGCGAGTATACGGCGGTACATTGCCATCCGATATGGGCAGCTGCGCTGGTCGGCGGTGTTGCAAAAAAAAGCGGTGTAAAGCACGTTTTATCGCACAGCCATTCGACAAAATTCAGCGAAAAGCCGATTTCGGCGATCAGAAACAGACTGATGATGCCGATTATTCGCAACAATTCGACCGAGCTTGTCGCTTGCTCAAACGATGCGGCAAAGCTTTTCGGAAACAATAAAAAAGTTTTTGTTCTTCACAATGCGATTTCAGTTGACAGATTTCTGTACAGCGACGAAAAAAGAAATGCAGTAAGACAGGAGCTTTCTATAGATAAAGATACCTTTTTGATAGGTCATGTCGGCAGGTTTTCACCTGAGAAGAATCACGCTTTTATGCTCAGAGTCTTTTCGGACATCTTAAAGCGTGTTCCGGATGCGAAGCTTCTTCTGGTTGGTGACGGAACACTTCGTCCGCAGACGGAGGCGATGGCAAAGGAGCTTTCGATAGAGAATAATGTTGTCTTTACGGGAAAAAGACACGATATCCCCGACGTTTTGTCGGCAATGGATGTGTTCTGGCTTCCGTCACTTTTCGAGGGTGTGCCGCTGTCGGTTATCGAGGCACAGGCATCGGGACTCCCGTGTGTTCTGAGTGATACAATTACGCGTGAGGTGGAATTCGGGGATTGCTCTTATGTGAGCCTTGCTGACACTTCACAATGGATAAATACTTTTGAGAAAATTTCAAAGACGGTTACGGACAGATTGCAAAACGGCAGAAAATTGCTCGGCGGTAACTACGATATAGAAAGTGAAACCGCAAATCTGTTTGAGTATTATATGAACTTTTCGGAATAATTTTTACAGAAAGGAATCTTTTGTGCAGACAAAAGATTATCGGTTGGTATGAACATCGAGCTGATGCTGTCAAGAACAATGCTTATCGAACGACTTATGGGTGTGTTCGCTTATGTTCTTGTTGCTCTTTACGGCTACAGCAGGCTTTTACATACGGAAAACCCAAAAAAGCTTAAGGGAATTTTTGCTGTTATGCTGACAGCGATCGGTGTGTTGGCATTCTTTTATGTTCCGGGAGAATCGGCAGACCTTTGCGAATGGCGAAAAATGTACGATTCGTACTGGCAGAACAGAACTTTTTCAGAGTTTGTAACGGGTCCTTTGATAAATTCAAGCACGCCTGTTTCATATCTGATGATTTATCTTTGTCAGAAAACAGGCCTTGACGGCGTGTTGCCGTGTGTAGTCGCACTGATATTTTTCGGATCTGTTTTTGCAATTTTCAAAGATTGTGCGGCAAGATGTAAGCTGCAGGACGATACACCTAAGGTTACGTATTCGCTTTTTAAGGATAATGCTGATGTCAGAAGTAACTCCACATATGCGCTCGCTCTTACCTTCCTTTGTTTTATGGCGGCAGGCGAGTTTTTAGAGGTAATCTCAGGTGTACGCTGTCTGACGGCGCTTGCTATAATGGCGTGGTGCGTTTACACCGATACCGTCGGTGACAGAACGCTTCTGAAAAACCTTGTTTTTTACGGCATAGCGTGTCTTATGCACCTTGCGGCGATACCTGTTTTTGTACTCAGACTTTTGTATTTGCTTGTCGGTCAGTTCGGCAACAAAAAGCCGAAGCTCGGCAGTTATATCGTAGCAATAGCGATCGGTGCGGCAGGTCTTGTTGTCGGCGGCAGCTACCTGACGGCAGCGTTTAACAAGGGAATCAGCTATATCAACAACAATTGGTACAGCTATTCCTGGGAATATATCATCGGATTTATGCAGCTGGCACTTGTGCTTTATACCTTGCTTCAGTACAGAAAAATCAAGGATGAAGAAGGTATGCAGGGACTTAAACCTCTTGCACAGTTCAATGCGTTTATGTGTGTTCCCGAGATACTGTTTTGCTTTGAGTATACGATTTTCCATCGTTTTATAATGTTCAGTTCGATAATAATCGCTCCGTTGATGTATGCGGTGCTTCAGTACAAACTGCAAAAAGAGGACCACAGATACGTGAATTTTGTCAGAGTGCTGACTCTTGCAATACTTGCTGTTGCGTGCGTCAGAGGCAATCTTTGCGGATACAAATTCTTCCTGTTGGATTTTTGAGTGTGAAAAATGAGTCAGAACAAAGGATTATCTCTTATCAAGGACATATTGATATTTGCTGTCGGTAGTATCGGATCAAAGCTGATATTGTTCCTGCTTGTTCCGCTTTATACAAACTATATGACTACGGACGAATACGGTACGGCTGACCTTGTCTTTACCGTATCACAGCTTCTGGTGCCGTTTGTGTCGGTTGTAATCTTTGATGCCGTTGTGCGTTTCGGACTGATGAAAACGCAAAAACCGCAGAATGTCCTTTTGGCTGCTTTTGTTGTGATTACGGTCGGTGCACTCGTTACTGTTGCGCTGACTCCGTTGCTTCGGTTTTATTCAGCTGTCAGTGAATGGAAATGGTACTTCTGCGTTTACACAATACTTAATATGATTCTGCCGGTTGAGATGAATTATCTCAAAGTGAAGAACCGCAATTCTCTTTATGCGGCAGGCGGAATTTTACAGACACTTCTTCTTGCCGTACTTAACATAATCCTGCTGACACAGTTTAATCTCGGAGTCAAAGGATATCTTGTTTCCTATATAGTCGCAGGTGCAATTACCGTGGCGATTGTATTCTTTGTCGGAGGAATAGGAAAAGCGTTAAGAAATGCCCGATTTGACAAAAAGCTTCTTTTAGAGATGATGGCATTCTCTGCACCTCTGATACTTAATAATATATCATGGTGGGCGATTCATTCGTCAAACAAGCTTATGATAGAACTGATGCTTTCGGCATCAGCACTCGGAATCTATACAGTCGCAACCAAAATTCCGTCACTTATCAATGTTTTTATCAGCATCTTCTCACAGGCGTGGGGTATATCCTCTATCAAAGAAGCAGAGGACGGTGGCGATAAGAGCTTCTATTCCGAGGTTATGACAGTTTACAGCACGCTTGCTTTTTCGGCAGCAACAGTGCTGATACTGATAATAAAACCGTTTATGTCGCTTTATGTCGGAGAGGACTTTCAATCGGCATGGCAGTACGTACCGTTCCTGCTTGTAAGTGCGGTATTCAATGCAATATCGTCGTTTTACGGTTCGATTTACAGCGCAATCAAAAAGACAAAAAATAATATGATGACAACGCTTGTTGCGGCAGTTGTTAACATTATCTTCAATCTTGTGTTTATCCGCCTCTGCGGCGTGTGGGGTGCAGTTATCGGAACGGTAGCGGCATACATAGTAATAGCTCTGGCGAGAATAATTGATATTCAAAGGTTTGTAAAAATTCATATAAATTGGTTTGCATTTGGCTTGAATTGTGTTATAATACTTTTGCAGGCGCTTTGTGTTTCGTTCGGATTCTATCCGTACATCGTGTCGGCAGTATCTGTGGCAGTTATTTTTGCAACAAACAGCAAAATCTGGATAACACTTTTCAATAAAGTTTTAAGAGGCGGTAAAAAACTCTTGTCTAAGGGGAATAACTGATGACAGATCTGCAAAAAAAGGAATATGAGCTTCTGAAGATTTTTATAGAGATTTGTGAAGCGTTCGATCTTCGATACTATCTCGTATGCGGAAGCGCACTCGGTGCGATCAAGTATAAAGGATTTGTTCCGTGGGATGATGATGTTGATGTTGCGCTTTTGAGACCTGATTACGAAAAGTTTCTTGAAAAGGCCCCGTCAATGCTTCCCGATTGGGTGTTTTTGCAGAATTACCGTACCGATCCCGAGTATCCGGGAATGGGCAGCAAGCTTCGCAATCGCAACACAACCTTTATCGAACAGGAAGCTTCAAAAATCCGTATGAATCACGGAGTTTTTATAGATGTTTTTCCGCTTGACGGTTACCCCGAAGGCGAAAAAGAACAGGAAATATTTGAAAAAGAAAAGTGGAAGCACTACAGAAAACGCTATACAGGTCTGATCCCTTTTTATCACAAGGATTTGGGACTTACAATCAGAAGTGCGCTTCGCAGGTTTTTGGGCATTTATACTCCTACGGCAAAGGCTTGCAAGGCGGCAGAAGAGCTTATGATGAGCAATGATGTAATGAAAAGTAAGATCTGGTGTAACTTTGCAAACTCGATGAGAAAGTCCGAGTATTTCCCCAGGGAGGTTTACGCAGAGGGTGCGGAAGCCGAGTTTGAGGGTATGAAGGTTCGTGTTCCGAAGCAGTATCATACATACCTTACTCAGAAATACGGTGATTATTCTGAGGATCCACCCAAGGAAAAACAGGTAGCTTCTCACGGACAGACAGTGGACCTTGAAAGACCGTACACAGATTATTTGAAATTTTGAGAGGCAGCTATGAAAAAATATTTAGCTTTAGTCGTAACGGTGATACTTCTCAGCGTGATGTTGTTCGGCTGTGAGAGCGAAACGGGTCCTGTTGTAACTGACACGACACAGACCGAAACACAGACGGAAGCAGTAACCGAAACGACTACCGAAGATCCGTTGACGCTCAATCCGAGCCTTATGGGGATAGCGACAAAATACGGAGAACTCTTGTATCCCAAGCGTTGGAATGATATGCTTCGTACCAATGTTGTTGAAAAAGACGGTATCAGCACCGTCGAGATGTTTGCAACGGTAGGCGAGCATGAAGAGATCCATCTTTACGACATTCTTTTTGACGGCGAAGACGGAGTCTGTATCGGAGCTGTCACGATAGATGGTGTAAAGATATATGTAAACCTTCTTTCTTATGACGTTGATTTTGATGAAACGTGGACAGAGGAAGAAGAACTGACGGTTCTTGCAATGAAAGAGGATATAAACTATCTTATCGACACATTGAATGAACTCGGATAACAATGTATTCTGTTTGTTGCGGATTGTTTTCTGATGTACAAAGGGGTTGAAAGGCTTTTTGAATTGTATATCGGAAAACATTTGCAACGAATTAGAAAATAAAAAAAGGAGACTTTAAAATGAAAAAGACCTTTAAGCGCACGCTCTCCGTGTTAATGGTTCTTGTGATGATGCTCAGCACACTTTGCGTAGCGGCATCTGCAGCAGCATCTACCTATGATACATCCGTATCAAACGGTTATTACAAGATCATTGCACAGAACAGCTACACACTTTGTCCCGGCGCAACAGAGACGGAGATTATTCTCAACAACGCTGACTACACTCGCAGACAGGTTGTTCACGTAATCGAAGTTGACGTTAACAACAAAAATGTCGAGATCGTTCCCGGTTATTACGGTATCGACAAGGACACAACAATCCTTGCAAATCAGCAGTCGGCAAAGCTGACCGATATGGCAGCTTATTACGAGGAAAACCTCGGATACAACATTGTCGGCGGTATGAACACAGACCTTACTTATTCTTCACAGGCTCCCAGAGTTCTTGTTTACAACGGCAAGGTTATCGGTGACAAGGGCCCCAGCACCATGCTTTGCGTATACAAGGATGAAGACGGCAACGTTTCTTGTGAAATGAGAAGCAGCCTTCGTGGTGACGAATGGCAGGCAGTAGGCTGTTCCTTCGGCTTTGTAGTTAAAGAAGGCAAGCTTGTCAAGAGCGTAGAGCGTACATCTGCAGCAGCATCCCGTTCCATGATCGGTGTTAAGGCAGACGGTACACTTGTTATCTGTCAGGTTGACGGTCGTCAGGCTCCCTATTCAGTAGGTCTCAGTGACTATGAAGAGGGCGAAACAATGCTTGCTCTCGGATGCGAATGGGCAGTTAACTGTGACGGCGGCGGATCCTCCACATTCATCACACAGCGTGAAGGCGAAGACGAGCTTGTTATGCGTTCCAGCCCGTCAGACGGTTCCGAGCGTCCCACAATCCACGGTGTTTTCGTAGCATCCAATGCAAAGCCCACAGGCGTATTTGATCACGCAAACATCAGCGCAGAGTACGATTACTTTGCATCCAACACAACATACACATTCTCTGCACAGGGTATCGACGGTAACGGCTATGCGGCAGAAATCCCCGCAGAAGCTGAGTGGACTCTTTCCGATGCTTCCTTCGGTACAATTGCAGACGGCACATTTACATCAAACGGCACAATCGGTCAGGTTGACATTCAGATGGAATTCGGCGGTGCAGTTGTCGGCAAGAAGACAATCAACGTTGTAAATCCTGATGCAATCTCTTTCAGCCAGGCTGAAATGACTCTTCCTTACGGCAAGGCACTCGCTCTTGACATCACAGCAACATACGGCGTATTTGATGTTTACTATCAGGCAGATACATTTGATGTTGCACTTTCAGATGCATCCGCAGGTACTGTAGACGGTCTTACCTTCAACGCAACAGATGATGAAAGCGTTAAGGGTACAGATATCACAGCTACATACAAGTATTCGACAGAGCTTGCTCCCATCACAATCACAATTACATTCGGCAAGGGTTCCGAGGTTATCTGGGACTTTGAAGGCGAAAATGCAATTGATGAATGGCGCGGCGTTGACAATATCGGTGAATGGCTCGATGAGAATGCTCCCGATGCGATTTATCCCAAGGAATCAGATTCTAAGAGATACAGCAACTATGCTCCCAACGGAACAACTTCAAGCGTATTCCTTGCATCAAAGGAAAACGGCGGTAAGGTTAAGAACGGTAACTATTCTCTCGGTGTAAACTTTGACGAAGTTCACAACGCAGGTGTAGGTTCATGGACATATAACTACGTTTACTACGTAGGTGATCATGTTACATACCGTGACACAGCCAACGGCAAGAATCCCACAAGCATCGGTATGTGGGTTTATGCTCCCGAAGAGGCAGTCGGAACATACTTCCGTCTTGCAGATTCTAACGGTGCATCTGCAGATGCAACGCTTAACACAAGCTACACATATATGCTTCTTCCCGACGGCTCCAAGTTCTCTGCAATCAGCGGTGCAAAGATCCCCGAAGCAGGCTGGATCTATATCAACATTCCGCTTGCTCAGAATTATCACGGAACAACAGTTCTTGAAACCGCAAACAGAACACTTGTTAACGGCGGTTCAAACTACTATCCCGCATTTATTCAGTTCTTCTGCGGCACAACAGACCTTGCAGCAAAGAACATCACTTTCTATATCGACGATGTTACTCTTGACTATAGTGCAGCAGTTGATGACAGAGATGCTCCCGTAATCAGCGCAGCATCCTATGCACTTCAGGATACAGCTGTTGAGCTTAACGGCCAGACAGTTACAACAAATGAAATTGCTTTCTCTGCAACAGTAGCAGATGTAGCAGCTTCCAACACAAGCGGTCTTGATTATGCAACGGCAGCTATCTATGTTGACGGTAACAAGATCGAAAACGTTAAGGCAGCAGGCTCCACAATCTCTATGGACAGCATCATTCTTCCCGACGGCGTACACTCTGTATGCTTCGAGATCGCTGATAAGCTCGGAAACTATTCTAAGCTTACAAAAGAGATTACAATCGCTGCAAACTCCGATGCTCCTGCAGTTTCTCTTGCAGGTCATAACGACCTTAACAATGCTATCGAGACAGATTCTGTATACTATGTTGACGTTGTAACAGATGATATTGCAAAGATTGACACAGTTGAAACAGAGCTCTATCTCAACACAGCCCACACATGGGAGCTCGATCATATGATCGTAGCAGACGGCTTCAAGGCTGATTATACATTCAATTCCATTTCCAATATCGCAAAGATCACTCTTACAAAGATCGGCGATGTTGACGCAGACGAAACAGTTCTTGTCAGCATTCCGGCTCGTGTATGGTCCTGGGATGTTGAGGGTTCAGGCGTTGCTGCAGATACTCAGTATGCATCAAAATACTGTCCCGTAGTTACATTTGATTGTGACGTTGTCAGCGGTAAGGTTACATACACAGATGAAGCTCTCAACGGCTTCTACGGTGCATTTGACGGAAGCGTTTCCGTTGAGACAAAGATCAACGATATTGCAAATCCCTGGCACGCTCATACGGTAGAAGCAGTTGCTGATGTTGCTGCAACTTGCGTAGCAGACGGATGCGAAGGCAAGACATACTGTAACGTATGCGGCTCCGTAATCGACTGGGGTACAACAGTTTCCGCAACAGGTCACACATACACATTTGTTGACGGTGTTCTTAAGTGTGAAGACTGTGGTGATCTCTTCAACGGTACTTACGAAGACGGCAAGGACTATGTTGACGGTGTTATCGTAGGCGACGGCTGGAGCGGCGACAACAGCTGCTACTATGTAGACGGCGTTAAGCTTACAGGTTCTCACCTTATCGACGGCATCATCTGCACATTCGACGAGAACGGTGCATATCTTGCAAACAACCTTTATGACGGATTGTTCGAGGATGAAGAGGGCTGGATGTACATCCTTTCCAACATCCCTGCAAAGTCTGCATGGGTACAGATCGGTGAAGATTGGCACTACTTCAGAGGCAACGGTTATGCAGCAACAGGTACAGTAACACTTGCAGGCCGTGATTACAGATTTGAAGGCGATATGGGTAAGTGTCTCGGTGCATGGGCAAATGAGTCCGACGGTATCCGTTACTACTACTGCGCTAAGTATTATAAGAATGCTTGGGCAGAGATCGACGGAGCAAAATACTACTTTGAAAACGATGGCTTGTACTGCACAGGCACACGTGCAATCGCTCACAACGGCAGATGGGTCGGTGCTTATGAATTCGACGCAGAAGGCAAGCTTATCGGTGCTATCACAGGCGTATTTACAGATTCCTCTACAGGTACTGTTTACTATGCAATCGACGGCGAAATCCAGAAGGGTCTCGGCCTTATCAAGGTTGACGGTAACTACTACTATGTAAGAAGTGCAGGCTACGTTGTTTCCAACGCTTCCTACTATGTTGACAGAAACAATGACTACGGCTTCCCGGCAGGCTCCTACCGTTTCGATGAAGAGGGTAAGATGATCACTCTCAACGGTATTGTTGAAGAAAACGGCGTTATCTACTACTACAAGAACGGTGTTCCTCAGAAGGGTCTCGGCCTTATCAAGATCGACGGCGCATTCTACTATGTCCGCAGTGCAGGTTACCTTGTATCCGGACGCACATGGTACATTGACAAGGGTAATGCTTACGGTATCGCTCCCGGTTCTTATCACTTTGCTGATGACGGTAAGATGATCCTTACAGGTATCATTGAGCAGGACGGTCTCCTTTATTACTATGTTGACGGCGTACAGCAGAAGGGTATCGGTCTTGTCAAGATCGACGGCGACTACTACTATGTAAGAAGCGCAGGTTATCTTGTAACAGGACGTACTTGGTACGTTGACAGAGATAATGATTACGGCTTCCCGGCAGGTTCCTACAACTTCGGCGAAGACGGCAAGATGCTTTATCTCAACGGCATCGTAGAGAAGAACGGTGTTCTTTACTACTATGTTGACGGTGTACCTCAGAAGGGTCTCGGCCTTATCGAGATCGACGGCGACTACTACTACAACCGTAGCGCAGGCTACCTTGTAGCAGGACGTACATGGTACGTTGACAAGGACAACGCTTACGGCTTCGCAGCAGGCTCCTATATGTTCGCAGAAGACGGTAAGATGATCCCCAACAACTAATCAATAATTTCCGGGCGGTATCCTTTGGGATACCGCCATTGCTTGTCGAAAAAGTATTTTTCGGCAAGCAGGGAGACTTCGGGAAAGGTGACGAGATGGCGTGTTCTTTGCCCCGAAGCTGTACAAAGGTACTGCGAGAGGGCAAAAACGCGACAAACGCACATAAATAATTACCAAAAG
>JAFQIG010000028.1 GCA_017397655.1 Clostridia bacterium | reverse complement strand
GCTTTTTTCTTGCTTCTTGTGTTATCATATTCATGAGAAGTACTTCTTTCTTACGGTTAATGGTTTGTGGTGAATTCATTATACCATATTTTGAAGTTACTTCTCTTTTTTATTGGGTCACATCATTTTAACACATACAAAAAACAAAAAAGCACCAACGGTAAAAAGTTGATGCTTTTATAAATTATCAGATAACCGTATAGATTACATATCCTGCGTAGCCTGCAAGCATTACGGCACCCTGCCAACGCTGGAACTTCTTTGTAATGATTGTGGGGATAACGGCAATTGCAATCGCAACCATACAAATGAGCATATCAACGTGAACGGAAGAATAGGAAACCGCCAATGCGCCGCTGCCCGTACCCATGGAAACAAAGGAACAAATGGGAAGGATAAGCGTAAGATCGATAATGTTAGCACCGAGAATGTTACCTACAGACAAAGCACCCTGCTTTTTGCGAAGTGCCGTGATAGTAGTAACAAGCTCGGGAAGAGATGTTCCGATAGCAACTGCGATAACGCTGATAACACGCTGCGGAATGTTGATTCTGACAGCCAGCTCCGTTCCTGCGTTAACAAGAAGCTGTGCACCGACAACGATACCGATTGTACCGAGAACGAAGAAAACAAGGTTGCGGATCCAATCCTTCTTTGTAACGGTATCCTTTGTAGGAACAACATCATCCTCTGTCTGGATACCGATATTCTCGGGACTCGGTTCAATCTGAACATCCTTGTTTTTCATCGAAATGAAATTCTCGATAAAGAACACTACGAATACTACGATAAGAAGAATGAGTCCGTATGTTGAAAGACTGTGGAACTTACCGAATTCGCCGGAATACTCTGCCTCAACAACAGGAGTAAAGATACAACCGACAAAAATAAAAATTGACGCAAGGAACATAAGGCAAGCCTTGGGCGTAAACTCTTTACGCTTGACCGCAAACGGCATACAAACAATGAAGATACCCATAATCATAGCAGTATTGGCCGTTACTGAGCCTACTGCGTTACCTGCCGCCATCTCGACGTTACCCTGAAATGTAGCAGAAACACTAACTATCATCTCGGGTAATGTAGTTGCAAGAGAAACGATCGTTGCACCGATAACAAACTTAGGTACACCGAGAACCTCTGCAATCCAGCTTGCGCTGTCAACAAACCAGTCGCCGCCCTTGATAATACAAACAAGACCCAATACAAAGAAAACTGCTGTTGTAATTGTACTTGCTCCGGCAAAAAACTCTGCCAAAAAATCCATTTCTAACACTCCTTTTATTATAAACAACTATTCAATTATAAACCAAAATTTTTCATAGTCAAGTGTTAATTTAATGTTAATTTTATTTATTTTCTGATTTTATGGTTGAATTAAATCCTCAGATGTGATAATATAGTGTGACTTATTTAAAAAAGTTAGGAGTTAAAGCATGAAAAAGTTAGCCGTGCTCTCTGTTATATTGGTTGTTATCGGCGTTTTATGCGCAGTTTTCTTTAACAGCAAAAAGCCCGAAAACGACGTAAATCCTGAAGAAAAACCGTGGACCGTCGGCGATAATACCGAAGCACCAACCGCAGAAGCTACCGAACAGACTGTCTTCGACGATGCCGTAATGTGTTTTTCAAACTATATCAATACCACTCTTCGTGACAAATATACTTTCGTCGAGGAATCAAAAATGTGCCTCAGCGATGACCTGAAGACAGCCGTTTGCGGTCTTTATGTTTATGATGTTGACGGCGACGAAACAGACGAGTTGTCGGTGCTTTATACTTCGGACGGTGCTTTCTGCCTTGATGTATACGAATATGTTGACGGCACGGCACAGCTTTCCGCAACCGCTATGCTGAGTCTCGATACCCTTGATGAGGAAATGTTCACTACCGACAACACTCTTTCGCCTAACATTGCCGCCAGAATGACCATCTTTCCGAACGGCAAGGACAGATTTTATTGTCTCACCTGCGAGCTGGCTGACCCGATTCTCGGCTACAACGCATATACCGTTGTCTACGAATACCGCGATAGCGAGATTACTCTCAAGGACAGCTTCCGCCTTCGCACCAAGAACAATCAGCTGACCTTTACTGACACGTCGGACTCTACGGTTCTGTACAGCGCGGTCGGCACTCCCGTTGAACCGACAACCGACACTACCGACACTACCGACGTTTCCGAAGCATTAACCGAAACCGCTACAGAAGTCGAAACAGAGCTTGATGTCACGGTTGAAAGCGAGTTTGAAACTCTGTCCGATGCATTCAATCACGTATTCGCCGATATCGGCATTACTTCACCCGATATATCGGTTAACGGTGCAGCTTTATCAAAATACAAGGTCACTCCCGTTGAAAATGAACAGAAGTTCTTTGAGTTTGCAGGCGGTAACGGTGAAATAATGTTCTCCGAAAACGGCTTCTTACACAGCTTTATACTTGATGTATAAATATTATTCCGCCCGTGGCGCAGTTGGATAACGCAGCAGATTCCGATTCTGAAGATCGGGGGTTCGAATCCCTTCGGGCGGGCCAAACAGCGCCTCTTGCGAGGCTAAGATAAGAGATAATATTGAATAAATAAAAGATAATAGTGAACGAAGAAATTTGTGCGCTGTTTGTATTATTATCTATTCTTTATTATCTCTTATCTGTTATCTGTCACCAAAATTCTCATAAAACGACTTTTTACGGAGGATAACCATGGAAATCCGATATCTGAGACCCGAAGAAAAAGCAGAATTTCAAAAAATTTCTGCCGCATCCTTCATCTGGAAATTTGATCCTGTAACTGACAGCACCGTTGATGCCGATGTGATCGGAGCTTTTGATGACGGCAAGCTCTTTGCAGGCATTGAAAAATACAATGCAGATCTGCACTATTGCGGTAACAAGCTTAACTCGATCTTTTTTGACAGCATTTGCACAAGACCCGAATGTCGCAGATTGGGCGGAGTGCGTGAGCTTTTCAGAACAGTTGCCGATACTGCACTTTCTGATGATCTGACACTCGGATTTTTGCATGCATTTTCTATCGAGTATTACAAAAAATTCGGTTTTGCAAACCTTTTTCAGACTTACAGCATAAAAGTACCGTTTGAAAAACTGAAAAACATTCCGAGAAGCAACGATGTAACTCTTTATACAGGTGAGCAGTTTTCGAAGCTTTGCGAGCTTTACAACAAGTGTGCAGTCAAAGAGAATCTTACCACCTGCCGTAATGACAAAAAATATTTCTGTGCTACTCCGATCGAAAGTGCTGACTACACATACATAAGACGGGACAAAAGCGGTGTTCCCGACGGATATGTGCGTTTTACCGTAGCAAGACCCGATTCTCTTATTGTCAAAGAATTATTTGTTCTCTCGCCTGAGGCACTTTACGCCCTTATCGGTTTTCTGCGGAATTATGACGGAATAGTCAAAAATCTTGTTGTAAATAAACAGTATATCGGATCTGCTTTTGCCGCAATGGCAGAACAGCTTGACGGTGCCTGTTTTGAGACCTCCGGAGTCTATGCAGGCAGGATTTACAATCTTAAAAAGTTGCTTGAAAGCAATACATATCCCACGGAATACGGCAGATTCAGTCTTTTGAGCATTGATGATATCGGGCACAACAACGGCATTTTTGACGTCGAATATCAAAACGGCAAAGCTGTTGTAACACACAGAAAAGACGGTGATTACGATATCGCACTTACTGCTCCTGCCGCAGCAAAGCTGTTGCTTTCGGGCGAGGGTTACGATGAAGGGACTGCCGTCTATATTGACGGTGTCAGAATCCACGGTGATGCATCCGACTTTTTTAAAGCCTTTCCCCACCGCCCCACACGCATTACAGAGAAATAACGGTAACAACGAAAGGATTATTTATGAAAGACAGATCTTCTCTCATTTTTACGGGTGATATCGGATTTGACAGATATATGTACGGTCAATGGAACGATGATAAGCTCATTTCTGACGAGATTCTTGACTTTTTACATTCTGCTGATCACGTTATAGCAAATGTTGAAGGTCCCATCGCCCCCTGTGAGCAGAATACCGTTAAGGGCGGTGTTCAGCAGCTTCTGCACACCATTGATCCCGAAGCGGTCACGGTTCTTGACAGAATGCATGCCGACATCTGGAACATCTGTAACAATCACATTATGGATGCAGGCGAATTCGGCATTAAAAGTACTCTTGATATTGCACAGAAGTGCAACGCACGCACAATAGGCGCAGGTATGAACATAAACGAAGCCCGCCGTCCCGTTATACTGCAGGAAGCGGGCGGAATAGGTATGTTCGGAGTTGGATATCAGCGAGCCTGCCGAAAGGCTGACGAAAATAAGCCCGGCTGTTACAGCTGGAGTGATCTTGACGAAATTCAGAATACTATCAACGAGATCAAAAAGACCTGCCGTTGGTGTGTCGTAGTAGCTCACGCAGGCGAAGAGTTTACTCCTCTGCCCTCACCCTACACTCGTGAGCGTTATCACAAATATCTTGAAATGGGTGCGGACATCGTTGTTTCACATCATCCGCACGTTCCGATGAACTATGAAACCGTCGGTGACAAGATTATTTTTTATTCACTCGGAAACTTTATTTTTGATACCGATTATCAGCGTTCGCAGTTCAACACCGAATTCGGATTGCTTGTAAAAATCAACTTTACCGAAACCGATTTCAACTGGGAACCGATGGGACTTCTGATTGACAGAGAAACAGAACACATTCTCCCCCACGGATTACCCGATATCTTTACAGACGTCAACGAGGAAGAATATAATCTTCTGTCGCCTTTATCGGCAAAGATGCATATTGCCGCCACAAAACGTCAGATGACCTACCTGAATCCCGACAGATTCAAAAATGCTACCGAAGAGGATTGGGCAGACCACTTTGCCGAACCTTTACGCACAGGGCGTGTTCCCGGTGAGACTCTTGATTTCTTTATACTGTGTCCCCTTGCCGAACGTGAAAAGAATAAGGACTGGCAAAAAAGCAAACTGACGGATGTAGTTGACTATATATTGAAACAAATGTAAAATCATTATTTGAAACTTTTTCATTTATTAAATGTAAAAAAAGATTCTTCGGCAAAGCCTCAGAATGACAATCTTAGTTTGTTAAATACCCAGACCCAAGAAGTCATCCTGAGCCGTAGGCGAAGGATCTTTCTTTTATCCAAAATTTTATAATATATTTGGCTCTATTTGATTTCACAGTTTTTGATTGCAAAGTCAAGTAAAATGTTAATTAACTCATTACGTGAACGATTAGATTCTTTAGCAAGATTATCAAGTTTTTCAACAGTTTCATCTTTTATTCTTATCGAAAAAGTTTTATATCCGTCTTCGCCCTTGTATGATTTTTTATTAATTATCAATTTTTCTTTCATGCCAAATCACCTCACTAATATTATGACTTGACAATTGTTATATTAATATGTTATAATTCCTAACATAGATATGTTATCATGAAGGCGGAAATAAAATTTAAGACAAGGAAGTATTGATATGAAAAAGGTTAAGTCTGTTCTTGCATTTCTTTTTGCGCTTATTCTTATTATCACAACCCTTTCCACCACCGTTTTAGCCGGCAACCTGAACAACTGTAAATGGAAAACAAATTATCAGTATGTCACTTCAACCGGCACCGCATACGGAACAAACACTTTTTATATTTACGGTAATTTAACCAAAAACAAGGTTCAGATTAAAAACTCGACCGCCGGTGCAACACTAAAGGTAAAGGATTTAGCAGATGATGTATATGATGTTGCTAAATTCAGTGTAAAAATTTACAAAGGTAGCAAACTTCTTAACAGTTATACTGTAAAACTGAACGGTACATTTTATGTTCCTGCCGGTCTCGGCACTAAATATACCGTAAAAATCAAATTTATCCCGCCTACAAAAATGAGCTATGATTATAAGCTCGCCTGTAAAGCAAACTCATGGTACTTTGTTTATAAATTATTGGATATCTGACAGCAAGTTTATATTTCTGCCTTCATACGGAGAAGTCAATCGGCTTCTCCGCTTTTATTTTTATCTTGAATTATAGTTGCAATAACATATGTTTACGTGTATAATATTTCAGTAATTAATAATAAAGGAAGTTGTTTGTGAAAGAATTTTATTTAACACCGAAAATTATTCCTGCTCTTAAGGGATATTCAAAAAAACAGGCTGTAAACGACATCGTTGCAGGTGTCATTGTTGCCATTATCGCTCTGCCTCTTTCCATCGCTCTGGCTCTCGCTTCGGGCGTCAATCCCGAATGCGGTGTTTATACCGCCATTGCTGCAGGCTTTGTTGTATCTCTTTTCGGTGGCAGTAACATCCAGATAGCAGGCCCTACCGCTGCTTTTGCTACCATCGTTGCAGGCGTTGTCGCTTCGCAGGGTATGAACGGTCTCTTCATAGCTACCGTTATGGCAGGTATAATCCTTATATTGATGGGTGTATTCAAATTAGGTACTTTTATAAAATATATGCCCCATCCCATAACCGTCGGCTTTACGGGCGGTATTGCCGTTACAATCCTTTTAGGTCAGATCAAAGACTTTTTCGGAATCACCTATGCAGACGGATTCAGACCGATCGAAACTCTTGAAAAAGTCAAGGCGAATATCGACTTTTTTGACACCTTCTCCCGGCAGAGTCTGCTTGTCGGTGCTGTTTCTCTTTTGATTCTGATTATTTATCCTAAATTGGAAAAGCGTGTTCCACCCTCACTGATTGCCGTTATTGTCGGTGCTGTCGCAGTTGCACTCATACCTTCACTCGGTGACAATGTATTTACCATCGGTGATCTTTATACCATTCCCGAGGGTTTACCGAAAACGGATTTCTCCGCAATGGATTTCAGTAAAGAAAGCATCATAGCTGTCATTCCCGATGCCTTTACCATTGCCATTCTTGCCGCTATCGAATCTTTGCTGTCCTGTGTCGTTTCAGATAATATGATCGGATCAAAGCACAACTCCAACTCAGAGCTTGTCGCTCAGGGTCTCGGAAATATCGCATCCGTTCTCTTTGGCGGAATTCCCGCTACAGGCGCTATCGCAAGAACATCCGCAAATGCCAAAAACGGTGGCAGAACTCCCATTGCAGGTATGGTTCACGCTGTCGTACTGTTGCTTGTTCTTCTTTTACTGATGCCCTATGCGGCACTTATCCCGATGCCTACAATTGCCGCAATACTATTTATGGTTGCGTACAATATGAGCGAATGGAAAAGCTTTGTCAGGATCGTAAAACAGAAGAACGCAAGCGATATCTGTCTTTTGTTCGTTACCTTTGTACTGACGGTAATTTTCGATCTTGTTGTTGCTATCGCCGTAGGTATTGCAATAAAACTTTTACTCACTTTTTTTACAAAAATAAAAAGAACAGGTGTGTCCGATGAAAAAGCTTGACTTTGATCTTCTTAAAAGTAACATAAACAATGCCGCCGATTATGATTTTGCAAACAACAAAATTTTCGGATCTGCCTATTACGTTTACCGGAACGGCAAAAGCTTTACGGAATGTTTCGGTACAATGTCAGAAGAGCTGTCTGCTCCGATCACCGACAAAACAGTTTTCCGACTTGCATCAATGACCAAACCGATAACTGCGACAGGTGTAATGATTCTTGTTGATAAAGGATTATTATCACTGTCAGATCCCGTGTCGAAGTATATAAAAGCCTTCGATAAACTTCACGTTATGACGCTTGAATCAGGAAAGCTTTGCGACAAGGGCGAATCACCCGTTAAAGTCACGGTGCGTGATCTGCTGACTCATACATCGGGATTCGGCTGTGATCAGCAGAAAATCAATATGATGACAACGGCTGACAAAGCCACAACAGATTCGCTGATTGATTATCACATCAGAACGGGACTTGACTTTGTACCCGGCACAGCACAGCAGTATAGTCCGCTTGCAGCGTTCAATGTTGCGGCAAAAATAATCGAGATCGTTTCACAAAAAGATTATTACACCTTTTTGAAAGAAGAAATTTTTGATCCCTGCGGAATGGTTGATACCTGTTTTATCCCGAACGGCGAACAATGGAACCGACTTGTTCCGATGCACAACAGACAGGACGGCAAAAGCGTTGTTGCCGTTATGCGTGAAAACTGTGTTTTCGGTGATTATCCCGTTACTCATTTTTTAGGCGGTGCGGGACTCATTTCCACTCTGTCGGACTATAAAGAATTTGCTCATATGCTGCTGAACAAAGGCTGCACTCACGGTAAGCGTATTTTATCGGACAAGGCTTTTGACACACTGACATCACCTCAGGTCAGCTCTGACATTATGCCCGGTGATACACGTTGGGCTTTAGGAATGCGTGTTATCGTTGACGAGTCCTATAAATACCTTGCACCGGGTACTTTCGGCTGGAGCGGTGCATACGGTACGCATTTCTTTGTTGATCCGAAAAACTCTGTATGTGCCGTCTATATGAAAAACTCGCTTTTTGACGGCGGTGCAGGTAATGAATCAGCTCGCTTATTTGAAAAAGCAATAAGTGATTCTTTGTGTTGATTTGTTCACATTTATTTGTTATACTATAACCATTAAATACAAAGGAGTATATCTATGAAAAAAATTCTCTCAGTAATCTTTGCATTCGCAATCCTCTTTACCTTCGCTTCTTGCGGTACAACATCTGCTCCCGAAGAAACAGAAGCTCCCGAAGAAACCGCACTCCAAGGCGTATCGGCTCCCGTTGATATTCTCAACACCGTATGGGCTTCCTACGCAGAAGAAGAAAAGTTCTTTGCAATGGGTGGCAGTCCCGTCGCTCCCGTTGACGGTGCTCCCGGTGCTTTTGATGTATCTGATGTCGAAACACTTGCTGCACAGCTCGTCTGTACAGGTGATGCTGTCGCTATGATCGACGATGCAGCTTCCATTATGCACGCTATGAACGCAAACACCTTCACGGGTGCTGCTTATCATCTTTCCGATTCTGCAAACAAAGATGCTTTTGTCGCAGCTATGAAAGATTCCATCTCAACAAACCAGTGGATGTGCGGTTTCCCCGAAAAGCTTCTCATCGTTTCTGTTGCTGATTATGTAGTCGTTACTTTCGGTGCGGCAGATATTACAGAAACCTTCAAAACAAAGCTTCTTTCCGCTTACGAAATCGCTGTTGTCGAGATCGAAGAAGCTATTGCTTAATCAAAAATAAACACACAGGAGTATTGAAATGTTATTTTCAAGCATACCTTTCCTCTACTACTTTCTGCCCTGTGTGCTGATACTGTACTTTATAGCACCCCGGCAGTTAAAAAACACCGTTTTGCTCGTGTCAAGCCTTGTTTTTTACGGCTGGGGTGAACCTGTTTATCTGCTGTTGATGATCGCTTCGATATCGGTCGGATATTTAAGTGCTTTGCTTATCGCCCGATCATCTTCACAAAAATTCAGAAAAGCGGTTATGACAGTCGGTGTTGTTATTTCTCTTTCTTTTCTCGGATACTTTAAATATGCCGACTTCCTTTTAGAAAATTTCAGCGCAGTCACAGGTATCTCCGTAGAGCTTTTAAACATTGCTCTTCCTATCGGTATCAGCTTTTACACATTCCAGTCTTTAAGCTACATCGTTGACGTTTACAGAGACAACGTCTCTGTTCAGAAAAACATTATTAATCTCAGCACTTACATTGCGATGTTCCCGCAGCTTATCGCAGGACCCATCGTCAGATATTCGGACATCGAAAGCCGTCTGACAGAACGTAAAACTACTGTCGAAGGCTTTTCGCTCGGTGTGCGCAGATTCGTTTTAGGTCTTTCCAAAAAAGTTCTGATTGCAAACACTCTGGGTGAGCTTTGCGATATTTTTAAAACATCCGACGAAAAATCCGTTCTTTTTTTCTGGATTTATGCCGCCTCCTACTGCCTGCACGTTTACTTTGACTTTTCAGGCTACAGCGATATGGCAATAGGTCTTGGCAGAATTTTAGGCTTCGACTTCCCCGAAAACTTCAACTATCCGTTTATTTCGGCAAGTATTACGGAATTCTGGCGTCGCTGGCATATGACGCTCGGCTCATGGTTTCGTGACTATGTGTATATCCCGATGGGCGGTAACCGTGTAGGAAAGTTCCGTCACTTAATTAATATTTTTACCGTATGGATGCTGACAGGTCTCTGGCACGGTGCATCCTGGAACTTTGTTGTATGGGGTCTTTACTTCGGCATTTTGCTGATTATCGAAAAATTCTTTTTACTGAAGTATATGAAAAAATCAAAGGTGCTGTCGCATTTTGTCGTACTTTTACTTGTTGCAATAAGCTTTGTTATCTTTGATTCGGCTACACTCTCGGAAGCAGTCCACAGCATCGGTTCGTTATTCGGGGCAGGTAATTTACCTTTTGTTACCGAAGAAACGCTTTATTATCTGCGAAGCTTTGCAGTATCGCTGATTCTCGGCTTGATCGGTGCAACTCCCGTTGTCAGAAACGCAGTCAATACACTTAAAAAGCGTACTTCAGTCAACAGAATATTAAATGTTGTTGAACCCGTCTTGATGGTTATACTGTTAATTGCCGTTACCGCTTATCTTGTTGACGGATCATTTAACCCGTTTTTGTATTTCAGGTTTTAGGAGGTGTTTTCTTGACAGATAAAATAAAAAATGTCATCTTATCGGTTGTTTTTTCTGCTTTGGTGCTTACCGTTTTTATTGTCTGCCTTTTTGCACCGCCTAAGCAGTTCAGCAATTCCGAAAGACGTGAGCTTGCACAGTTTCCCGATCTGTCGCTGTCATCCGTTGCATCGGGCAGCTTTATGTCATCTTTTGAGGAATACGCCGCCGATCAGTTCCCTGCACGTGATCTTTTCCGTACAGTCAAAGCGTATATCAGCAAGTATGTATTTGCACACAAAAGCAATAACGATATCTATGTTGCAGACGGAATTGCCTGCAAAACCGAATATCCGCTGAACACGGATTCTCTTCTGTACGCATCAAAGAAGTTCAGATACCTGTATGACTCATATCTCAGAGACAATAACTGCAATATCTATCTCTCCGTGATTCCCGACAAAAACGCTTTCCTCGCAAAAGATAACGGTCAGCTATCCTTGGATTATGATGCACTCTATTCGTACATTGAAGAAAAAAACGACTTTGCGAAGTTTATTCACATAGAAAATTTGCTCAGCGCAGATGATTACTACGCAACCGATACACATTGGAAGCAGGAGAATATTGTTGATGTTGCAGAGTTTCTCGCTTCAAGTATGGGCACAGAGCTTACCTCCGACTTTGCGGTAAACGAGACGGATATTCCGTTTTTCGGTGTATACAGCGGACAGTCGGCATTGCCTTTAAAGTCTGATACCATCCGTTACCTGACAAGCGATTACTTGAAAAACTGCAAGGCTTACGATCATCAGAACGATAAAAAAATCGACCTGTACGATATGGAAAAAGCTAACGGCAAGGATCCGTATGAGATGTATCTGTCGGGGCCTCTGTCACTTGTCACCATTGACAACACGGATGCAAAGAGTGATAAAGAGCTTATAATTTTCCGTGACTCTTTCGGCAGTGCGATTGCTCCTTTGCTCGCTTCCGGCTACAGCAAAATTACACTGATCGACATCCGCTATCTCTCCTCTCATATGTTGTCAAGATTTGTTGATTTTTCGAACAGCGATATCCTGTTTTTATACAGCACATCCGTTCTTAATAACAGCAACACATTAAAATAAGAGGTGTTTTTATGCAAATCAGAATCGACTTTGACAAGAAAATCGGCAACGTAAAACCGTTTCACGCCATCAACAATGCACCCTTGCTCGGCACGGACAATAAGCTGTTCCACTATCTTTCCGACGCACATGTCCCCTATTCACGTCTGCACGATACAGGCGGTGCTTACGGTGGATTCAGGTATGTCGATATTGAAAACATCTTCCGTGACTTCAATGCCGATGAGTCTGATCCCGATTCGTATGATTTTGCATTTACCGACTGGTTGTTAACAGAGCTTGTAAATGCAGGCTCTGAACCTTTTTTCCGTCTCGGTGCAACTATTGAGAATTCTCAGCACATCAAAGCATATCATATCTATCCGCCGAAGGACTGTCTCAAGTGGGCAAAAATCTGTGAAGGAATCATCAATCACTATAATCACGGATGGGCTGACGGCTTTAACTACAATATCACTTACTGGGAAATATGGAATGAGCCCGACAATATGCCAAAAATAGAGGATAATCCGATGTGGAAAGGTACAAAGGAGGAGTACTTCCGTCTGTATGAAGTTGCCTCTAACTACCTTAAACAAAAGTTTCCGTATATCAGGATAGGCGGATACGCTTCTTGCGGATTTTATGCCGTTGACAAGAACTTTTCAAAAATCGCCAACTCTTCACCGAGAACGGAATATTTTGTTGACTTCTTCCACGAATTTTTACAGTATATTTCATCGGCAGAGCATAAATCTCCGCTTGACTTTTTCTCCTGGCACAGCTACGCTGACAGCAAATCAAACAGCTTTTACTGCGACTATGCAAGAAGTCAGCTTGACAAATACGGATTCACAGAAGCTGAAAGCATCCTTAACGAATGGAATCCCGGAATACATCGCAGAGGCAGTGAAGAAGACGCTTGCTACATACTTGAAATGATGCTGACTCTTCACAAAAAGAAGCTTGATATGCTGATGTATTATGACGGACAGGTTCACGGCTCGTATCAGGGCTTGTTTGATCCCTTAAAGCTTGACATCTTCCCTGCTTATTTTGCCGTTCACTCGTTCGGTGAGATTTTTGAGCTTGGAACAGAAGTTTTTGCCGACGGAGATCTGCCTTTGATAGTTGCAAGAAAAGATGATACGGCAAAGCTTCTGACAGTCAATATAAATAAAACTTTAAACATTGAGCCGATTCTTTCAGACGAATGGTCTGTTGTTTCTTACCGCATTCTTGACGGTGTAAACGGACTTATTTCAACGCCCTTTGAATCCCGAAACAGCTTTGTCCTGCCCGAAAACAAAATTGTTATGCTTGAATTTAAAAAAGAGGTTTGAGTATTATGAAAATTATTCAGAGAATCAGCGGAGATCTTCAGACAAAGAAAAGCTATGCCGATTATCTTATCAACACCTTTAACCGTCATAAAAACTCTTTTACCGATGTATGGTTTTCGACTGCATACGGGTTTCCGACACTTGAGACTCACTCACATCTTGCTGAAAAAATCAGCAAAAACGCAGAGCTTCTGCGAGATAACGGAATAGGCGTCTCCATGCAGTTGAGCAACTCCATAGGTCACGGTCAATATATCGCATCACGTGACTGTAATGCACTTCACAACGAGCTTAAAAATGCAAGAAGAATGGTCGGTCACAACGGTACCGTTGCCGATTACTGCTTTTGCTTCTATGACAATGACTTCCGCAGTTATATCGACAAACAGATAAGACTGTATATCTCTGCCGTCAGACCCGAAGAATTCTGGATTGATGACGATCTTCGTGCAAGAAATCATGCTCCCGTTGATTTCGGTTGCTTTTGTGATGACTGCATAAAAAGATTCAACAACGAAAACAATACAAGCTTTGACCGTGAAGAGCTTGTTCACGAATTTTTACACGGTGACATAAAAGTTCGTGAAAGCTTTATAAACTTTATCAGAAAAGGTATATGGGAGCTTACAAAAATCATCTGTACTGCCGTTAAAGAAAGCTGTCCCGACACTAAAGTAGGACTTCAGAACGGACCCAACGGACCGTACACGGGCTACGGACACGATTACATCTTTGATGCAATTTACTCTGTCACAGGTAAGGCTCCCATGTACAGAGCAGGTGCAGGCTCTTATGACGATCACAATCCAAATTCTATCGTTGATAAGGTCTACACGCTCGCATATATGAATTCTGCTGCTCCCGATTACGTTACCTGTTTTTGTCCCGAAATCGAGAATCTGCCTGATTCTTCCATGGGTAAAACGATGTACGGTACTGCTCTTGAATCCACAATGAATCTTGCTAACGGATCAACATATTTAAGCTATGCAATGCTCGGCTCTCATCCCGAACAGGATGATTTTTATGACAGAGGTTTTCGTATTTTCTCCGAGCATTATCCGTACTGGAAAACGCTGTCAGAAGTATCCGAAAAAACCTTTGCAGGCGGTATCCGCTACTGCTACAACAAAAAACAGCATCTTCGCAATCTTGACGATAACGATACAATGTACTCGTTCAACGATGAACCGTATTATCACGCTCTTCCGTTTTTGCGTATGGGATTCCCCGTGTCCTATGACGAAGAATGCAGTGATGTATTTCTGCTTCATTATAAAATTGCCGAAACAATGAGCAAAGACGATCTGACAAAGCTTTTATCAAAAAATGTCATTACCGATGCACAAGCTGTCGAATATATGCAGTCTGTCGGGATTGATCTTCGCTTTGACTTTTTGTCTGCAACATCGCTTGAGGCTGCCGTCCTTGGCGAAAGATTTACCGATCACCCCGTAAACAGCGTTTACAGGGATAAGTATTTTGCTTCGTTTTTCTCACCCGGTGATGTAAATTACAGATTCATAACAAAGTATCCCGCAGATGCGGAAGTTCTCGGAATTTACGAATCCTCTTCCCCCTGCCCTGCAAAGACAGATTCTGCCGATACGCCTCTCGGTGTCAGCAATGTTATTATCAGAACAGCGAATGGCGGTAAGTGGGCTGTTATGGGCTATGCCTTATGGAAGCGTAATATCCCGTCATTTGCACGTGAAAGACTTATGAACATTGTCGATTATTTAAGCGGAAACAATATGCCCGCAATAATCAAAAGCAATGTTCAGGCAATTCTTATGCCGAGAGTCTCAAAAGATAACGGCAAAACCGTTGCTGTCAGCATTACCAATTGCACAGTTGAAGAACAGGAAAATGTCAGCGTTTTAATAAGGAACCCCGAAAGTGATAACTTCCGACTTATGTCATACCTTAACGGTAACGGACCGATAGAATATAAAAAGAACGGCAACGAATATCTCGTCACCGTCCCGAAAATTGCTCCGTGGTCAGTTGTAACAATCAATACAAAATAATGGTACTGCGAAAGTGCAAAACACCGTATAAAACCATATAAAGCAAGGTTTTTTGCAGGCTGATCTTCCTGCAAAAACCCTAAATTTATTATATAAATAAAAACTTATTCAGATTTTATTCTGCTATGAAATGTAACATTTTACTTTCGCCGTCGCGCCATATGACACGGGAAAGGTTGATTCCCGAATTCATAAGAAGTGCACCCGAATATACTTCGCCCGTCTCTTCACATCTGTACATTCTGTCTTTGTCGAGACCTTTCAGCTTTAAGAAGAACAAATGACAGAAATTCTCTCTCATTATTACAGCCGTAGCAAGAGCTTCCTTTTTGTCAGGCGAAACAAAGCTCCACGCACATTTGAAGTGATCTGTATGCGGATCGATAAGTCTGTACAGATCGCCGTAATGAATAAGATCATAATACTTGTGATAATCATTAATCTGACCTAAGATGATCTGTCTGTCGTCCTCGGTCAGCTTTGTGGGATCAAGCTCATATCCGAAGGTTCCCCAGAGCGCAACATTACCCTTTGTCTCAAAGCCTGTACGCTTTGCCGCAGAAACGTGCGCACCCATTGTTGATGCAGGATAGCACAGCGACGTACCGAACTGGATCGTCAGCCTTTCGATGGGATCCGTATGATCGCTGGTCCATATCTGCGGAGAATAATACAGCATACCGGGATCAAATCTTCCGCCGCCGCCGGAACAGTTTTCAAACAGGATATCAGGAAACGCCTTTGTAAAGCGATCCATAAGATCATATGTACCGAGCACAAAACGGTGGAAAAACTCCTTTGATCTTTCAGCAGGAAGCAACGCAGAGCCTGCCTCCGAAATGTTGCGGTTAAAATCCCATTTAAGATAGTCAATCTTGTTCTCAGATAAAACGGAATACATCTGATTAAAGATGTTATCTCTGACATCCTCTCTGGAAACATCCAGAACATACTGATTTCTGCCTATTGAAGATTCTCTGTTCGGGACATGAACATACCAATCGGGATGCGCTCTGAAAAGCTCCGAATCAGGCGAAATCATTTCAGGTTCGTACCAGATGCCGAACTTGAGTCCGATATCGTTGACCTGTTCGATAAGCTTTGACAAACCGCCTTTCAGCTTGTTTTCATTGACAAACCAGTCACCAAGCGAGTTGGTATCGTCATTACGCTTTCCGAACCAGCCGTCATCCATAACGAGCATATCCATACCAAGCTCTTTCGCATTCTTTGCAAAAGCTACAAGCTTGTCCGTGTCAAAATCAAAGAAGCAAGCTTCCCAGCTGTTTATAAGCAGCGGTCTCTTTTCATATTTATACTTACCCCTGACAAGGTTGTTTATATAAAGCCTGTGATAAATACGGCTCATTCCGCCGAGGCCTTCGTTTGTATACACATGAACCGCTTCGGGAGACTGGAAGCTTTCATCAGGTTCAAGGTGCCAGGAAAAGTCGGTCGGATTGATACCCATGATCATTCTTGTTGTTCCCGAATAATCACATTCGGCGGAAAACTCAAAGTTGCCGCTGTAAATAAGATTGATACCGTATGCGTCACCGTTGTCCTCTGTTGCACCGTGACGCAAAAGTGCGGCAAACGGATTCTGATTATGGCTGGAAGATCCTCGTTTGCTCGCAACGCCCTGTATACCGTGTGCAAGTCTGCGCTGTTCACGGCAACGCTCTTTCATATGTCTGCCGTAAAGTGTTATCAGGTCGAAGTCCATTGTCGGAAGATCAAGACAGGTGGAAAAGATTCTTTCAATATCAACAGGAGCCTTGCCGCCGTTTGTAACCCTTACACTCTTTGTAACTGCATCAATATTGTTGAAAACTGTATAAATCAGCGTAACTTCGACACCCGTTACCTTGTCTTCGGCATAGATTTCAAGAGTGTCTGCCTCAGACTCGTCATTGACATATACACTCGGAAGCGGTGCAATCGACGGCTTACCCTTTGAGATTTTGTGACCCTTGTAACGAATATCCGTTACCGAATTACCGTCCGAATTTCTGACAGCAATGGCTGATATTCTGAAATCTCCGCTGCCGTTGCATGAATATTCCATCGGAGCTACGTCAGTCGAGAATTTTTCGTGCGGTATATGCGGATTCGCAGGGCTGAACGATGCACTCTTGATTCTCTCTGCGTTTGCCCAAAGATTTATATCAGGAAGATATGCGCCGTAATAAAGATTAAGAATATAATCTTCGGCACCTATACCAATAATATAGCTCGTATCAGGTGTATCAAGCTTGAATATTCTTTCAGAAGAATTATATGTAATCATTTTTTTCCTCCGTAAATTGATATTAGTTGTTTATCAGTTTGCATCTGACGGTAACTCTGGTTGCTCCGCCGTATGTACAGGTAAAGAGCGTAAGGTCCCAGTCGCCCTCGCTCATAGGTCCTACATCAGTTTTGTCAAGAACATCCGTATACATCACTTCGTAATTAAAGACATTACCGTCCATATCGGTAAACGTGATTTTGTCGCCCGTCACAAGGTTTTTGAGTTCTGCAAACTGACCTCTGTAGTTATGTGCCGCAATGATAAAGTTGTTCTTGTACGGTGTACCCTCGTATCTGCACGGCGAATACTTGAGGTTAACCGTAGTACAATTATTGATTACAGGCAAGGACAGATTCTTTGACCATATGTCAACCTTTCCTACATATTCCTTGCCTTCGACAATCTTAAAAGGCATATCCATATCGGGATTAACCACATAATCAGGAAGAAGATCTTCGCTTTTTACAACACTGTCCTGCTGTTTTTCAATAACGCTTATAACCTGAACCGCCGTTTTTTCCGCGCGGTATTCGGTATAAGAGTTATAACCAACCAAACCGATTGCACCAAAAAAGGACAGAACGCCGCAAACCATCAATACGACACCGATTTTTTTACCTTTAGTCATGCTTTGCCTCACTCTTTCTGTAGATTACAAAGCCGAGCATAAAGATCAGCATACCGAAAAGTACAAGATACGGAATCGGCCATACAAGCATACCTGTTGCAGGAAGCTCGGGCGTATCCTCCGCAGGAGCAGTTGTCGCAGGGGCTGTCGTCGTGATATAAGGTCCCGACGGTGTTGCAGTCGGCGATGTGATTGACGGAGAAGTTATGTGAGGATTCGTTGTCGGAGACGTAACAACGGGAACTGTTGTCGAATCGCTTCCTCCCGTTGTAGGTTCTGTCACCGTTTCGCCCTCATTCGTGATCAAAAATGTATTACCGTGGATCGTTACGGAAACCGTATACCCTGACGGTACTCCTGCTTCCTTTACCGACCATTGGAACGAAGTCGGCAAGTTGTCCCATTGATGTTTCCAGTTATTTTCAGCATTCAGCACGACTGTATCGTACACGGAACCGTCTTTCAACAGCTCTACCGTAACGCTGTCAGGTCTTGATACCGCAGAATCGTTTACCCACGACTTCATAACCTTGTAAGAAGCAGTATCTTCGACAGGCTCCTCCTCAGATTTAGGTCTGATCGTAACGGTATCGGCGTCATCATACGGAATTTCGACTATTGCAGGAACGCAATAATAGTATTTGCTGCCAAGCAGATGCTTTTCAGCCGCAAAAAGGTATGCGCCTTCGCTAAAAACAGCTCCGTGAAAGTCGGCAATGCCATCCGAATCAGTAACATCGGTATAATCGGCAGCTAAAGAATCGCTGACAATATACGCATAAAGGGTCGTTGCAAGATTATGCGCCTTTTCTGCAGATGATACATCAAATGACACGGGATATTCTGAAAAAGAATCCGTGGGAACAATCCTGTTGCCGTTGACAGATCCGATTCTGTACGCATAAAAAGTCACACCCGAAAACGCAGTATCACCTACTGCGTAAACAAGCCTGACACCTTGACCGTCAGATGCCTGTGCCGTCACGGAAAAAGCCGATATCAACAAGACACAGCATAAGAAAATATATATTATTGTTTTTTTCACAGCATACACCTCTTTGTGTGCATCACTTTTTCTTTCTGTATTTAATCATAATATAAATGAACAAAGCAAAAACCATCGGAACGGCAAGGAACGATGCGACAATCAGATTGTCTATAATACCTGCTTCGTTAATAACGTGGATAACGGGTGATTCCTCAATATTTGCGATTCTGTGTCCACGCACCAGCAGTCGGTGAGAGTTAACACCGTACGGAGTACACGTAACCAACGTGCAGTAGTCCTTTCCCTCAACGATTTTCAGCGAATCAACATCGTCAGGCTCAACAATAAGTATCTGATCAACCTGATAAGTCAACGTTTCTTTCAGAATATTAATAATAAAGATGTCTCCTGTGGAAAGTTTATCAAGATTTGTAAAAAGCTTAGCAGAAGGAAGACCTCTGTGTCCCGATAAAACGCTGTGCGAAGATGCACCGCCAACGGGCAGGCTGGTCCAATCAATATGACCGACAGCGACCTGCAGAACGCTGTCGCTGACACCGTGATATACGGGAAGCGAAACATTGATTCCCGGAATTTCGATATATGCCATAACGCCCGTTCCTGAAATATCAAGAAGCTTATAATACTCCTTCTGCATATCGCTTGTTATATATTGAACGCCGTTTGAAGTTTTTATGCGATCATTAAACTGCCTTGCCTTTTCCATCAGATCATCTATTTTTGACTGATCGAGTGTTTCTACATTTTCAAAGTAAGTGGATATCGCCCTTGACTGGTTTCGGTTATTCCACCAGTTGCTGACGGTAGGATACAGCAGTAAGCAAAGTCCTACAAAAAATATAACAGTAAAAAATATCGTCATACCGTATTTTTTCACGTAAGACCCTCCTTACTGCGCAAGAGAGCGCTCTTGCAAATTTTTGAGATTTGCACGGGAACTTTCGTTCCCGTGCAAAAAATAACCAATGCTTTAATTATGCTTCAACAGAAGACTTTTTCTTTGCAACAAGGTAAACGATTGCACCGATTACAAAGAGAGCACCGACAATGTAGAAGATTGTTGTACCGATGCCGCCTGTCTCGGGAAGAAGAGAACCTGTAAGGTTCTTGATTGTTGTTACGAAGTACTCGTCATCTTCGGAGTAGGAAACGTTTTCATCGTTTTCTACACTCCATGTGCAAGCTGTTTCGGGAGCTGTGGGATCTGTGCAGATAACTTTGAAAGTGATATCGTCAGCTTCGTTGTAGCCTGCGGGAGCCATATCTTCGTGGATTGTGTATGTTTCGCCGTCTTTAAGGCCAACACCGTTTACCCATGTGAAGATAACTTTACCGTATTCATCAGAAGTGCCTGTTGCGATAACTTCATCGTTGTGAAGAACCGAGAATACTGCACCTTCAAGAGGCTGATCATCGTTACCTGTCTTGTTGATTACAAGATCTGCAAGATAAGTATAAACGACGTCGTCGGGAGTTGTCTCTTTGGACTCTGTGATCTGGGGGTTGTTGGAGTATGTAAGGTTAACAGCATTGGGGTTACCCTCTGTGCCGATAACAGCATTCTCGTTAACTGTTGCAGAATATGTGATAACGATATCAGTATTCTTTGCATACTGGATGAAATCTACAAATGTGATTGTAACTTTCTGACCGTCGATTTCTACTGTGTAGTCAACATCAGCTTCAAGCTCTTCACCGATTGTGATAGCGATATCATTGTTGAATGTAAGACCTGCAGAGAAAGTATCGGTTACTACGAATGTGTAGGAATCATAGCCTGTCATATCCGGAACCTTGGATGTGATAACATAAGGAACCTCTTCACCGACTGTTGCTGTGTTGTAATCAACAAGACCTAATGTAGAATTATCCTTGTCTTCATCGCCGTCGATCTTCTTCTCGATTGCGGGCTTGTCAGCCTTGATTGTGACTGTTTCGGAAGTTGTTCTGAGCATAAGAGCAGAAACGGGAGTTGTAGTTGCATCGTCTTCGATTACATAGTAGCCGAAAGCAAGGTTTTCAAATGTAGCCTTGTTATCTTCGCCACCTGTAACGGATGCCGGTGCGATGCCTGCATCCTTAGCTGCCTGAAGAGCCTCTGCAGCGAAAGCCTGAAGATCTGCAGAACCTTCGATGTAATCGATAACCTCATCGATAGTAGCATTTTCACCGTCAGCCTTTGCACAAAGCTCGTTGTAGAAGCTCTGCATTGCTGCGGGAATAGAGTAAACTACACCTGCATCAAGGTCATCTTCGTCGATGGCATTTGCTTCAAGAATCTGATAAGCATTGAAGGTTTTGCCGTCAACAGAAACTGCTGTTGTGCCTTCGATTGTGATCGAGCCTGTCCAGTCTGCTGCAAAAGCAGGAATTGCCATAGCAAAAACTACTGCAACTGCAAGTAACAAACTGAAGATTTTGTTTGCCTTTTTCATAGTATTTTTCCTTTCTTTCTCCCGTCAGGGAGTTTTTTACTGTTTTTATATAAGCGGTTCGTCCTCAAGCTCTGAGCCTACTACCCTCCTTTCTTCGCCGATTTCTATATCGAAGCAGGAAGACAGCGCTCAACGCTATGAGCACATCCCCGATTATATATAATGTATAGGTGCCGATGCCGCCTGTTTGCGGCAGGGTATTTACAACCATAACGTTTTCTACGGTAATAATCGTACTGACCGACTGATGGTGTCCGTGAGGATCTTCCGTATAGAAATAGAAATAAACAGGGTCGATCAGCTTATCATAGCCCGGCGGAGCTTCCGCCTCAACAAGCGCATAAGGTCCGCCTTCCGTCAGGTACTGTGTAGACATATTTACGGTACCGTCAGCGCCTGTAGTATATGTTCCTATATAATGCAGGTAAAATCCGTGGTCTGTCCAGATATCGCGGACAGCACCCTCAGGTAACTGCTCACTTGCATCACCGACAGGACCGTACAGATGAAAGCTTGCACCTTCAAGCGGAAGCTTTGTTATACCGTCCTGTTTCAGAAGAGTCAGATCATGAACCGAACCTGATGCATCACCGCTGTGCTTTGCTACTTGGAACTGTGAATTTATCAGATCCGTAACCTGCGCCTTGCCCTCTATACGCACCGAGTTGTTTACCGATACCGTTCCCGTCTGTGTAATCAGCGTTGTATAGTCAATTCTGATATGCAGACTGTCCGGAACAATGAAGGTCAGGCTGTTTGTCGCGGCATCATATGTGACAGTATAAGAATAACTGCTCTCATTGCTGTTAAAATGTATCCACGTTCCGTCGGGCGCTTCATAAAGAAGATCTATCGTTTCCCAGTAAACAGAAAGATTCTCTGTCATGGTATCAACAATGGTAAGAGTGCTTGCACCCTCAAGTATATCAAGTGCATTTCTGTTGATATGAATGTCAAAATCAAGCTCCGAATCCTTCTGGACTACATTTTTCTCCATAAGTCCGGTTATGAACTCCGTAGTTTCGTTAGCAGGACCTGACGTCTGATCGTTGTTCCATGTAATCTCGGCAACGTTGTCGAAGTAAAGCTTTGAATGCTCCGTCGTGTAGAGATATTCATCCTTCGGTTTCAACGTGTAAGTAAAAACGTGTCTGCCGCCGCTGTTCAAAATATGAACATAATCAAGATAATGAACGGAGTTGGCAAGGTATGTACCCCAAAGATCGTTACCGTTTTCGTCATACTGTGCCTCGGCATAGTTGTACTCCTTGAACATAAGCTCATCACCGGGAATACTCAGGGTGTTGCCTGTAACAGCGCCTTCATATCCGAATGTGCAAAGCCAAAGCCAGTCCCTCCACGGATCGTAGGTTTTCACTTCAAGCGATCCCGGTACATACTCGAGTCTTTCATCAAACGTATCGTTAAATATTATATTGTTTGTTATGTAATTCAGATATCCCTCATTACCGCCCGAACCCGGAATGGTATTGCGGAACACAACCGTATAGTCGATGGTTCCGTCCTTGTTGAGGATAGAACTCTTTGTAATAATCGGATTGTATTCGTAATTTGTTGTTCCGACTGCCGTAATTTCCTGAGAGAAATTGAAGTAGACCTCATTTGACATCTTTCCGCCGTTCAGAAGTACATCTTCGAGAGTCTGTTCTCCGTCCGGTATTCCGTACCAATCGGTATCAGTCTTTGCCGTAAACGGTATTTTGTATGTTACGGTAAGCTCGGCATCCTCACCGAGAATCCATTTTGACGAAGAATGTTCGGTAACGCTTGTATTAAAATAAATCTCAAAGCTGTGATACCTCTCATTCGTACCGTCTGTGGCAGGTGCCTTCAGAATATAGGTATTCTCTGAATTTCCACCCTGGACATACGGATTAAAAACAACGGTTTGTCCGCTTTGTGTTGTTGCCGTAACCTTAACATCCTCCGGCTTGTTATCGACATAGAGCGATTCACCCTGAGTCGGATAGTTCCAGAACGCCGCAAGGTCGGTCAGATAGAAGTAGCCGCGGTCCTTCATAATTGAAGGAACCTGTGTTTTGATTGTAAAGTATACATACTCTCCATCGTCACCGCTTGCCGCCTTGCTGACCGTGGGATTAAAGCCGACAACCATACCCGAACCGCCCGTTTCAACATCCTTGCCGTTGATGTTTGTTTTGACGGAATTATAGTAATACTTTGTATCTTCGCCGACCTCAAGCGGAGTAAATGTAGTATAGTAAGTAACATCGAACGAAGTGCCTGACGGAAGCGGGAAGCTCATCGAGTTGCCGTTAACCGCAACATTGCTCCACGGAATGTATACGGTTGACTTGTTGCCGCTATCGTCATAACAGACGACCTTAATGGGTTCATCGGTGTAATATTCCAGTCCTTCGCCGAGAGTATCGATAATCAGCGTGCCTTGCATATCGCTTGTACTGTTAACAATGATAACATCCCATTGCAGAACATCAACCCTGTTACCGTCATCATCCTCCAACGTTGCCTGTTTGCCGGTTTTTTCAAGGTTTTTGAATTCAACACGAAGCCATTCGTCATCATAGGCATCAACAAAGCTGTTGTTACCGCTGTTACCTGTAGCATAAAGACCGTTCCAAAGGTCGGCCGTTTCCGCACCGCTCTGAATAACGGAATCAAGAATCTGCGATCTGTAAGTAATCAGATATCCCTGTCCTGCCGCAAAGTCCGGGAATCCACCGAGCATAAAGCCGTTCGGTCCGTATCCCACCGAGGCAGGAATATCGGTAACCGTAGGTGTAAAATCCACCTCATTCCCCTCAAGATCGGTAATAACAATAGTGTCTCTGAGTGCTGTATGTGTATTCCAGATGTCATCGTAAAGTACAAGATTTTTGACAAGTCCGTGTGTTGCCTGTACCTTTATCTGATATTCAACCTGGTTTGTTGTATGATCAAAATATGTATGAAGCTTCTGTACGCTCATCGACGCACCGCCGTCAACATTTACATTGACCTTGATCTGGTCTCCGAAATTAATCTCGGTATTGCTGCCCGATGCAGAATTTGCAATGGCAGCTTCAAACGAAAGCGTGAAATCGGTGTTTGAGTATTTGTCAATAAAGTTGATCGTTCCGCCCTCACCGTCGTCAACTTCAAAAAACCTTACACGAAGAAGTCCTGTTTCGTCAACAAAGTATTCGCCAACATTTTCTACGGTGCCGAAATCAGTCTTTGCCGTGATGGGATGCCATTCATCAAACGGATGAACTTTCAGATTGGACGGAATCCGGTAGTGCATATAACCGTTTTCGTCGTGCGCGAACTGTTCCCAGACCTTACCTGTGTTAAACTCCTGGAACTCAACAGCTATATGATACTCTTCACCGATATAGATAGTCGAACCGTTGGATATCTCATTTCCTTCATTGTCGGTGATATAAACCGACATAACGTGGCTGCCGAGGTCCGAAATATAGTTAACCTCCATATTCTCGGGTATGTCAGAGCGAAGCTCATCCTCTCCGATGATATCAACAGGAAACAATGTATTGACCGAAGCAATCTGTTCCTCCTGTACAGAAACAGATACATCGTCCTCCGCCAACCAAGACTCGTCAACCGTGAGCATTCCCGAAAGTCCGTATCCGCAGACCGTTTCGGTATTTTCTATCTTTTGCTGAACAACCGCACGGTCAATGTCTCCGAAAATTGCGGTTATCTCGGAATTACGTGTATCGCTGACTATACCGACCGTATCCGTTTCTCCGTCAGCGTCCGTGTCGATAAATATCAGCTCTCCGCACGACGGCTTGTGATTTTCAGCTGATTCAAAATATCCTGCCTTTTCCCAGTTAATCTTAAGTCCCGATGCGCTCGATGCGGTCAGCTCGGAAACGTTGCTGATCCTTGCGTAATTGAGACAGAACGAAACGAACATGGCGTTCCAGTTGCCGTACGGATTACCGTACCATTGACCGTATCTGCTGTATCCGCGCTTTTCACCGTTTTCATCGGTCAGATAGTTACGCTCGCTTTCCGTATATCCGATCTGTGAAGCAGCTACCGATGCAATGTTATCGGAAGCACTCTTTACATATTCGACAGAAGCCAGAGTTGCCTCCCACTCTGTATACGTTTCGCCGTCGGGACCGAGCTCGGGATTTGACAGAATATAACAGTTATCCGTATGCGTATGGTCAGGTATTCCGCAATACGGCTCCCTCTCCATCGTTATGGCAGGAAGTATCAGCATATATGTCGTGCAGAATATTACGACAAAAGATAAAATACGAGCTACAGTCCGCCAGCGCTTTTTAACGCGCGACAGACGAAGCATATATGCAATTTTCTGCCATAATCTCTGCACTTAATGCTTTCTTCTTTCCTAAAAATTAATTAACAGCTCCGAATGCATTATACGGCCAGACCTTGTAGACAATCTTTCCTACTATCTGATCCTCCGATATACATCCGACTGCAGTGTTTCGTGAATCGACAGAAACACTTCGGTGGTCACCGATAACAAAAACCTTGTTTTCGGGCACCTGATACGGTAACTCAATATCGCAGTCACCGAGCGCCTTCTCCTCAAGATAAGGCTCATCAAGCTCTTTATTGTTTATAAAAACCGTTCCGTCCTCTTTTATATCAACCCAGTCACCCGATGTTGCAATAACGCGCTTAATCAGAACTTTGTTGTTGTAGTAAAAAGCGATTACTTCTCCCGGGTCAAACGTCTTACTCTTTACCGATACGACAATCTCTCCGTCATTGAGACACGGCGACATAGAATCGCCGTAAATCTCCAGAACAGGCAACCACAGTGTAGCCACCAGAACCGCTATCGCCGCAACGGTTATCAGGGTAAAAAACGTACTCTTCAGAGACAGCTTGAACTTTTGACGATACTTCTCTCGCTTCAGCTCTTTTTCAACTGACGTGCTTTGCGGAAACTCCGTGCGTTTATTCTTCATATCTTATGACCTTTTGATTTTAGTTAACAGTTTATCTTTTAAAGCTTTCGGAAATACGTTTATAAGGTACATATGCGACTTGTAGAACTCCAGAAGACTGTTTAAAAGCAATGCATCCTCAGGGATTATTGTTGACCTTTCGGTAGTGAACCTTTCTTTTGAAAGGATATCCCGTATCTCGGCAACATTCTTTTCAACAGAATTGACTTTTTCAGAAAGAGCCCGGATCTCCCTTGAATCCTCAGCGGCAGCTTCACGGATTTTTAAAAGCTCGGAATTGAGTTCTTCATTCTCACGGCTCTCCTCCAGAAGCAGCTCCAGAAGCTCCAACCGACTCAATTTTTTCAAGTCTTTATCATCCATACAAACCACTCCTAACAAAACACAACATACCGAAATAATTTTAGCATATTTCGTTAGATTTTTCAACAAAAAATTTTATTATTTTTTAGTTAATATGCCGTTATTTTGCCATATTGGGGACAAGCAAAAAACCACCCGAACATATAGTATCGGATGGTAACGATTGTTTTTTTATTGAATTATTGTTACAAGATTATTTGTCTGAACATTCTTGAGTCCGCCCTCTCTGACCACCTTGAGAGCAACTGCATCAGGATTCTTGTTAATGACATTCGTTATAACGGAATCGGTCAGAAAGCCCTCAAGACATATGGCACCGTTGCTGTTGCAAATAACATTTGAAATCGTTATATTGCGCATACTGTCTCTCTTGTTCTCACCGTAAAAGCCGTTATCTCCGAGCAGAATCGTTCCTGCCGACGCCTTACAGTCGGTTTGTGTATCAATAACTCCGTCAATGACAACATTATAAATATCGGAAAGAGCAGGCAACAGACGTACCGTAAAGCAAAGATATGAGTGTGCGACCACATTACGGATAATAATATCGTGAATATCTCTTTCACGCTTGGACCAGTCACCGTGCATTACGTGGGTTGATCTGAACGAACCTCCCGGCATATTATACGGATCGGCAATAGCCGTCAATGCAACAACATCATCGCCGGTACAACCGGTAATATCCGAAATAATGATGTGATGACAGCCGTTTCTGACATCTATTCCATCCTGATTTTCCATATTCATCAACATACCGTCGATTTCCTTATACATACAGGAATCAAAGTCAATTTTTTCGACTCTGCCGTTACTGCACTCTTCCATGGAAATGCCCCAACCGTGTGTTCTGACAAGACGAAGTCCCGATATGGAAAAATCCTCGGTATTCGCAAACAGTATACCGATGCCTCTCCAGTCACCATACTGCGACTCGCCCTCTTTTCCGGCATCGGTACCGTATGAATGGTCGTGGATGTCCCAGAATGTCAGCTCGCCCGATTCTCTGCGTTCCGTCGGAATCCAGTCGGCTATCCTTATCGCATCCGATACCTTGTGCGGACACGGCGCGTGAAGAAGCTTTGAGCTGTCACCTGTAGCTCTCGGATAATCGGCACCGATCAGAGTACACGTACCCTCACCCTTAATGTGTACATTCTTTATCTTTTCGGGAAAGGCAATACCGATACCGCAGTTAGCCGTTCTGAAAAAGTTGTCACGGCATTTATCGGAAAGCTTGATTGTCGAATTTTGCATAATAACCGTAGTGTTTTCGGGAAGCAGAATCGCTCTGTCAATCAGCCAGCAGCTTCTGTCGGGATCAATATCCGACTTTCTCGGCGGTATTATAACTATACCGTCATCACCTATTGCCGAAATCGCTCTGTCAAAAGCGTCGCTGTCGCTTGACACAATGTAATCGTTGACGTTAATCATAAGAAACCTCCGATATACAGTATAAATTCCGAAAGCCGTGTCCCTTCCTTATTTGTATTATAGCATAGTGATTTTTATTATTCAACCATCATTCACTTCTGTTTTTGAATCATTCATTCTGTCTGCACTTGACACAGTATGACATCAGCGATACAATAGTTGCATACACAACTGTTGCATATGCAACCGATACGGAGGTCATTATGCCGAAAATTATGAAAAGTCTCAACAGCATCAGCCGTTGTCAGTCAACATACAGGAGCGTGAAGCTTTCTGCTGACGGAATATGTGCCTGTCATCATTCGTTTATATTAATCATTTCACGCCATCCCGGATATTCACAGGAGGACATCACGCGTGAAATATGCCTTAACAAAAGCACAGTCGCAAGAACGCTTAACCACCTTGAATCAGTTGGTTATATAACCCGGATTCCCGATTCCGATGACAAGAGAAGGATCCTTGTTTATCCGACCGAAAAGATGCTCCTCATCCTGCCGAAAGTCAGAGCTGTTTCAAAAGATTGGAACGACCGTATCACCGAAGGTATATCCGACGAAGAGATGCAGGTATTCCATTCTGTTTTGAGCAGAATGGAACAACGTGCAAAAGAGATTATCGGGGAGCTGTAAAATATGAAAAGAATTCTGTCATATCTCAAACCGTTCAGGCTTCGGATGCTTGTCGGCTTTTCCATAAAGGTTACGGGTACCATGGCAGAGCTTGTTCTGCCGTACATTCTGACTCACATACTTGAAAATGTAATCAAAGATTTAAATGTCAGAAAAATCATTTTTTTCGGGTCTCTTATGATCGTTTTCAGTATCATTGCGTGCGTCGGCAACATCACCGCAAACCGTATGGCGGCACGGGTCACTACAGGCTTTTCAAAAGCAATGCGAAAAGAGCTTTTTGAAAAAACACTCTACCTTTCATCTGTCGATACCGACACATTCACAATTCCCTCCCTTGAATCCCGAATAACCACCGATACATACAATGTACACAATTTTATCGGTATGATGCAACGAATGGGTGTACGTGCACCGATTCTGCTTATCGGCGGAATTTCACTTTCGCTCATTATGGACAGCGCACTCGCTCTTGTAATGATTGCAACCCTACCCGTAATTTTCATAACCGTTTACGGCATTTCACGCAAAGGCGTTCCGCTTTATACCCGTGTACAGAAATCCGCCGATAATATGGTACGTGTTGCAAGAGAGGATACGCAGGGCATCCGTGTTATAAAAGCACTCTCCAAAAACGAACACGAAAACCGAAGATATGACAAGGTTAATTCCGAGCTGTCGAAGCAGGAGCGTTACGCAGGCATAATTATGGGTATCGTAAATCCTGCCATGACACTCCTGATGAATCTCGGCATCGCAGGTGTTGTTGCCGTTTCAGCTGTCAGAGTAGACAAGGGACTGTCCTCTCCCGCAACCGTCATTGCATTTATGCAGTATTTCACCCTCATCTCTATGGCAATGATGTCTCTTTCCCGTATGTTCGTTATGTATACAAAGTGTGCCGCATCGGCAAACAGAATCTCCGAGGTACTGTGTACTCCCGATAAATACGATATTATCGAAGACATCAGAAGTTCTGACGGTATACATATCGCTTTTGACAATGTTTCGTTTTCATATCTCGGCAAAAAGAACAATCTTCATAATATCTACGTCTCCTTGAAAAAAGGTGAACAGCTTGGAATTATCGGAGCCACAGGAAGCGGGAAATCGACATTTATCAAGCTGTTGCTGCGCTTTTACGAGCCTGATTCAGGTGAAATCCGCATCAACGGCAAAAGCATAAAATCCTACACCCGTGAACAGCTCACGTCCCTGTTCGGTGTCTCGCTTCAGAACGACTTTATCTATGCCGATACTATTGAAGAAAATATCCGCTTCGGCAGAAACATCCCGACCGAGGATATAATCAAAGCCGCCGAAACAGCACAAGCACACGACTTCATTACGTCGTTCCCTGACGGCTACTCTCATATGCTCTCATCAAAGGGCACAAATCTTTCGGGCGGTCAGAGACAACGCCTGCTCATCGCGCGTGCCGTCGCTTCTGATCCGCAGATACTGATTCTTGACGACTCATCATCCGCCCTCGATTACAAAACCGATGCAAATCTCAGAAAGGCTCTGTCAGAAAATATGAAAGGCTCAACCGTTATAACGATAGCTCAGAGAGTAAGTTCTGTCAAAAACTGTGATCAGATTATCGTTCTCGATGACGGCAAAGTCATCGGCAGAGGCAACCACGAGCAGTTGATTGAAAACTGCAAAGAATACCGTGAAATAAGCGAATCGCAGATGGGAGGTGCCTTTGTTGAATAATTCAAAAGAAACCGCTGCCCGTAGGAGAGATAATAAAGGCATTATGCTGCGTCTCGGCAAATACGTTATTGCACAGTGGCATTTGTTTATACCCGCAATAGCTTTTACTCTGCTGTCAAACCAGCTTTCACTGCTCGGTCCCCGATATTCGGGAGCCGCCATCGACGCCATAGAATCCGCAAGCGGCATTGATTATCCCGAAGTATGGGATAATGTTATCAGAATGATTGTCTGCTATGCATTATCCGCCCTGCTTTCCTATATTCTTGCAGTTATTATGATACATCTGAGTCAGAAAATCATATACAAAATGCGCAAAGAGGTCTTTGAGAAGCTGAACACTCTGCCCGTAGGATACTTTGATACACACGCAACAGGCGATATAATCAGCCATCTGTCATACGATATAGACACGATTAACAGCACACTTTCTCACGATCTCGTTCAGGTAATGACCAGCATTTATACCGTTGTCGGTTCATTGATTTTTATGTGGCAGATATCAAAGGTTATGATTGCTATATTCATCTTTACGGTTCCGGTTTCACTTTTGTTCACTCGTTACCGCTCAAAAAAAGTCAGACCGCTTTTCAGAGCAAGATCAAAAAAATACGGAGAGCTCAACGGATATGCCGAAGAAATGCTTTCGGGAGCCAGAACAATCGAAGCATACGGAAGACAGGATGTTATTTCCGAGAGGTTCAACTCCCGTAACGAGGATGCTATGAATGCCTATTACAATGCCGAATACAATGCCGCTTTGCTGTATCCGAGTATCAATCTGATCAACAACATCTCAATCGCACTCGTTGCGATCTTCGGCGGTATTCTGTATATGTATTCACAAAGCGGAACCGTTGCCGCAGGTACTGCGTTCTTTATAACCCTTGGCGGCGTTGCCCAGTTTGTCCAGTATTCACGCAAATTTGCAGGTCCCATAAACGAGTTTTCAAACATTCTGCACGAATTCCAGTCCGCCTTCTCTGCAGCTGAACGTGTATTCAGAATTCTTGATGAAGATCCCGAACCGCTCGACCTGCCCGACGCCAAAGAAATGAAGAATGTTGAAGGTTATGCAGAACTTGATGACGTTACCTTCGGATATACCCCCGATAAAACCATATTAAAAAATGTTTCGGTTAATGCAGACAAAGGAAAGACTGTAGCAATAGTCGGTCCTACGGGTGCAGGAAAAACTACGATCATTAACCTGCTTATGCGCTTTTATGATCCGCAATCAGGCGAAATACGCATTGATTCCGTCCCATCACTCAGAATCAAACGTTCCGATCTGCGTTCGGCTTTTACCATGGTTCTGCAGGATACCTGGCTTTTCCACGGAACCGTTTATGATAATATTGTTTACGGCAAGGAAAACGCAACACCGGATCGGGTAAAGGCTGCCGCAAAAGCAGCAAAGATAGATTCTTATATAGAAAGTCTTCCCGACGGTTATAACACAATACTTTCCGATGACGGCGTCAATATTTCAAAAGGGCAACGCCAGCTTATAACAATCGCAAGAGCGTTTCTGTCAGATGCTCCGATGCTGATTCTCGATGAGGCAACGTCCAATGTTGACTCCAGAACAGAAATTCAGATTCAGAGCGCGATGAATAAGCTTATGGAAGGCAGAACCTGTTTTGTAATTGCACACAGACTTTCAACCGTCAAAAATGCAGACACAATCCTCGTTGTAAGAAACGGCGAAATAACAGAACAAGGCACCCACGACGAGCTGATAAACCTCAAGGGCTTTTACAGCACACTTTATAATTCACAGTTTTCATAAAAGGATGAACTGATGTTTCGCTCTGCCTGTCCGTTCCGCATTTCTTTAATTTTTCACACTTATGCCGCCGTGGTTTTCAAACACAATGAAAAAGAGCTGACTGACTTAATCAAAATCAGTTAGCTCTTTACTTATGCATAATGAAGTTTTGTTGTCAAATCGTTGCCCGGACGCAGATAAAATATTTACCTGAAAATAATTGATCGGTCTGATTATGTATTATTTTTCTGAAACAATTCTACATTAACGTATAGTCACGTGTTCCTTTGTTACACGTTACCGTGAGATTCATACCATCCGTTTCAGTCACAATATCACCGTCGGTGTATGTTGCATACAGCGGTATTTCTGCGGCACAGAATTTTCTCCAGATTATACCGTTACAAGCTCTTCCCAAAGATACTCCCAAACTCGGATTTACACAATCAAGCAGGGTTTTACCCATAGAGGTATCGTTTCCGTGGTGAGGTATTTTTAAAACCGTACTTCTTAAAGCATCGCCATATTGTTCAACAAGTTTTTCCTCCATGTTCAAATGAACATCTCCCGTAAATAACGCAGAAAACTTTCCGTAAGACATACGAAATACAAGAGAATTATTGTTCACCAAATCTCCCTGCTGTCTTATATCCACTTCAGGATCCGGCTCTTTTGCATCTGCAGACGGAGAAAATACATCAAACTTAACTTCTCCGAGTTTTAAAGAATCACCTCTCCTGAATTCTTGTATGGGAATATTATATTTTTCAGCTGTACCAAATAAAGTGTCTGCTACCGGAGAATTCTGTTTGCCGTATCCCGAAAAAATTATATCAGATACAGGCAGCGCCTCCGCTACAGCCGGAAAGCCGTTTACATGATCTGAATGTAAATGCGATACAATAAAACAATCTAATTTTTCGATCCCCATATCAATCAGCTTTTGGGCAATATTCGGTCCGGAAATTTCAGTACCGCTGTCCAACAGAATATCAGTACCGTCGGGAAGACCTATGTATATACTGTCTCCGTGATAATATTCAGAGCCAATCTTACCGCCAACCCAAGGTACATTGTTGATAAATAAAATTTTCAGATTTCTCATATTACTTATCCTTTAACTTTTTAAAAAGTATATCAACAAATCAAAATGATGTCAAGTTTCGGCGTGTTTATAACGGTACAATTCGGGTACAAGACAAAAAAGAAAATACCCGAAAACCGTTGCAGAACAAGGGTTTCGGGCGTTATTCATTTTATTCCCACTCGCTCCCGAAAAACATAACTTAAACAATTTTGCTTTGGTATTTTCGCTTGTGGGATTTATATTATCTGTGTTATCCATAAGATATGGACTATTAGATTTTTCGTTGCCATCGTGTTGCCACGTAGAGAGTTTTACGGTTGTGCCTCGATAAACAAACGCATAGCTTCAATAGAATCTTTCAAGTCAGTATCATTAAAGCGAACATTGTGAGTGTTCTCAGGATGGTGAATTTGATTCCGTATATATTCTGTCATCGTAATTTGATCGTTACGTGTTGTGCCATCACGAAGAACTCTAACATATTGCACGAGAGGTTTTCCAAGTTTGTAGGATGTGAGCAACCTCTGTTCTTCTATGTATCCGTATAGTTCATTATGATACTCTTCTGAAATTTCAGAGAAGGCTAAGTAGTTCACTTCATTTAACGATGGATATGGTAATTGATTGGGCAAAGTATTCTCAATAACTTTATGTGCTTCATCCATTCGTATAATGCGAATATTATCAAATCCTAACTCTTTAACAATAGTTGCACTATGAGTAGTAATAATTACTTGGGTGTTTGTTGCTGTCGAAAGTGCTTCCAATGCTTTAATCAATTTCTTTTGATTCTCAGAATGCTGTGAAGTCTCAGGTTCTTCTATTGCGTATATAACACTGGTAGCATTTTGCTCACTTTGACGGCGTTCAACTTCCGCACGGAAGAAGTTTAGAAGAATCAACCGTTTTGAGCCGCTTCCACGCTTGTTAATGGGGATGTTTTCATCGCTTGTAATTGATACATTTTTGAAAACATCAGCCCATTTCAACCCGGATGCTGAAGGGATCACGGGATTAAGTGTGTTAGCTATATCTGGGCTCATTTCCCGTAATTTTTCCAATGTGCGAGTTGATACCTCTCTTAATTTTGCTTCAACCGTTGATGCTACTTCAAAGAAAGTTTGCTGCAGTTCTTCGTCACGAAGTATTTCCTTTACTGCTTCTTTAAGAGGATCTTGTACCTCGCTATCACCATCACTATTTTTTCTGTCTGATTGAAAAAGTGAATACAACGGCAAGTAACGCTGTAGCTTCTCCCAAATAGATTTTGTATCACCTTTAGTTACATCAATATCGGTGATGTTAAGTTGCAAATCTTCGTTATAGTGCTGCCATATTGATGCACGCATTATGGCATTACGTGTCCGATCATCACAGGTTATTTGCTTTGTTTCAATGATCCGCCTAAGTTCACTATCCTTTTTCAAAAGCAAATCTGAACAATCAGGATTTGTAGGATGGTACGCCCTAATGAAAACTTTTGCGTTTCCTCCATTTGGATATTTTTTAATAACCTCCAGTAATCCATCAGAATTCAACAAATATTCGTTTGCCAAGGAGGTTTCGTTTGTGGCATCAATAATCACTCTGTCGGGAAGGTCAGAAAAGCAAATTGAGATACTGATATCATTATCTTCATTAGCACGTGCAGAAACATTGACATCATCTTTATCAAGTTTAATGACGCCCTTGTTGTCATTGAAGAATATGTCCAGAGCTTCTAAAACGCTGGATTTTCCCATATCATTTTTCCCGACAAAAGCAGTTAAATCATCAAAGTTGACGGTTGTTTCGCCACAATATCCTCTGAAATTTTTAATCTTTAATTTTCTGATCTTCATAAATAACCTCTGATTTACAACTGTCTATTGGAATTAGTGAAAGCCGTTATAACTTCCGAAGCCGAGCATATACGCAGCCATTGCGATAGCTAAATCTTCAGACTCGATATCTTGTTCGCTTGCCATTGCTTTAAGCTCATCGATTACTGTATCGTGGGGAACGATGCTTCCTTCAAGGTCTTTTACAGCCTTTTCGATAACGGTGGGAAGAACCATACACATTTGATAAAACGCATCTTCTTGTCCTGTTACCAAAGCATAAAATTGGTCAAGACTAACTCTGCGAATCAGTTTATGGCCGACTTTTCTCTTGTCAACAGTAGTTTCCCACTTAATATTTTGAGAGCGTTGAGCGATCGCTTCTACTAAAAAGCAAGCACAATCATCATCGTTCAATAACTGACTTTGCATTTTGATGAATGTCTTTCCAGCAGAAGCAGAGTTCATAGTGTTATGCTTGTTTTTCATTTCAACATACACAGTATGAACACTTCCTGCATCCGGGATTTCAATACCATCTGCATTTTCATATATTACATCCCATCCGCCTTCTTCACCATTCGGAGGAACGTGGCAGTTAGCAATATACTGGAAAATTCTTTGATGGAAATACCCAATGTCATTGTTATTGGATTTATCCCTTTGACGGAAAATTTCATTGCTTACAATCTCATCCCAAGAAGATTGATAAACAGTTTTATCAAAAATCAACTTAATGGGATCAATTATGTTTTTGTTAAACCTCTTGAGGTCAAAAGATTCGAGCTTTTCACCATATTTCTCAATAGTTGCTTTTACGTGATTCGTGAAGTCCTCTTCACTTATAAAAGACAAGTTCCACATCATAAACTCTCCAATGCTTCTTTAATTTTTACAGCTATATCATAAGCCAAATTAACGGGAACTGCGTTTCCCACTTGCTTGTATTGCTGACCTACGCTACCGCAAAATTGCCAATCATCAGGAAAACTCTGACAACGTGCATTTTCTCGAATTGTAAAAGGGCGAGCTTCCAACGGATGGCAGCGATCTGTTTGCTTTTGGCTCGGAGAAGTTAATACTGCAAGTGACGGCTCATCAAGACTCAATCGTCTTAATATGCCGGTCCGACCACCTTCCATATACCAACAGCTTTTCATATATTCTTTTGCCACATCTTCAGGTATATCTCGCCAATAACCGCCCGGAGGAACCATTTCAAAGATTTTTCGCTTATATGCTGAATACGGAGTTCCTTCACTCTTTGGACAATCCAGTAAAATATCTCTTAATACAGGCTTGTACTTATGGGGTACAGGAAATTCAAACGTAATTTTATCAGCTAAATCGTTTCTAATACCGATGGTAATCAAACGTTCACGCTTTTGAGCCACACCATAATCCCAAGCGTTTAGAATTTGCTTTTGAATGGTATATCCGGTGCTTTCAAAAATCTCTGTGATTGTTTTATATGTACGACCTTTATCGTGAGTCAACAATCCCCGAACATTTTCGAATAAAAACATTTTGGGTTGAAGTTGCTCTAAGAATTTTGCGTAGTGATAAAAAAGCGTTCCTCTTGCATCTTCTAAACCAAGACGTTTACCGGCGTATGAAAAACTTTGACAAGGAGCTCCGCCAGACAATAAATCCAGTTCGCCTTCGGCAAGTCCAAAATATTCTTTCAAATCAAGGCAAGTGATATTTGCAATATCATCATTTATAACACGCCAATTAGGACGATTGCATTTTAGAGTATCGGCGGCATCTTTATCAAATTCAACCAAACCAATAGTATCAAACCCTGCCTTTTCAATGCCGAGAGCTAATCCGCCAGCACCTGCAAAAAGTTCAATAGTGGTAAAAGGTATACTTTCTACTGCGGGCTGATCTTCTTGAACTACCTCTATAATATCACCTATATTACAATTAAGAGCGGCACATATTTTCTCAATACTTTCAAATGAAATGGTTTCGTTTTTTCCCATCCGAGCCATAACATTAAAGCTAATTCCTGCCGCTTCCTTGAGTTCGGTTTTATTCATATTTCTATCAATAAGAAGCTTCCAAAGGTTGTTATAGCAGACAGCCACAAGCCTACCTCCACACACTATAACTCCACTACACAAAAATGGGTTATTCAAATTATAGCATATTATCATCAAAAAATCAATCTTTCTCACGATTTCGTTAGAAAATCTTTTTAATACTCTTTTTACAGTTGAATTGAGAATGGCGGCAGAGAGAAGTTAATCTCCCTGCCGCCGTGCTTCGGTTAGTTGTAAATTATATCGTGATTTACGATTTCTGTGGCTCTGCTATGGATAATAATTGTACACGAAATAATAATGATAATAAAAATAATAGCAGACAATGAAAACCACTGTCTGCTACTGTAAATAAACTGTGTTAATTCGGTATTATTCCCACTCGATTGTGGCGGAGGGTTTGGGGGTTATATCGTAGAGGACACGGTTTACGCCTTTGACCTCTTTTGTGATTCGATCGGTAATTTTTGCAAGGATTGCATAGGGAATTTCCTCAACAGTTGCAGTCATTGCATCGACTGTATTTACTGCACGAAGAATTACGGGCCACTCGAAAGTACGTACGTTATCACGGACACCTACAGACTTTATATCGGGCACTACGGTAAAGTACTGCCATACTGTTTCGTTGAGTCCTGCGTTTGCAAACTCTTCTCTGAGAATTGCATCGGACTCTCTGACCGCTTCAAGTCTGTCTCTTGTGATAGCACCGATACAGCGAACACCGAGTCCGGGACCCGGGAACGGCTGACGGTAAACCATTTCATCGGGAAGTCCGAGCTCGACACCGCAAGCTCTGACTTCATCCTTAAAGAGCATCTTAAGAGGCTCTACAAGCTCAAACTGAAGATCCTCGGGAAGTCCGCCGACGTTATGATGACTCTTGACAGCCTTGACGGTCTTTGTTCCTGATTCGATAATGTCGGGATAGATTGTACCCTGCGCCAAAAAGCTGATTCCCTCAAGCTTTCTTGCTTCTTCTTCGAAAACTCTGATAAACTCTGCGCCGATGATCTTTCTCTTCTGCTCGGGATCGGGAACGTTTTCGAGCTTATCAAGGAATCTGTCAACCGCATCAACATAAACAAGGTTAGCATCAAGCTGATTGCGGAACACCTCTACTACCTGCTCTGGCTCACCCTTTCTCAAAAGACCGTGGTTTACGTGAACGCAAGTGAGCTGTTTGCCGATAGCCTTGATAAGAAGTGCGGCAACAACTGACGAATCAACGCCGCCTGAAAGTGCAAGAAGCACCTTTTTGTCACCGACCTGACGACGGATAAGCTCGACCTGGTCATCGACAAAGTTTTTCATATTCCAGTTTGCTTCTGCTTTACAAACGTCAAAAACGAATTCGCGAAGAACCTTTTCACGTTCCGCATCATCAGTCGGCAATGCCTTTTCGCCCTTATGATCTGACATAAGAATCGGGAAGCCTGCGTTATAAACTGCTTCGGAAGCATCAATCTCTACACCGTCAACAACTCTGTTGACACCGCCGTTGAGGATAATACCCTTAACATTGGGAAGTGCAGAAAGCTCTTCTGCCGTAAGGTCATGCGGATAAATCTCTGTATAAACACCCATTGCACGGATTTCACGAGCTATTTTAGGATTTTCCTCACTACCGAGATCGAGAACAAGAATCATATCCTGTTTCATTTTTACCTTCTCCCCTATCAGTTAGTCATATTGTCAAAGTAACCCTGTACGAGGATTACGGGAGTGCCCTTGTCGCCTGAACCGCTTGTAAGGTCACAAAGCGAACCGATAAGATCGGTAAGTCTTCTGGGCGTTGTTCCCTGAGAAGCCATATCACCGACAAGGTCGGATTTCTTTTCTTTAATTCTTGTTTCGATAGCGTTCTTGAGAGCTTCGCCCGAAAGATCCGCAAAATCGTTATCGGCAAGGTACTTGAGCTTAATCTCGTTGGGAGTGCCCTCAAGTCCCGGAGTATATGCGGGAGAAACACAAGGATCTGCAAGTTCCCAGATCTTGCCTACCGGATCCTTGAATGCACCATCACCGTAAACCATTACCTCTACGTGCTTGCCTGTTTTCTGAAGAATGCTGCTTTGAATATCTGTAACAAGATCCGTACACTCTTTGGGGAAAAGCTTGATCTTGTCCTCTGTGGATTTGTTTGAACCGAGAAGACCGTAACGAGCATTGAAGCCGCTGCCGTCAACAGGGGCGCTGAGAATATCGTCAAGTCCGCAAACACGCTCGGCACCTGCAGCTTTGAGAATTCTCTTTGTACGCTGTCTTGAATGAATGTCACAAGTCAGAACATTCTTTGTATAGTCAAGAATCCTTCTTGCATCGTTTGCGAAAATAATCTCACACTCTGCACCGGCATCACGGATGATATCGCCGTAATACTGAACATAATCTACGCCTGTAAATGTATGCTTGTTCTCACCGAAAAGCTCTCTGTACTTTTCAAGAGTCAGAAGATCGGAATAAGGATTGATTCCCGCTTCATCGATCTGATCAAGTGAAACGAGTGCGTTACCGACCTCATCGGAAGGATAGCTGAGCATAAGAACGATCTTCTTTGCACCTGCCGCTATACCGCGAAGACAGATTGCAAAACGGTTTCGTGAAAGGATCGGGAAAATAACTCCGACAGTCTCGCCTCCGAGCTTTTCACGTACATCCTTTGAAATAGCGGAAACATCGGCATAATTGCCCTGAGCTCTTGCAACGATTGACTCCGTTATTGCGATTACATCTCTGTCTCTGAGCGAAAAGCCGTCAGATTCCCCTGCTTCAAGAACGCTGTCAACAACGATCGATGCCAGGTCATCTCCCTCTCTGATAATAGGACAACGGATACCTCTTGATACTGTACCAACTCTTCTTTCCAAAATGGTTCGTCCCTTCTATATTGAAATAAAATTAAAACAAAAAATATATGCAACCACTATACATACACAAGTATTTTAATTTTATCACAACTTGTACACATTTGCAAGCAAAAATACACAGTTTATAACTTTATCTTTTTGTATGGATTTATAAATTTTATATGGATTTATAAAATTTTATTAGCCCTGTATTTTTAATAAACCTACTTATTGACAACAGCTCCGAAATTTGGTATTATTAATGCAATATAATCTTTTGAGGATTATGAATATTTTAGGAGTTGAAACTTTATGAAAACGGTTTTTAAGCGTATTTTTTCGCTGACACTTTCACTTATTATGGCATTTTCGGTTCTTACTCTTGCTGCTTCTGCCGAGTCTGAACTCGAAGAACTGATCGTTTACGATCTTCTTAAGTTCGATGTAGATCCCGAAACTGACACATGCAGAACCATCGAGGTTTTCTTCCAGAATCAGTTTGTCAACTACGACACGACAAAAGACATAGTTTTCCTTGACGAAGCAGGCGAGATTTTTGCCGTATGCGTTCCTCATACCGACAAATTAAAAATGTACGATCTTTACTCTCCCGACAAATCAACTTTCGGTGTAAAGTTCTCTCCCAGCCGCCTTTACTACCTCGTAATTCCCGAGGGTGCATACTACACAAACAACGGCGTGCTTAATGCGGAATTCAAAGCCGAGTATGACGGTGTAAACATCACCTCCAACAACGACAATTACACCATCACAGATCTCGGTATCAGCAATTTCCTTCCCACAAAGTACACAGGCAACATTCTTTACAAGGGCAAGATTCTCTTTGCATCTTCTTTCAAAAAGTATTCTCCATCCAACAACACGGTTATCCTTTCAATCAAGGACGGTAACGAATACAAGGCGCTCGGAACGTATCACATAATCGACTGCAAAACAGGCTCTGCTACGATCGATTTCGGCAAAGACGGTATCGAAATCGACAAATACGCTACATACAAAATCTTTGTAGAATATGCATCAATCACAGGCGACGACAACCTTCTGTGTGCACACTCCGAATATGTGCTTACCGGCAAAAAGCTTATCGGACTCCGTGAGGATTATCCGTGGCTTGACCTTCTTATCAGCTGGTTCGGTGCAGATCATTGGACTGTCAAGGCAATCGTAACAATCCTTGAAGTTCTGTCAAAAATAAAACTTGTTGACGAAGCTCTTTACAAGGATATCAAGAATTACGTTGACGCAAAGAAAAACTAATTTCAGCTAAACTTTCAAATCCTTGCTTAACGGCAGGGATTTTTTTAAATCAAGGAGGGTCTTCTATGAGAAAAGCTTTTTGTTTCTTTTTATCACTTCTTCTTATCGTTGCTTCGTTGAGTTTCTTTTCCTCTGCCGCTGCCGGCACTACCTATTATGTTGATTCCGTAAACGGTGATGATTCCAATAACGGTACATCTGTTAATACACCCTTTAAGACAATCAACGGGTTTTCCCATATCAACGCAGAATTTGTCGCCGGTGACAAAATCCTGTTTAAAAACGGCGGCACCTATGAATGTGCGGCAACTCTCAGTTGTTCCGGAACCAAAGATGCGCCTATCGTTATATCCTCTTACGGCGAAGGCGATACAGCTGTACTGTATACAAACGCAAAAACAGAGGTTCTGCGACTTTTTGACTGCTCATACATTACTGTTTCAAATCTTAATATTACTGCTCCTGACGGTGGCGGCATATGGATTGATACTCTTAATAAAACATCCGAGGGCATAACTCTTGACAATCTGTATTTCTACGGAATTCAAAACTATAAAGTCAACTGCCGAGACAACCTGAGTGCAGGTGCCGCTGTTGCCAGAGCTGCCGTTATGGTTAAGGGATTACCTGCCCGTTCGCGGTATGCAGTCAACGATCTGACGATTACAGATTGTGAGATCTGTGACTGCGCCAACGGAATCAGTCTTTGGGGTTCGTGGAACGATGCTCAGAATCCCGGTTGCACAAAGGAAGAGGTTGATCCCGTCTTTAACGAAAATGTGCTTGTTAAGGGTTGCTATTTTCACGAAATGGATGCGGAAGCAATCATCGTCGGCATCTGCGACGGTGCTCTGGTCACCGACTGCCGTGCGATCAACTGCTGTCAGGGCGAAGGTGTAAACGAAAACGGTGAACCGCTGTACTATACAGCCGCTATGTGGTTCTGGGGAAGCGTAAACAGTACCATCCAATATTGCGAGATCGCCGGTCAGAAAAATGTCGGTGACGGCATGTCGATTGATTTTGATTCATACTCCAATTACTGCACCTATCAATATATTTATTCACACGATAATACCCGCTTTATGAATAATTGCCCCATATATGACGGTCAGACAGGAAACACCGTTCGCTATTGCTTGTCCGTTAACGATAACAACGAATGCAGTCGTTTCGGCGGCCGTTCGGGCGAGCACAACTTCAGTTTCTACAACAATACGGTAATCAACTGCGGAGATTTCTACTTTGACAACATTTACAACTCTCTTGTTGCCAACAACATTATTATTCCGAGTGACGGAAATATCATAAAATACGCCGGACAAATGATGACGTCGGGAAATACATTCAAGTCAAATTGCTACTACAACACGACATCTCCCCTGTTTGATCTTTTCGCATTCAATACCGTTCCGGGATTCGAGACAGACGGCTATTCACTGTCAAAAAACTCCCCTCTCATCGGTGCAGGCTTTGATATTGACGGCAATGATGCTGAGCACGACTTCTTCGGAAATATAATTACATCAAACAACATCGGCTGTTATGGCGGCGACGGTATAGACTGCGAATACGAAAGTGAAAACATCTTTCAAAAAATCGTAAGACTGATCGGCAATTTCTTTGACATAATAAAAAGTGAGTTTGCGGCTCTGATGGAACTGATTGAAGAAAAAATCTGAATTTATACTTTTTGAAAAGGCAATTAATATGGTTTTGAAAGGAATCTTTTCGCCACAACTGCGTTAAAAATCATTGAAATAGCCTCGTATTTCCGCTGATTTTTGCCTTGTTGTGACAAAAATCTTCTCTTTCAAAACTG
>JAFQIG010000027.1 GCA_017397655.1 Clostridia bacterium | reverse complement strand
GTCTGTGGGAGAATATGAGCTCTGACGATGTATATATGAACGAGCTTGTACGTTCTGCCGAACAGCTCAAGATTGTCGGTATCGTCCGTCCCGATGAGGAGGCGACGACTGCTTCCATCACGGGTACAATCGGTTATACAAGTGCACTCACGGAATATGTTATTAACGAGACAAATAAGCGTGAAATTGTCAAGGAACAGCTTGCTGCTCCCGAAATCGACATTTTCACGGGACTTAAGTTCAGAGAAATAGAAGAAAAAGAAAAACTTCTGGCAGAACAGGCAAAGCCGGAGGAAGAGACCACAGAGGCTGTTACCGAGGTTTCAAAGGGTGCGCTCAATCCTACGGTTGCACCGTTGGCGGCAAGCAAGGCTCCGTCCGTTACACCGATAGCCGACGCCATGTCGGAGGAAGAGGTTTATGCATACATTGATGCAAATCTTCCCGAAGCTGAAAGAGAAGCGATGAAGGGCTTTGTTGAGCTTTTCCTTAAATCTTCAAGAAACCTGAGCGAAAGAAAACAGCTTATTGCACTGCTTGATGAGCTTCTCGGGGAATATGAAATCGAAGGTATCGGCAAGATTACGGGTGAACAGGCGTACTCTTATATCGCATTAATGAACAAGACGCAGAAGCTTGAGATGATTACATCCATCATCACGGGCGATATGTCACAGCTGACAGGCGACATTCCGCAGGAGGTCATCGACGAAGCGGAAAAAGAGCAGGAAAAAGAGGAAGAGGCAGTTCCCGAAGAGCCGGAAGAACCCGAAGTCGTTGCGGCAGAAAGCTTTGATGTCAATGCAAAACTTCTCGGTATTGCCAATCTTTCCGATCCCACCAGAATCAACTTCTATCCCGTTGACTTTGAAGCGAAAGAGTATATTGCCGAGATTATTGAGAATTATAACAATAAGATGGCAGCAGACGGAAAGGAAGAATATTCGATCGAATATACGGACTACATTGCCGTGTTTATGTCGTCGATAACGCTTATCATCAATGTTGTTTCATATGTTCTTATAGCGTTTGTATCAATTTCGCTTGTTGTATCATCAATAATGATCGGTATCATCACATACATTTCCGTTCTTGAAAGAACAAAGGAAATCGGTATTCTTCGCTCGATCGGTGCATCAAAGAGGGATATCTCACGTGTATTCAATGCGGAGACGCTGATAGTGGGACTGACATCGGGTGTCATAGGTATACTGATGACGTTGCTGTTGAATATTCCTATTAATATGATAATCAAGGCGATTGTCAACATTTCAGATGTGTCACAGCTTCCGCTGGCAGGCGCAATCGGACTTATCATCATCAGCGTTATACTGACGGTTATCGCAGGTCTTATCCCGTCACGCTTTGCGGCAAAGAAGGATCCTGTAGTAGCTCTCAGAACAGAATAAACTTAGTGGCTGTAAAAAAACGTAAGTTTTTTTACAGCCTATTTTGGAGAGACAGAAATGACAAGGGACGAAAAACAAAATAAACTGATGACGGAAACGGCTGTGCCGAAGCTTGTTATCCGTCTTGCCATACCTACTACGATCAGTATGCTGGTTACCGCTGTTTACAATATGGCGGACACGTATTTTGTATCACAGATCGGGACAAGCGCCAGCGGTGCGGTAGGTATTGTATTTTCGCTGATGTCGCTGATTCAGGCAGTCGGTTTTACGCTCGGTATGGGTGCAGGCAGTCTGATCTCACGCAAGCTCGGTGAAAAGGATTTAAAAAGCGCAAACGCCTACTCTGCTTCTGCATTTTATGCGTCATTGGCATTTGGTGCAATAATAACGCTTTTCGGCAGTGTATTTATCGAACAGCTGATGCGGCTGCTCGGTGCGACCGAAACAATTCTGCCCTATGCTGTCGATTACGGAAAATATATAATATGGGGTGCACCGATAATGTGTGCATCGTTCGTGCTCAACAACACATTGAGATCAGAGGGCAAGTCTGCTCTTTCGATGATCGGTCTCAGTCTCGGCGGAATACTGAATATTATTCTTGACCCGATTCTGATCTTTTATTTTGATCTCGGTACGGCAGGTGCCGCAATAGCCACGTTTATCAGTCAGACGGTAAGCTTTTCAGTGTTGCTGTCGATGTTCATTTTTAAAAAGAGTATTACAAGTCTCAGCGTCAAAAATATTTCGCTCAAGCCGAGGATTTACCTTGATATTTTAGAGATGGGTCTGCCGTCATTCTGCAGACAGGCACTTGCAAGCGGAGCATCGGTGCTTCTTAACAGAAGTGCCGCCGTATACGGTGATCCTGCCGTTGCGGCTATGTCGATCGTCGGCAAGGTTGCGATGTTTGTGCTCGGCATAACACTCGGCATCGGACAGGGATTTACGCCTGTTGCAGGCTACAACTACGGAGCAAAACGATTCCCGAGAATCAGAGAGGCATTCCGCTTTACGCTGATTACAAGCACAATAGTAATGAGTGTGCTCGGAGCCGTCGTGTTTATCTTCAGTCCGCAGATAATGACTCTTTTCAGAGAATCCGATCCCGAAGTAGTGTCGATAGGTGCCTTTGCAATGAGGTGTCAGTGTATTGCAATGCCTCTTCAGACCTTTGTTGTACTGACAAATATGATACATCAGGGACTCGGAAAATCAAAGGAAGCTACTTTCCTTTCCGTATGCAGACAGGGTATTTTCTTTATACCGCTGATCCTTATTCTGCCGAGATTTTTCGGATTGACAGGTGTAGAGGTTTCCCAGGGTATCGCCGATTTTCTGACATTCTTTGCAAGTATTCCGTTTGCGGTAGTCTTCTTCCGCAACCTTAAAAAGGAAGAACAACAATTTAATAAAGAATAAAAAATTAAAAGATTCTTCTTCCTTCGCTTCAGAATGACAACTTCGGTCTGTTGAATACAGAAAAGTCCATGTCATCCTGAGCCGAAGGCGAAGGATCTTTTATGTTTGCCGTCATTTCGCCAAAGGTGATACATCATCAGCGAAGTGACATCATATTTTTTGCTGTTTTATTGCTTCTTTTATCGACCAACCGTGTTTTTCAAGAAGCTTTTCTGATTCTTCATATGACAGACGGGTGATTTCGCACACGATGCGGACCATTCTGTCACGAAGCTTTTTGTTGGTGTTTTTAAGATTTATCATCAGATTCTCGTACACAAAACCAAGCTGTATCATAACCTCTGTGGAGATCATATTAAGAATCATCTTATGTGCAGAGCCTGCCTTCATCCGTGTGGATCCCGTTATTACCTCTGCGCCCGTATCGGGACAGATCGTTATTTCCGACAGCTTTTCCAAGGTGCTGTTTTTGTTACAGGTCAGGGCGATGCAAAGTGCATTCTTTTCTTTTGCACAGTTCAATGCACCGATAACAAAGCCTGCTTCGCCTGCAACGGAAATACCGATAACGCTGTCGTTTTCGTTAATGCCATACCCGGAAAGAGTACGGTAACCGCTTTCGGAATCATCCTCGGCACCCTCAACGGCATTGCGAAGTGCCGTATCACCGCCTGCAATAATACCTATGACAAGATCGTTTCTGACACCGTATGTCGGGGGACATTCCGAAGCGTCAAGCACACCGAGTCTGCCCGAGGTACCGCATCCGACATAAAACAGTCTGCCGCCCTTTTTCATTCTCTCAACGATGGCATCGACAGCTTTTGCGATGTTATCAATTTCCGCATCAATGGAATTGACCGCATTTTTGTTTTCATTCTGAATTACACACAGCGCATCTTTTGTACTCATTTTGTCAATGTGCATCGAAGCACAGTTGCGCATCTCTGTTTTAAGCATTCATAACACCTCGCTTTGCCAGAATAACAGCACCGTGAACAGGTGCTTTTTTTATTGTATCAATCAGAAAGTCATCTTTGTCTGCAAGATGCTCTTTGATCATCGGTATCAGGATATCCGATCTTTTTGCAACTCCTCCCGAAAGAATTGTTCTGACGGGAGTATCCGTAAGACCTGATTTTTCTTTAGAAGAAGTGATCAGATCAGCAACGCACTTCATATTCTGTGAAAGAATGGCGTGTGCGGTCGGATCGTTCCTCACAAAGGCTTCAAACACAACGGGGCAGAGCGATGCGATATATCGCTTGCCTTCTTTGTGAAGCTCACCGACTTTATCAAGAATATGTGTACACGACAGCTTTTCTTTAAGAAGCTCGGACAAGACAGAGCTTTTGTCTGATTCTTCAAGTCGGAGAGAAGCAATAATTGCATCTCTTGCTATGGAGAAACCGCTTCCGCCCTCTTCAAAAAGATATCCGTAGCCGCCGCAACGGAACAGCTTTCCGTTATTCTGGGAAAAAGCAACGCTGCCTGTGCCGATAATTACGGTTATACCGTTGTCGGTGTCAAGGGCTGCTGCAACACAATTCTGAGCATCGCTTCCGTTATCATAGTGTGCAAATCCGAACAGCGATAAATACTCACGGATACACTCACGGTTGTTGCCGGTAATACCGCCTGCGATACCAGCAAAAACGCTGATGTCGCAAAGGGGAATATCACGGCAGACTTCTTCAATTCCTTTTGCAAGGACATCTTTAGTGTTATCCATTCCGACATCAGTCGGGTTGGAGGATTCAAGAACAATATCCGAAACCGTGTGTCCCGATTCGTCAAGAAGCAGAAATTCTGTTTTTGTTCCGCCGCCGTCAATTCCGAGAAAATATTTCATAATCTGTCACAGCCTTCCTGACATAAAGTATAGCACCGTTTTGATTTTTTGCAACATAATTGTGATGATAAGTTCTAATACGGGACAAGACGCATAAGATTTAATAAGCTATCGGGGAGGTGAAAAGTTGAGTAACAGCTTCGACAGTGCGGTAATCAATCTTTCCGACAGACTAAGCAGAGAATTACTCTGTATAGATCCGGAAAGAAAAAGAAATGTTTTTGAAATAAGACTTCGGTCGGATGCACCTGTTATGCTGACGGAAGCGAACGGTTGCAGAGTGCTTGAAATGTGCGGCAGAACGGTGATTGCGGAAAAGCAGGACATTGACGAAACTTTTTTAAAGCTGTGCGAGTATTCGGTTCACAGTCACGAAAGTGAAATCAAAGATGGATTTATAACAAGTCGTAACGGTCACCGTGCAGGAATTTGCGGTAAAGTATCGACAAATCCCGACGGTACGGTCAGAGGCTTTTCCGAAATAACGTCAATCAATCTTCGCATAGCAAGAAGCTTTAAGGGCGTATCGGATAAGCTTTGTCGGGAGTTATTCAGAGATTCACTTCAAAGCGTTATTGTAGCAGGACCACCCGTCAGCGGAAAGACTACGATGCTTCGTGATATCGGAAGATTCCTGTCTGAGGGAGCAGGCGGTACATATTACACAACAGCCGTTGTTGACAGCAGATGTGAAATTGCCTTGACGGAATCGCCCTTGCGGTATTGCGACATATTTTCGGGATGTGACAAGGCATACGGAATAATATGTGCCGTAAGGTCAATGTCATCGCAAATGGTTATCTGTGACGAGATTTCAACCGAAGAAGAGGTCAGAGCCGTGTCGAAAGGCTTTGCAAGCGGAAGCGAATTCTCGCTGTCTGTTCACGCAAAAAGCGTAGGGGAGCTTCGCAAAAGGCGACCGTTTATATCGCTTGCAAAGACGGGACAGTTTCGTTACACGGTAATGCTGGACGGTAAAATCCCTTGTGAGTCATATAAAATCTATGAAACGGAAGAGTTGCTTAAATGAGGCTTTTTGCGGCGGTGATGTGTGCTTTTTTGATGATCTGTACGGGTAACGCCGTCAGGCGGAATATGAAAAAGAGAGCACGGTTTTTACAGAAGCTTTGTCTGTTTATGACTTTGTTCAAGCCGAGAGTTCAATATCTGCACGAACCGATTTACAAAACCGTAAAGGTGCTGTCAAAAAATTCTCAACTGTCAGAGCTTTTGTTCCTGTGTCAATGCACAACCGATTATGAAGGCGGAACACCGTTTCCGAAAGCGTGGGAAACGGCGGTAAAAGATATACCGTCATACGAGCTTAAAGCGGAGGATGCAAGGCTGCTTTGCTCTTTCGGAGAATCGGTTTCGTCAGCTGATTCGCACGACATATCGGCAGTAATATCGTTGTACGAAGCTTTTCTTTGCGAACGCTCGCAGTCGGAACAAAAAGAAGCCGAGCGTGACGGAAAAATGTGTATGAGCATCTTTTCGGCAATAGGGATTCTGCTGGCAATAATCATTATATAATGCGTAAATATCAAGAAAGGAACGATACACGGTCGGGTATCGCAAAACAGGAATGGATATAACGTTTGTGTTCAAAATAGCGGCAGTCGGAATAACCGTTGCGGTGCTTAATCAGATACTGTCAAAGTCAGGCAGAGACGACTATGCCATGCTGACCGCAATAGCAGGGATAATTGTTGTTATGATGATGCTTCTGCCAAAGCTTCAGTCGCTTTACGGCACGTTAAGGTCGGTGTTCGGGCTTTGATAATTCTGAAAATATCAGCGTTTACGATAGTATCCGTATTCCTTGTGACTGTTCTGAAAAAGGAAAGACCCGAATTCGCCTTAGCGGCACAGATAGCGGCAGTTATATCGGTGATTGCATATTCGCTGACGGTAACGAGGACTCTGATATCGGAGATAGCGGATATATCGGGCGTGTTCGGTGTAAAGAGTGAGTATCTGCGTCTGCTTGCAGGTGTGCTTTGCGTATGCACGGCGGCGGAGATAACATCATCCTTTTGTAAGGATTCGGGAATGACATCACTTTCATCGGCGGTAGAGCTGTCGGGTAAGCTGATTGCTTTGTCTATGTGTATGCCGATGATCAGGACTGTTTTTAATTTTGCATGGAGTCTGATAGCGTGAAAACGGTTTTTAAAATAACGGTGACGTTGATATTTATTGTTATGCTGACTTTCTTTTCGTCAGCTGCGGATTTTACGGATTCACTTGACAGCGAAACAAAAGAGCTTCTTTTCTCAATGGGTATCGAATCAACGGAATTTGAAAGCATTTTTAACATAACATCAAAGGATCTTTTCAATACAATTATCGGTGTGTTCAAAGGAAATATGAAAGAGCCGATGCGATTTCTTGTGACAGCGTGCTCAGCGGTGTTGCTTATGGCGTTGCTTGAATCGCTGACCGTGTTTTCCGATAAAAGCAAAATGATTTTTGAAACGGTCGGCAGTCTGTTTGCGGTAGCGGTCAGCATTCCGTCAATGACCGATGTTATAAGAAGCTCGGTCGCCGCCGTAGAGACAGCAGGAGGCTTTATGAAGGCATTGATCCCTGTTCTTGCAGGAGTGATTGCGGCATCGGGCGCAGCGTTAACGTCCGTATTCTGGCAAAGTGCCGTGTTCAGCGCCTCCCAGACGGTAGCTTCGGTTGCAACACGGATAATGTCGCCTTGCTGCGGACTGATTATGGGTATAGGTATTCTTGACAGCATCAATGCGGATATGAAAATGTCATCGGTAGCAGAGGCTGTCAAAAAAACTGCAGTATGGATATTTTCAACATCGGCAACGCTGTTTACGGCTTTTCTGTCACTAAAGGGGATCCTCGCCGGCAATGCCGATACGCTGACTGCAAAAGGTGCAAAGCTTCTTATCGGAACACTTCCTGTGGTCGGTTCGCAGATCAGCGAAGCGTATTCATCCGTAATGGGCAGTCTGTCGCTCGTCAGATCAAGCACGGCGGTATTTGCGATGGCGGCGCTTTTTATATGTGTGTTGCCGTCGGTAATCAGACTGGTGCTGTGGATATTTGCGCTTAAGGCAACGTCACTTGCGGCAACGCTGCTCGGACAAACAAAAGCGGCATCGCTGATGAAGTGCTGTTCAACGGCATTGACAATGCTGAATATGTGTATCGTATTTACTGCGGTGCTTTTTATTATCTCGATAGGGATTGTTCTCAAAATCAGAACGGGAGCGTAAATATAAATGAGTGAAACGGGAACGGTGCTGTTCGGAATTTGTATTGCGTGTACGGCAGGAAGCTTTATATATATGCTGGCACCGTCGGGCAGTATGGGTAAAAATGTCAAAACGGCAGTAATGTTGTTTGTGCTGTTTTGCATATGCACATCATTCACAAAGGCGTGGAAGGGTGTTGACGTGCAGGTATTTTCGCAAAGCGAGGATATATACGAACAGGCGGAAGAGATCATTCGGGATAACGTGAAAACAGCGGTTACGAAAACCGCAGAAGATATCCTGAAAGAAAACAACATTGACTTTTCGCATATTGAAGCGGATATATGTGTTTCAGAGGACAATGAAATATATGTCAGAACAATAAAAATCTATTCGGCAAAGAAAAGCGGATTACAGGAGACGGCAGATGAGATATTTGAAAAAACAGGAGCTGTGGCAGAGTTTTGCGAAGCTGATTGAAAAAATCAAAAAAGATAAAAAGTCACTCATCATTGTAACAGTGTGTGTTGTGATAATAACAGGGCTTTTACTGTCCGAATTATCAGCAAGCGGAACGGAAAAACCGCCGCAGGAGCAAAAAGAGGAAGCGGTATATGAACAGGAGCTGGAAAAACGGTTGACAGAGCTGATAAGCACCATTGACGGAGCAGGCGAAGCCAAGGTTATGATAACGCTGAAAAACGGAGAAGAAAGCGTTTTTGCAAAGAATTCGGGAATGGAAAGCGATGAAGGCGATGCACAAAGGCTTCAGAGCGAACAGGAATATGTAATATTAAAATCAGGCAGCGAAGAATCGGGACTCAAGCTCAAAACGGTTTATCCCGAAGTATCGGGAGTGGCGGTAGTATGTCACGGTGCGGAATCTCCATATGTCAGACAACGTATAATCTCAACGGTGACGGCGGTTCTGGGTATCAGCTCGGCAAAGGTCAGCGTTGTTAAAATGAAATCGGAAGGGAATTGATGAAATGATACTTAAAAAAAGACAGCTTGTAACGGGCACACTTGTGCTGGCGCTCAGCGCAGCGGTATTTGTTAACTGGTATTATACAAAGCCGCAGACACAGCAGACGGCACAAAACGGGAAAGAGAGTGTCAGTGTTACCGATACCGTGCATAACCTCGGTGATGCCGAATATGTTCTGTCCTCCGAGGTAGCGCAGAAGGATGTCTTTGTTGAGCAGCGACTCAAAAGACAACAGTCACACGATGAAGCCGAAGAAATGCTCCGAGAGATAATAACAGACAGCGCATCGACGGAAGCGGCAGTAAACGAAGCGGTAAAGAAGCTGACGGCACTTTCGGACAGAATCACAACCGAAGCGGATATAGAAACGCTTGCAAAGGCAAAGACGGGAATCGACTGTCTTGTGGTGTTGTCGGATACGGGAGCAGAGGTTATTATGTCAAAGGCACCGTCTGACAGCGCAACGGTTTTACAAATTACGGAAATTGCGATGAATAAAGCCTCACTTTCTGCAGAAAATATCACAATTATTGAATTGAATGGTTGAGAAATTGATTTGGATGTGTTATAATATTATGAAAAATAGTATGCGTTGTTGTATTTTTATTCAATAACGATGCGGAAAGAAAAGGATGTTACGGATGACGAGACACGAAGCGAGAGAACAGGCTTTTTTGGTTCTTTTTGATAAAAGCTTCCACCCCGATCAGACATTGGAGGAGGTTATTTCGGTAGCCGCCGAGGATGAGATGATCACACTTGACAAGTTTGCAAACAGCGTTGTCAGCTTTGCCTGTGAAAACGAGGAAAAGATTGACACAATAATCGAGCAGAATCTCAGAGGCTGGAAGATGAGCAGAATCTCACGAGTATCTCTTTCTGTTTTAAGATTGGCTGTGGCAGAGCTTCTTATCGGTGAAGCCCCCGAGGGAGTAATTGCAAACGAAGCGGTCGAATTGTGCAAGCTTTATTCGGGTAAAGAGGATGCCTCTTTTGTAAACGGCGTTTTGGGCGAGTATATCAGAGGCAGAAAGTCTGAATAATTATGTACAGCATCGGAATTGATACAAGCAACTATACGACTTCAGCGGCACTTTTTGACAGTGCCGCCGGTGTCATGTACAGCAAAAAGAGGTTGCTCCCTGTTAAAGAGGGCGAGCTCGGACTTCGTCAGAGTGATGCGCTTTTTCACCATACCGTTGCACTTCCCGAAATTTTGGAAGAATCGTTGTCTTCCTGCAATAATTCATTTGAGATTGCGGCAGTAGGAGTGTCGGACAAGCCGAGGGATGCGGAAGGGTCATATATGCCGTGTTTTCTGGCGGGTGTGAATGTCGCATCGTGCGCAGCGAAGCTGATGAATGTACCGCTTTATACATTTTCGCATCAGGCAGGGCACATTGCGGCAGCGATTTATTCGTCGGGCAGACAGGAGCTTTTGTCAAGGGAGTGCCTTGCTTTTCACGTTTCGGGAGGTACGACCGAGGTTGTGCAGACAAAGCCTGACAGCGAAAAAATAATTGCGGCAAAAACGGTTCTGACTTCGCTTGATTTAAAGGCGGGACAGGCTGTTGACCGAACGGGTGTTATGCTGGGTTTTCCCTTTCCTGCAGGTAAGCTTGTCGATGCCAAAGCGCAGGAGAGTGACAGAACGTTTAAAATAAAGGTTCCGATGAGAGACGGCTGCTGCAGTCTGTCGGGACTTCAGAACAAATGCGAAAAGATGAAAAAAGACGGCGAATCGGATAGTGATATATGCCGCTTTTGTATCGAATATATAGCCGAAGCACTTTCGGCAATGGCAAAATATGCGTTATCGGAATACGGCGAATTACCGCTGATTTTTTCGGGTGGGGTAATGTCAAATTCCATTATCAGATCAAGATTTATGAAAGAGTTTGACTGCACGTTTGCACAGCCCGAGTATTCCTGCGACAATGCGGCAGGCATAGCATATCTTGCATCAATAAAAAAGGAAGGCATTTTTTAAAAATGGGTGTACCGATACTGACCGTAACCCAACTTAATACCTATGTCAAGTCGATAATCGATGCGGATGACAAGCTGTCACTTCTGTATCTTTGTGCAGAGATTTCGGGTTTTACCAATCATTATCGGACAGGACATTTTTATATGACGCTCAAGGATGAGAATTCCGTAATAAAGGCGGTTATGTTCAAAACAGAGGCGTCACGGCTTCGCTTTATGCCCGAAAACGGTATGAAGGTTCTGATAAGAGGACGTTTATCCGTGTTTCCGAGAGACGGTCAGTACCAGATATATATCGACGATATGCAGCCCGACGGATCGGGTGCTTTGCAGATAGCCTTTGAACAGCTTAAAACAAGACTGTCAAAAGAAGGACTGTTTGACGAGGATAAAAAGAAGCCGCTTCCGCAGTATCCTCAAAGAGTCGGCGTAGTCACATCGGCGACGGGTGCGGCCGTGCGTGATATTATCAATGTTCTCGGCAGACGTTTCCCTATGGCAACGGTGGTTTTGTGCCCCGTTCAGGTACAGGGAGCATCGGCGGCACCGCAGATATGCCGAGCGATAGAGCTTTTTAACGAGAAAAAGGCGGCAGATGTTCTGATTGTCGGCAGAGGCGGCGGATCGGTTGAGGATCTGTGGGCATTTAATGAGGAATCGGTAGCAAGAGCAGTTTTTAAATCGGAGATACCGATAGTTTCGGCAGTAGGTCACGAAACGGATTTTACGATCTGCGACTTTGTTGCGGATCTTCGTGCACCGACACCTTCGGCAGCTGCGGAGCTTTGCGTTCCCGATGCTTTCGAGGAAAAAAGCTATATATACTCTTTTTCAATGCGATGCCGGCGTGCGATGGAAAACACAATAAAATCGCAAAGGGCGATGCTGGAACAAACTGTAAAATCGGCAGGACTTCGCAATCCTTTATACATTATCGAAACAAACAGGCTGACCCTTGACAAGCTGTCGGGTATGATTGATAACGCAATCAGTATGAAAATGGCAAAATGCCGTGCAGATATAGCAAGGCTATCGGGAAAAGCGGATGCGTTAAGTCCCTTGAAGGTGCTTTCAAGAGGATATTCCATTGCGGAAAAGGACGGTAATGCAGTCGCAAGCGTTAACGAGCTTAGTGACGGTGACAATATATTTATAAGATTTGCCGACGGTAAAGCAAGCTGTACGGTGAACGGTACGGAGACGGATTGATATGAAAAAAATGACATATGAGCAGGCGATTACAAGACTTGCGCTGATAACATCCTCGCTTGAAGACGGAAGCTTATCTCTTGACGAGTCGTTAAAGCTTTTTGAAGAAGCTTCTTCGCTGGTGACTTTTTGCAACGCTTGCCTTGACAAGGCGGAGCAGAAAATAGTTGAGCTTTCCGAAAAAGGAGAGAACAAAGATGAGTGAGTCGGTTCTTAGCTTATATATTGACAGAATAAATGAGTATCTTGAATTATCCGTAAAAGGTGAGGATACGGTCACACAGGCTATGCGATACAGTCTGTCAAACGGCGGTAAGCGCATACGACCTGCACTCACAATGGAGTTTTGCAAAGTCTGCGGTGGGGATACAGACAAGGCGTTGTCTTTTGCGGCGGCAGTCGAGATGATACACACATATTCTCTGATACACGACGATCTCCCTTGTATGGATGATGACGATATGCGACGCGGCAAGCCGTCGTGTCATATAGCGTTCGGCGAAGAATATGCTCTTTTGGCAGGCGACGGACTGCTGACACTTGCGTTTGAAACATTGGCAAAAGCAAAGCTTGAGCCTGAAAAAATCGTAAAAGCCGCAGCTGTTCTGGCAAGGTGTGCAGGTCACCGTGGTATGGTCGAAGGCCAGACTCTTGATCTTCAGGGTGAGGGTAAAGCGCTGAGTCTTGACGAGATCAGAAGAACTCACGAGCTTAAAACGGTCGAAATGATAAAGGCGGCGTGTCTGCTCGGATGCATTGCGGCAGGAGCCTCTGAGGAAAAGCTTGCGGCGGCAGAAAAATATGCATACGGCATAGGTCTTTCGTTCCAGATAATCGACGATATTCTTGACGTCACATCGGACGAGCAGACTCTCGGCAAGCCGATAGGAAGCGATGCCGAAAGGGGAAAGGACACATATGTTACGCTTCTCGGACTTGAAAATGCTGAAACGGAAGCTCAAAGATACACGGACGAAGCCGTAAAGGCACTTTCTGTTTTCGGCGATGCGGCAGACGGTTTAAAACAGCTTGCAACAGCTTTACTTAACCGCAAAAATTAACAGATAGGGATGAACACATTGAAATATCTTGATAAGATAGACTCACCGTCATTTGTCAAGGGTCTCAGTACCGAACAGCTGGAGGAGCTGTGTGCCGAGATCAGACAGGTGCTGATTGATACCGTGTCAAACACAGGCGGACATCTGGCATCCAATCTCGGCGTAGTCGAGCTGACGGTAGCGCTTCATCGGGCGTTTGATTCGCCTAAGGACAAGCTGATATTCGATGTAGGACATCAGATTTATACACACAAGCTTCTGACGGGAAGATAC
>JAFQIG010000026.1 GCA_017397655.1 Clostridia bacterium | reverse complement strand
TAAGAAGTATGGAATTAAACACAGTATGTCACGTCCTCATACTCCCGCAGATAATTGCTTTATAGAGACGTTTTGGAAAAGCATGAAAACCGAGATCGGGAAAGTTGAACATTTAACACCGGAACAATATATGCTCATAATTGCGTTTTACAGACACTATTACAATTACGAACGCCCGCACAGTACCCTCAGGTACTGTGCGCCCATAGTTACGCTAAATAAAAGTGTCATTTAATTTCTTTAATTTTTTTCTAATTTTTGTACCAATTTCACAGGCGAAGGATCTTATACTTAAAACACAATTTATTGCAAGTTCAAATTAAATATGATACAATATAAACATTTAAGAAATAAGGTGAATCAATTGCAATACTATGTTTACATTCTTACCAATTGGAACAACAAAGTGATTTATACCGGTGTAACAAATAATCTTGAACGTAGAATATTTGAACATAAAAACGGTGTAGTTGATGGCTTCACTAAAAAATATAACGTCCACAAGTTGGTCTGGTTTGATTATACAAACGATATAAGAGCCGCACTCGAAACAGAAAAGCAGATAAAAGGCTGGACACGAGCAAAGAAAAACGCGCTTGTTGAAAAAAGTAACCCCTCTTGGCGTGATTTATCTGAAGATTTTTAGTTATGTTATTAAGATTCTTCAGCTTCGCTTCAGAATGACAACCTCGGTCTGTTCTGCACACTCGCTCCCCTTGTCATCCTGAGCCGCAGGCGAAGGATCCTTTCATCTGCTTTATTTATAAAAAAGCACTCGCAATTTTCAGCGAGTGCTTTACTTATGCTATATCAGAATTTAAATATCTTTGCTACTATTTCAATAAAGAAAGAGAAGTAGAGAGACAGTGTTGCGAAAAAGTCAGAGATTTTTGCAATAACGTTATCCATAGGATTGTAATCCGACGAATTGTAGCCTTCGATAACACCGTTTCTGTCATCGACCTCATCGCTGTCATATGCGAACTCATAAAGAAGCGGAGATACAAGTGCTACAAGGAAGTATGTACCGGGCTTTACTGCTCCGAAAGTATTGCTGAGAGTCTTTACAATGCTCTTTGTGATGCCGTCAGCGTCATTCTTTGCGATAAGCTCGTTTGCAGCCTTGATAAACACTTCATCGTTGACGGTTGAAAGTACATCCTTGAGAATAAGATTGACTATGCGAAGAAGCATTGTTACCTCAACACTTGTAAGCGGATACTTTTCACCGCCTGCGTAGTGCTCGGATACAAGATGTGTTGCAAGATCCCAGCCGTTTTTATAGTTGCTTGCAGGAAGCTCAATATTATACTCTGCAGCAAGCTCGGATACGCTGTTTTCTCCGTAAAGAGGCATTTCAAGAATATCTTTAAGTCCCGTTACCGCTGTATTTACAAGGTTGTAGAAAGGATTGCTTTCTTCAATACCCATCTGCTCCATCTTGAGCGAGCGAAGAAGTCTGTACTTTACGCCTGCTTTCAGGAATCCCAATGCATAGCTGTTAAAATCCTCGTTCATAAGACGGATATGCTCATCCGTGTAACCGCCTACAACAGATGTAAGCGCATCGGTATCAATCTTTCTGATTGTCTCTGTCTTATAAGTAATCTCTTCATCGGTAAAGCTGATCTTGCGGAACTCGATGGGATACATTGTCAGAGCAGTATTGGCAAAGTCATAAATCTTGTTGCCGAGTGTGCTTGTATAAACAGATACGTCACCGCAATGCTCGTGACCTGTGAAAACTGCTTTGATTCCCCAGTTTGCAAAAAGATCCGCTGTCGAGTAATGGAACTTTACGATGAAATTTCTGCTGAGAAGTCTTTGTACGGGAAGATGATCAAGCAGATTGTGATGCATCATAAGAACGGGATATCTGCCGTCCTTTTCAGCCTGCTTTGCCTGTCTTCTGACCCAGTCCATTTTCTGCGCATTCATACCGTCCTCAGTAGACTTTGTCGGATCGTTGGAATCAAGAGCGATAAGTCGGTATTTGTCACCGAGATTTGCAGTATATGAACAGTTATTCTCTTCGACAGTAAGTGCCTTATCATATCCGAAGTCAGCATAAAGCTCTTTAAAATCGTCAAACTTTATATCGTTTTCGCCTGCACCGTAGTCATGGTTACCGGGAATTACAAAAACAGGTTTACCTGTAGCTTTTTCAAATGCACGAAGCTTTGCCGCAGCGTCAATGTGCTGTTGAAGAATGATTCTTCCGTCATTTACGATATCACCGGGAATCAGAACATACTGTACGGAATCATCCTCTGCACAGTCTTTCAGAAAAGCGTCGATGATAAAACCGCTTTCATCCTCCATAGCGGCACGACGGTTTGCATAGAAGTAAAGCTCATCTTCAATAACGCCTTCAATCTCTTCACGGGGTTCTACATAGTGAAGATCGGATGCAACGGCGATTGAAAGATCAACAGATTCTTCCTTTGCAAAAGCCGTTAAAGATGCAAAAGAAAACAACATCGAGATACAAAGCAATAAACTGACAAACTTTTTCATACAACAATTCCTTTCAACTGTATTGAAATAAGTATATATTAAATCAGTAAAAAATGCAACAAAAAAATGGGAGCACCTGATTCAAGTGCTCCCACAAATCAATTATTTACCAGTTGATTGTGTAGTCGTCCTCGATACCGAAAGCTACAGTAACATCAATACCGATAGCTGTAAGGGAAAGAGTCCAATCCTGATAGTAGTTAGCAGCAACGATGTTGCCTGTTGCCTTTTCTACCTTAGCTTCGATCTTACAATCCTTGTATGTAACGGAAATGCTTTCTTCTTCGATAACGCTCATACCGAGAGAGCCTGCGCCCTCAACGATAGAATCCTTAGTTACGATAGAGATTGCCTTACCTGCGTGACCCTGACCAAGACCGATATTGGGTGTTGTGTCGGGAACAAGTGTGATTACGATATTATAGTAGTCACCATTATCCGTACAGGTAGCGGAAATAACGTCAGCAGTTGTGAGTTTGCTGGTCCATGTCTGGAACTTTACGGGGAAATGCTCGCTCTTATCCTCTGCAGAAGAAAGCACCTGACCCTCAGCCTTCTTATCGTAGCCCATATTGGCGCTGATAAGCTTGTTTGCGATACCGCTGAGCATACTGTTGCTGATGACAGCATCTCTGGTCTGAGTATTGAGAGCGTAGTTGCGTACGATCGTCTTACACTCAGGCTTGATTCTGTTTGCGTTTTCGTTGTAGTAAGCAATAATTTCTTCCTTTGTGGAAGGCATTGCGGATGCATCTGTTGTTTCCTCTTCGGAAGCAGCCTCAGAAGCTTCTGTAATTACTTCGGATGTTTCTTCAACACCGGTTGTTTCTTCAACGACAGCGTCCGTCTCTTCCTCAACGGGAGCTGCTGTTGTTGTTTCTGCGACTGTTCCGGTAGCGGTTTCGTCAATATTTTCATCCTTACCACAGGATGCGAATGTACAGACCGTAACGGCTGCAACAAGAAGAATTGCGATACAAGAAAGGATTTTTGCTTTCAAACTGATAACCTCCAAAAAATTATTATTGATATTATACTACACTCTTTTAAAAATTTCAATATAAAAAGTAACAATTATCACATTACTGTTGAAAAAGTGTCGATTAAATGATATAATGAATGTATCATTTAAATAAGGAGTTGAAATCATGTCACAGAAGCTTCACGTTATCACAGGAGCAACGGGACATATCGGATACGCACTTTTAAAGGTGCTTGTCGATAACGGCGAAAAAGTCAGAATACTTATAAGAAAGGACACAAGCGTCTTTGACGGCATTGAGTGTGAAAAAGTATACGGCGACGTAACCGATAAAGAATCACTTGAAAAAGCCTTTGACGGTGCAGATTATGTTTATCACCTTGCGGGCATCATCGACATCAACGCAGGTGACGATAACGCTGTTTGGAATGTAAACTTCGGCGGTACTCAGAACGTTGTTGAAGCTTGTCGTAAGTGCTCCGTCGGCAGACTTGTTTATGCTTCCTCCGTCGATGCTTACAAGCCTCTTCCCGATAACGAGGTTATGAGAGAGGTCGATAAGTTCTATCCCGACGAGCTTGAAGGTACATATGCAAAGACAAAGGCTACTGCCACAAACTATGTCTTTGACGAATTCAGAAAAGGCGGTCTTGATGCAGTTGTCGTCTATCCCGGTGCTTGTATCGGTCCTTACGATTTCAAGGTCTCCAATGTAGGTGAAATGGTTCGTATGTTCCTTAACGGCAACTTCCCCGTTTCCTTAAGCTTCGGTGCATACAACTTTGTTGATGTCCGTGACGTTGCACAGGGTATGTATGCGGCAGCACTCAAGGGAAGAAGCGGCGAAGGCTACATTCTTTGCGGTGAACAGATCACGACTCACGGCTTTATTAAGACGGTTGCCGAAGTATGCCGCAAAAAGTGTCCGTCATTTATGATGCCCTACGGCATCGTCAGTCTTGCCGCTCCCGTTATGGAGGTTTATTACAAAGTCAGCAAAACCACTCCCCTCTTTACCAGATACACAATCCGCAAGCTTATGTCAAACTGCAATTTCTCAATAGAAAAAGCGCGCAAAGAGCTTGATTACAAGCCGATGTCCGTCAAGCAGTCCGTTTCCGATATGGTTGACTGGATAAAAGAATACGAAAAAAAATAAAATAACTGTTGCAAAGAAGATTTTGTAATGTTATAATGTATTAGTCTTTGACAAAAATTAATCGAAAGAGGTACTGTTATGAAGAAATTTTTAGCACTCGCTATGGCTGCTGTGATGGCACTTTCACTTGCAGCTTGCGGCGAAAACACAGAAACTCCCGAAACCACAACCGACGCAGCTGTTGTCGAAGAGACAAACGCTCCCGTTGAGGAAACAAATGCTGTTGAAGTTACAGAAGAAGCTGCTTCCGAAGAAGCTACCGGTGCAGCTGAAGAAACATCTGCTGTTGAAGAAACAACAGAAGCTGCAGCAGAAATCGACCTTAACACAACAGAAGGCGTTGTAGAATTCTACAAGCAGGCAGCAAAAGCTACAGATGCAGCAGGCTCCATCAATGCATCCGACAAGATGAGCCTTGAATCTCTTGACGGCGGCGAAGGCGGCATCGGCAAGCTTATCAGCCTCTTTGAACCGATCGCAAAGAAAGCTCTTGAAAAGAACTCCGGTTCCGTTTCCAACATCACAGGCGGTTATGAAAAGCTCACAGCTTCCGACGTTTCCTCTGCAAAGGCAGTTGACGACGGCAAGTACACAACAATCACAATCAACCTTAAGGATCAGGTTGCAGGTATGGTTTCTCCCGAAAAGGAAGGTACTGTAGGTCACGGTATCACAACTCTCGGTAAGGTTCAGGATGCTATCGACGAGCTCGGCGGTGTTGAAATCGACCACTCCAACGGTTCTATCACTCTTACTTACACAAACGCTTACATCAACGTTAAGGTTGACAACGCTACAGGCAAGATCGTTTCCGGTAATTGGGGTTACAAGGTAAACGTTGCTATTGACAACGTTACTGCAAAGATCTCCTTCATCAGCGCAACACTCAACGGTGCAAAGGGCGTTGTTGATTACAAGATCACTTTCTGATCACCTAAACAATTGTTATTTCAGAGCCGTCTCGTCAGAGGCGGCTCATTTTTTGAATCTTCATTTTTTGAATCTTAATGAAATATTAATAATATTTTTATTGAATTTACTTACAATAATTGTTATAATATCTCACCGAGGTGGTAGTTTACGGAAAAGGAAGATAAGTTCTTGCTCGCTTTGATCGAGGACAAGGCAAGAGAATGTGACGAATACGGCATACCGTCAAGCACGTTTTTTCTTGATATGCGTCAACAAACACTTGTCGATAATCTTTGCAGACAGCTTCGTGTAAAGTATTTTTTTGACGGCGGCTATGACGATGCAGAAAGATGTGTATGTATTTTTATCTCCGATTATTCAGAAACTGAAGAACCGTTTTCTTTTATCCGTGTCAAAGCATCTTCCTCAAAAGCTCTGACTCACCGTGATTATCTCGGAGCATTGATGGGACTCGGCGTAAAGCGTCATTGTATCGGAGACATTCTTGTAAATAACAGCGGTGCAGATATCATCGTTCTGCGTGAAATTGCCGATTTTCTTCTTACTTCATTTGATAAAGCAGGAAGCGCTGACCTCACCGTCACTCTTATTTCACGTGAAGAGCTTTATGTTCCGGAGCAACTCACGGAAATTAAAAAGGATACCGTGTCAACATTGCGACTTGACTCTGTCACGGCAAGCGCATTTTCTTTGTCACGTTCTGCAGCCTGCGACTTTATATCCGCCGGCAGAGTATATGTAAACGGCAGACAAACAGTAAAAAACGATTTCAGAATCGCTGAGGGTGACAAAATCGTTATCCGCGGTAAAGGCAAAGCAGTACTGAAAGAGATCGGCGGTCAGTCAAAAAAAGACCGTACGTTTATCACTATAGAAAAATATTTGTAACAGAAAGAGAAAAGAAATGAAAAGAACCTTTGAAGATTGGCTTGTAGTTTCCGATATTGACGGAACGCTTCACAACAAAATGCGCAAGCTTCCGCAGAGAAATTACGATGTTATAAAAAAGTTCACCGATTTAGGCGGTAACTTCACACTCGCTACAGGCAGAACAGTTTCTTCGCTTGTACGCCCCTACGGCAGTGTTCCTGCCAACCAACCTGCCATCATTCTTAACGGCTCCGGCATCTATGATATGAAAAAACAAAAGCTTCTTCACAGCCGTACCATAGGCGAAAAAGGAATGAAGTTTGTTCACGATATAATAGAGCGTTACAGTGATCCGCTGTTTTCCGTTGATGTTGCGGTATACTGCTCCGATATGATCTACGTAGTTAAAAACGGCATTCTGTCACACGCCACCATGATGATCGACAAGTCACCGCATACATTTGTGAAGGATTTTGACAGTATTCCTCAAGATGGATGGATGCGTGTTATGTTCTGGGGTATGCCCAAGGTTATCGAATATCTTACAAACTACATTGCTTCGGTCGAAAATCCCGATGCAAACTTTATGCTCAGCTCCCCCGTCACCATCGAGATGTTACAAAAAGACACTCACAAGGGCGTTGGCGTAATGATGCTGGCAAAGGATCTCGGCATCAGAAAGGATCACGTTGCAGCAATCGGTGATTACTTCAACGACTGGGATATGTTGAAAACAGTCGGTTTGCCTGCCTGTGCAGGACAGGCTCCGAAGAGGATTCAGCAGATTTGCAAATTCAAAGCCTGTCATTGCAACCAAGGATGCGTTGCCGATCTGATTGAATTCATTATGTACAAAAACGGCGGTCTGCCTGAATAAATCATAACCACCAGTTGAACTGGTGGTTTGCACAGGCCCTATAAGGGCCGCCTACTGGCTTGCCGACTAAAAGTCGGCACCGAAGTTTGACACCGCATTACTATCTCAAGCAGCCGCTCTCGTGCGGCTGTTTGTTTTTTGCTTAGTTATTCTTGTTACCCGTAAACGGGTCTATGTACTCTTTGAGTGATACTTGGTCATTTGCAAAATCTTCTTCTATCTGATTTTGTATATACTTTTCTATCACTTTCTTATTTCGACCGACCGTGTCCACATAGTAACCTCTACACCAAAAATGTCGATTTCCGTACTTGTATTTTAAATTTGCATGTCGGTCGAATATCATTAGTGTACTTTTTCCCTTGAGATATCCCATAAATTGTGCTACACTTAAATATGGTGGTATTGATACTAAAAGGTGTATGTGATCCTTGCACGCTTCTGCTTCTATGATTTCTACTCCTTTTTGTTCACACAATTTCCTTATTATCTCGCCTATATCTTTTTTCAGTTTTCCATATATTTCTTTTCTCCTGTATTTCGGTGCAAACACTATATGATACTGACACCTGTATGTTGAATGTGATAAGCTTTTTATTTCATTGTTTCCTTCTTTTTTTATCATGTTTTTAACCTCCTTGTATTTTAGTAATGCGGTCGCCAAACCTTTTCTATTATACTTGGAGGTTAATCTTTTTTCTACTTTTTTTGTGGCTTGCCCTTGCTCGCCACTTTCTTTTTTACTAAAGCTTTTTATTTCCCCCGGTAGAACCGGGGGTTTTGTCTTTGCTGAAGAGACAAATAAAAAAGGTCTGTATCGCAGATGATACAGACCTTTAAATTTTAATATTTGCCTTTTTCTTCTGACAGCAAAACGAGTTGATTGTTTTCATCAAGCGTAAAGCTTATATGAATCCACTCGACCTGTTTGCCTTTTTTATTAACATAATCAAGCTTGTTAAGGTGACGGACTATCGAATCATTCTGAGGAACTATAAACGTAAAAGTATACGTGTCCGAAGTCTCAGATGAAGCATACAGAAGCCGACGTGAAGCTGAATCATACGAGGTTGTCGATGAAAGCTTCCAATATCCGCCACGGACAGCGCTGTCAGCCTTTGCCGTATATTCCAGAATATAAACATCCTCTTTCGGATAGAAATTTATTCTGAACAGATCGGATTCATCGTGAACGGCATAATATATCAATTCATTACCGTTTTTGTCGGTAAAAACAATCTCCATAACCTTGCCGCCACTGCTTCCTTTCAAAAAGAAGTTGTCTTTTCTGCGGAAAGAGAAAATCTGCAAATCACCGTCGGTTTCAGAACCGACGAGCTTCAGATACGGATCATCAACACCGTCATATGTCCATACGGTTCCTGTTGACTCATCATAGGGAAGCACAAGTTCTGTCGTATCGTTCCCCGTAAGAAAACCAAACATAGAGATCAGCGCCGACATAATTATTCCGATCGGAGCGCCCAGAATCATTCCGAATACCGCACCCATAAGCTACCTCTCAATCATCAAATCTGAACGAGCCCGAAAGGAGCGTTACATTGTCTGCCCCGACAGTCAACAAGCCGCCGTCGGTTGTCGCCGTTCTTTTTGTATTCTCGTCAATCCATACAGTACACGGAGAATTGACTATTGATGTGGTAAACGGAATATGCCCTGCCATAATCGCAAGCTCACCTTCCGTTCCACGCACGTCAAGCTTTACAACATCTCCGCAGAATTTATTGCCGTCGGGAGATGCAACGGTTAATTTGAAAGTATTCATCAGTTTACCTTCTTTGCCTTTTCAACAGCTTCATCAATAGTGCCGACAAACAGGAAAGCGGATTCGGGCAGATCATCATGCTTGCCCTCAATAATCTCTTTAAAGCCTCTGATCGTCTCGGCAATCGGGACATACTTGCCCTTGAAGCCTGTAAACTTTTCGGAAACATCGAACGGCTGGGACAGGAAGCGCTGAATCTTTCTTGCACGCTGAACAAGCAACTTGTCATCATCGGAAAGCTCATCCATACCCATAATTGCGATGATATCCATAAGCTCGTTATATCTTTGAAGAATTCTCTGAACTTCCTTGGCTACCGCATAATGCTCCTCGCCTACCGTTTCGGGTGAAAGGATACGGCTGGTCGATTCAAGAGGATCAACGGCAGGATAAATACCCTGGGAAGCGATACCTCTGGAAAGAACGGTCGTTGCATCAAGATGCGCAAATGTTGTTGCAGGTGCAGGGTCGGTCAGGTCATCGGCAGGTACGTATACCGCCTGGATCGATGTGATCGAGCCCTTCTTTGTCGATGTGATTCTTTCCTGCAATGCACCCATTTCCGTTGCAAGCGTCGGCTGATATCCTACGGCTGACGGCATTCTTCCGAGAAGTGCCGAAACCTCGGAGCCTGCCTGTGTGAAACGGAAAATATTATCAATGAACAAAAGAACATCCTGTCCCTCTGTATCACGGAAATACTCTGCCATGGTAAGACCCGAAAGTCCTACTCTCATACGTGCTCCGGGCGGTTCGTTCATCTGACCGTAAACAAGTGCAGTATTACTGAGAACGCCCGACTGCTTCATTTCGTTATAAAGGTCGTTACCCTCTCTTGTTCTCTCGCCGACACCCGTGAATACGGAGATACCGCCGTGCTGTTTTGCGATATTATTGATAAGCTCCATAATAAGAACTGTTTTACCGACACCTGCACCGCCGAAAAGACCGATCTTTCCGCCCTTGGAATAGGGACAGATAAGGTCGATAACCTTAATACCTGTTTCAAATATCTCGGTGCTTGTTGAGAGCTCATCATATTCGGGTGCACTGCGGTGAATGTTCCACTTTTCAGCCGTTTCGGGTGTGGGCTGATTGTCAACCGCATCACCGAGAACGTTAAAGATTCTGCCGAGAGTTTCTCTGCCGACAGGTACGCTGATGGGAGCACCTGTGTCGGTTACATCAACACCTCTTTGCAGTCCGTCCGTTGATGCCATGGCAATACATCTTGCCGTATTGTCACCGATATGCTGTGCGACCTCGACCGTCAGCTTTCTGTCGCCGATCGGAATCGTCAATGCGTTGTGTATCATCGGCAACTCGCCCTCGTTGAACTTGATATCAACGACAGGACCCATTACCTGAGTTACTTTACCAATTCGTAAATTATCCAAATTTGCCACCTCTTCAATTACCGCTGCCTGCAACGATTTCTGTAATTTCCTGAGTGATAGCACTCTGTCTTGCTCTGTTATATTCAAGCTGTAAATCATTTATCATCTGCTGTGCATTCTTGCTTGCCGAGTCCATCGCCATACGTCTGGCGGCAACCTCGCTCGCAAAGCTCTCTCTTGCACAGACAGTTATCATTCCTGCAACATATTCACGTGCAACATTGTTCAGCACCGTCAGACAGTCAGGCTCAAAGATCATTCCCGAAGCACTATTTTCGGTATTGCGACCGAAGGGAAGAATCCATCTGATATACGCTTCCTGACTCATTACGGAAATGTACCTTGTCGATATTATTCCGAGTCTGTCAAACTCGCCGTCAGCAAAATCCGTACAAAGCTCATCGGCAAGTGCCGCAGCCTCTTCAAAAGAAAAGTGCTCGGAAGAATTATATGTCTTGCCGTACTTGTCGCACGCACGCTTGCCGATCGGGATCATCTGTGCATCCGTGTACTGTGCCGCAAGGCGAAAAACATTGGCGTTATAGCCGCCTGCAAGTCCCCTGTCGCCTGCAATCACAATTATGCGTGTCCTTTGAGTCTCTCTTTCCTGCATATACGGACTTTTAAGACACTCCCTGTCGCCTGTCAGCGTCGCAACAGTCTTTTCAAGTGCCTGCAAATACTCTCTGCCCAGAAGCATAGAGTTGTTTGCACGCCTTATCTTTGACGATGCAACAAGTCCCATCGCATTGGTCAGCTGCATGGTTGACGTAACACTTTTTATACGCACACGAAGTGCTTTTGTATTTTCTGACATAACAAATTACACCTGCATTTCTGCAAGAATTGCCTTAAGCTCTTCTTCATCGGCATCGTCAAAGCTGCCTGATTCGATTCTCTGAAGCCATGCACCGTACTGATTCTGAAGCTTTGCAAAAAGATTCTGTTCATACTCGTGAACCCCGGAAACAGGTACGTCATTCAGATAGCCTTTTGTAACAGCGTAAACTATCGCAACCTGACAACCGACACGAACAGGAGCGTTTCTGCCCTGCTTTAAGACCTCAACGATTCTTTCGCCGAGTGCCAGACGAGCCTTTGTATCGGCATCAAGATCGCTTCCGAACTGTGCAAACGCCTGAAGCTCTCTGTACTGAGAATACAGAAGCTTTAACTCGCCCGAAACCTTTTTCATACCCTTAAGCTGAGCCGAGCCGCCAACACGGCTGACCGAAATACCGGGGTTGATGGCAGGCATAATACCTGAATGGAAAAGCTCTGTTTCAAGGAAAATCTGACCGTCCGTAATGGAAATAACGTTGGTCGGAATATATGCCGAAACGTCACCTGCCTGTGTTTCAATAATCGGAAGAGCAGTTATCGAACCGCCGCCGTATTCTTTTGCAACACAAGCCGCACGTTCAAGCAGTCTTGAATGAAGATAGAAAACATCGCCGGGATACGCCTCACGTCCGGGAGGACGGCGAATAAGGAGCGAAAGCGCACGGTATGCTACGGCGTGCTTGCTGAGATCATCATAAATTATAAGGACATCCTTGCCCTTTTCGCGGAAGTATTCCGCCATTGCACAACCGCTGTAGGGTGCAATGTACTGAAGCGGAACGCTCTCTGCCGCACTTGCAGAAACGATAATTGTATATTCCATTGCGCCGTAACGTGACAGCTCGTTTGCAAGCTGAACAACGGAAGAGCTCTTCTGACCGATTGCAACATAAATACAGATAACTCCCGTATTCTTCTGATTGATGATTGTATCAATCGCAATTTCGGTTTTACCCGTCTGTCTGTCACCGATGATAAGCTCACGCTGACCTCTTCCTATGGGAATCATACTGTCGATAGCCTTGATTCCCGTCTGAAGCGGCACGCTGACGCTCTCTCTTTCAATAATACCGGGAGCCTCGGATTCGATAGGTCTTGTCTGTGAATATTCGACGGGACCTTTTCCGTCAATAGGCTCGCCCAATGCATTGACAACTCTGCCGAGAAGCTTTTCGCCCACGGGAACGGAAACAACTCTGCCCGTTCTGTGAACCGATGTGCCCTCACGGATGTTGTCCTTGTCAGACAGAACAGCAACGGAGACGGTCTCCTCCTCCAGATTCTGTGCAACACCAAAGCTTCCGTCTTCAAACTCCAGAAGCTCGTTAGCCATACAGTTGCGAAGTCCGTAAACACGTGCGATACCGTCACCGACAAGAATGACCTTGCCCGTCTCTGTCATTTCGACTCTTGATTTATAATTTTTGATTTGGTTTTTAATTATATTGCTGATTTCCTCAGGTCTGTTCATGAGTTCATCACATCCTTTATCTCGCTGAGGCGATGCTTCAAGCTGCCGTCAAGTGTCATGCCGTCAACCTCAATTTTAATACCGCCTATCAGAGATTCATCAATAATATATATGGGATCAACCGACTTATCTGTGAGCCTTTCTATTCTTTCACAAACCTTCTTTTTCTGATCGTCGCTCAAGGCTACGGCAGAATAAATCTCTGCCGCCGTTCTGCCGAGAGCCGAAGTCGCAAGGCGATCGAACTCTTCAATGCATCCGAAGATATAACGTATCCTTGAGCTTTCGCACAGAAGCTGTATAAATGAAACAACATATTCGGGCATACCGCAGAAAGCCTGCTCGATTGCGATCCTTCTTTCGGACATCGGGATCGCCGGAGAAGCGAGAAATTCTATATAATCAGGATTGTCACAAAGCACCTGTCTGACGCTCGATAACGCTTCAAGATACTCCTTGACACAGCTCTCTTCAAGAGCTAACGAAAACAGAGCCTCGCCATACTCACGTTCAGTCTGTACCATCGTCGTCACCTATTCCCTCAATAAACGAATCGATGAGGCGCTGATGATCAGCCGCAGTAACCTCACGTTCAAGCACTTTTTCGGTAAGGAGCGAAGAAACCTCTACGATCTCTTTCTTAACGGCATCCTCCGCCTTTTTGCGCTCAAGCAAAGCTTCATTTTCGGCCTGACGTACGATACCGTCAGCCTTTTCCCTTGCATTTGCTATAATTTCTTTTTCACGTTCGCTCGCTGTTGCAACTGCCTTTTTGACAACAGAATCAGCCTCACTCTTTGCATCACGAAGCTTTTCCTCATACTGCAGTTTATCGGAAAGAGCCTGCTGTTTTGCCTCATCGGCATCGCTGTAATCCTTGTCAATAGCTGCACGACGTGTCTCAAGCATCCTCATAACAGGCTTGTATAAAAACTTTTTGACCAACAGAAACAGCAGTACAAGATTGGCAAGCGAGACAAGCATCTGCCATAAGTTGACAGATATAACATCTAAACTTTGCATTTAAATCACTCCATTAAAGTGCCTGCATTGCTTCCGTAAGGATATTGACAAGAATGTTCGGCGCAACAAAGATAAGAAGGATTGCGATAACGAGAGCATAAAGACCTGTTGTCTCTGCAATAGCACAACCCATAAGCATTGTTGTTGTGACCGAGCCTTTACTTTCGGGCTGACGTGCAATAGCTTCGCAAGCGCTTGCAACAGCGTTACCTTCACCGATACCGGGGCCGATACCTGCGATCATTGCCATACCTGCGCCGAGAGCGCAACATCCGAGAATAATACCGATTGCGAGTTCCATTTTATTTACCTCCGTAAATTAAGATTTATTTTTTGCACTTTTACGTGCTTTTTTCTTAAAGAAAGTTTCTGCATCAAATGCACCTGCTACATACATCATCGTAAGCATCGCAAAGATGAACGCCTGCAAGCAGCCGCTGAACAAGTCAAAGTACAACGACAATACGGCAGGAATACCGACCTGAAACAGCGGTATATCGGCAAGGAAGCCCGGTAAAAAGCTGAGAAGCTTTGCCGAAAGACCTGCAAGAGCAGAGCCGAGCAATACCGATATAACCGTACCCGACAAAACATTACCGTAATGACGGAATGCCATGGAAACAGGCGTTGCAACCTCGCTGATAAGGTTGATGGGTGTCAGCAACGCAACAGGCTGAGTAAAGGATTTAAGGTAGTTCACGGGACCGCACTTCATCTTATAATACGTAATCAGAAAGAATACAAGCACAGCCCAACCGCCGACAATGTTGATGTCGGAGGTCGGCGGAAAAAGTCCGCACAATGTCAAAAGACTCGAAACTGCCGAAAGTGCCAGAATTGCGATAATAAACGGTGTAAAGCCGTTAAAATATTCGCCCATATTCTCCTTGACAAGGTCATCGACCTTTGTGACAGCCATTTCGGCAAAGTGCTGACGTTTAAGGTCTGCCTTTTCGGTCAGTCCGTGCGTCAGATACAGGCACAAGAAAAGTACCACAACCAATGCGATAACAGAGTTGACCTGTGATTCCGTAACGGGAAAATCCTGTATCGGCATCGGAATCGTAAAATAAATACCCGCACCCGTTATGGAGATGCCCGTTGTTGCAGGCTTGGTCAGCACCTTTAAAACGATTCCGAAAACGATCGGAAGGATCATCATCGCAATGTAAAATGCATCGGTCAGTCTGAACCTGAGGCTCGGTTTCTTCAATTGTATCACCTCATTTACTCTGATCTTTGATCAATAACGCGCGAAGCGTAACGGCAACACGCGGAAATATAAACGGAATTACAACCGCAACAAGGTTGAAAGCAGGAACAAGATATCCGACAAGAGCTACCGCAAACAATATGAGCATACGAAGCATCTGTGACAGCTTCATCATATTTTTGATTTCCTTTTGCTCCTTGCCGAGTGCCTTCTGTACCGTCATCCCCATCAGAAAGAAGTTTCCGACCGCACCGAAAACTCCGAGCAGATTACCGTACAGAACAGTAATGTCCCATCTGCCTATGCACAGGTAAACCGACTGCATCAGCACACTAAATATCACCGAAAATATAAGTATGTATAATGTCTCTTTTTTAACAGTTGGATCTATTTTTTTCATAACATCAGACCTTGCGAATATTTCTGAATATTATAGCACAACACAAACGCAAAATCAATATAAAAAACAAAAAAGCACCAACGGTAAATCTGCGTTGTAAATAGATGTGACCCATTTTGTGTAAAAAATAAAGTCAAAGTATAGTACAATGATTTTTGGAAGCC
>JAFQIG010000025.1 GCA_017397655.1 Clostridia bacterium | reverse complement strand
CGCAGTTTTGAAAGAGAAGATTTTTGTCACAACAAGGCAAAAATCAGCGGAAATACGAGGCTATTTCAATGATTTTTAACGCAGTTGTGGCGAAAAGATTCCTTTCAAAACCATATTAATTGCCTTTTCAAAAAGTATATGTCCGTTAATTCGTACTTTAGCTTTTTCTATCCGCTTTCCGTTTAATTATCCTGCATAATAAACGGCTTCAAAGACATCGTATTCTGATTTGCCGTCAATAAATAAATGATAGCTTTCTGCATCACGTTCAACATTTATTCTGCACTCTCTGCCGTCACCGAGCTTTGCATCAACGTATGTTTTACCGTCTGTTCTCAGAAGCGTAAACCTTGAACCGGCTTTGATAAGCTCAGGTCTCATATCGGGAAGAATTTTAACGTTGAAGGCTTCTTTTGACGTAAGAACGTGTGCAAAGCTTTCATCTATTGTATAGAATTCATCAGCCGATTCAGGCATACCTGTTTCGGAATTCACGGTGTAGGTTTTATCGGCCGCGTATGTTCCGAGAATATCAAAGGTTGTTTCGAGAACGAGCTGTGGGGGATTATTAAAAGCAAGTTTTGCCTGATGAGTATCTTCGTTTTCATCCTCCCAGACCAGACTTTTGAAAGCCGTTCTGTCAAGTTCCCCTGCTTCTTTTATCTCATTTCCGTTAAGATCAAAAATAAGGATGTTTGTATAATCGTTATAGCCGTGGGGCACAAGATAAACAAAATATCTGCCGTTTGAATTGACAAGATAATATTCGGCACTGAAAGCATAAACATCTTCAACCGTGAATTCGTTACCGTTGAGGTTAAGACTGATATCTTTATATGAGCCTTCTTCTGTGTAATACGAAAGACCGACGCTGATTGTATCTTTTTTGTTGTCAGACGGATTCATATCAAACTCAACGTCGCTCCATCCGGAAAGTGATACGGCATAGGATTCGGGAGCAACGGTATATTTCTTGTTGAAAAGCTCGGGATATTCGTCAAAATAAACCGTTGCGGTAATCAGACCTGCGGCAAAGGGTGCGATTTCATAGGGACTGAAATAGAAAGTTACACCCTGATAACCGATTGTCCAGTTAAACTGTTCTGCTGTGTATTCCGAAAGAGTTTCTTCAAGTGAACCGAAAAATCCGTCTGCAAATTCATCTTTTGAATTTATCTTTTCTGAAAGAATCACAGAAAGAGAAGAAATGTCGGTCATAACGTCGGTAATAACAAGCTCTTTACCCGTTGCAGTATCGAAGTTATATCCGCCATAGCCGTAATTGGGATGCGCACCGCCCGAATACTCATCGGCATCGCTTCGGATACTCAGAACAACGTTATCCGCTCTCTGAAGGTAGTATTCGTTATTTGCGGTGTAAACTGCAGGCTGTTCACCGTCTTCATAATAATAATCGAGCTGTTCCGATGCATACTCATCAAGCTCTTTCGCCTTATCCTTATAGAACTCTGTTTTATCATTATTAAGAGAATCAAGAGACTTTGCAAGGCGGGGATATTCTTTCTCGTTTTCTTCGGAAAGATACAGTTTCTGATAATTTATCTCTGTCAGATAGTAATAATCTTCAGTGTATGTTTCATACTCATAGGCGTTTTCTGTATAAACAGAAAGAAACTCCACGGCATTTTTCTTTTCTGCTGAATTGTTATTTTCTGCACTTGTTGATTCATTTACGGGATTTTCGAGTTTATCCTTTGCACACGAAGCAAAGCAGAAAATCAGAGAAAAAGCCAGAATAAAAGCTACGATTTTTTTCATAAAATCACCTTAAAACTAATAGGAGTGACCGCCGAAAGCGGCCACTCCATAAAATTGATTAACCGATAACTATTGTTTCAAGAACGGGCATAGCATCCTCAACGGAGCAGCTCCACACTGCAACATACATTGCATAGCCTGTTGAAGTTTCGGCAACAAGGTAGGTTATGCCTGTGTTGGATTCAATAGCCTCAAAGGTGTTATCACCTATTGTGACTGTTGTGTACTCCTTGTTGGGGTAAGCATAGCTGAAATACTTTTTCTGTGCATCAAGCTCCATACTCTGCTCATCGAAAACATAAACAGCTGCGTGTGCACCGAGAGAAGCATTCTTAAGTGCAACCTTCTTGTCGGTTGTTTCGTTTTCATCATAAACAAAGCCGCCGCAAGGAGTTACGGTTACATAACCTTTTTCTGTTGTGATCGGTTCATCTGTTACAGCTTCGGTAACGGGTGCCTCTGTAGTTGTTTCAACAGGTGCTTCTGTGGTGGTTTCAACCGTAGCCTCTGTTGTTGTTTCGGGTGTTTCATTACCGCCGCAAGCAGCGAAAGATAACAGAAGTGCAATAGCGAGAAGAATTGCTGATAATTTTTTCATTTTCAATACTCCTTTGACATGACTGTTAATACCAAATCCAACCGAAAAGAAGGATTATGATAATCCACTGCCACCATGCATATTTTACGGTGATTTCAATGCTGCTTGACAGAGTATTACCCTCGGAATCGGTTGCATATGTGCCGTCAGAAAGCTTGATTTTTGCTGTAAAGACAGATGTGCCTCTCTTGCGGGCAGTACCAACGCACTTACCGCTATCTCCGGAGCTTAACTCAAAGCAGTCATTATTTGTCGTCCACTCAACGGTTGCGCCTTCGGGAAGTTCTCCGACCGTAGCTTTAATATCAATGTTGTTTTTGTAGAAAACTGTTGTATTGCTCGGTTTTTCGATTGCGAGTTCAAAATCATCATAAACTGCCGTCAAAGTAACATTTTTTGCAGGCATTGTGAAGGATGTTTCGCTCTTGGTTGCATCAGAAAACGCAACATCCTCCGATTCCCATTTAACAAAGAATTTTCCGTTAACCTTGGGTGCCTTAATGTTTACTGTGTCACCGATAATCGCAGTTGACACAGCGGATGTGCCGTTAACAACCGTAACCGTATAGTTTATATACTTATATGTTGCCTCTGCCGTTACATTTGAATTAGGCATTGTAAAGGAGATTACAGGCTGTGTGACATCGGAAAGAGTTGCTCCGCTGACAACCCATTTGTCAAACTCCATTCCTTCAGGTGCCTCATGGGCTTCAAGATCAATCGTTTCACCCATAAATGCGCTCGATTCTGAAGCTGCGGCATTAATTACCGTGATCGAGTAGAAAATCTCTCTGTAAGTTGCCTCAATCGTTACATCATTGCCCGGCATTATAAATGAAGTTTCAGAACTGTAAGCATCATCAAGTGTAGCTCCGTTGACAATCCATCTTTCAAACTCCATTCCTACGGGAGCGGTATCTGCCGTAATGTATATCAGAGAACCTGCTGTCGAGGTGCTTGAAGATGCAACACCGTTTGTTATTGATATTGAATACTCCGGTACAACTGTTGCAGGGAAGACATAGCAGACCTTGAGTTCTTCGGCACCGCTACCGATTCTGATTGCAGGTTGTCCGTTTACCGTGAAGGAAGAAGTGTTGTCAAACTTATAGTTCGTTGCGGCCTCGATGCTGAGTATTACTGAATACTCAATATTTGACTTGAACGGTGAATCCACGGGATCCCATTCAACGGACGCAACGGTGATGTTGGAATCAGAACAACTGACATCAGCCGTTGTTGCAGGTATCTCTCCCGTCACGGGTGCTGTTACCGTAAAATCTGCCGTTGTAATCTTTATTGCTTCAACAGCGGGGAATTTATAAGTCATTTTAAGCTCATTCTTACCGCTGCCGATTTTAACTGCATCTGCCATATCGTGGCTGAGATAAATGTTTTTATCAAAGGTATAGCCTTCGGCCGTTTCAAGAGCGAGCTGATATGAATACTGTGTTCCGACGACAAAAACGGGATCAGAGGGGAACCATTCGATGCCGACAACGATTACACCCATATTATCTGCAGTTACCTGAGAAACGTCTGCAGGAACGGCACCTGCAACGGGTGCAGGAACATGAAAGTCAATCGCCTTGAGATTTTTCATCGGGTCGCCGACATACAGCTCTATTTCAAGTGAAATATAAGAAATCGGGCCTGAACCTGTGTTTTTTTCCTGAACCAATGCAGCATATTTAACACCGTTTACCTCAACCTCTGCAAAACTTCCCGCAGAAGGCAAAGCATAATAGGGTGCTTCGGTAAGCCTGATTGTGAAAACATAATAATTGCCGCCTGCAAATTCGGAATCATAATTTTCGGTTGTTGTGTTGAATGCTTCAACGGCAGGGTTGTTTGATTCCTCAAAAATTACACCTTCCGACTCTATTGTCACATAATCGGAATAATTATCAACCGACACACCGTCAATATCGGTATCAACCGTTATGCTGATTTTACCGATTGCCTCTGCCGCCGAAGCAAACGGTACTGCAAACGGTATTATCATAAGCATTGCGAGTAAAATTGAAATCGTTTTTTTCATAAAAATCACCTTAAATTTTAGGCCTTCCGCATTCGGTGCAGAACTTGCCTTTATTTCTGTTTCCGCAGGAGCATACCCAATCCTCGGGCTTTTTTGTTCCGCATTCGGTACAGAACTTACCCGTATTGTTATTGCCGCAGACACATTGCCAGACAGCGTTAGCCTGCGGTGCAGATGCGGTTGCGGAAACGGAAGCAGAGTTCATCACCGCAGCTGTCGAAAGCAATTTTTCCGTTTTTGGGTCAATTTCGATAAGCACATCATTGATTGCGACAGCTCTGATGCCTGCTCTTGCTTCCCAATCTGCAATTGCGAAGTCCTGCAAAATCAAATCAGCCTGCGTGTCTGCCTTATATTTCAGCTCATCAACAGAGCAGCCGTCTGCAAACATTTTTGTAAAGGTCATTTCAGCAACACGTGATGCATCATTTTTAATAAGGTCAACGGGAAGCTGACCTCCGAACATGGTGTTAAATTTGTTACCGTCAGCAATCTCATAATCAAGAGTTGCCGTAAATTTAACTTCCGTAAACAGCTTGTATGTGCCCTGCACTACGTTGGCATAAAAATGACCGTCAAATTTAATTCCCGTAAAGCCTTCCATTTGATTTACCTCCGATTATGCCCAAGGATTTGCACTTTCCGGTTGGCGTATATCCGAGAGCAAAAACTGATCCCACATATACCATTTGCCGTCCTTTGCCTTGCGCATCTGAACGCTTCTGGGGCTGTCTGCGCCACCTGACTTGATATAAAGCGTTGCATAACCCTCGTTCTGATATGAATAAGGGTTTTCGCTGACCGTTATCGTGTACGGCTCTGACGGGGTATAATCATTTGCCGGAACAGCTCCCTCAAAATATGAGCGAGGAACATAGTCTTTATCACGAAAACGGTCAGCGATAAAGGATTTTTCCATAGGACTCAACGGTCTCGGACCTCTGAGATAATCAAGCATCTGCAAAGAAAGCTCCTTGTTCTGCGGATAAAAGCAGAATGCCAGAACTGTCATTGCCGCTGTGTCAAACGGAGTTGATAAAGCAGCCTGATGCAGAGAAGTAAATTCTTCAAAGGTCGAAGGCAAAGAAGAAAATATAATTTTTTCCTTTTTGTTGCTAAAATTGCTTACTGCCGACGTTGCTTTATTAAAACCTTGTGTTACAGCTGTATTAACGCTCTTTTTTATTGCGTTTTCCGCTTTGCTTTTGAGTATATCAAAAAGTGCCATCTTTTATCACCTCTTAAAACTTTGCACCACTACCGTTATGTGTTCTGCCTGATGAGCTTGTGTGAGTTGAGTCATCATTGCTGTTGCTGCTTGTCTGTTTTGGCGTAGTGTTGACAAATGAGTATGCAAATACGTCCTGCGCATCGGTAACATTCATACTGCCCTGACGTGTATAAACTTTTGCCTGATTCTGTGCAATAACAGACTTGTTCTTTGCTGTCATTGAACCTGTGATAAGAAGACCTACGACAGCACCGACAAGCGCAAGAACAAAGAGCCAGATAATGGGAGTGCCGGGCTTGAGCTGTGCTTCCGCTCTGTCAAGATATGTATTGAACGCTTTTTCGTAATCTTCCGCAATGAGGTGATTCTTCATATCGGCAATGATACCTTCACGGATTCCCTGGAAGAAAACGCCCGAGCCGTTACCGTGGGTTGTGATATAAATTTCTCTTTCGCCTTCTTCACCGGGCTTATAAACAACAAGCATACCGTCATCGTTTTCGCCGTAACCGTAGCCGTTGAAATCATAGAAATCATCAGCATAAGCCTCGGCAATAAGCCCTCCGAAATCGGAAGTTGTAACGATAGCGACCTCCATTTTGTATTCTTCAGCCATTGTTTCGCATCTTGCGATAAGAGCTTTTTCAACATCGTCGGGAATTATGTTCGCCGCATCAACTACAAGCGGAAGAGTTCTTTCAATGGGTTCAGACTCGGATACATAGGAATCCGAATTATTTGTGATGGCATTGCCGCCCATGGGTGCCGTATTATAAACAGGAGGAGCTTCAAGAGCTGTTTCTGCTGCAGCATAAAAGCCCATAAGTCCGCCATAGTAGCTGTCGCTTGCATTGTAAGCGGTTATCATTGCGTCTATGACATCATCGTTGAATATACCTTTTTCATCGCCCGCTATGTAGTAATAGTATTCCTGCTCTTCGGTATTGTGAAGAACAGCTATACCGTTTGCCGTATCGGTATTGTTTGCGTAGACCGATTCGACATACTCTTCATTGCTGATTTCTGTCTGTGAAGTAATACCGAACAATACGGCATAACCTGTCGCTCTTTCTATCTCAATTCCGCACATATCAATCTCATACTTTTCATCTTCCGTAAGATGAAAATCGGGATCGTAAATATAAAGCTGAGTATAAGCCGATGCGAAAACTGCCATTGAAAGGCAGACCATAACCGCAATAAGAATCGAGAAAATCTTTTTAGTCATTTCTTCCGCACCTCCTTAAAGTGATGAAATAATGTTGATAATTATGTAGATAAGAGCGCCTGCAGCAAGACCGCCGAGACCGCCGATAAGCCTTGCTTTCTTATCCTCTGTGGGGATATTACCTACAAACTTTCCTGTCTGACCGTTCATTGCAAAGGTATGGTTCTTGCCGTTCCATTTAACGTTGAGAAGCCATACGGGATAAAGAGCGTACTTGTATGAACCGTTTGCAACCTGCATATTTGCCTGCAACGGACTTACGGAATCGTAACCCTTGACGGTATCTTCAAAAGCATCAAGTGCGCTTGCCTTGATTCTCTCATTCGCTCTGTTCATACTCTGATTTACATCAACGTCATATTTATCTGCAAGATAGCCTGCAAGATAAGCCGTATTGAACGGCACGGCTTCACCTATGTTGAAGGGCTCGATTGACTCCATAAGGTCATCGGGCATCTTTGTTGAGCCGTCAACGGGAACGTTGTCAAAACCGATTGCACCGCTTCTGTAAACGTTATAAGCCGATGTTTCGGTATAGTCGTTCTTGCTGTCCGACCAATGCTTATATTTTTCAGCCTGATACGTTGCATTGACAACTGCATCACAGCTGAAAAGCCAATGAGGAACGTAAACTCCCTTAACTTCATCAAGCTTATTATCGGATAAAAATGCCTTGGGAACAAACTTCTTTCCCTTGAAATGCTTTTTAAGTGCTTCCTTTGCGGCTTTTTTATCAAGCTTGAAAGGAATTACAAGATCAGGCTTGAGTGCACCCGAGAACTGACCCTGCATAACAACCTGATTTCCGCAGTAAGGGCAGCTTGTTGCACCTGTTGTCCGATCGGCAACAATTTCTCCTCCGCAGGATTTACACGCATAGACGCTCATTCCGTCTGTTTCGCCTGCATCCCACTGCGAATTCTGCGAATTCCAGTTAATCTGTTCAACCGTGTTGGCTGCAAAATCCTCCGCCTGCTGCATAGCGGCAATATCGAACTCCGTATCACAATAGGGACATTTGAGCTTTTGTGCTCCGATATTGAATTCGACTGCACCTCCGCAATGCGGACATTTCTGTTCAGTTATTGCTGACAAGGTTAATTACCTCCTTGTGTATTGTATTGGTTAAGAATTCCATAAAACTCTGAAAAGAAACCGTGTCCTTTTTCGGGAAGGTCATAGTCTGATCTTACAGAGTAATACTCTTTGTCGCCGTAAACAAATCTTACAGAGGTTGTCGGTGCATCAAGAAGCTGTAATTCGCTCAATTCAAGCTCACCCCAGCCGAGAACACCATACTCACTGCATTTCTGCCGTATCTGTTCAATGGCTGTATTGTCAATCCGGTAGCTTGCAGACTCTTCCTCTGCTCCGACAAACGGCTGATTGTAATACTCAAACCAAACCTCATTGTTTTCGTCAAGGAAGATTCTCATACTCATTGAGCCGCCGTCCATACCGCCACCCTCGGAATATGAGCATGATATAACGGTATCTGCCATATCACGCACCATACCGTCTTTGTCGGGCACATAGAATTTTGTTTTGTAATACCACACACCAACTGTGGCGGCAACGGCAACAGCACCGATCAAAATCACGATTATCGCAACTTTCATCTTTTTACTCATAGAAAAATCAGTTACCCTTGCGAGTTCCGCAGGATGCACAGAAAGCTCCGCCTTCGTTTACAGCGTTGCAGGCAGGACATACCCAATTCTGTGAAACGGGAACCTGCTGATTAAACTGCTGATTCTGCTGTGCATAAGGATTCTGCTGATTGAACTGCTGCTGTGCATAAGGGTTCTGCTGATTAAACTGCTGCTGTGCATAAGGGTTCTGCTGATTGAACTGCTGCTGTGCATAAGGATTCTGCTGATTAAACTGCTGTTGTGCATAAGGGTTCTGCTGATTGAACTGCTGCTGTGCATAAGGGTTCTGCTGATTGAACTGCTGCTGTGTATAAGGATTCTGCTGAACAAATCCGCCTGCAGGAGCGAAGCCCTGATTCATAGGCATACCGTTATTCATACCCATACCGCCATTCATCATGTTGGGCATTGCGCCGCCTCTGCCGGGAGTGAGGGTGTTGATAACTTCCATAGCCATCTGCTGATACTTGTTGTATTCCATTGAACCCATACCCTCAACACGGAATGTATTGAGCTGTACTCTGAAATCGTCAAAGTAAGGATTGTTTACCGTAAACTCAAGAATGAAGTTGTAATAGAACTTATATCTGGGAGGATTGTAGCTTACTCTCTGGCCGTCCTTGCCCTGTGTGTAGATCTCGTCCTTGTCTTCATCAATTTCAAGGTTACAGCTCATAATTGAGGAAAGCGCCATAACATCGGGGTTTTCATCATCCCAGTTGTTCTGACTGTAAGAGGAAACAACAAAGTTACCGTTGACTGTGTCAACATAAATCTTTTTACCGTCGCCGAACGTAAGTGACGGTCTGAAAGCCTTGAGAGCCTGCTTGTTTTCTTCTCTGTATGCAAGCTGCTGTTTGATTTCGTCAATTGTAGAGCTTCTTCTGTCGCTGAAGAAGGGGGAAAGCTTCTTTGCACAGTCCTTACACATATTGCCGTCTTCAAGCTTTCTGTTGCCGAGAAGTCCTATTTTTTCGCCGCAGATGTCACAAAATTTCTTATCAAAAAGTCCCATGTTAAAAATCTCCTTTATATTTAATAATTAATTTGCATCGCTTTCGTTGAAGATGTCACCACATTCGGGGCAGAATTTCGGAGGGTTCTTCGGGTCTTCGGGCTTCCAGCCGCATTTATCGCACTGATAAAGAGGTGCACCCTCGGGTTTCTTCTGTCCGCAGTTAGGGCAGAATTTGCCTTTGTTCACTGCACCGCAGAAACAAGTCCAGCCTTCTTCCGCAGGCTTCTTTGCTCCGCATTCCATACAGAAGTTACCTGTAGCCGTTGCTCCGCAGGCACATTTCCAGCCGTTTGCAGGTGCTGTCGGTG
>JAFQIG010000006.1 GCA_017397655.1 Clostridia bacterium | reverse complement strand
TCTTTCCTCTCGTGTAAAATGTGTGTATGACATCATAGCTTCCTCCTGTAAAAGGTTTGTTTGGTTACTTTCATTTTACACTAAAGAGGCTATGTTGTCTTTATTTTTTTGTGTGTTGCACTTCATATGATAATCTGTCCAGCTCCCTTTACACAAGGGAGCCTTTTTGTGCAAAATGCTCAAACCTGTTTTTTGGATGAGGTTTGTCATTAAACAGAGGCTTGCACAAATTTACGTGCAAGCCTCATTCATTTTTGTTATACAACCTCATACGGTTTGCCTTTGCCCGTTGATACTATTACGCCTTTTTTGCTCAGTTCACAAATAAGCTTTACCGCTGTTTTCATATCCGTTTTCAGCTTTCTTGACAGCGTCATTGCCGAAACCTTTTTCTGAGTCTTTACATAAGCTTCAACTTCACACAGTAGCTTATCAAACAAAAAAGAATGCTCTTTCGCCTCTTCAAAAGTATACAGATACAAAATATCCGATACCGAAAGTTCTGCTTTTTCAAGCATATCGGGACGACGCTTCAGCGTTCTTTCAAGAGACTGCTCTCTCTGCCACTTTTCGATATTGGCATGATTCCCCGACAAAAGAACATCGGGCACCGTTTTGCCGTTCCATTCGGGAGGCTTTGTATACTGCGGATGCTCCAGCAAAAAAGAAAAATGACTCTCTTTCTCGAAAGCTTCATCAGCAGCGAGAACACCCGGTTCCATCCTTGCCAAACAATCAGCAAGCACAAGAGCAGGCAACTCTCCGCCTGTCAGAACATAGTCACCTATCGAGATTTCTTCATCAACAATCTCTTCAAGCACTCTTTCATCCACACCTTCGTAATGACCGCAGACGATTGCAATAGAATCGTGATCTGACAGCTCAACCGCTTTTTGCTGTGTAAGAGTCTGCCCTGCAGGCGACATATATATTACATACGGCTTTTTACCGATATCTTCACAAAGCGACCTGTAGCAGTCGTATATCGGCTGATTCTGCATAACCAAACCAAAACCGCCGCCATACGGAGAATCGTCAACACGATGATGTTTATCCTTCGTGTACGCTCTTATATCACGACAGTTTATTTCGATAAGACCTGCTCCACGTGCACGCTTCATAATGCTTTCGGAAAGCACCGCTTCGCACATTGCAGGAAATAACGTTAAAATATCAATCCGCATCGTCAAAGATCCCTTTCATCGGTCTTATAAGAATACGGTTATTTTCAACATCTGTTTCGATAACGACAATCGGTATTGCGGGAATAAGATATTCCTTGCCGTCAGAAGCTCTGATATGCCACACATCGTTAGCTCCCGTATAGCTGACATCAGACAATGTGCCGTAGCACTTCTGCGTGTCATCCGCATCGAAAACCTCACAGCCTATAAGCTCGCTGACAAAATATCTGCCCTTCGGAAGGCGTGCATCCTTGCGACACATATAAAGAACCTTGCCACGCATCGCCGCAGCTGCTTCGATAGTATCAATACCTTCGAGCATCAGAAGTGCGACATTGCCGTGAGGTCTGCAGGAACGCACTTTCAGCTCTTTTTCACCGTTTTCGTCAAGATACAGACGTTTAAAGCCCTTAATAAAGGACGAGTCGTCACACCACGGATCAACTCGCATTTCGCCTTTTAATCCATGTGTGCCGACTATCTGTCCTATTTCAAGATACCGCTTAATCAATTTCTACAGAGATCTTGCTGTTGCTTCTTGTGGATGCAGCTCTCATAACAGTACGGATCGCCTTAGCGATTCTGCCCTGCTTACCGATAACTCTGCCCATATCCTTTTCTGCAACGTGCAAGTGATAAACAGTTACGCCATCCTCACCGGGTTCATCTACAGTAACGTTGACTGCATCGGGTTCCTCAACAAGTCCCTGCGCAATAATTGTAAGTAACTCTTTCATTAGAAGCTTTTCTCCTCTGATCAGATAATGCCGTTCTTCTTAAGGAGCTCTTTAACTGTATCTGTGGGCTGTGCACCGTTCTTGATCCACTGCTGAACCTTTTCTGCATCAACCTTGAACTCTGACGGATCTGTAAGGGGATTGTAAGTACCGATTTCCTCGATAAATCTGCCGTCACGGGGATATCTTGAATCCGCTACAACTACACGATAGAAAGGTGCTTTCTTTGCGCCCATACGGCGAAGTCTGATTTTTACTGCCATGATAATTTCCTCCAGAAAATAAAATTATATTATAATAAAAATTATAAACGATTACATTTTGAAGCCGTTCATATTCTGCATACTCTGCATCATATTCATACGCTTCAGTTGTTTTTTGGACTGCTTACCGTTCATCTGCTTGAACATCTTCTGCATCTGTCTGAACTGAGCAAGCAGCTTGTTGACATCCTCAACCTCTCCGCCGAAGCCTGCCGCAATACGACGCTTTCTTGACGGGTTGATAATATCGGGATTGGCACGCTCTGCCGGAGTCATTGAATAGATAATAGCCTTTATCCTGTTGAACTGATTCTCATCGACATCGACATCCTTTATCTTGCTGCCGATACCGGGAATCATACCTAAAAGATCCTTGATTGAACCGAGTCTGTTGATCTGGTCAATCTGATCCATAAGATCGTTGAGATCAAACTTGTTCTTACGAAGCTTTTCTTCAAGCTCCAGAGCCTTTTTCTCGTCAAGCTTCTGCTCTGCCTTTTCGATAAGAGAAAGCATATCGCCCATACCGAGAATACGGGATGCCATTCTGTCGGGATGGAAGACGTCAAGGTCTTCAAGCTTTTCACCGACACCGACAAACTTTATCGGCTTGCCTGTGACCGAACGTGCAGACAGTGCCGCACCGCCTCTTGTATCACCGTCAAGCTTTGTCAGCATAAGACCGTCAATACCGAGTGCATCGTTGAAGGATGATGCAACATTAACCGCATCCTGACCGAGCATTGCATCGACAACAAGCATAATCTCATGCGGATGAACCTCTGCTTTGATCGACTTCAACTCACCCATAAGCTCTTCGTCAATGTGAAGACGTCCTGCCGTATCAAGGAAAACGTAGTCGTGACCGTGATCCTTTGCGTACTTTACGGCTTCTTTGGCAATTGTAACGGGATTTGTCTGTCCCATTTCAAAAACAGGAACACCTGCCTGTTCACCGACAACCTGAAGCTGCTTGATAGCAGCAGGTCTGTATATATCGCAAGCAGCAAGCAAAGGTCTGCTGCCCTGCTTTTTAAGCATAAGAGCAAGCTTTGCACAATGAGTGGTTTTACCTGCACCCTGAAGTCCGCACATCATAACGATTGTAGGCGGATGAGGTGCCGTGTTGAGCCTTGTTCTGGTACCGCCCATCAGCTCGATAAGCTCTTCGTTAACAATTTTGATAACCATCTGTGCAGGGGTAAGACTTTCCATAACCTGAGCACCGATGGCACGCTCCGTAACTTTAGATGTAAAGTCCTTTGCGACCTTGTAGTTAACGTCAGCTTCAAGAAGTGCAAGACGCACCTCTCTCATAGCATCACGTACATCGCCCTCGGTAAGACTACCCTTACTTCTGAGTCGTTTAAACGCATTTTCAAGTTTATCCGAAAGACCTTCAAAGGCCACAAAATCACTTCCTTACTTGTCGAGGAGTATCTGAGAAACAGCTTTAATCTTAACGGAATATTCGTTAACCTCTCTTGACAGAGAGTGACGAAGATTATACGCATTGATAAGATCGGCATACTCGGCAATTTCGTTGAGACCTTGCTTGATCTCTTCAAAACGTCTTACAAGACCCAGCTTGCTTTCCATTTCAAAAAGCTGGGTTTCCGCACGCTTTATGGCATCACGGACGCCTTGACGGGTAATACCCTCGTTGGCGGCAATCTCAGAAAGAGAAAGATCCTCGTTATAATAATAGTCGAGAAAATCGTGTTGCTTTTGTGTGAGCATTTCACCGTAACAATCCAAAAGACCGGCGATCTCAAGGTTTTTTGCCACTTAATTCATCTCCCTAAGCAGTGTAAAGCAATAATCCTTTACAGGCACTAATTATACAGTAAAACTGCTCAATTGTCAAGTTAATTTTTTGTCTTTTTTCTATAAAAAATCGGGACAAATCTGTTAAAAGTCGGTGGAAATCCTGTTGATAACAAAATAACCCTACACAATGTGTCCCGATTTGACATTGACCGCTAAATATGCCGTCGGTTTATTAACATCGGTGGATAAGTGTGTTGATAAGTTAATTTTTTTGAACACCCGGAAGTATCCTGTTTGTAATGATATTTTTGACTCCGAGGTTTACAAGCACGACAAAATCCTCTCTGTCATCGACGGTCCATGCCGCAAGGGAATAGCCTTTTTCCAACGCAATCGGTATTATTTCGCTGATGTTTTCGACGGCACTCGCTTTAAATGAGAGTGTAAAACCTGTTTCATCCGCAATTCGGAACGTCTTTGCATCCAGAGTTTCCGTCATAAGCCACAATTCGGTGTCAGAGTCAAACTCTTTATATCTGCGAAGAAGCTCTTCGCTACAGGAAATGACTATTGCCGGTTGTGAAAAGTCATCCAGCTGTTTTTTGAGCATACGAAGTCCTTTGTCCTTCATTCTTTTTATTTCTATGACAGGTGTTATCCCCGATTCCTTGCACAGCTCCAGCGTTTCCTTAAGTGTCGGTATTCTGACTTTTTCCTCAATTTCCAGAATGTTTGCTCCGTTGTCAACGGTAAATCTTGACAGCTCTGTCACCGTGTATGACGATACCCTGCCCGAACCGTCGGTCATTCTGTCAATTTTGTCATCGTGCATCAGCACAAGCTGTCCGTCAGCCGTCTCACGTATGTCAAACTCTACCCTCTTAAACCCGACCTGTGCAGCTTTTTCTATGGCTTGCAAGGTGTTTTCGGGCATAACTGCCGACAATCCCCTGTGTGCGCAAAGAACAATGTCCGATGTGTCGTCAAGCTCGATAAACGATGTCATCGGTACCGTTTCAACCGCTTTTATCCTCTTTTCCGCCTGTGCCGTGACCCGCCTTGCAAAGAATACTCCGCCACCGATGATAATTGCCGTCAGTCCCGTACAAAGCAAAAGTCCGAACAAAAATTTAATCTTTTTTCCCATACTGCACCTCAAAATCCGTATTTTTTCTATCATTCCCCCTCACAAAAACAATATGCGGATAAGAAGAACCCGACTGCATCAAGCTCGATACAGCCGGGTTCAAAATTAATATCAATACCAAATCCAACCAAACAGAAGAATCACAATAATCCATTGCCACCAGGTATATTCGACGGTGAAATGATAGTTTGTAGAATGAGCAAACGTAGAGTTTTTATCTTTTATGGTAGATGTAATAGTTATTTTGCCTATATCTGATAATATAGCACTGCAACCCAGCAAATTATTTGACGGCGACAACTTAATACTATTTTTTGTTGTCCATAAAATTGAGAAATCATCTATTGATGTTGGAAAAGAAAAGAATTTTGCAGTAATCTTATCATTATAAGCAACCGAAGCAGTAAAGGTTATATTATCCGTATAAATAAAGTACTCATCTTCTGGAATAAGTCGATTCCACTCTTCAATTGTTCCGTCAAAATAAATGTTTTCAAAAGGTTTAGAATCATAATCGCTATTAATTCTAAGCAACGCATAATCTCCTACGTTTTTAATGTTTTTTGGGATAGTTAGATTCTTTAAATTTTGCACACCATAAAAAGCATATGCTTCAATATGTGTGGTTTCCGGCAAAATACTATAGTTTGTTGTATTATTTCCACACGGATAACAGATAAGAGTTGTTTTGTCTTTGTTATACAATACGCCCGTTGAATCACTAAAATAATATCTGTTATCAGCCGAAACATTAAACTTTTGAAGAGAAAAACAATCAGAAAAAGCTTCTACAGCAATATCCTTTACGCTTGAAGAAATATTTACCTCCCGAAGATTTTGGCAACTTTTAAACGCTTGCGGACCAATCGATAAAACAGAATCGCCAAAACTTACATCCATAAGGTAATAGCAACCTTCGAAAGCGGCAAACTCAATCTCTTTAACAGACTTTCCCAGAACAATATTTGTAAGTTCACTGCAACCGGAAAATGCTCTTACTCCAATTTTTGAAACATTGTTTCCAATAACAATATTTTCAAGATTTTGACTATTTAAAAAAGAAGCATTCCCTACTGTTGTTACAGAATCAGGAACAGTGTATTTTGCTTGTTTTTTTCCAATTGGATATTGAATAAGTGCTGTTTTATTTTTATTAAACAATACACCCGATTCATCAGACGAATAAAATGCGTTACTTATATCAACATCAATATTTGAAAGATTGAAGCAGCTTGCAAACACAGCTTCATCAATAAATTCTACATCTTTTGGAATGAAAACCGAAGATATGCTGTTGCACCACGAGAAAGCGGCATATCCGATTGTTGTGAGCGATTTACCCAATAAAACTTTCGATAAGTTATAGCAATCAGCAAAAGCATATTCACCTATGGTTTTCAAAGAATCCGGAAGCACAACTTCGGAAAGTCCATCACACAAATCAAATGCATAGTCGCCAATTTCAACTATGGTATTACCAAAATTTATACTTTTTACCGTACTGAGACTAAAAGCATTATCACCAATGCTTGTTACTCCGTCCGAGATACTTATTGTTTTTATTCTTTTATTGTGCCAAGGTACCTGTTCTCTTGTTGACCAATTTAACATGTTGCCCGTTCCATTAATAGAAAGCTCACCGGTATCCTCATTAAGCGTCCATATTAAGTTTTCTCCGCATTTTCCGCTATAAGTTGCCGCGTAAGTTTCAATTGCTAAAACGCCTAATGGAACCGCACTAAAAATTATCAGAGCCGCCAAAAGTAATGCCATACATTTTTTGAATAACCGTTTCATTTTTACATCCTCCAAAATAAAAAGTGCGCAGCCGAAGCTACGCACAAAAAATGCACAACTCCGATTGCTGCAACACAAACTTTCACTTCCTGCAAAGGTATGAAAAACAGAGCATGCATTTTTATCATATAAAAATACATACCTTTTGCAGGATTAACTATTTAGTTTGTGTTGCAGGCAAATTATATCATAATGTCAGATGTTTTGCAAGAATATTTTTACCGCAAAAACAATATTCGGGCAGTAAAAACATAAGTTTTTACTGCCCGAAAAAGTTTATTATTAATTTCAAAACAAATCGCTGTGCGTGCCCGTTCCGGTAAGATATAAAATCAGATCACCGTCAGACAGCTCATATATCAGAAGCCAATCGGGAGTTTATATGACATTCCCGACATCCGATAAAATTACCGGAAAGCGGATGATCGTGATTCTTTTCCGGCAGTTTTTGCCCATCGGCAAGCAATTGAATAACATTAGTCAACAGATCAAGGTTGTAGCCACGTTTTTATATTGTCTTTAAATCCTTTTTAAACTGTGTAGTCGGCTTAATGCTGTAGCTCATGCCAACAAATCCTCCATCATCTGCTTTGCGCTGCTGTATGATTTACCGACAGAGGGATCTTCCTTCATTCTCTGCACCTCTTCAATCGCAGCAAGAGTCTCTGCATTCGGCTGATGCTTTGTAATCATAAAGGGAATTGACTGTTCACGTATTGCCTGTCGGACAAAAATATTAAAAGCTGTTGAAAGATTAAATCCAAGCTCATTAAAAAGCAAATCCGCCTGTTTTTTTAGTTCTTCATCCATACGGATCGTTACGTTAATATTACTCATAATCTCGCCTCCTTAATCTAATTATATTCTAATATCATTGCAATGTCAATAATATTATGTGCAATTCACTTGCAAATTATTTGTAATATTCAAATGAGCATATCAAGCCGTTAGGCCTGATATGCTCAAAATTTTAATTATTCTTCGTCCTTTTTCTTTTTGCTCAAGGCTGCCATTGCGGCAAGAGAGGCTGCGAAAAGGACTGAAATTGCGATTGTCGGTTTTTCTCCGCCGAGCTTCGGGATTCCGCCGCCTGTGAACGAATATGTCATAGGTCTGACATCGTCTTCATCCTCCGCTTCGGCTTCCCTGTCGGCATCTTCATCTTCGGAGTCATCATCGGAATCCGACAAGAATCCGCCGAGCTCTTCGCCGGGTTTTTGCTCCTTATCGTCCGATGCACCGATACCGGGTATGGCATCATCGTCATTATTGCCCCTGTTTCCGCTGTCGGTATCATCGTCACCTGCGGAACCGTTTGCATAGATGATCGTTGTTGATTCCTCCGAGTTATTACCGTCCGACTTCTTATCGTCAGTATCAGCTTCGGCTTCACCGTCGGAATTGTCGGAGTTTGCAGTTGTTGTCTCTTTATTAGCTTTTGTTGTTTCTTCATCCGGTATCGGGAAATCATTCTCGATAAGATCCATATCGGCACAAACCTCAACCTCAATTTCGCCGAGGTCAACCTCTGTCCAGTCGTCAACGGTCACATCAAGCTCTCTGACAGAATCGCCCGACAATGTTTCCACGCCTGTCTTTTCGATTGCAAAGTTGTCAATACGTTCAGTTTTACCGTCAGGCGTTACTGTATATGCATCGAAGTACAGCGTATTACCAACGATTCTGAAACCGGAGAAAACAGAATTTTCTGTAATATATGTACATTCTGCCTGCGGGAAGAGCTTATTTGTCTTTTCGGCATCCTTTGCGATGTAATTCTTAACACCCGAACAGCCGCTGATTACATAGAACGAACCGCAAGGATCTGTCTTGACGTTATAATCAAGTCCGTTAAAGGAAAGAGTCTTTGTCTGAGATTTACGTACACGGTTGTTGTACATGGCATCCGTACGAAGATAAACGTGATCGTGACCCTGAAGAACAACGTCAATACCAAGCTCCGGCATAAGCTTCTTAAACTGCTTGCGCATAGCCTTGACGTCATCGTCATCAAAGTGGGATCCGTTGGAATAAGTTGCCTTATGAAGTGCCACTATCTTCCAATCGGCATCGCTCGACTTTGCACTTTCCTTAAGCCATTCGATCTGCTTTTCGGAAAGCTTGTCATCCTCAAGATCGTTCGTATTAAGAACCATCACGTGAACATTGTTGTAATCGAATGCATAGTAAACGCCGCTTTCGGTATCCTGTTCGGGAACATTCGGAAGAGTAAAGTGATGATCAAGCGCTGCGCCGTCATCCTCGTGATTGCCTGTAGTCGGCATAAACGATGTATCCATCAGCACATCAGAAGAAATGTTAAGAAGCCACTTCCACTGATTAAGATTTGTTCCGCTGTCAACCTGATCACCTGTGCTGACAACAAAGTCCATATCGGGATACATCTTTTGTGCTTCTGTGATTACAGTATGGAAGCGTTCATACTGAACTGCATTCTGCGACTGTGAATCGGTTACGTGAATGAACGAAACCTCATCCGAATTATCTGCTGTTTCGATAACACCCGGTTCGCTCCACCAGCCCTTATCAGCATCACCGACTCTGTAGCTGTACTTTTTGCCCGGTGTAAGTCCCGTAATCTTCATTGTATGTCTGTTGAGCGGAACCCATACATCCATAAAACCGATAATACCGATATCTACGCCCGGATATTTTCTGTCATATCTTTCACAGGTTGCCGTTACACCGCTTGTCGTAGGCGTTCCACTGAAAGAGGGATTTTCGCTGTAGGGAATGATCTCGATATCGCTGCCTGTTACGCTGTACTTTGTATACCAGTTGATATATCTTTCCGAGGAAGCATCCTCACCAAGAGTTACGGTAACCATTGACGGCAGACGGTAATTGTCAACCGTTACCTCAACCTCCTGCTTCTCATTTGTCAGGAATCTTTCAAAGTCCTCACCGCTTCCGTGATCTGTCAGAAGCTCTTCAAACATATAAGCGATGGTATAACCGAGAGACTCGATCTGACTGCTTGTAAGATACTCGCCTGCAAGGTGGTCAACCAAAGAAGTAATGCTGTCAAACTCACCGAAAATACCAAGTCCGAGAACAGAGTTTACGATATTCTCAAGTGACTTGTCTCCGCCGAAGATAAGCCAGATAAACGAATCAAGAAGCTTCATCGAAACATGACCGAGTGTTCCGCACGGGAAAAGCTCGTCAATGTTAAGCTCGATATTGCCGAGAATCTTATCCTGTAAAAGATCCTCAACAATAAACTCGATAAGGAAGTCAAGAAGCTGACCTGCACCTTCACCGCTACGGAAAAACTCTATAGCATCATTTACAAATGCATCGTCGCTGATATCCTGATTTCCGCCGAACTGATACGCAAGAACGCTCATTGCAAGATCGTCAAGCGTACCGGGTTTTGATGCATCACCGAATCCGAGTGTATCAATAAACGCTGTACACGGCTGATCGGAAACCTGCATTCCCAGAATGGAATCAATCAGATTTCTGACATAACCGTAAAGAGCATCCTTGTCGGAAAGAATCGTTGAACAAAGCTGATCGCTCAGATCATCGACAAAGCTCATAATGTTCTTTGACGTGAAAATCTCGATCTCGCCAAGCTTGACTCCGCCCTTGAGAAGATCATTGATAATCGTTTCAAGATCAATACCGAACTCACTCTTTAAAGCTTCGGCAAGTCCCTTTGCGTGTAATTCATCAAAGAACGGATCAACAAACGACTGTACCGCATCCATTGCGTATTCGGTCAGACCGTCTTCGTTGAACGTCTTTGCAAATGAATACGAAAGTCTGTAGGGCTGTTCGTATTCGACTCCGTCAACCGTTACGGGCTTTACGCAGTCAACGTCAAAAGTCTTTATATCAGCCGTAACATAGCTTCCCGTATTATCAAACAAAATCTCTCTGAAATAGTTGGGGAATCCCGTAAGTGACGGTGTACTGATATCATAAAGAACATTGCCGTTGTCGCTGACGGTTTCGGTTACGCTGACATCGTGCATATGTCCTGTCAGAACAAAATTCATTCCTGCATCGGCAAAGGCTTCTGTCTTTTCCTGCCAATCCTCGATAAGGAAAAGCGTGAAAATTTCTGACTGCAGATCGTAATGCTCGGAAAAGCCGTGATGTGCCATACCGATGGGAGTTTCACCGTTTTCTTTTGCATCTTCGATCTCTGCAAGTACCCATTCGTAAAGCTCGTCGGAAATTGCTCCGCCTGTCTCCTGCTTATCCTCGCCCTTGTCGGTAAAGTCAGCAGAATACTTGTTGGTATCCATTACGATAAGACGGTATTTGCCGTCAAGCTGAGCAGAGTATGACAGCATACCTGCTTTGCCCGATGAAGGTGTAAAGGTGTGATATGCATCATCGTATCCGAAATCGGCATAAATCTCTCTGAACTCTTCGGGAGTACAGATGCGAGCCTCTTCTTTTGTTCCGTTTTCAAATGAGAATCCACGGTAATTGTTGATGTCGTGATTTCCGTTGGTCACAAAAACCTTAAGTCCCGTTTTTTCTTCAAACTCTCTGAGCTTCTGTGCAAACTCAACATGATTGAGATACTCACCGTTGAGAGTCAGGTCACCGGGAACGAGAACGTACTTCATTCCGTTTTCTTTTGCGTGCTCATAAAGTGCCGTGAATGCGGAATCAAGAAGCGCCGTTGTCTGATACTGCTGACGGGAACCGTTTTCGACATAATCCATATATGCATCGCAATAATTACCGGAAATAGTCTCGCCGTAATAATGGATATCCGAAATAATACCGATCTGCAGCGGTGCCGGAGCATCCTGCGCCAGAACGGATGCCGATGTTGCCGACAGCACAAGCAAAATGCTCATGCATAAAGCGACCATTCTTTTTATGATTTTATTCGACTTCATTTTTGCCTCCGATTAGATTGAATTCAAAAATCCCTTAAGATTTTTAAGAAGATTGGGAATGCCCGAAGCGATCATTCCGACGCCCTTGCCGGGTTCGTCATCGTTGAGGATCTTGATAAATCCTGTTGCCATCTTTTCGCTGAACAGACCGCCGCTCATTGAAACAAAGTTTCTGACAGGAGTCTGCTTTGCTATGGAGGATGCCATACCGTCACCCGACGGGTCAACAATCTTCAATACCGCACCGAGCGCCTTGTTAAGTCGTCCGCCCCACTTTGTATTGGCGGAATCCTCGATATTGTTTGTGATATCAAGCGGCTTTGATGCATCTCTGTTTGTTTCGGAAAGAGGTCTGCCGAGAACTGCCGAGAACTGCTCTGCCGATATATCCGCAACGTTACCTGTGTAATAGTCGGGAGCCGTCTCTCTGTAATCGGGAATCGGTGCATCGGGATTTGTGGACTCGACATTTACCGTTGCTCGAAGTCTGATATCTGCCGATGAAGCACCGACAAGAATATCGAACTCGCCGCTTTCAACGTGCCAGTCACCGATAAGAACATTGTAATATGCAAACGCTCTCTTGCCGAGCGTTACGGTGATCTTCTTTTCTTCGCCTGCTTTAAGGAAAACCTTCTTGAATGCACGAAGCTCTTTTTCGGGACGGAAAATAGTGCTTTCTTTATCGGCAACATAGATCTGTGCGATCTCTGCACCGTCAACGTCACCTGTATTCTTCACCTTAAAGCTGAATGTGAGCTTTTCGTTATCCTTCATGCTGTCCTTGTCAAGCTTCAATGCAGAATACTTGAAGGTCGTATAGGAAAGTCCGTGTCCGAAGGGATAGCGGACCTTTTTGTTTGCCTTTTCATAATATCTGTAGCCGATATAAATACTCTCTCTGTATTCAACCGTTGCGGGATTGCCGGGATAGTTGTTTTTGCAGGGAGTGTGTCTTGCACAGATGGGATATGTTTCTGCAAGCTTACCCGAAGGATTGACCTTGCCCGAAAGGATATCTGCAACCGCCGCTGCGCCTGCCTGACCGCCGAGGTAGCTGTTAAGAATACTCTTTACACAGCCTTCCCACGGAATGCTGACGGGTGATCCGCCTGCAAGAACAACTACCGTATTTTTATTTGCGGCACTGACAGCCTTGACAAGGTTGTTGTGGCATGACGGCATACTCATATGCTTTCTGTCAAAGCCTTCTGATTCAAACTCATCTGTAAGTCCGACAAATACAACCGCTACATCGGCATAGGTTGCTGCTGATACTGCTTCGTCAACAAGATCAACGTTGATCTCATCCTTTTTGCTGTCATATCCCTGACAGTAGATAAGATCAAATCCCAGATCCTTGAGACAGTCGTACGCATTGTCAAGTCTTGTGGGATTGATAAGTGAGCTTCCTGCGCCCTGGAATCTCGGCTTCTTTGCCATTTCACCGATAACGGCGATCTTCTGATTCTTTTTAAGCGGAAGTGTGTTGTCATCGTTTTTAAGAAGTACCATCGACTGAGAAGCAATCTTTACTGCAAGCTCGTGATGCTCGTTCTCGTCAAACTCATAATTATCCTTAAGGTTAGCCTTTGACTTGAGGATAAGATCAATAACAGCATCTACTCTTTCGTCAAGAACAGCTTCGTCAAGCTCACCGCTTATGACGGCATCTGCAATACGGATTGCATTGACGCCGGCTGATGAAGGCATTTCAAGATCGTTACCTGCCTTGATACCTTCGACACGCTTGTTAACGGCACCCCAGTCACTGACGACAAGACCGTCAAAGCCCCATTCCTTACGTAAAACCTGATTCTGGAGCCATTCATTTTCGGAGCAGTATACGCCGTTAAGTCTGTTGTATGCATTCATAACAGTCCACGGACGGCTCTTTTTGACCGCTTTTTCAAATGCGGTAAGATAGATTTCTCTGAGCGCTCTTTCGTCAACCTCGGAGCTGACTGTCATACGTCTTGTTTCCTGGCTGTTAGCCGCAAAATGCTTGAGTGATGTGCCGATACCCTTTGACTGAACACCTTCAATAAGTGCCGATGCCATCTCACCTGCAAGCACGGGATCTTCGGAAAAATATTCAAAGTTACGTCCGCAAAGAGGAGAACGCTTCATATTGACACCGGGACCGAGAATAACGGATACTTTTTCTGCAAGACACTTTTCACCGAGAGCCTCACCCATCTTGTAAAGAAGTTCGGGATCCCAAGAGCAAGCCGTTGTACACGCTGTCGGGAAGCATACGGCAGGTATCGAATTGCCGAGACCTACGCCCTTTTTGTGTTCGGGATCCTGCTTACGCAGACCGTGAGGGCCGTCGCATACCATGATAGAGGGCAGTCCGAGACGTTCGACAGCCTTCAGATGCCAGAAGTCTGCACCGTCACAAAGCGATGCTTTTTCCTGTAATGTCAATTGTTCGATGATTTCTTTGTTCTTTAACATAAGCTTTCTCCTGTCTGTTTTCTATTCTTCCGATATTATTCCAAGCACCGAATCCGCTTCGGTACTGTCCATTTCTTCAACATTTTTCAGCTTGCCTGCAATGATGCGGTTTCTGTCCTGAGCTTCCGAAAGCACCTTGCCTGCTTCGTCAATCTTTTTGCTTGCCTTTTGCAGAACATCTCCGAACTTTGCATACTGCTGTCTTGCCGCCGCAAGAAGCCGTCGCACCTCGTTCGCCTTTTCGTTAACGGCAATTGCTCTGTAGCCCATTGACAACGAGTTAAGAAGTGCCGTTATCGTTGTCGGTCCTGCTATCATTATATTGAACTCTCTCTGAATTCTTTCCGCAAGTCCCGACTTTGACGAAATTATCTCTGCATACAGTCCCTCGGTAGCAAGATACAGAATTGCGTAGGGAGTCGTTTTGGGAACATCTATGTACTTTGAAACCATTCTCGCTTCCGATAAAACGGTATTTTCAAGTGCCTTCAACGCCGCCGAAGCTGCCTCGGCATTGAGCGCCTCACTTGCGGCACAGTAACGCACATAATCCTCCATCGGGAACTTTGAATCTATCGGCAAATACGCTTCCGTGCCCTCTCCCGACGGTATTCTCACCGCAAACTCAACTCTTTCCTTTGAAGAGGGGTTCGGTGAATAATTCTCAACATACATTGAGGGAATTGTCTGGTCAAGTATCGCCCGAAGCTGTACCTCTGCCCAGGTTCCTCTCGCTTTAACGTTGGTCAGAACTCTGTTGAGCGATGTTACGTTATCCGTGACACCCGTCGATAATTCCTTCATTTCGCCAAGCGATTTGTAAACATTTTCAAGCTGCTCGGATACGGTTTTGAATGAAGCATCAAGCCGTGTTCCGAGTGTCGCCGTCAGCTTTTCATCAACCGTCTCTCTCATCTGATCAAGCTTTTTTTCGTTACTCTCCTGCAAACGGAAAACAGAATCGGAAACAATCTTTCCGATACGCTGCATCTGATCGTAATTGTCGCTTCTCATACGGTCAAGACGCTCTGCCATTTTGTCAAGCTCTTCTTTTGTTTCGGCACGCATCTGCGACTGAAAAAGACTTTGTTCCCTGCGGTTACGTTCAAACTCCGTTGCCGTATCCTCGTGCTGACGTGAAATTTTTTCGTTTATAACGGCGAGCTTTTCGCTCAGTTTTCTGTCCTGTTCATTCTCACTCTTTCTGCCTGTTTTTATAAGTATCAATATCGAAACAACAAGTGCCGCCAATGAAAAAAACATCTGAACGTAATCAATTGTTTCCATTTCCCTACACTCCGCCATTATACTTTAATATACTCTTTTGTATTATATCATATTTGTTTTTCATAGTCAACCTCACATAATTCTTTTACGGAAACGTTTTCATAAAAAAGTATGATAAAATACAATTGTACATAATACACAAGGAGGACTATACCGATGAAAAAATTTTTAGCGCTTTTGTTATGTTTTGTTATATTCACACCCTGTATCTGCATCACGTCATATGCCGCACCCGTCACGGAATATCCCTTTGTTTTCGTTCACGGTCTTATGGGCTGGGGCGAATATCAGGGAATCGACAAGGTAATGCCCTATTGGGGAACTACCTCCGGAAATATTCCTGCATATCTTGAAAGAAAAGGCTATGACGTTTACACCGCTTGCGTAGGCGGAAACTCCTCCGCTTGGGACAGAGCCTGCGAGCTGTATGCACAGCTGACGGGAACACGTGTTGACTACGGTGAGGCACACTCTCTTGAACACGGTCACAGCCGCTTCGGAAGAACATACAAGGAACCGCTCTGCGAGACCTTCGGCAAGACGGACAAAAACGGCAAACCGATAAAAATCAATCTTGTCGGTCACAGCATGGGCGGTGTCACGATCCGTCTTTTTGCTTCGATTCTTCAGTACGGTGATAAAAAAGAGGTTCAGAAAAGCGGTAAAGATGTTTCCCCGTTTTTCAAGGGTGGAAAGGGCAATTATATCCACTCGATAACCACACTTTCCGCACCTCATAACGGTGCACTTTCCGCCGACAAGGACAATGATGTCATCATAAATCTTATGGTCAACACGTTCTATTATATGTGGGGTATTATCGACAACACACCGCTTCGACCCATATGGGATATTCAGCTGGAGCACGTAGGACTTACCGACTATCCCGATGACGGCTTTGACGGAAAGTTTGATACGGAGCTGATCAGAAAACTGCTTGATTCAAAGGATAACGCTTATTATGATCTGACAGTCAAGGGCGCTGCCGAAGCAAACGAAAAGATAAAAATGCTCGATAATGTTTATTATTTTTCGTATTCAACCGAATGTGTTTTTGAAGGACCGATAACAGGCAGATACTATCCCGAACCGTCGATGAATCCTCTTTTCCTTCTCACCTCTCCGAAGGTCTGCACCTATGAAGCGGGAGAATTTATGGGAATCGAGATTGACGAAAGCTGGCGACGTAATGACGGAATCGTCAGCACCGTATCCTCTGCCTATCCGTTCGGCGAGCCTCACAAGGATTTTGACGAAAATAAAATCGAAAAGGGCGTATGGAACGTAATGCCGCTTCTTGAATCAACGGATCACACCGACTTTATGGGAACCTTTACAGATCCCATAAAAATCAGAAAATTCTATCTTGAAGTATGCTCAATGCCTTGTGAGCTGAAATAACCGGAAACGCAACAGCGACCTGCAGAAAATCTGCAGGTCGCTGCAGCTTAATGACAAACCTCATCCAAAAAACAGGTTTGAGCATTTTGCACAAAAAAGGCTCCCTTGTGTAAAGGGAGCTGGCAAAAATCTTTGATTTTTGACTGAGGGATTGTATAAAATACGACGACAACCCCTCCGAGTCGGTTTCACCGACCCACCTCC
>JAFQIG010000024.1 GCA_017397655.1 Clostridia bacterium | reverse complement strand
GCTTTTTTCTTGCTTCTTGTGTTATCATATTCATGAGAAGTACTTCTTTCTTACGGTTAATGGTTTGTGGTGAATTCATTATACCATATTTTGAAGTTACTTCTCTTTTTTATTGGGTCACATCATTTTAACACATACAAATTGAAGCGGGCGAAGGAGGTGATTTTGTAATACAGATCTTATTTTTTATGTGTAATGTCTTGAATTTTATACTACTGATATGTTATCATATTACATATTGAATATAAAGGCGTGGTGTGTAATGAAAAACAGCACAACAACTGAAAGCGTTAAAAAGAAAAACGGAATAGTGCAGTTTATCATTCGCTTTTTGCAAGGAATGATTATCGGTACGGGCGGAATATTGCCCGGAGTCAGCGGTGGTGCAATGTGTGTTATCTTCGGAATTTACAGACCGCTTATGGAGATGTTTGCACATCCCTTTAAAAACTTAAAAAAGTACTTTATGCTTTTGCTGCCCGTAATTCTCGGCGTAGGAGCAGGCTTTGTAGGTCTTGCGGGACTTGTTGAAATGGTAATGGTCAAGCACGAAGCTTTTGCTGTCTGTGTATTTATCGGACTTATCCTCGGTATGGTGCCTCAGCTTTTCAAGGATGCAGGCGAAAAGGGAAGAGGTGTCGGTGCGTGGATTTCACTTGTTATCAGCACGGTTGTACTCGGTACGCTTTTCATCTATCTTAAATACGGCTCGGGTATCAGCATTGTTCCCAATATCGGATGGTATCTTTTCTGCGGTGCAGTATGGGGAATCAGTATTATACTGCCGGGAATGAGCTCGTCATCAACGCTTATTTTCCTCGGACTTTACACACCGATGCTTAACGGTATTTCGCATTTGAAGTTTGATGTTCTTATCCCGATTATTGCGGGAATCGGTCTTGTTGTTGCACTTTTGTCACGTGGTGTGAACAAGCTGTTTGAAAAGTTTTATGCGGTAGCTTATCACATAATTCTCGGTGCGGTTATCGCAACGACTCTGCCGATTATACCGACAAGCGCAAACGGTGTTAAGGATATTGTAATCTATCTTGTGTGCTTTGCAGCAGGATTCGTCGTATCACTTTGCATCAATGCGGTCAATCAGAAATATATCACAAAGGAATAAGGTGTTTTTATTATGGAATCACTCAAAAGAATCAATACTCTCAAAAAGGTATCCAAGATAGTTTTGCTTCCGTTTACGGCAATTCTTTTTGTACTTACGAGTGTACTTAATATGCTTTTTGTCGGCAATGTTTACAGATGGGAATCCGTTGACAGAACGGTTGGACTTGAAACTTTTCAGCGCTCACAGGGTGTAACAACCGACGGCAAGTCATGGATTTTCAGCGGAAAGACAGGCCTTGTCAGAATTGCTTTTGACAACGAAACCGTTCTTGCTATTAATGAAGAAGCTATCCCCGAAGAGTTTTCCGAAAATTACGGCAGTGCTCATATCGGCGGTATCAGCTATGCAAACGGATATATCTATGCACCTATCGAGGATAGTAAAAAGTGGGAGTATCCGATAGTTGCGCTGTTTGACGGCGAAACGCTTGAATATACGGGCAGACACGTAATACTTGATAACAGTCTTATGACAAGAGGTGTTCCGTGGGTAACTTGCGATACGGAAAACGGACTCTTTTATGTTGCGGAATGCAGACACTCCACAGAGCTTTTATGTTATGATATCGAGACCTTTGAATACAAGGGTACAATACCGCTTGAAAAAGAGGTAGATAAAATACAGGGAGCGGAGATGTATAAAGGCAAGCTTTATGCGGCAACAAACGATGCGACTCGTGCGGTATATGAAATTGATATAAAAACGGGCGAAGTCAAAAAATTCTTTGACAGGATAATGTATCAGCCGAAGCTTATCGACAACTTCGGCGGTGAGGGCGAAGGTATTACGGTACTTCCTATGGAGGACGGAACGGTATTCCACGCACTTGATATAGGTGCATTGTTCATAGATTCAAATCTTCGTCATTACAAAGAAAAACCCTATACAGAATAAAGAGGTATCCGTATGAAAGAAAGAATCAACAAACCTTTACTCATAATCAGCATTGCGGTAGCTGTTTTTATTATCGGTATTTCGGTATTTATGACAGTATATCTTGACTCACCGATAGGCATTTTCTGCGGTGTCGGAGCCTTTGTTTTGTTGCTTGTTTTCCTTCTTGTTGAGAATATTATAAACAAGAAAAAATAACGGAGGATAAAATATGAAAGAACTGCATCTGCTTTGCAATGCACATCTTGATCCTGTCTGGCTTTGGCAACGTCCCGAGGGAGTTGCCGAAGCTATTTCTACATTCAGGATAGCTGCGGCATTTTGTGATGAATATGACGGATTTGTATTTAATCATAACGAATCCGTTTTGTACGAATGGGTGGAAGAGCATGAGCCTGAGCTTTTTAAAAAGATTCAACGACTTGTCAACGAGGGCAAATGGCGGATCATGGGCGGATGGTATCTTCAGCCTGACTGTACAATGCCTTGTGCCGAATCTTTTATACGTCAGATAGAAACAGGTAACAGATATTTTCTGGAAAAGTTTTCGCAAAAGCCTGCCTGTGCGATAAACTTTGATCCGTTCGGTCATACAAGAGGACTTGTACAGATACTCAAAAAATGCGGATATGACTACTATCTTCTGACACGGTCAGGATTCCCTATTCCCGAGCGTGATTTTTTGTGGAAGGGCTTTGACGGAAGCGAGATTATTGCTCACAAGTCAAACGGTTACGGAACAGGCAAGGGCAAGGTGCTTGATAAGGTTAATTCAAGTCTTGAAAACGAGTATTCCGACAACGGTATTAACCTTATGCTCTGGGGAATCGGCAACCATGGCGGAGGACCGTCAAGAACAGATCTTGAGTCGTTGTCACGGTATGCAAAGGAGCATCCCGGACTTTCACTCACTCATTCGTGGTGTGAGAATTACTTCAAGACGGTTGACAAAGACAAACTGCGTGTTATTGACACATCGCTTGAGCATTGCATGGTGGGATGCTATACAACGATGGTACGTATCAAGCAGCTTCACAGAAAGCTTGAAAATGAGCTTGCGACAGCAGAAAAGATGATAGCTGTCAGCTCGACGGATTATGACAAGTCAGAGTTTGAAAAAGCTGAAAAAGCCTTACTGTTCTGTGAGTTTCACGATATTTTACCCGGTACATTAATAAAGAGTGCCGAAGAGGATTCCATACGGTGCCTGTCGTACGGACTTGAAATAGCAGACAGACTTAAGACTCGTGCGTTCTTCAGGCTTTGCGAGGGTCAGAAAAAGTCGGTTGACGGTGAGATTCCGATACTGATTTTCAATCCCAATCCGCATCCCGTGACCGATGTTTTTGAAGCACAGTTCCAGCTTGCCGATCAGAACTGGAATGAAAACGAGGTTACGGTAATATCCGTTCGTGACGAAAACGGAAATTATATTCCGTCACAGAATGAGAAAGAATCAAGCTCTCTGAATCTTGACTGGAGAAAAAAGGTTGCGTTTTCAGCAACGCTCAGGCCGATGAGCATTACACGCTTTGACTGCGAGCTTAATATAAAGAAGCTTCCGAAAAGAGAAATTGTACCTTGCGACAGTACGGATACACACTTTGTATTTGAAAACGAGCGTATGTGTGTACTTATCAACAGACAGACGGGACTTATCGACAGATACCGTGTTGACGGAGTCGATCTGCTTAAAGAGAACAGTGCTTCGATAAAGGTATACAGAGATAACGAAGATCCGTGGGCAATGGAAACTGACGGCTTTAAAGAAAAGATCGGTGAATTTTCTCTTCTGTCTGATAAAGAGGCAAACATCTTTAACGGATACGAAACTGAGAATATCGAAAATGTCAGAGTGATCGAAAACGGAGCATCACGTCTTGTGATACAAGCTGTTTTCAGGTATGACAACACATTTGCGGTTGCAACCTATTCGATACCGAAGAACGGTATATTTGCAGATATCAGGATTAAGATTTTGTCAAACGATGTCAACCGAATGTATAAACTTGCGTTTGAAACAACGTTTGACGATGCAGAATTTGTCGGTCAGACGGCATTCGGAAGAGAAAGACTCTGTGATAATGAGCTTGAGGTTACATATCAGAAGTGGTGCGGATTTTTTGAAAAAGAAAAGAGCTTTGCCGTTATCAACGAGGGAACCTACGGAGGATCAAGAAACGGCAACACACTTAACATTTCGCTTCTTCGTACGCCCGTATACTCGGCACATCCGATATGTGACAGACAGCTGACAGATTCCGACCGATGTCACGATCATATTGATATCGGCGAAAGAGAGTTTTCTTTCCGTCTGACGGCGGAAGGTGCTACTCTTGACAGAGACGCACAGGCGTTCAACCAAAAGCCGTTTGTGCTGTCCTTTTTCCCGAGCGGAGACGGTACGGCAAAGGATACCTGTATTCTTGTTGATAACGAAGCGGTTATTCTGACACGTCTTTGCAAAACCAAAGACGGCAGAACGCTTCTGCGACTGTTCAATTCGCTCGGTACCGATACATCTTCTGATATCACGGTTTTCGGTAAAACTCACAGAATCGACTTTACACCTTTTGAAGCAAAGAGCTTCTTTGTGACAAAAGAAAAACTCTCCGAATGCGATATGCTCGGATTCAGAGAGCTTTGATAAAACTTACGGACTGTTCAGAATTGCATCAAACACGGTGCAGTCCTGAACGGTTTCTTTTTTTGCACTGACAGTCAAAAACCAGCTTGCCATATCACACGTGTACGCTTCGGGATCGTTGATCTGTGATACCTCGACGAAAAACGTGTTTCCGTTTATGATCACATCGGTTATGCCGTATCGGAAAGACCCGCTGGGTGCTTCAACATACACGGCAAACAGAACATTGTCCCTAAAGAATTCTTCGTCACAATGTGCTACGGTATCGTCAAAGAACGGCATCCCGTCGTGCGTATCGTAGCCTTTCGGTCTGTCAAAATATTTCATACGGAATTGTTTAAGCTGTTCTTCTGTTTCAAGCTTAAATATCGGCAGATGGCGTACAGAGCTTATGTGCATTTTATTGTTATTAAGGCAGAAGGTGTACAGGGCATCATCACTGATATGACCCGAATAACCGCAGGCAGTACGGAACAGCGTTTCGTCAACGCATTCCGTTACGTAATAAACAGAAGCTTCGGAGATTCTTGCAGGGTAAAGCTCCTGTATCATACCGTCATAAGAGATGTTGACAAGATCACCTTTTTTGAACGTATCGGCATTGTCTGTATATACATAAATTTTGTCTGAGGATGATCGTTCGACGCTTCCCTTGACAGGCTCGACCAGAACGGAGCTTTCTTCTGTTTCAAGTACCGTCGCTTTGAAGAAGTATAATTGTTCGGGATGCGAAAAAGAGACAGATTCTTCTGATACAATCTCTGTTGACGGAGCTTCCGGTTTATCTTTTTTTGTTATCAGAAAGGCAACAACGCAGGCACAGATTAACAGGAACACAGAGATCAGAATAATCTTTTTTGACTTGCTCATAACAGACCCTCCTATCATCAATTAAACACTATCATCAATTAAACGTTTTGTCAACAGAAAAAGTCGCCATACCGATTAAGGCAGGCGACTGTAATATTATTTTTTGGGCAGATAAACCGTTGCTTTGAACAGGTCACCGTCAATAGAAAGAGTCAGCTTTCCGTTTTGCGCCATACAAAGATCCTTTGCAATGGAAAGTCCCAGTCCGTTTCCGTCACGTGTTCTTGATTTGTCACCTCTGACAAAACGTTCCATCAGCTCGTTTGCATCAATATTAAGCGGTTCCGATGAGATGTTCTTGATCTCAAAAATACCGTAGGAATCGCTTTCGGATACGGTGATGTAAACACGTGAGTTCTCTGCCGAATACTTTCTTGCGTTGGAAAGAAGATTTTCTATGATACGGTACGTCTTTGCGCTGTCTGCATATACGGTGGGCGACGTATCGTAGTCGGTGAATCTGATGTCAAGTCCGTTCTTTTCAAATTCGGGTGTAGCCTCGACTATCGCCTGAACAACAAGCTCGGACAGATTAAGCTTTGACAGATTAAGTGTAATGTTGCCCGAAGAAACCTTTGAAGCTTCGATCAGATCGTTGATAAGCTGTTTCAGCTTTTCTGATTTTTCGCTCAGAACCGACAGATACTCTTTTGCAGTCGGATCGGAAATATCGCAGTTTTCAAGCAGTCCGACATATGAAATTATAGCTGTCAGGGGAGTACGCAGATCGTGAGAAACGTTAGTGATAAGGTCCGTTTTCATCCGTTCGTTTTTAACGGTCTGTTCAACTGCTTTTTGCAGATTGTTGTTTGTCTGCGAAATGTTTTCGGCAAGCAGCTTCAGAGCACCCGGCATTTTATCGGTATCGGGGATAGGCTCACCGATGTTTTCCGATGCAACGATTATTCTGTCAAGATGACGCATCACAAGCAGTACAAGAATTATTACCGCAACGTTGAACGGTATCAATACAATTATCCATCCGAAGTCGCTGTTTAACAAAAGGAAAGTCAGAAAAACGTTGATCGCAAAATATAAGACGATACCGACTGTTGTAAGGACGGACAGCTTAACGTTTTTGTATAAAATCAGCTTATATGTCTTTTTGATAAGAGTGATAAGCTTTAAAATAAGTTTTTTGCAGATAACAAAAAGCTTTCGGATAATTGAGTTTGGTTTTTTACATTTTACAAGTCTTGCAAATGATGTTACCCACTCTGCAACAAGTGCCCATGAAGCACCTGCAAGTACAGCGGTAAAGACGATGTGAAGCACGGCAACAGAGCGGTCTGTCGGGAAAGCACGCCATAAATATTCACCTGCAACAAACCATCCGGCTACAGCCGCTAAACATAATCCTGCAACAGCGACAAAGTGGATATCGCACGGTATTTTGTCAATCAGAGCAAGATGTACTTCGTCAGAGCCTGCCTTATGACCGCAAAGCTTAATCAGTACAATAAGGAAAATGATTGAGAGGACGAGATACCATACAGCCATTACAACTACCGAAACGGGCGGTATTTCGCTGTACAGCTCATATACAACAGCGGAGTCGTAGAAGGAATCTGACGGAATAAAATCATCCTCGATGTAGAAATAAAGAGCATAGCTGCCGTTTGCCGTATCGTTGATGGTGGCTTCAAGGCCGTACGGGCAGTCGTCAAGACCTTTTGAAGTGAACATTCCGTCCTTGTATATTCCATAGATATCGTGATGTGCGATGTTCTGCAGAACCTGTTCTTTTTTCGGAAGATTAGAATAGACTTTATCACCGTTGATAAGGATGTACTTATAGTTCTTTACGGAGGAAAGCGAATATTTGTACTCTTCCATATCCATAACGTAGCGGTACTGCACGTATTCAACCATCTGATCAAACGAATCACTCAGCATATTGCGGACATCCTCTTCGCTGTTGTCATACGAAGCCGAGCACGAATGTCCCCGTGTGTAATAATTAAAGCTTTCGGTATCGTAGTTGAATTGATAAGAATAGTTTGTCAACGCTTCGTCACGAACAAGATTTTCATACTGTAAAAAATCGAGTCCCGAAACGGTGTTGAGAAGATGCTGACAGTACCTGACATTATAGGGGGCATACGGATCAACCGCTACTTTTGCATTGATGTCAACCCGAGTGGTTTCAACAGGTTCGGTAACATCCTCTTCGCCTTTTTCGTAATAAAAGGTAGTGCTTTCGGTGTTGCTTTCATCAGAGACGGCGGTAGTAGTTGTTGTTGTATTAACGAGGTCATTATATGCTTCGTAATAATAGTCGTTTTCGTATTCTCTTTCGTAATGAGTCGCAACATAATACAGCTCACTGCGGATGATTTCTGCTTTTTTTGTAAGGAATGCCTCTGTAAGAGAGTCAATTACGGCATCCTTTTCTGACATCAGCTTTGCTTCGACCTGTTTCGAGGTTACATCAAGTGACATACGTGTGGTGTTGTAGACATACTCGTAAACGAGACCGTAAAAGGTATTGCTTTGTCTGAATTCAGGCAGCTTTTCTTTAGAAAAGATATCTGTCAGCTCGTCTGTGTATTCGACAAAATGTCCGCAAATCAGAACAGAGACTGCTGACAACGCAAAGAAAAGAACGGACAGTATAAAGCACAGTGCTTTAAAAAATGAAGAGTGTTTATATTTTTTCGATTTTGTAGCCAAGGCCCCACACCACCTTTAAATATTTCGGGTCTCTGGGATTGATTTCAATTTTCTCTCTGATGTTGCGGATATGTACTGTGACGGTTTTTTCGGTACGGAAGGACGGTTCATTCCAGACAGCTTCGTAAATCTGAGAGCTTGAAAGGACACGTCCCATATTCTCCATAAGGTACAGCAGAATACTGAATTCACGTGCCGTAAGCTTGACCGACTCTCCGTCAACCGTGACCTCCTTTGTATCAGTATCAAGCACCAGACCGCCCGTAACGAGCTGGGAATCCTTGATATTGAGACTGCCGAAGGAAACATACCGCCTTATCTGTGACTTGACTCTGGCAACCAGCTCCAAGGGATTGAACGGCTTTGTGACGTAGTCATCGGCACCGAAGGACAGCCCTGCAATTTTGTCAGTATCCTCACTTTTTGCAGAAAGCAGTATTATCGGAAACTTGTGAAACTGTCTGATTTTCAGCATTGCGGAAAGTCCGTCCATTTTCGGCATCATGATGTCAAGCACCATACAGTGAACATCATTGCTTTTCAGTAATTCGATTGCGTCGATGCCGTTGGTTGCCTTGATAACCTCGTACCCCTCGGTACGCAGGTACACCTCGACAGAGTCAAGTATTGCCGTATCGTCATCGCAGACAAGGACTTTGTACATACATATCACTCCTTTGCTTCATTATAGCATATCACAAAGAAAATATAAACCCGATGAGTATATTAAACCACAAGAAAAATATAATAAAGTTAGAAAAATATAAAGAAAAAGTAAAGATTAAGGGTAAGGCAACCGTGCCCGAAAAAAGCATACAGTAAAATCGAAGTCATCCGAAGGCAGGCGAAGGATCTTTACGTCCAAAGCAAGATTCTTCACTTCGTTCAGAATGACCCGATAGGTTTTAATGCACAACCTACTTGGTAGGTTGGTCAGACACACCGACTCACGGTTGTCATCCTGAGCCGCAGGCGAAGGATCTTTTGTTTAAAGATTCTTCACATACGTTCAGAATGACCCGATGGGTGGGCGGTCGCAGTAACTCTCGCCTCCCTTGTGTAAAGGGAGGTGGACAGATTATCATATGAAGTGCAACACCTAAAAAAATAAAGACAACATAGCCTCTTTAGTGTAAAATGTAAGTGACCAAACAAACTTTCACAGGAGGAAGCTATG
>JAFQIG010000023.1 GCA_017397655.1 Clostridia bacterium | reverse complement strand
GGTGAAACCGACTCGGAGGGGTTGTCGTCGTATTTTATACAATCCCTCAGTCAAAAATCAAAGATTTTTGCCAGCTCCCTTTACACAAGGGAGCCTTTTTTGTGCAAAATGCTCAAACCTGTTTTTTGGACGAGGTTTGTCATTAAGCAGAACGGAGTCGGTAAAACCGGCTCCGTAATTTTTCTCTAAAGGGGAGAGTTTAAGCTCTCGTATTCAGATTACAATTCTTAATAAGTCAGGGGATTCTGCAGATTTAAGTCTGCAGAACCCCCATAGAGTCTAATTAACAGATTATTTTGAAATATTTGAAAGCTTATTGATGAGGCTTGTATTTCTTGTTGCTGAAATGTTATTGATGAATATTACATCATCAATTCCGTTTTGATTGATGAATTCTGACAGTCTGCCGTTCCAGTATCTGTAGTCAATTACATGAACTTCGCTGTAGTGCGAAACAATAAAAGGCACCATGGCATTGCCGAAAGATTCCTTGACAACGAGACACTTTTTGTCGTTCTGAATCGTATTGTTTGTGATAAAAGTGTAGGGATTATCACCGCCGATAAAGGTGCTGTAAAGCGAGCCGGAGTTCCATCCGGTAACATCCCTTACTACGTCCCAATCATACGATTTATTGTCTTTGGTATAATATGTAAGTGTAGTTTCTGCTTTCGGATCATAAGCAAAAATCGTATCAGGGTTGTTGCCGAGTGACGGATTCTTGTTGGTGTCGGCATAGAATGAACCCTTGAAACCGTCAAAGCGGTATTCGGTATAACCTTCGGTAAGTGATGTGGGCGGAACATCAAGGACCTTGCAAAGCTCAGCGTATGCATAATATGCACCGAGTGCAGTCCAATGATGATCCGTTCGGAAATATATATAATCAGTTCTGTGCTTACGCATCGTGTTATAAACATTTACGGAATTGACATCATCGGACAAGCAGGAAAAGATATACTTGATAGCATCAGCCTGGCTTGAGCTGTTATACTTCTGTCTTTCGTTGTCAGGCATTGTGATATCGATTGCGGTCGGTACCAGAATATCGTAAACCTTCGCAATGTCGGAAACTGACGAAGCCAAAGAGTTAAGCGAATAAGCGTACTTATCGGCAACTTTTTGCACAAAAGAATAAGGCTCATACGCTGCATCGTTGATTACAATAATGCCTCCGAAATCCTGTACAATCGCATCCTCGACATTGATTGAATCACCCAATGTTTCATCAAACTCTTCTTCGATACTGATAATGGGAGTAGCGGGAGCTGTCGGAATGTCTTCGATAACGGTATTATTCAGACCGTAAATTCTGTCACCGAATCCGTACAACGAATTGATTTTTGCGTTTATGCTGACAAGAGCTTCTCTGAAAGGATATGTATCGGAAAACCATAAATTGATATTATCGAAATAGCTTCCGTTGAAAAGTGCTTTTGCAGAGAATTCGGGAAAAGGTGTAAGTGTACGCTTTTCGGACTCGGATTCAGAAGGGCGCAAGGGGAGTACCAATGACAATATAAGACCGATCATCAGAAGCGTCATAAACATAACCGATTGAAGTCTGCGAGCTTTTTTATTAAATTTTTTGCGAATTGATTTTTTGACTTTTCGCAAAACTATCACCTTAAATCAGAATTGGAAATAAAGGAACGGGTTATAACTGTTTCCGACAACAGAGAATACAGATAAAATAATCAGTACTGCTGGAACTGCCGCATATATGACACATTTGGCTTTCAACAGTTTTTTGTTGTATTTTGCTCTGTTGCTGAGAAGTCTTCTGAGGTTTGTCATAAGCGGGGTTACTGCAAGTATCGCAATAACAAGGAAGAAGAGGTTGCTTGTGAAAACTGCAGTGGTTTCAGCGCTGAACATCGAATTACCGTTCATACAGAACATTCCTTTGAAAACGGTGAACAGAACCGATGTTTCGGAAAATCTGAACAGCAACCAACCAAAGAAAACAACTGTCAGAGTATAGAGATTTGTAATAAAGTTCGGTAATTTTTTCAGTATCTTTGAAAGGAATAGCTTTTCGGCAACCAGGAAAATAAAGTAATATAATCCCCAGAGTATGAAGTTCCAGCTTGCTCCGTGCCAAAAACCGGTCAGAAGCCATACAACAAGCAGGTTGAGAATGGTACGCACAGTACCTTTTCTGTTGCCGCCAAGCGGAATATAAACGTAATCACGGAAAAAGGAGCTTAATGATATGTGCCATCTTCTCCAGAAATCAGTAACAGAAACGGCGGTATAAGGATATCTGAAGTTCTCCTTGAAGTGGAAGCCTTCCATAAGACCCATACCGATTGCCATATCAGAGTATGCAGAGAAATCAAGATAAATCTGTAATGTATAGAAGATCATTCCGAGCCACAGCATTGCGGCAGGACGAGATGACAGTATTTCGATATTATCAGAAAGTGAAGATAAATCAGCAAGCTCTGCATCAGAAAGCAGAATCATATCGACGAGCTTTCCGCACGAGTTGGCAAGCAGCGTCTTTTTTGCAAGACCGACGGAAAAACGTTGGACACCCTTGCCCATTGAAGTGAATGAGCGCTTTCTGCTTTGAATTTCGAGCTGAACATCGCTGTAACGCACGATGGGACCTGCGATACACTGATAAAAAAGGCTGGCATATAAAAGAAGCTCGTGGAACTTAGTCGCACATTTTGCTTCGCCTCTGTACACATCTACCGTATAAGAAATAAGTTGGAAAGTGTAGAAAGATATTCCGATCGGCAACGGAATCTTCGGTGTGATAATATCGAGAGAGAACAGAGTCTTTAAGTTTTCGGCAAAAAAACCGGTATATTTGAAAATACCGATAAGCAAAAGACTCAGCGCAACGTTGATTATCAGGAATTTTTTTGCTTTTGCTTTGTCGGGGCACACATCAATAAGTAACGAAAAAAACCAGTTAATAAAGGTCATTCCGATCAGAAGCAGGATGTAAACAGGTTCGCCCCAGGCATAAAAAATAAGCGAAAAAATCAGAAGAACGACATTGCGTTTTTTGGTTGTATCAATAAAGCTGCATATAAGCAGTTGTAACGGTAAAAAGAAAAAAAGAAAAAATAAGTCAGAAAAAACCAAGATGAGCCCTCCAAAAAATGCATCAAAATAAATTATACATTTTTAAAAATAATTGTCAATTTACTTTGGCGAATTTAAGAGATTTTTTTAGATTTTTTTTGAAAAAAGTCTAAAAATTATAATATTGTAACCATTTGAGTATTGAAATTTGCACTCCGATAGTTTATACTATTTCTGTTATGGTTTATCCTTAAGCAATGTTAGAATATTTACAGGGAGAATTGCGGTTATGACTAAGTTTATTTTTGTAACAGGCGGTGTTGTTTCCGGTCTTGGTAAGGGAATCACTGCGGCTTCTTTGGGTCGTCTTTTAAAAGCGAGGGGCTTGAAGGTTGCGGCACAGAAGCTTGATCCTTATATCAACGTTGACCCCGGCACAATGAGTCCGTATCAGCACGGTGAGGTATATGTTACCGAGGACGGTGCCGAAACTGACCTTGACCTCGGCCACTATGAAAGATTCATTGATGAGGATCTTAACAAGTTCTCTAACCTTACTACCGGTAAGGTTTATGCTACGGTTATCGAAAAGGAACGTAAGGGCGAATACCTCGGCAATACCGTTCAGACCATTCCTCATGTTACAAATGTTATCAAGGAGTTTATATATAGTGTCGGTAAAAAAACCGGCGCTGATGTTGTTATCACCGAAATCGGCGGTACAACAGGCGATATTGAAAGTCAGCCTTTCCTTGAAGCCATCAGACAGGTCGGTCACGAAGTAACCAAAGAGAACTCTCTTTATATACACGTTACACTCGTTCCTTATCTTCGCGCTTCTGGCGAGCATAAGTCAAAGCCAACCCAGCATTCTGTTAAGGAATTGCAGGGAATGGGCATCTCACCCGATATCATTGTTCTGCGTACTGATGAACAGATTGAAGACGAGAATATTGCCAGAAAGATCTCAAGCTTCTGTAATGTCAAGCCCGACTGCGTTATCGAAAACGTCACAATCCCTGTGCTTTACGAAGCTCCCTTGATGCTTGAGGAACAGAAGATTTCCGATATCGTCTGCCGTGAACTTCATATAGACGCTCCCAAGGCAGATATGACAGAATGGAAGCAGATGGTTGACAGAGTCAAGAGCAGTAAAAATGAAGTTACCATTGCTCTTGTTGGCAAATATGTTCAGCTTCATGACGCTTATCTTTCCGTTGCCGAAGCTCTTCGCCATGCAGGCTATGAGTATTCGACAAAGGTAAAGATTGAATGGATCGACTCAGAAACTATTAATGAAGAAAATTACAAGGATATTCTTTCATCGGTTGACGGAATTCTTGTACCCGGCGGATTCGGAAACAGAGGCATAGAAGGAAAGATTCTTGCGGCTAAATTTGCACGAGAGAACAACGTACCTTATCTCGGTATCTGCCTCGGTATGCAGATTGCCGTTATCGAATATGCCCGTAATGTCATCGGCTGGAAGGATGCTGATTCCAACGAGTTCAACGACCTCAGTACACATAAGGTAATCGACTTTATGCCCGGTCAGTACGACGATATCGACAAGGGCGGTACGCTTCGTCTCGGCAGCTATCCCTGCCATATCCTTGAAGGTTCCGTTATGGAAAAATGCTACGGTTCTTCGCTTATTAATGAGCGACATCGTCACCGTTATGAATTTAACAATACATACCGTGATGAGTTTGTCAAGGCGGGACTTGTTCTCAGCGGCACTTCACCCGACGGCAGACTTGTTGAAACGGTTGAAATTCCCGGTAACGACTTCTTTGTCGGTGTTCAGTATCACCCCGAGTTCAAGAGCCGTCCCACACGTCCGCACCCGCTTTTCAAGGGACTTATCAATGCGGCATTTAACAAGCGCTACAACTGATCCGAAGAAAATATATGTTTAAGATAAACAGCAACTATGCCAACATTAACGAAAGCTGTCTTTTTGCTGATATCGCTGCAAGATTTAACGCTTTCACAAATGCCCGGGAAATATGAAGTCATGGGAGTTCTTTGACTATCTTCTCAATAATGCATATGTTATCGGTACTCCCGGTATCGGTTTCGGTTCCTGCGGTGAAGGCTTCTTCAGACTTACCGCTTTCTCTGACAGAGAGAATACTCTCGAAGCGATGAATCGTTTTTCAGCGCTTTTCTCCAAATAATCTGTATTCTATCAGAAAAGAGTGAATATACATGAAAAGATTTTTGATTTTGGAAGACGGTACGGTTTTCAGCGGTTATGCATTCGGTGCTCCCGGTGAAGTCATTGCAGAAATTGTGTTTAACACTTCAATGACAGGCTGTATCGAAATGCTGACCGATCAGTGCTACTACGGTCAAGGCATAGTACAGACCTTCCCGCTTGCAGGAAACTACGGAATTATTTCCGAAGATGCTGAGGCGGACAAAACCGGTGCGAGCGCCTTTATCGTTCGTGAGTATTGCGAGTCTCCCTCTAATTTCCGTTGTGAGGAAGAGATTGATACATATCTCAAGAGAAACAACATTGTCGGTCTTTACGGCATTGATACAAGAGCGCTCACAAGGATTCTTCGCAGCCGCGGAACGATGAACGGTATGATCGCAGATCATCCCTCGAATGCAGACCTTGAAGCTATCAGGAAGTACAAGGCTGTTGATGCCGTTAAGAATGTCAGCACGAAGGAAGTTGTCAATTATAAGTCCGAAGAAGGCAAATACAAGGTTGCGCTTCTTGACTATGGAGTCAGAAATAATGTTATTTCTTCTCTTGTTGAAAGAGGCTGTGATGTTGTCAGACTTCCCTATGATACAACAGCAGAGGATGTTCTGTCTTATGATGTTGACGGAATCTTCCTTTCTAACGGCCCCGGTGATCCTAATGATGTTTGCGAAGCTGTTGAGACAATAAAGAATCTTATGACAAAAGATATTCCGATTATGGGTATCTGTCTTGGCCATCAGCTTCTCGCACTTGCAAACGGTTTTAAAACAGAGAAGATGAAGTTCGGTCACAGAGGATCCAACCATCCCGCCTACTGTGCAAAGACTGACAAAACATATATTACTCAGCAGAACCACAGCCACACGGTCATTCTTGACAGTGTAGATCCCGATGTCGCCGAAGAGTATTTTGTAAATCTTAATGACGGCACCAACGAAGGACTGATTTATAAGAATATTCCTGCATTTTCTGTTCAGTTTATGCCTAATTCCTGTGGTGGTCCTGCAGAAGACAACGAGCTTTTCAACAGATTTATTGCTGAAATGGATGCTCATAAATAAAACTGTTAGTTTTCAGACTGTCGATTTATTCGGCAGTCTTTTTTTCTTGACATAATACCCCCACGGGGTATATAATTATGTAGGTGATATTATGAGTGAAAACTGTTGTGCAAAGAAAAAAGAGCGTACCGAAACGGAATACAAAAGTCTTATGAACAGGCTTAGCCGCATTGAAGGTCAGATAAGAGGAATCAAGAATATGCTTGACAATGATGCATATTGTATCGATATACTGACACAAGTGACTGCTGTAAGTTCTGCTCTTAACTCTTTTGGTAAAGAGCTTTTGTCAGATCACATTAAAACCTGTGTTGCAAACGATATAAAAAACGGTAACGATGAGATAATAGATGAACTGTTGAATACTTTGCAAAAGATGATGAGGTGAGTTATGAGAAATTTTGATGTAACGGGAATGAGCTGTGCTGCCTGCAGCAGCAGAGTAGAGAAGGCGGTAAGAAGCCTTGACGGAGTGACCGAGTGTAACGTTAATCTTTTGACAAACTCAATGACGGTTGAAGGTGAGGCGAGCGACCAAAGTATCATACACGCTGTAGAAAAAGCAGGCTACGGAGCAAGCGTAAAGGGGTCACAGAAGCAGTCGGACAGTAACGACAAGTCTCTTGACAATTCCGATGAAACAAAAGGGATATTAAAGAGGCTCGCTTTTTCTGTTGTTTTCCTTTTGGTTTTAATGTATTTTTCAATGGGGAATATGTTCTCTCTGCCTGTCGGCAGTCTGTTAGAGAATAATCCTTTGGCGATCGCTCTTATTCAGATGGTTTTATCTGCAATCATACTGGTTTTAAATAAAAAGTTTTTTATCAACGGCTTTAAGGGCATCGTTAACAAATCACCCAATATGGATACGCTGGTTTCGCTGGGATCGGGTGTTTCTTTTATTTACAGCACTTATATTGTTTTCAGAATGACAGAGATGTATGTTAACGCAAACACAGGTAATGTGCACACATTATTGCACGATCTGTACTTTGAATCTGCGGCAATGATACTTGTTCTGATCACCGTAGGTAAGCTTCTGGAATCAAAATCAAAAGGTAAAACTACCGATGCGCTAAGATCATTGATTGATTTGTCCCCGAAAAAAGCAGTCATAATTGAAAACGGTGCTGAAAAAATAGTAGACGCAAAGGAACTTAAAAAAGGCGATATTTTTGTCGTCAGACCGTCAGAGAGTATTCCGACGGACGGAATTATTATTGAAGGAAACAGTTCCGTCGATGAATCTGCATTGACGGGAGAAAGCGTCCCTGTCGATAAAAGTGTCGGTGATACGGTATCGGGTGCAACGATCAACAAATCGGGCTTTATAAAATGTGAAGCTACAAGAGTTGGCGAGGATACCGTTCTTTCTCAGATTATAAAGCTTGTCAGCGATGCATCTTCTACAAAGGCGCCTATTGCAAAGGCGGCAGACAGGGTTTCGGGAATATTTGTTCCCGTTATAATTCTGCTTTCAATTTTGGTTACAGCTGTTTGGTTAATTAGCGGAGAGACTGTTGCTTTTTCAATAGAAAGAGCCATATCCGTACTTGTTATCAGCTGTCCGTGTGCCTTGGGACTTGCAACACCTGTTGCCGTAATGGTGGGCAGCGGTAAAGGAGCAAAGAACGGTATTTTGTTCAAAACCGCAACTTCTCTTGAAGAAACAGGCAGAGCGAATATAGTCGTTCTTGACAAAACAGGAACGGTGACACTCGGCAAACCCGTGGTTACGGATATTATTTGTAATGACGATGAAAAAGAGTTTTTGAAAAATGCAGCTTCACTCGAAGCCTTGAGTGAACATCCTGTTGCAAAAGCGATAAGCGAAAGGGCGACCGAATTCTATACTGTAACCGGATTTGAGGAAATACCGGGCAACGGTGTGAACGGCGTCATAAACGGAAAAAGAATATTCGCAGGAAACGAACGCTATATTGCAACGGTTACAGATATACCTAAAGACTACTCAGAGCTTAATGCAAAGCTTGCTGCTGAGGGTAAAACGACTGTGTTGTTCAGTCAGGATACAGCTTTCCTTGGTATAATGGCAGTATCGGACAGCATAAAAGATGATAGTGCCGAATCTGTTGACAGGCTGAAAAAGATGGGCATAAAAGTCGTAATGCTGACAGGTGATAACGAAAAAACTGCACGCAATATTGCACAAAAAGTCGGTATTGATGAAGTTATTGCTTCGGTTTTGCCTCAGGGTAAGGAAAAGGTTATTCGTGATCTCAAAAAAAGCGGAAAGGTGATAATGGTCGGTGACGGTATCAACGATGCACCTGCGCTGACAAGTGCCGATATCGGCATTGCCATAGGTGCAGGAACGGATGTGGCGATTGATGCTGCCGATGTTGTTCTGACAAACAGCCGACTGTCCGATGTTGTTGCGGCAATCAGACTCAGTAAACTGACCTTACGCAATATATATCAGAACCTCTTCTGGGCATTTATTTATAACGGTATCAGCATACCGATAGCGGCAGGAGCATTTATATCGTTCGGACTCAGAATGAATCCGATGATCGGAGCAGCGGCCATGAGTGTATCAAGTGTATGCGTTGTTCTTAATGCGTTGCGTCTGAATTTATTTAATATTCATAAAACCAAATCTGAATCGGAGGTAAAAGAAATGGAAAAAGTAATTAATGTTGAGGGCATGATGTGTCCGCATTGTGAAGCGAGAGTCAAGAAAGTTCTTGAAGAGCTTGACGGAATATCCGAAGCTTATCCGAATCACAAAGACGGCACGGTAAAAATCAGAATGGAAAGGGAAGTATCCGACGATACTATCCGCAGTACAATAGAAGATCAGGGCTACAAAGTTTTATAAAAGTAACAGAGCAGTTCACCGTAATGGTGAACTGCTCTGATTGTTATTGAATTATTCGCCTTTCATGCCGACAAGATCTGCATTACCCTTAAAGGAGTCAACGGAAAGCTTGACGGAATCAAAGATAGCACTTCTGATATCATCATCGGTAGCACCAAGCTCTTTTGCCCAGCGATTGTCGATGAACGTGTTCATACACATAATGTCTGCAAGTCCGACGGGATCAATACCGCCTTCAACATTCTTGTCCTTGTAAACCTTTCTCATATGAAGACCGAAGAGCTGGAACATCCATCTCTGAATATTGATAATCTTTCTGTTCGGTACTCCCATAGCGGCGTGAACGATCTTGAGGAAGTCGTTCCATGTGTAGTTATAGTAGCTGATCGGATATGTCTTTGCACCCTTATTCTTTTCAGCAGCACCAACGATGGTTTCGGCTACCTGACGGACTGTAAGCATTGCTGTACCGCCTCTGGGATAGAATGTGATGGGACCCATACCCTCAAGCTGTTCGATAAGGATGACCCAAACAGGCTTACGACCGGGCTGTGTTCCAAAGATGTAGGGAAGCTCAAGAACACAGACATCCATATTGTCATCAGCGTAGCTGAGAGCAACGTTTTCCTGTTCGATTCTGCTGCGGATGTAGGGATGCTTTTCGGTAAGCTTCATTTCGGGGAACTTCTTTGCAAAGTAAGCAAAATAAGAACCGAGTACAACCGTCTTTGTGATACCTGCAGCCTTTGCGAGAGGGATAAATCTCTTGAGAGGATTGATATTGTACTTTTCGTAAGCTTCGTATACGGGAGCAGGGAACTCGACTCTTTCGTCAACACCTGCTGCGAAAACAAAGCAATCGCAACCCGTCATCATTTCGGTGATCTGCTCATCAGAAAGCTCAAAATAGTTAGCAAATACAATTTCCATTTCCTCGGGGATGGGAGCTCCGGGAGGAAGGGGAGGCAGAGCAACAGTCTTTACGCTGTGACCCTTTTTGATAAACAAATCAGCTGCGGCAGAACCGAGAAGTCCCGTACCGCCGATCATAAATACTTTCATATTTAACTCCTTTCAGAAAAGGATTATTCAAAATCCTTGAATCCCTTAAAGATGCTTTCGTCGTAATAATTGTTTTCATCCTTGCTGTGAAGCGGATACCATACCTGAGCAAAGAAGGGGTTGATCTTAGCTTCGGTATCGTAATCCCAAGGCCAGGGAAGCTCTTCGGGGCACCAATGACCACCCTTAAGAACGAGGTTGGGAGTCATTTCAAACTCATTGCCGCGTGCACTCTTCCACTTAAGCGGAGTGAAAAGGTCGCCTTTGACCATTGTTTCGGACAGACACTCGCCGCCTCTGAAAGCTGCAGCCTTCTTCATATCTTCAATATCAAGCTCGGACTCGGGCTTTGATTCATCGTAACCGTGGTCAAGCAAAGTAACGGTCTCTGTCGGACGCTCGATCTTAAATGTATCCCAGTTGCCGATCTTGTCCCATGCTTCCATTGTTCCGTAGTAAGCGGAAATTCTGTCAGCATTCTTTGTTTCTCTCCAGTTAAGTGTACCGTAGAAGTCGGTCTTAGCAATCTTCTTCATAAAGGGCTTTGCCGCAGCAGCAACTGCGCCACCGAGGAAGGAGGGAATGATCTTGCAGGCGCGGTAATAGGCAGGAACCTTCTTTGCCATATTGTCGAAGTACTGCTTGATCGGAATATTTGCACGGAAGTGAAGGATATCGTTAAGTTTATCGGAATCGGCATACCACTGACCATGGAAGTTCTGAAGAATGAACCAATCAGCATCGAAAAGCTTTTTGGGTGAGGGGAGACCGAGTGCTCCGAGAAGATACTCTTCAAACTCAAAGTTGGTAATTCTGTATTCTTTACCGCTGCCGATGTTATAGAATTTGCGCCAGAAGCTTTCGGGAACATCGTTGCCGCATACGTTGGCAAGAAGTCTGCCTGAATCCTCAACAGTTGCCCATTCAAGAACACCGTTAACGGGAACGTGGAACATAATGGGATCCATATTCTTGAGAATTTCAGGATAAAGAATACCGGACTGACGAAGAGAAACCCAGTATTTGAGTCCTGACTCAGCGAAGATAGCTTCAGCCTTGACTTTACTTACTGCATAGTGGTCATAGATACTGATTTTGATAGGATCGCCTGTTCTTGCCCAATGGATGGGAGGGTTGCGGTCGCCTGTTTCTGCAACTGTTCCTATGTATACAACCTTGACTGCATCGGGATCGGGCTGTGCCTTTACAGCGTTGACAACGTTCTGAGCAGCCGTTACATTGGTTTTGATAGTCTTTTTGGGATAATAGTCAGCAGCGGGAGATACCATACCGCCAACATGAAGAACATAGTCCGCACCTGTTACAAGGTCAAGAACTTCCTCGTAATTTGTAAGATCACCCCACACGATTCTTACGCTGCTGTCATTAAGATAATCTTTGAACAATTCTTCGTTCTTTGCGCTCTTTCTGAGCAAAACAGCGATGTTGTACTTGTCTTTTCTGGCATAAAGCTCCTTGAAGCCCTGCCAGCCCATAGTACCGGAAGCACCTGTAAGTGCAACAGTCTTTTTAGCCATAATTACCCTCCGTATGTTTAAATATTTTTTTATACAGTATTAATTATACACAATATATTGTAATATATCAACAACATTTGACAAAATTATGTTCAATAAAAATCAAAAAGCGATGAAAAATCTTAAAGAATTTTCATCGCTAATTCACAAAGACAAAAATTGAAACAATTATTATTCGTCGTCTTCGTTTTCCCAGTTATGCCATACAGCCTGAACATCGTCGTTATCTTCGAACATTTCAAGCATCTTGTTCATATTCTTGATATCATCCTCGCTCGTGAGAGCAGTATAAGTAGAGGGAATGTATTCAACTTCAGCTGAAATGAACTTATAACCCTTTGCATCAAGGTCATCGCGGACTGCACCGAGATCATTTGGCTCTGTTCGGATAACAAATACATCCTCTTCATCGGTGAGGAAATCGGAGGCGCCTGCTTCAAGAGCATCTTCCATAAGTGTTTCTTCGTCAACATCTTCGGCTTCTACAACAAGAACGCCCTGACGTGAGAACATAAAGGAAACACATCCGGACTGACCCATATTTCCGCCGTACTTGTCAAAATAATGACGTACGTCACTCGCGGTACGGTTGCGGTTATCGGTAAGAGTTTCGACAATAACAGCGATACCTGAGGGACCATAGCCCTCATAGACGATCTCTTCATAATCCTTGCCGCCGTCTTCGCCTGCAGCTTTTTTAATAATTCTTTCGATGTTGTCGTTGGGAACGTTATTGGCTTTTGCTTTTGCAATTACGTCCTTAAGCTTGAAGTTGCTTGCAGGATCGGGACCGCCCTGTTTTACTGCAACCGCAATTTCGCGACCGATCTTTGTAAAGATTTTTGCCTTTGCGCCGTCGGTCTTTTCTTTTTTACGTTTGATTGTACTCCACTTATTATGTCCTGACATATAGATCCACCATTCTTTAAAAAATATCGACAGATTATTTTAACATAACATATCCGCGTTTTCAAGTATTAATTAACGATTAGTCAGCTTTAAGAGGAACATTTTTCTGCTCTTCCCAGTTCATAGAGCGCTGAACGGCACGTTTCCAACCGTTATAAAGCGTGTTGCGCTTTTCTTCGTCCATTTGCGGTGAAAAAATTTTGTCAACCTCGCGGATACGTTCGATTTCTTCTTTATCTTTCCAGAAGCCGACAGCAAGACCGGCAAGAAATGCACAGCCGAGAGCTGTTGTTTCCACGTTTTTGGGTCTGTTTACCTTTGTTTTGATAAGGTCAGACTGTATCTGCATCATGATGTTGCTGACGGAAGCACCGCCGTCAACGCGAAGCTCTGAAAACGGGATGCCGGAATCAGCCTGCATAGCTTCGAGAAGATCTGTCATCTGAAAGGCTATGCTCTCAATAACGGCACGGGCAAAATGTGCTCTGTTGACTCCTCTTGTAAGTCCGACGACACAGCCGCGTGCATACATATCCCAATACGGTGCACCAAGACCTGTAAAGGCAGGTACAAAATATATTCCGTTTGCGTCGGGAACACTTTCGGCAAGACGATCGCATTCGGGTGCGGATGATATCATCTGCATCTCATCACGAAGCCACTTTATAACAGATCCTGCATTAAAAGCACTTCCTTCAATGGCGTATTCAACGGTATCACCGATACCCCACGCAACGCCGGTAACAAGATTGTTTCTTGAAATTGTGCGTGTTTCGCCTGTATTCATAAGCAGGAAACATCCTGTTCCATATGTATTTTTAGCCTGACCGGGATTGAAGCATCCCTGACCGAACAGCGCCGCGGGTTGATCACCGACAGCACCGCTGATCGGAATTCCTGCAAGACAGCCTATAAAGGGAACATTGTCTGCGACTTCACCGTAAACCAAGCTTGACGGAACGGCTTTCGGAAGAAGCGACATCGGTATACCGAGTTTTTCGGCAAGATATCCGTCCCACGACAGCTTATCAACATCAAAAAGCATTGTTCGTGAAGCGTTTGAGTAGTCTGTAACATGAACCTTGCCGCCGGTCAGATTCCATATCAGCCAGGTTTCTATTGTTCCGAAAAGAAGCTCACCGCGTTCGGCACGCTCTCTCGCGCCGTCAACATTGTCAAGTATCCAACGGATTTTGGTTGCCGAGAAATATGCATCAATAATAAGACCTGTATGATCCTTGACATATTCACCAAGTCCGTCTGCTTTCAGCTCATAGCAGTATTCGGCAGTTCTTCTGCATTGCCATACAATGGCATTATAAACAGGCTTGCCTGTGTTTTTGTCCCAGATAACGGTAGTTTCACGTTGGTTGGCGATACCGATGCACGCAACCTCGTCGGGAGTGATGTCGCCATCCTTAAAAAGATCTGCGGCGGCCGTAAACTGACTTTCAAGTATAGCCATCGGATCGTGCTCAACCCAGCCGAGCTGAGGATAAATCTGTTCAAACTCGTTCTGAGACTTTTTGACAATATTGCCTTTTTTGTCAAATAAAATTGCGCGTGAGCTTGTTGTTCCCTGATCAAGGGCTAAAACGTATTTTTTACAAGACATTGCGGCACCTCAATTCTACCATAAATATTTTTCAAGTATAACATTACCTGATTCGTCAAATTCTATTCCTTCATCTTCCAGAAGCTTTCTTTGTACATCTTCACCGCCGAAAGCAAAAGAGGGTGTTGTACCGCCGAATCTGTTGACAACACGGTGGCAGGGGATATTACCGGGATCCGGGTTGTTGTGCAGAGCGTAGCCGACAACGCGTGCCCACCTCGGATTACCTGCCAGGAGAGCGACCTGTCCGTATGTTGCAACCTTTCCCTTCGGAATCTGCTTTACGACTTCATAAATCAGTTCAAATACGCTCATTGTCAATAAGGTCCTGTGCAAGGATGCGTGTTGCCATTTTGACACAGTCAAGGCAGGTTCTCTTTTTATAGTATTCTTCCGTTCTTTCCTGCGGAACAGGCGACCTGTCAACCGATTCAAGATTTTTGAGAAGCTCCGAACAGACAATGGAGCCGAATTCGTCTTCAAACTTTTTTGCAAGCTCCTGACCTTTCGGGTATAATTGCTTTTTTGCATCCGGATCATCGCTTCCGTACATAAGTCCGAGAATGATTCCCATACCGCTGACAGCACCGCAGACGTTGCGAAGTCTTGCAAAACCGCCGCCTAAAGTACATGAAAGCTTTAAAAGATTCTCTTCACTGATATCCGTAAAGTCGGAAAAAGCTGCTGTAACGGCCTGACAGCAGTTATAGCCCTTTAAAAAATACTGCTCTGATCTTTCGACAATTTTATTAATTTCCATAGATTAATCCTCGTATAATAAAGTAGTAGTTATTAGAGTCCCTCTCCAAGGACTGTATGCTATACTGTAATGGATACTGTGGATCGGTTGTTACTCCTACCGCAAGACGGTTTCAGAAAGGCTCCGACCACAGACCTTTACGAGTT
>JAFQIG010000022.1 GCA_017397655.1 Clostridia bacterium | reverse complement strand
GGTGAAACCGACTCGGAGGGGTTGTCGTCGTATTTTATACAATCCCTCAGTCAAAAATCAAAGATTTTTGCCAGCTCCCTTTACACAAGGGAGCCTTTTTTGTGCAAAATGCTCAAACCTGTTTTTTGGACGAGGTTTGTCGTTAAGCTGCGGTCAGGTGAGTGATTCACCTGACCGTTTTACTTTACCATTTAAAATCGGAAAAGGTTGTCTTTGTTGATGCTGTTGCTATGCCAGAGGAACCTAAAATACCGCTGATATCAAAGTAGAAATCGAATGTTACGACAAGACTTGTCAGATTGCCGTTTGCATCAATTACCGCTGTCAGCTTTGCGTTGCTGTAGCTTTCGTTGATCGTAGCTTTTGCAGCAGGCCCGAAATCGTCAATTGCCGCAATAACATTCTGTGCAGACTTGTGATCATACCAGTCTTTGTCATTAAGTCCTGCACTGATACCGCACTTGTCAATCGGTGCATATGTACCCTTTACTTCACCCTCAACAACAGAGCTGTTACCGTCTTTTATCAGTATGCTCACGGTCACATTGCCGTTATCATCTGCTGTGCAGGTTGCACTTTTCACATCCGCAGTTGTCAGCTTGGAGGGAAGAAAGTACTTGCTGTAATCCTCGGCATTTGCTCCTACTGTCAGAGAAAGTATATGCTTTGAGCCGATGCCCATAAATTCATACACCAGCGGCTTGAACTGTTCAAGCACAAAGCCTGCTTCGTATGTTTTTTCGGTCGTTTCACGATGCTTTTTGAATGAAACCTTTTGCTGTGCCGTCTTTTCCGTTGCCGAGTTGTAAAGCTTCAGTATCTCCCCTGTTTCTGTCGGAATTTCGGCAGCCGCCGCTTCTGTTTCCTGTGTTTCTGCTTCTGTGGTAACGCTCTCGCTTTCATCAATTTCCGAAACCGTAACAGGTTCCGTTTCCTCTGTCTCTTGTGTTGAAATAACAAACGGTGCAATCGTTGATTCATCAACAACCTCTTCTTTTGTACAAGCCGCAAAGGTTACAATCACAGCAAGCGACAAAACAACTGATAATATGCCGAACATTTTCTTTTTCATAATGCGCTCCTTTACGTTTGATGTATTTATATTAGGCGATAGCCTTACATCCTCTGTGCAATTTTATTTTAATACATCACGTAGAGCTGTTCAATATACCATCATTCCGTAAAACGGCAACTTCGTTCCCATAAAAAGAAAATCCCCCGACACGAGGTCGGGGAAAGTAAGAATCAGCAGAACACTATTAACTTTTCAACAACCGAGCTGACAACCGACTGTATTCTTGAAAGCTGAAAATCGAACTTAAAGAATCTGACGATTATGCTGTCAGTTGCGATAACATTTCCTGCCTTGTCACAGATATCAAGCGTTATGGTCGCCTTTCTTGCAAAGAACCATCCTTTATTGGTAACCTTTCCGTTGTTATCCACAAGGACTTTTTTGTTATCGGAGCTCCATCTGAGAGCATAATCCTTTATATCTGTAAGGTCGTTGCCCAATTGCATTGTTTCGGCACAATACAGCTTATACCACTTGATCTTTCTGTTGACCTCGTCCGCATACTTATCTTCGTAAGTAATACCTGCAGAAAAGCCGTCTGCCGAAACGGTTATTTTAAAGGAAGTATTTTTTGTTATATCTTTATAGGTGTAATAAACATTTACCGTTTTTTCGCCTATTGAGGAGGTATCAACTGCCGATACATCATAATCCGTTATTACAAATTCCTGTCCGTCGCTGAGTACGGCAGTTACTTCCATGTCGTTGAAGTTGACTTTTTCATTGATGAACCAGTTCAGCTTTGACGGCATTTTTGTTATTACCAGATCGCTGAGATACGGCTCTACCTCGATAACGGCATACTCGCTGAAATGATCGGTTTCGAACACGATGTAATTACCGTCAAGCGTTGCCGCAAAGCGTACAAGCGGATCAACGGGATCTTCGGTAACGTGATATACTCTGCATTTCAAAGGATCGACACCGTCGGGAATGCTGATCTTTACCCACACGCTTCCGTTCGGCTGAACCTTTTCACTGCTCAGAATAAGATTGATGTCATAATACTTTACGCTTTTGATATTACCGCCTACAGCAAAATTTGAAACCTCATAATTCGACGGGTCAAGCAAATCAACGGTCAATGCGGTAGTCGGATAAATCTCCTTGGCTGTTGCGCTGACAATGACATCATGCACTTCGTTTCGCAAAATAACATCGGCATATATTAATGCTTCCATTGCATCTCTGATAGCCTTTTCAAAATTGTCAACCGTTGATTGCTCCGTAATCTTTAATGTATAATCAACCGCATTGATCTTTTGTGTCAGAATCTCGTACGAAGCCGTAGAATAAAGCACCTTGTCAAGCTTTTCGCACTCTTCAATCGCTCTGTAAATTCCGCTGTAGTCGGCATCCTTAAGAATCAGCTGACCGAGAGCCTGACGGATGGCCGTCTCCCATGCCTGTACTTTTTCTTCGGTAAGAGTGGTGTTAAGATTGACTTCGTCCACCGCCCTGTCAAGCTGTGCAAGCGATTCCTGTGTATAAATATCCCTGTCAATGTCGGAAACCTCTTCAAGCAGTTCCATAAGTGACTGTATCGAAACCTCCGTTCCGTCAATCAGATTATATCGGAAGCCTCTCTCTTCTGCAAATTTGTGTCCTGCAGAATTCTTATAGCAATTAATTACCATATCATTCTGACCGCCCATATATGCAAAGTTCCGGTCACCACCGATATACTCAACGGTTTTGGGAATGGTTATTTCCTTTATTGACCAGCATTGCCAGAAAACACTATCTTCAATATACTTTACACATTCGGGAATTTCTATTTCCTTAAGATATTGACAGCTGTCAAACATCCGGGCAGGAAATCTTTCAACAGAATATCCCTCTTCAAAGGTTACCTTTGTAAAATCTGCACCGCTGAAGGCACCGATTCCGATATAAACGACACTTGCAGGTATTTCAAAAGTACCGGTGCAGACAATACCGTTAAAGCCGTCATCGTCAATATACTTAAGCGAAGGAGAAACCGTTATCTCTTTAAGATTATTTGCACCGAAAAATGCACCGTCTCCGATATAAAGCACGCTATCAGGCATAATAACCTCAAATACAAGACCGTTGCTGTTTAATGCATCAGCCGCAATGCCCTTTGTTCCCTCACGCAAGGTAAGCGTATAGTTTAATTCTGTAATACCGCCGCATGAATAAAAGACATTGCCCGCATAAATCATTTCATCGGGAAGATTGTTTTTCCATGCCGTGCCTTCAAAAGCATTATCACAAATCGCAACTAAACTGTCAGGAAAGATAATCTCTGCGATACCCTTCTGACCTCTGAAGGCTTCAAGCGCTACTCCCAAGGTGCCTTCCTTAATTGTTACTGAGGTGTTGTCGGGAGCCGTACCGTTATATCCTATCAAAAGAGTGCCGAGATACACGGGAGCATTACCGTTCTGTTTTGCATATTTGCTGTTTTTAAGAATATCCCGCTCCCCCATCAGAATGTTTGACCCGTTCGGAAAAACAATATTGGTCAGATTCGTGGCATTGTATAAAACATAGCTTTCAACCTTTATAAGCGTTGACGGCAGATATAAGTTTACAACCTCGCTTGCGCTGTAAAAAAGCTCTCCGCTGAGAACAGTTATACCCTCACCGATTATTATTGTCTCAATCTGAGAGTAATACGAACCCCAAGCACCACCGTCAACCACACCTGTACCGGTGATTGTCAATGTTTTTTCTTCAAGCGAAAGCGACCATGTCGCATTCTCACCGCACGAAAAGTCTGTTTCGGCAGCAAGGGAGTGAACCGTTAAGCCCACGCACGATGTAATAATTAATACCGCAAGGATGAGTGATGTAAATCTTTTCATTATATCAACCTCTGTCTTTTAATTGTCGGGAGTTGCCGTTTCGTGCGGAATATTTTTGCTGACCATTGACATAAGATCGTCAAGAGTCACAAGAACCACATCATCATCAAGACAGCTGACAAAATATGCGAGATCATCTACGCTGACCGTCCACGGATGAACGTTGATCACGCTGTATCCGTTTATCGAACTTATATCGGCAGGGTACGAATTTACCGTCTGAGCCTGCTGAGACAGCCACTCGTTCGTTACATCCGCACCCTCTCCGTCGGGATGCCAGAGTGACAGTCTGTAGCTGATAAACGGCTTATCGTTGACAAAATATATTTTTCCCTTTCCACCCTCATAACGGGTCGGATCAAGGCTTAAAACGCCGCCCTTTATATTATCATAGACAGCGTAATACCGAAGTCTGTTTGTCAGAAGCGTATCTTCAATCTCGTTATCCGGTGTCGAATCAAGTATCGAAACATAGTGAAGATCGCTCTTCATCATAGCCGATGCGGTAAGATCGGTAAAGCCCGAAAGCGCCTTGTACGGATATTCTGTCGGATGGATATATCCTGCACCCGAAACACCTGCCATAAAATAATCATTCTGCGTTGAGTCGGAATAAATCTTCTTTACCGTTACAGATGAAAATTCCTGCAAAAGCGGTGGGAATGACCACGTTACGGGGAACTGCTCTTTAAGAGCCTGTTTCTGATAGAACTCAGAATAACCGTTTTGTATCCATTGCATATTGTCACCGTCGCTGAAGACAATCGCACAATAATGCTTTGATGTGTCTGTATGCTCATTTACGGTATGCTTCTGCTTCACCGTATCCGCCTTAAAGGATGCAAGATAGCTGTTGTTGTGACTGTGATCTGACGGAATCGCCATATTGCCGTTCTTCGATGCCTGTCTGACAAAAGCTACCTCATACTTTACCCATCCCAGAACAGGCACGTTGTCGCCTGCATACTGCATAACTCTTCCCCGAAGAAGATTTGTATCCTCGTCATCGTCGATGTAAAAAGTATAAAAGCCCTGTTGAATCGCAAGGTCACGCAATGCCGAAGCGGAATATCTTAAGCTCAGAACGGCATTGTAATTAAACTTATCCTTATACTTTTCAAAAAAGCTCCATTGGAATAAAATATTGTAATCGGTATCTGAAAAATCCTCTTTTAGCACAAGTCCCTCATCAATTGCAAGCTGTTCAAGACTCTTCGGTACGGGAAGCCAGCCGTAAATTGCAGCAAGGTTAGTGGCGGCATTGAGGCCCTCAGCCTTCTCACTTGCACGGTAAAGCACATAGCCCGAATCTTTTATGTATGACTTGAACTTATGAAGAAGTGATGCGGGAGTCCACTTGTTACCGCTTTCATCGGTATAAACAAGCTCAATACCACTGTTTTTTATTTCATCCAGGTAATCATGACAAATGCCGTTTGTAATAATAAAAATACACGGATCTGTTTTTGCAACAACACCCTGAAGCCCTACCGTAAAATGGCGTTCCTCTTCAGTTCTGAATACTGCCGAATCAACAACATACAGCTTGTCCGAAAGCTCAAAATCCTTGCAGATATTAACGAGCTTTTCAAGCTCTTCAGTTGTTTTGGGAACAGGCGGTGCAGGTGTAAAGCAACTGATAAAGAATATTATTATTGAAACAAAAAACGCTGATATTGATTTAAACATACACTTATCTCCAATCGGTAACAATTCTCTATAAAAAGCCAAACCGCCGACCAAAAAAGATCGGCGGTCAATCAATTCAGATTACCACTTGAAATCAGAGAAGATAACTTCTGTAGAAGCTGTTGCAGTACCGCTTGAACCGTAAACCTTGCTGATATCAAATGCCATATCAAATGTTACCTTAAGGCTTGTAAGGTTGCCCTCTGCGTCGATAACTGCAGTAAGCTTTGCGTTGCTGTAGCTTTCCTTGATTGTTGCGCCCGAGGCTACGTCGTCGATAGCGTCATAAACGTTCTGAGCTGTCTTGTGATCGTAGTAGTCCTTATCATTAAGTCCTGCGCTGATACCGCACTTGTCAATGGGAGCATTGATGCCCTCAAGAGTGCCTTCGTTAACGGAGCTGTTACCGCCCTTGATGGAAAGGTTAACCGTGAAGTTACCCTTGTCATCAGCTGTGCAAGCTGCACTTGTTACGTCAGCTGCTGTAAGCTTGCTTGCAAGGAAGTGCTTTGTATAGTTGTCACCGTTCTTTGCAATTGTTTCTGTAAAGATATTCTCGGAACCGATGCCCATAAACTGATATACAAGGCCCTTGAATGCCTTGAGAGCTACGCCTGCATCATAAGTATTTGCAACGGACTCTCTTTTCTTTGTGAACTGAGGCTTAGCGCTTGCAACCTTAGCTGTTGCATCGTTGTAAAGCTTAAGAATGTCTGCTGTCTCTGTGGGAGCTTCGGAAGGAAGAGCAGCTTCTGTTGTAGCTTCTTCTGTAGCTTCCTCTGTAGCAGCTTCTGTTGCAACTTCCGTTGCATCTGCAGCTGTTGTCTGTGCATCTTCAGCAGGAAGAGTTGTCTCAACGTCTGCTGCGGGAACAGTTGTTTCAACTGCCGGTTCTGTTGTTGTTTCGCCTTCTTTGTTGCCGCCGCAAGCTGCAAAAGATGCAACCATTACGAGTGCGAGAACAAGTGACAAAATTCTGAATGCCTTTGATTTCATATGTTTTCTCCTTTTCCGTTAAACGGTTTTATTAATTGGCGTATTCTTAACGCCTTACGCCCTGTTTATAATGCTTCAAAATCCGAAGCACCGTGACCGCAGATAGGACAGATAAAATCATCAGGAAGCGTCTCTTCCTCGTGAATGTATCCGCAGATTCTGCAAACATAGCCTTTTTTCTTTGCCGCAGGCTTCGGCTTGATGTTCTTATGATAATACTCATAAGTTACGGAAGGCTCATCCGAAAGCACGGCAGACTCTGTAATCTCTGCAATAAATAATGTATGTGTACCGCAGTCAACCGTATTAATAACCTTTGCGCTCAAGAACGCATTTGAAAAATATTTAAGATAGTATAAGCCGTTTTCACTTCTGCCGTAAGCCGCATCAAAAGCGAACTTATCGGTATCTCTGCCGCTTTGGAATCCGAAAAACGTGAAGGTCTCAAACGGTGTTTCCTGTGTCAGCACGGAAACGTTGAATACACCTGTCTTTACGATCATATCGTGAGTCAGATTAGACTTGTTGACACATACGGAAACCGTCAAAGGCTCGCTTGTCAGCTGTGTACAGGTGTTGATTATGCAGCCGTTATCCTTGTCCCCGTCCTTTGCCGTGAGAACAAAAAGGCCGTAGCTCAATTTAAAAACTGCAGTAGGATCAATATTTTTACTCATACGATCAAATCCTTTCAGCTATCTACAATATATTAATACAATTCGACGTAAAAGTCAATACGAACCGTCGATAAAGTCTCCGATAACATGGCATCAATCAGCTTGTATCCGCCACTTCGCTCCAATAGTGAGAGACAAGAGTTACTGTGACCATCAACCTGTCGGGTCATTCTGAGGCGAAGCCGAAGAATCTTGCTTTGGACGTAAAGATCCTTCGCCTATCGAAATTGGTACAAAAATTAGAAAAAAATTAAAGAAATTAAATGACACTTTTATTTAGCGTAACTATGGGCGCACAGTACCTGAGGGTACTGTGCGGGCGTTCGTAATTGTAATAGTGTCTGTAAAACGCCATTATGAGC
>JAFQIG010000005.1 GCA_017397655.1 Clostridia bacterium | reverse complement strand
GATCGTAATCTTAACATTGCAAGCGATACCGAAATCTCGTTTTACCGTAAATTTGCTCAGGAGCTTTGCGATGCCGAGGAACTCAGCGGACTGCTTGCAGTCGGATACGGAACATACGGAGGAAATCGAGCTTTTCCGTGCGACTTTGAAATCTCACGCAAGTGCATGCACAAGCTTATTGAAAAGTATCCCGACTATCACAATGTAATCTTCTATGCCAACACGCTCGGATACATCTACTATTACGGCAGAACTAACGATGGTGTTCCGCAGTATGATGAGGCGTTCAAGTACTTTTCGATTGCCGCTCACGGTGGCGTATACGAGGCGAAATATAAAATTGCAGATATGTTCAGAAACGGTTACGGCACAATAAAAAATTCCCGGATTGCCGAAAATATTATCTACGATCTGTACTCCAAGAATTTTAAAGATTTTCTTGACGGAGATTTTGACTGCAAGCTCGCCGATCTCGCCTTACGAATGGGCAGTATTGCCGAGGATTATGACGATCCCGATGAAGCTTTGCTGTATTATATGCAGGCAGAATACGCCATTCGTATGCGTATGCAAAGCAGCGATTATTACGGTGATTCAAAGGTTGCCGCCTCCATAAACGAAGCACTCACGTCCGTCAAACAGAAAATTGACTTCATCCCTTCAACCAAAATCCGTTTTGAAGATATTTCCGAACTTATCGGCAGAAATATGAAATACGGCAACAAAATGGATGTCACCGTAAAAAAGACCTCCGACTACAATTACAAATTCACATTCAGTATGCACAAGGGCAAGTTCGACAAGTATGCAAAGCGTATGTTCGTTTGTATCCCCGATATAGAGATGGTCGGTTTTTATGATAAGGTAACCGTCACCTGTAACGAATCCTCACCCCTGCCCGAAGGAAAGTTTCTTATTGATGATGTATACAGCGATGCCTTGTGCTATGACGGAGAACCTGTTATTCTTTTCTCTGGCGATCACTTGTTCAGCATCAAAAATCCCGATTCTTCAAACGCAAAGACTTTCCGTTTTGTTTCCGTTCGATTTAACGATTACAATATTTATGATTACCTCTGTGACGATGAAAGCGTTAAGGTTGGTGACTTCGTCATTGTTAATACCCGAGACGAAGATGTTACCGTTCCCGTTGTTAATACTTTTACCAAAAAAGAATGTGAGCTTTCACTTCCTCTTAAGCGATACAAGCATATCACATCAAAGCTTCCTGACTAAAAGTGGTGCACCGCATCTTTTGTGATGTTCGGTGCACCGTCATATACTTTTATATAATTAACGGTTGTCTCCGATTCCGAAGAGCTTCTGACATAATAATGCATCGCACCGAGATGTCTGTTGGCAGAGTTGCTGTCGGACAGATTATATGCAACATTCCCGGATCTTACGTGAGGTAATACCGTAATGCCAAGCAATTCGATAACCTCAGTAACATCGCCCGAAAGCTGAACTTCACCGTTATTCTTTGTCGAGGCAAAAGCTACGGCATCACCGCATAACAGTATGGCAAGCACTAAAACGATGCAAATAATCCTCTTTTTCATAAGACACCTCTGTTTGTCAAAATGCCAAAAGCTGTGCCGAACATCTGAAAAACGGATGTTGCGACACAGCCTTTTATTACTCTCTGATTGATTTAAGCAAAGCTATTTCTCTTTCGTATCCGTCAAGCTCGTTGGGAGTTTCAAGATAGAAAGGAATATCCTTTAATGCAGGATGATTTATTATCCTCTTGAAGGCATCGTTACCGATACTGCCGTCACCTATTTTTTCGTGACGGTCCTTGTGACTTGAGAACGGATTCTTGCTGTCATTGATATGAACAGCACAAAGACGTTCAAGTCCTATCACCTTGTCGAACTCGGTCAACACACCGTCAAGATCGTTTACTATATCATATCCCGCATCGTACACGTGACACGTATCAAGACATACTCCCATCTTTTCGGACAGAGCCGTTCTGTCGATAATCTCACGAAGCTGTGAAAATTCAAATCCCACTTCCGAGCCCTTACCCGACATTGTTTCAAGAAGAACCTTTGTATTGTGTTCCGGCTTTAATACGATGTTGAGTGTTTCGGCAATCTTCGCTATTCCTGTTTCAAGCCCCTGACCGACATGACTTCCCGGATGAAAGTTATACATCTGACCGGGAGTATAATTCATACGGTCAAGGTCATCACCCATCGTCATTATGCAGAACTCACGCACACGGTCATCCGCCGCACAAGCGTTAAGTGTGTACGGAGCATGAGCCAGAATATGTACGATGGAGTTTTCCTTTGAAAACTCAAGAAAAGCCTTTACATCCTTTTCGTCAATCGCCTTTGCCGAGCCGCCTCTCGGATTCCTTGTAAAAAACTGAAAAGTATTCGCACCGATGGAAACAGCCTGCTTTGCCATCGAAAGATAGCCCTTTGATGCGGAAAGATGACATCCTATAGTACACATTAAAAACTCCTGTTAAATCATTCTGAAGAACTCAAGCTCTTCACCATCGGGACCTTTCACAAAAGCCACGTTAAGCGTAATCTTTACGGGTGAAGAATCAACATCAACGGTCTTTGGCGGGGTAAGCGGTGTTGCACCTGCCGCAAGAGCAGTTGCATATGCCGCTTCGACATCGTCGGTACGCATGGCAAAATGAATCCACTTACCGTTTTCCGACAAGTGATCTCCTCCGCCGGAGAATAACTCCAGTATTCCGCCGTCACCGATATCGTACATACGGATGTTACCGCCCGGATTTGTCCATTCGGTGAACATTTTAAAGCCGAGTGCTTCGTAAAACTTTGCAGATTTTTCAAAATCTTTTACTTTAAGTGCAATGTGATGGAAACCAAGTCCTTTGATAATCTCGTTAGACATATAAGCCTCCGTTAAGCCATCTCGATATAGCGTTTAAGGTTTTCAAGTCCCGTCGAAAGTGCGTCAAGATTTGATTCGATACCCTCAAACTCTATGCTGACAAAGCCGTCATATTCGCTTCTTTTAAGAATGGAAAGACACTGCATAACAGGAACATTGCCGTGTCCGACAATAGCTCCTCTGAGATAGTTTCCGCCTCTTGTTCTGAACCAGCCATTACCGGGATCGGGTTCGCTTCCGCTTTTAATGTGGAAGTCCTTGATGTGTACGTGACGTGCAAAGTTTGCAACACGGCTGACTGCAGTAACGGAAGGATCATCTGCGCAAAGGAAGTTTCCGATATCTACAAGCAATCCGAAATTCTCGTGTCCGACAGCGTGAACAAGCTTTTCGACACGTGTGCTGTCCTGACAGAAAAATCCGTGATTCTCTACCATTGTTGTAATGCCTTTTGCTGCCGCATACTCTGTAACTGCTCTGCATCCCTTGGCAAGAATGGGAAGAGCATCGTCAAACGTCTTATATTTCTTTTCAGGACCTTTATATCCTCCTGTTGCATCGTGACGCATTCCCAATGCTCCGAGAGCCTGTGCTATATCAACACGGGTATAAAGTCTTTCAATCTCGGCATCAAGATCCTCGGCATTAAGAAAATCAGCACCGATTGTGTAGTTTGCAATAGGCATGGAAAGCTTTTCGGCTTCTTCACGAAGCTGCTTTGCATAATCAAGTACATCAACACCCTCGGGAGGGCAAAGATCCGTAAACTCGATTGCATCAAAGCCCATCTCTTTTGCAAGCGATATAAGCTGAAGCTGAGTAGCTCCACTCTCACGTACATATCTGCTGAAGCTGTAACTGCTGACACAGGTTTTCATTTATAATCACTCCTTGCGGATTAATGTTTAGCCGATCTGTTCCTTAAGGAAAGCAACAGCCTTTCTGATATCTGCTTCGGGATTGTCACCGACCTCACGCTCGATGGTAAGGAATCCCTTGAATCCGATATCTGTAAGAGCATTAAGATATGCCTGCCAGTTAACCGAACCCTCACCGAGAGGAACTTCGATAAATGACGGACCTGTTACGATGTGACTTTCAACCATGCCGTAAACCTCGTCGGGGTTACGGTAGCTGAGCTGTTTACCGTCTTTTGCATGAGTGTGAACGATATAATCCTTAAGATTGTATACTGCCTGTGCAGGATCATCGCCTGTAACCATAACAAGGTTAGCAGGGTCAAGGTTTACGCTGACGCCCTTTGATCCGAGGCTGTCAAGGAAGCCCTTAAGAACTGCCGATGTTTCGGGACCTGTTTCAACTGCAAAATGAGCACCTACGCTGTCAGCATAGTTTGCAAGCTCTGCACATGCTTCCTGCATAATCTTGTAACGGTCGTGGTTGGGATCTGAAGGAACAACACCGATGTGAGTTGTAACAACATCAGTCTCAAGCTCTTTTGCAAGGTCAATGATTCTCTTTGAACGCTCGATTTTTTCGGGGTTCTTGTCAGGCTTTGTAAATCCGCCGCCACCGAGATCACCGCAAAGTGCAGATATAATAAGACCGTTGTCCTTGACAAGCTTCAGGAACTCTGATCTTTTTGCACCGACAAGATTTTCGGGAGCCATTTCACCGGATGTTGCATAGACCTGGATTCCCTGTGCACCGACCTCGGCAGCTTTTTTAACTGCTGTGGGAATGTCTGTGCGGAAACTGTTAATGATTACACCAATAGGAAAATTATACATAATATTGACCTCCAAATATAATGTTTAGTCTATAATAACAGAAACAACCTTCGGTTGCAATAGAAAAGTTAAATCAAAGAGAGATAATATTTTGTAAAAGTTGCCAATCATCACTCTGAATATCGTCAGAGTAATTGTCCATACAAATACAGAGTTCATCGCTCTTATCATCGTTGCGGACAATGCCGCCTTTTAAGCCGTATTTATCAAGATATGTTTTCAGCACGGAGAATTTTTTAGGTGTGTACATATCAATATCCTGACTGTTACCGCTACGGTCAAAACCACCCTTTGTTTCAATAATCCATATTTCACCGTTCACGCCGATAACATAGTCGGGGTAGAACAACTTCTGCTTGCCTGAATTATCCTGATAAACAACAGAAAGATATTCGTTACCCTTATCTCCATTTTTGTACCACCATTCAACGGAAGAGGAACGCTCACAGAATTTTTCAAACTTTCTTTCAGAAGAAGAACGAGGCTCTGCCGAGGAAAGATAATTCTGATATACATTCTTTTCCATTACTGCGTGAGTTTTGGCAGTTGCATCATAGGTAAAAATACAGGATTGAGGAATACGGAATTCATATGTGGAAACAGCAGGCGTTTCCAACTGCATCTGAGCAATTTCCGCCGCCATTGCTTCACGGATAGTATGTTTCAGCAGAGTTTCATTGTTCAGTACAAACGAGTACACTTCTCTTGGCGGCAATGCAAGTATCTTTCTGTTATAAGTAAAATTTGCATCAAAAAGTTTTCTTATAATCGTATTGGTATAAGAATATTCCATACCGATTTCAAGTCCGATTTTGCTGATTTTGTGATGATAATCCCGTCCGTGTGTATGTGTGTTCATCTTTTCTGTAACAGCAATAGTGTTCATATCTGATGAACTAAAATCAAGTGTAGCTGTTTCACCCGAAAGAGTATGACGAATAATATCCTCACTGAAAATAAAGCCTTCTGCCTGTAAACGAGTTTTGTTTTCCGCTTTATTGGTACCCGTCTTGTATTTGCTTTCAAAACACCTTGCAACGGCAAGTAAAGCTTTTTGCGGACTGCGTGAAACTGAAAATGATGTTCTCTGTTCGCTTGTGAGTGTAATCTGCTTATATTCGTTTTTAAGGAACAGGCTGCAAGCTTCAAGAGCACCTTTTCCGAGCGACATTTTAACCCCGGCAGTAAACTTACCGTCAAATGTGTAGAGATAACAACTGTCAAGCAAATCGTTTCCGTAATGCTTTGCTTCAGGCATACGGCGGATTCTGCCGATAGTCTGCACTTCAAATGTTTCATCCATATTATCACGGAGTTTTACAAGAATCTGTGCCCTCGGACAGTCCCAACCTGTTGCTACTGCCTGTTTAATAATTACAGCAACGGGTTTTGCATCATTATTTTCAATATTTTCAAGGTTTTCATGTCTTTTATCAAGCCATACTGCAAGTTGTCCGTTTTCGTATGTAATACCTTGTGTTTCAAACCAACGCTCAATATTGTCGAGCAGTGCATCGGACTTGTTGGGAAGCTGAACAACAATTAAAGGGTTAATATTACAATTATTCTGTAAAAATGCAGAACGGAGATTCCTTTGTTTATTGTAGGCTTGCTCAAGAAGATACTCGGTCTGATTTTCTGTTACAACTGTCTGCGGAAAATCCTCATTGATAATAAGCATTTTCTTGATAAGACCTGCCGCTATAACCTCTTCTTCGGGAATTTCAATAACTTCTGCGTTCTTTATTCCTTTAGGTGTAGCAGAGCAACGGATGATTTTATCGGTGTGAAAATACTGAATAATCTCATCCGCTTTTATTGTATTGTTCTGATGACTTTCATCAACAATAATCACAAAGCGCAAACCGTTATATAAAGCATTCTGAATATGATTAAGGAAGTTTGCACGCTCACCGTCTTTAAGAGCATTATTGCCTTTCTTTGTGAGTTTTTCCCAGTTTATAAAGCAACTGTCATTTTCTTCAAAACCTGCAGTCATAACATCCGAAAGCAGTTTTGTCTGTGAAGCGTGGATGTACTTATCCATTTTCGCTTTGCTCTGTTCTTCAAGGTCACCTTTGCCCGGTGTAAGCCACACAAAAACAGTCTTAGAAAATGACTGTATATACTGATGCATAAAGTATGTAAGAATTATGGTTTTACCACTACCCGTAGGACTTTTAAGAATGATGTCACGGGCAGGCTTGTCCATAGCTTCAAATAACGATTTAACCGCTGTAAGCTGAAAATCTTTTAATGTCATAATCAGCCCTCCTGTAAATCTCTGTAATAATAATCGGGAATGATGTTGACCTCTATTTCGTGTAAAGACATAGCTTCTGCTTGTTCCTCCGTGGGTAAGAGATCGTGTCCCATATAAAGCTTTTTGCATCTTGAAAAATCTTCAATATTTGCAACAAACCCGTCAAGCTCTTCTTCGGTAAGAACAATGGCTATTTCTGCATTGTTAGTGAAATTAACGCCGTTTTCAAGTTCAACAAGTTCTCTGATATGATGAAGAAGTTCATCGGCATATTCATAATACATACGCTCACTAACGGGAATATACTCTATCTTGTAGTATTTAAGACTTGCTTTATAGTCTTCTTTATTTATAACTCCACTTAAACGTTTATAAGTGACGTCTTTACATATATTGTTCTCGTTACTTGTACAAAGGATAAATTTTCTGTTTCCTTCGTCTTCAGAGTTTAATTCCATTATTGCGTGCCCTGTGGTTCCGGATCCTGCAAAAAAGTCTAAAATAATGTCACTTTTGCTTTTTGAAGCAAATTTTACAATTTGTTTGATTAATCGTTTTGGTTTTTTACCGTTTGCAAATTCTACATTTCCTTCTTTACTGATATTACCCATATCCAGATAAAAACCAGCCCACCAATCACCTCGAATTCTTGTAGGTCCATAAGTATTATAAAAATCATCTGCCACAGATAGTTTTTCTGATAGGAGAATACGCTGATAAACTTCATTTTTTTCGTTTTTACATATCAAATAATCACGAGAATCAGACGAGTAGTTATAAACTTTGTTGATAGTCATTTTTCTTTTCTGTTCTTCATCAATACTAATAGTGTCATGTGTACGACAAATTGATTCGGCGTTACAATTTACCCAGTCTCTAAATGCGTCACACTTATCATAAGCATCGGCAATATTTTTGTTTGGCAACCTGTTTTTCTTGTCCAAAAAACCGAGTAATTGTAGAGCATTAATAATCGATGAATCTTTGCTGACAGCTTCAGATAATGAAATTTCAGAATAACAAATTCCTTCTTTAACCAAAAAAGAATTATAGTGTGCGTCATACTTTACAGGATCAATCAATAAAGTCTTTCCTACATTTTTAGTTCCATCCATTTTGTAAACAAGAATAAACTCACCGTTTTTTACAATATTACCTTGTTTTGCTGCTTTAACTTTCATTCCTTGAGTGGCAGACATTTCAACATGTATGGATGTAACAAAATTTTCATCGCCAAACACTTTATCAGATAATAGTTTTAATTGTGCAAATTCATTATTATCAATTGACATAAAAATGCAACCATTAGATTTTAAAAGACTTTTTGCGAAACGAAGTCTTTTTTCCATAAAAGACAGCCATTGGCTATGCTTAAACAAGTCATCAGAACTTATGTACTCATCATTATAAATAAAATCTTGATTTCCTGTATTATATGGTGGGTCTATGTATATAAGATCAATTTTACCTTTGTGTGTTTTTTCAAGCAATTTCAAAGAAGCAATGTTGTCTCCCTCAATAAGAAAGTTCATTTGTCCGCCGTTATCAATGAAAAGTTCTTCGTCTTCTGTGAGTACGGGCGTATGAGTGTCAAGAACCTTATCAATTTCTTCACGGTGCTCTTCAAACACAAGACCGTATTTCTTGCCGTTAACATCTTTTTCAAGTTCGGAAAGATACGACAAAAGATTACCTGTATTTTCATCTTGCGGTGCAGCAGAAATAAAGGTGCGTATTTCTTTTATTTTGGCGAGTAAATCCTCACGTTTTTGTTTTGAGATGTTTGTACTCATATAGTTTCCCTCCTATCATTCATTTTGAGAATAAGGACTACTCTCACAATCACCATTACAATCAGTTGGTTTTGTAGTTAGATAATTTAATAATTCTTGTTTATGTTTTTTATTTCTCTTTGCCTCAATAATCATGAATACTACAATGCCGACTGTCACCAGTATAACAACAGAGAACATAACTGTAATAAAAATTACTCTATTATCTTTGAGTTCTTCTAATCTGTCGGCGGTTGTGTTAACCAAAGTTATGTTAGGTATTCCTTCAATTCTTGGGCTATAATTGATTTTAGTCGGCTTTTGATTGGTAATTATGTTCATAGTGAATGACTCTCCCTGATTGAGAAAGAAGTCCGAAAATACAAGTTCTGTACCATCTATATTCGAATTAGATAATACTTCATCCCAAATATCTTTGTTGTCTGCTTCAATTATGCTTGCTTTTATAATTTTAGAGCTTCCAGTAAAATCAATAGAAAATGCTTTTTTAAAATCTTCATTTTCTATGGCATAATCACCCGTATTACTTATCGTGATGCTAAAAATATAAGGATCAGTTACTTCTTTATCGTCATACATTATCTTGAAACTATCATCATTAGTATTTTTCGTTATCAGTTTTTGTAAATAGTTGAGTGTACAAGTCAATTCTTTTTGAGGAAGATTGCTTACCTTAACAGAAGGAGAGTTTAAGAACCAAGAAAATCCCCAAGCAACCAGTGAACTAACTATTGCCGAAACAATGATTGTTATAATGTTTTGTTTTAGCCAATTAGTAATTTTTTTCATATTCATTCTCTTTCTTTGATATTATTAAAAATTCTTTAAATTTCCCACTAATGATTCCAAATGAACTGAATTATAATCTAATTAAATATAACATATTTTGTAACATTTTACAAGTTATATTGTTATTGTGAAATATTTTGTCATTAAAATAAAATCACATAAAGAAAGACGGGCATATACTGTTACAGGACAGCGTGTCGTATCAACGCAAGTCTTAATAACAGTAAAGGAGTGTTTGGATTGAACGATATGTCAAGAAATTACAATCAGCAGTTCCGCACAGCGCACTATGACAGACCTACCGCTCAGATGTCACAAAAAGTTTCGTCTCTGCCGTATGATGCCGTTGCGGCAATGGCATATGTTCCCGTTCAGACGGATACCACGATGTATGATGAGATGAAAGCCTTGCAGGAAGGCACTCTCTTTCCCGTGCTGAACAAGCCTTTTGCAGGTGCAGGTGATCACAGATGAACAGACATGCAATGATGAAAAAACTGGCTGCCGCCAAATTCGCCCTTTGGGAGATACATCTTTATCTTGATACTCATCCCGAAGATATCACAATGATAGCCGCATACAAAAAGTATGAGGCAAAATACGCTTTGCTTCTCCACGAATATGAGGATAAGTACGGCGCAATAAATATTCACGATGCTCACGGTGTCGAATGGCTCAAGGATCCGTGGCCGTGGGATGGCAAGGTGTGTGATTAAGTATGTTCAGTTATGAAAAAATGCTTCAGTACCCCGTTAACATCAAAAACCCCAATCCCAAATACGCACAGATAATCATTTCTCAGTATGGTGGCCCCGACGGTGAGCTCGGAGCTTCGCTTCGCTATCTCAGTCAGCGTTTCTCCATGCCCTACCCCGAACTCAAAGGACTTCTGACCGATATCGGTGTTGAAGAACTCGGTCACCTGGAAATGATCGGTGCTATTGTTTATCAGCTGACAAGAAATCTTTCCTATGACGAGATAAAGAAAAGCGGTTTTGACGTTTACTTTGTCGATCACACGACGGGTGTTTATCCGACAGCTGCAAGCGGTTTCCCGTATACGGCAGCATCGATGCAGTCAAAGGGCGATCTGATAGCAGATCTCACCGAAGACCTTGCGGCAGAACAAAAGGCAAGAGTCACTTATGATAATATTCTCCGTCTTGTCGATGATCCCGATGTGCGTGAACCGATCAAATTCCTTCGTGAAAGAGAAGTTGTACACTTCCAGCGTTTCGGTGAAGGCTTGCGCCTTGCTACCGATCGTCTTGACAGCAAGAACTTCTATATCTGCAACCCGTCCTTCGATGACAATTGCGGATGCAAGTGTAACAAGTAATCTGAAACCACTATACAAAGTGCACAAGTTTGCAGTAACGAACTTGTGCACTTTGTGCTTGCTGTTCTTATTGTTTTATTGAAAAATATAAACTTGAATTCTTTCATCTGATATGATATATTATTACAAAACAACTAAGAACAATTTCGAGCTTCGGCAGTATAACAGTAGTCGGATTCTATCCGATCAAGGATGCTCCCGGTGCAATCGACCTCGGTCTGTTTTCAAATACAGGCAAAGCAAATTGCTTGACGAAAAACAGCACGCAAAAACTCTTGAAGAGCTCGAAGAAATAAGGACAAATAATATCTGATAAAGGAGATGCGAAATGAAGAACAAAAAGAAAGCTTTAATCGCAATAATATCGGTAATTCTTGCAGCCGCACTTATTGCAGGCGGCACATATCTTTTCGTTGCAAGATATGCCTTTGATAAAAACGATACCGAAGAACTTTACAGACAGAACGTCGCATCCGTCGGATATGAAAACACAATCGAAACCGCATACCCCCAGACCGATCTTTATACCGTTATTGAAGATCATTTCACGTCAGAGCTTCCCGAAGGCAAAACCGAAAAGAAAGCTGTTGTCATAGGATATGACGGCTGCCGTGCAGATGTACTCACTCAGGTACAGAATGAAAACAGCGCCGTAAGCCTTCTTCTTTCCGAAGGTGGATCAAAAAATCTCGTCTACTGTGGCGGCGTGAATTATCCTGAAATCAACACTCAGGACACGTCAACAGCACCCGGATGGTGTTCGATTCTTACAGGTGTGTGGGCCGATAAACACGGTGTAACGGCAAACGGTATTACAAAAAGCCTTGACACAAAGACTCTTCTGACCTCTTTAACCGAAAATAAAATCATTGACAGTGCCTCTTTCATCACTCGTTGGAAAGGTCATTTCAGTAAAGACAACTCAACATACCGTCTTGAAAAAGAGTACTGTGAAACGAACGGACTTCCCGTCAGCTTCAACCATTGCAAAAACGACGAAGCTTCACACGAATTCGTTATGAAGGAAGTCAAAGGAACCGACTGTGCCGACTTCGTTTTTGTAATTTATGAGCATACCGATGCTACAGGCCACAGCCGTGGGTTCTCGATCAATAATCCGAAATACCAAGAAGCTTTCAGATCTGCTGACGCGTGTGCATACGAAACAATTCAGGCGATAAAGAGCAGAGAAACATACGATAACGAGGACTGGCTGATCATTCTGACCTCCGATCACGGCGGCTTCGGTCTTAATCACGGCAAGGAAAGCATCCAGGAAAGAATGACCTTTATCGTAACGAACAAAGAGCTTAACTGATTGTACACGAATGACCGCTTTGCTTTCTATTTCAGACGAAGCGATTATTCTGTTGTGTTTTCGCTTTGTTTATACTATTGTAAAGGAGTTTTAAAAATGTTTGACAAAATACTGACAGAGGTTTTCAAGCTTGCACCGAGACAATTGTGGGGCGTTCATGAACAGAAGTATTATCTGAAACAGATTTTCACTTCGTTCAATGTAAAAAAGATCGTTGCGGCTCTTCTTGCGTTCATCGAGCTTTTCGGTCTGACATTGCTTGACAGACCTACCACTCCCCGAGGTCAGGAGCTTGACCTCAGCGGATACGAGCTTGTTTTTGAAGATCAGTTTGACGGCGATTCACTCAATACCGATGTATGGGATTACAGAGGAACAGGTGCACGCAGAGGCGGTTTCAACTCCCCGAATCAGGTCAGAGTAGAAAACGGCAATATGATTATGACAGGCGAATACAAAAACGGCGAATTCGGCGAAGGCTGGTATACGGGTATGATCAAGCTGAAGGAGCGCTACTGTAAAGGCTACTTTGAAATCCGTTGTATTGTAAATGACGGTCCCGGCTTCTGGTCCGCTTTCTGGATTCAGGCTGATCATCCTTACGAGGCACAGTATTCCAAAGGCGGTGTCGGCGGTGCCGAAATCGATATTTTTGAGTCTTTGAGCTGGAATGACAAAATCAACAATAATTCTGTTTCTCATAATATTCACTGTGCAGGTGTTGACGGCGAACAGGAAGGCTTTCAGTCCTTGAATCTCGGTTGTTTCTATGGTAAAAATATCTATACCGAATACAACACCTACGGTCTTGAATGGACGGATAATGAATATATCTTTTACATTAACGGTGTAGAGACACGCCGTTCCTCTTTCGGCAACGGTGTATCCGAAGTTTTGGAGGATGTCATTGTATCACTTGAAATCCCCGGCGAGGATATTCTGGCAGAGCTTGACAAAGATACCCATCACACAGAATATAAAGTAGACTATGTAAGAATTTATCAGAAATAACATCGGTAAAAAATCAACGGGATGTAAAACTTTCGTTTTACATCCCGTTTCAGATTGTCGATAAAGGCACCGAGAACACGCACATAAAAAAATTAAAGTCACACGACAAGCTGAATTAACTAAAAAACATAAAGACAGCGATTTTTTGTAATGAAATTTCGCTGTCTTTTATTTCTATGTATGTGCGTTTGTCGCG
>JAFQIG010000021.1 GCA_017397655.1 Clostridia bacterium | reverse complement strand
TTCTTTTACTTTACAAAAAATCCTTCGCTTTCACGGTAGTGTTCCGAGCATAGCGAAGGATTTTCATTTAGTTGAGTAACGATTTCATTATGGTGAGGTCGGTGGAATTGACGATACCGTCACCGTTGAGGTCGGCGGCTTTTTTGTTAATGTCGGAGTACTCGGAGTCGCTGCCTGTGATAATGTCACGCATTGCGGTGAAGTCATCGGCTGCGCCTGATGCACCGTCTCCGTTTATGTCACCGTCAATTATTACGGTGTAGGTGTTGTCGATAAGACCGTATTCTCTGTTGATAAGCTCGATTGTCGTACCTGTCGTGATAACATCGTCACTTATCTCCATTATCGCATCACCGTCTACGGAAACATAGTCCTTTACCGTCTCTTTCGTCAGTCCCGACGGCAGTCCTCTGACATTCAACTCCTCATCAATCGTTGCCGTCTTTGATGTCAAGTGTGATTCGTCGATGAGGACGATTGACCAATCAGAACGATTCTTTTTTGTGACATATTTATGCAATTCCGAGTTTTCATAACAGCAAAACACACCGTTATTTATATAAAATCCGCCAATACTTTTTACGGTTTTTCCTGCTATAAGTTTTACATTATCAGTTTCAAAGCAACCGTTTTCCAAGACCTTAACATTTTTTCCGATGAATATAGTATCGGTATCTATAAGCATAAATGCTTCTTCTTCGACAGTTTCTACAGTATCAGGTATTATTATTGAACTGAATCTTCTGTCAAAATCACTGTAATACATATCATTGTACTTGTCGTGACCTATAAAACCACCAATAGAGACAACAGGATATCCTTCTATCGTTTCCGGAAAAACTAAAGGATCAGGAGCACGAAAAGCCCAACCGTCCCACGAGACCCAAACCTGTTTTGCACCGGTTATATACGCCTTTTGATCTTTTATCTCATATGTCAGCCAAAATGATGGGTTATTCAAAAAGAATTCTGTATCGCTAGACGGTACATCATGATTAGGATCTACAATTCCCCAATCTTCATCAGCAGTTGTAACAGTATTCGTAATTTCAAAAGGAACACCGAGCCACACAAAAAGGGACATAATAACGGAAAGAATTTTTTGAAAAAGTTTTCTCATTGTCAAAGCCTCCCATTTATTTCTGCTTTTATTATAACAAGGATATTCCTTTTATGCAAGATAAAAGAGCAGATATTTAATGATATATCAAATATCTGCTTAAATCTCAATTATAAACCGTATTCTTCTGCAGCTCTAAAACCAGCACCATCTACATAAATGTTTTTGAATGACAAGAAACGTTTAAGCTGTGTTAATCGTTCAGCGGCATCGCTTCTCGTCATAGCATTTTCTTCCTCGTTTTCATAAAAACAAGGATCAATAGCAGGCGAATGGTTTTCTAAGTTATTCGTCTGTGAAGTTGCAATTCTAATCGTCCAACGGTAACCTTTCAATTGACACCCTCTCATTTGGCAAAAAATTTTATTCTTTGCATCATTTTCAGTATCACTTAATATAGGACTATTCGCAGACACAACACCATTATTGATAAAAACGCATCTATCAAAGACCCACTCCATCAATGTTTCTTTTTTACTATCAAAGTAAAATATAACACCTTTTTTTGAGTCAGCATCAGTTTTGTAGCTATCCGTTTCAAAGATACACTTTTCAAAAGTTACTTTCGACATGATGCCCCTAATATATGCTGGTGCTTTTTTATAATCCAAATCAATAGCATGATGCACAAAATAACAATTCCTAATAACAAGGCAATCGTTTATTTTACTACGGTTCATTCCTACGAAAAACACCTTGCGGCTAAAATCGAACGAACAATTATCGATAACAACATCTTTAATATAATCCAATTCCTTAGAGTCGCTCGGTATTAGTATTCCGCAAGCGGCTTCATCTGTACCTCTGAAGGAACAGTTGGTGATAAGTACATCTTCAGCACCGCAAAGTGCAATACCTGATTCCATGACGTTGGTTGCAATGATATTTTTAAAGACACTGTTACGTGTTCTTTTACCGACATGAACAGCACAGTCACAGTTGTCAATAATAATATTGCTAAACAACAGGTTTTCTCCAAAATATTCAAATGAAGTAAGTGCCTCGTTGCGGTTTATTGCACTGCCTTTGCCTGCATTAAGCAATGTAAGGTTACTGAACACACAATCTTTCATTGCTCCGCCTGCGTAAATACAATGCTGACCATTAGCATCGTCATCGTCAAGTAAAAGATTATAATCGCACGAAACGTAAGAGTCGGTTACCGAGCTGTTCATTATATCGCCGATTTCCAATCCGGTTAAAACATCCGAAATGTGGACATTGTTGATTTTAACCGTATTATAAAGAATACCCTTGTCATATGCTGTTGTCTTAATACCTACGGTACTTCTTTCTATTATGACATCATGTATCTTTACATTTTCACAATGTCGAACAAAAATTGCTATGTATATATCACCGCTTTTAAACACCGAATTATGAATCAGTCGAACATTTTTTATTTCAATGTTCTGAGTATACGTTTTACCGACATCTTTTTCATTGCAATCTATCATATGCAGCTTTTTTGATTTGTCATTCGGGTCTAAATTTGCTTCCGCAACATACATAATTGTTGCATTATTTCCGTCAAGAACCTTGTCACTCTTCATTTTGATAAGCGATCTTGTTCCGTAGATTTTGCCGGCAGTAAGGCAAATGCAATGTACCTGCTCATTTGAAATCGCTTTATTGAAATAATCTGCATTATCTGTTGCTGTAATCGCAACCTCGTTTTCATCCAGATATTCGGTACTGCCGTTATTGATGTTGAGCGTCTTCTTTGTCCTTTCATTGCAACTATCTACCGAACCGATTGTATCATTATAGGATGCCGGCAGAACTGCATCACCTTTAGCACCGAGCTGGTCGATATTGACCGTGCCATCCTCGATAATCATAACGGCTTTGAGCTGCTTATCTGCTGTATTGACAAGCGTGTGCTCAAAATGAGAGCTCTCATCAGCGAGACCCTGTTCAACTCTGAAACGTGTACCGCCGCCGTCATCGGCAGCGTAATAGCCGAGCGTTATAATCTCGTCGCCAACGTTGAAGTGTTTCTTTTACTTTACAAAAAATCCTTCGCTTTCACGGTAGTGTTCCGAGCATAGCGAAGGATTT
>JAFQIG010000004.1 GCA_017397655.1 Clostridia bacterium | reverse complement strand
ACATTTTTACAACAACGAAAGAATCCAACTTAAAACAAAACTGACTCCGCTTGAAAAACGAAGTCAGTATGTCGCTTGAAATTTAATATTCAACACCATAGGGGGTGTTTTTGTACTGTCCGCACAATTTGGGGCAGTTCAACGGTGAGTCTCGGTTCTTTTATGCCTGTTTTATCTTTCAAACTTGATTGTGAGGATCTTTTTGCCTGTGATTTCAAACTCGGCGAAGCCGTTTTCGTCGATGGTAAGAGGAGCGATGTCCTTTTCTTCAAGCGAGACGAGCTTTGCGCATGACCACTTGTTATTTGAATATGCGGGCAATTCAAACTCTGCTGCCTGTCTTTCAACGGGAGACTGAGCCTTTTCGATCGGAGCGATACCGCCGCCGAGAGAAATTGCGTTCTTGACTGTCTTATCCGACGGATTGAAAAGTCTTACTACGAAGCCGTTGCCGTCCTCGCTGAGCTTGACAGCGCTGACGTTGAGGTTTTCCTCTTTGAGTGACAGGAACGAATGTGTAAGCGGATTCTTTCCGTGAGCAGTGGGAGCAATCTGTGCGACAGTGAAGCGAAGATTGAATCTTTCGGATTCCTGCCATACGTTGCCTTCTTCCCAGTCGCCCTTATGGGGCATGAATGCATATCTGAACGTGTTCTTTCCGAGGCACTGTGAGCCCTTATCCCATGAGCTGTAGTCCTGCATATCGGAGGTAACGCAGATACGAAGCGGGAACGAACGAAGAAGTGACAGATAAACAGTACCGCATTCGTCATCGGATGCTTCGTAAGCCTTAAGACCTTCGTTAAGAAGAGCAGCACCTACGTTGCCGTCAGTAACATCGACAAACGAATTCATCGGATGCTCTGTCATCGGGATTTCATCATAAAGAGAATAGTCAAGCTTTGCGGTCTGACGCTTAACAACGTCAAACTGACCCTGTGCCCAGCTGTAATCGTACTTGATCTCTGTCGGGAATGCAACCTGAAGATAGTGATCCTCGGAGCGGTTATCAACTGTTGTTTCGATCTCGACATAGCGTGAACCTTTACGGAGAGTAAGGATTGTCTCGATGTAGCAGGGATTAAGATGCTTTGAACGAGCTTTTTCGTCGTGAGTACGACCCTCGGGAAGTGCCCAGTCAATTGCGATTTTATATGCTGTTTCAAACTCGCCCTCGTGAAGAAGAGTGATCTTTGCACGCTCGTTAAGAGTTGTAAAGGTTTCGTCTGATTCGGGGATAACGTGTTCCCAGGGATTACCGATTTCACCTGTATCCTTGAAGTAACCGAGACTCTCGTAGAGCTTGTCATTAGCCTTGTCAAGAACGTTGAACGTACCGTTTGCGTTGATGGAAACACGAAGGAACTCGTTTTCCATAGTCTGAGCCTTGCGAAGCATTGTAACGGGAGTCTTTGCTCTGACATTGTAAAGAGGACGCATCTTGTATGTTCTGTAACCGAAAGCGGGAATATCTGTTACGTAAAGCTCGATGTTGTACTGCTGAGTATGAAGAACGTTAGCAACGTCATTGGGATTCTGAATGATCTGAGCATTATTGAGGTTAGTGGCAATAACCTGATATTTGATAGCATTGCCGTCCTCGTCAAGAATCTCAAAGCTGTCAGCCTTCCACTCTGCGGGAAGCTCAACAAGCATACGAACGGATTCGGAACGCTTGAACGGTGCAGGGTTGTAAACAACAATAGCAGCATCGTCACGGCTGAAAGAACGAAGATCAATATCGCCTGCGACGTCCATAAATGCACGTTCAAATACGCAGGAAGAAAGCTCTCTTGACTGTCTGTAACGTGAAACAACGTCCTCATAAACGATATCTCTTCCGCAAGAGCCGATACTGTCGTGACCGTGATTCTGAAGAAGATAGTTATAGGAAAGGTCGATAAAGTTCTTGGGATACGGAGCACCTGAAAGTGTAGCGAATACAGAAAGAGGCTCTGCATAATTGATAAGCTGGCGTTCTGTGTTGAAGTTGTCCTGCTTGATGTAAGTTCTTGCGGAAAGAATCCAGCCGAACATACCGCTGACACTGCCCTTTGTAAAGGGATCTCTCATTTCGCCGTAAAGAACGGGTGAATTCTCATCAAACTCATCAATGATGCCCTGTTCAAGCTCTTTAAGAGTGCTGTGGAAAACATCAGCATTGGGAAGCGCTTCGTTAAGATCCTTGATCATCTGAACTTCACGGATGTCGGGGCAGGAGCTGTCATGACCTGCAGACCAGAAACGGTGAGAAGTTGTCCAGTCGTTATCCTGCTCACGGACAGCCTGTTCTGCACGTGCCTTCAGATTCTCTTTGAAGTACTCAAAGAACGGATGTGTATACTGATAGTCGAGCTGATAGTTCTTGGGATCAATGAATTTGAAAATACCGTTGTTGTCGTTCCAGACCATATCACGGTTATTTTCGTTTGACTGATTGAAATATACGGGACGCTGTACAACATACCAGATGTTGTAACGGGGACGCTTGCCGAGTCTTGAAGCAAAAATTCTTGTTCCGTCGGGGCTTTCCCAGAAGAATTCGGAACGGGGAGCACAGTATTCATTGATGCCTCTGTAGAAGGATGCAAAATGAATGTCAAAGCCTGCATAGATCTGCGGAAGCTGTGAGATCTGACCCCAACCGAACGGTGAATATCCTGTCTTGCTGATACCGCCCATTTCCTTGCCGATTCTGTGACCGAGAAGAAGGTTACGTACAAGAGATTCGCCGCCTACGGTAAATTCATCGGGCAGACAGAACCACGGACCTACACCGATTCTGCCTTCGCTGATGTACTTTTTAAGCTTTTCCTTCTTTTCGGGATATACCTCAAGGTAATCCTGAATGGGCATTGTCTGGGAGTCAAAGTGGAAATGACGGAATTCGGGGTTCTTGTCAAGAATGTCAAGAAGCATATCAAGCATATAGCCGAGCATATACTGTGTTCTTCTTGCCGAGAAACGCCATTCACGGTCCCAGTGAGTGTTGGAAATAAAGTGACACTGAATCTTCTTATCTTTGTTATCCATTTGTTACTCCTTAACCTTTAATGATTTTAAGAATATCACTGAAGTTTTCTTCATAATAATTACACATTGCACGGGTACCGCTTTCTACGATGTTACCGCCTGCGATACCGATTGTTGTATATCCTGCAAGACGTACGGAGCAAGCACCTGCGCCGCTGTCCTCGATACCGACGATATGATTTCTGTCAGCAAAAGCTTCGCCGAGACCTACGATACACGTTTCGGAATAAAGCCACGGATGGGGCTTGGGTGAAAGCTCACCGAGAGTACCGACAGAACCCTTGCGAAGCGGGAAGCCTGCCGAGATGATTGCATCATAGAAATCCTTGGGATCGCCCATGCCGAGAGTCTTGAATGCTGAAAGGATCTCGGGCCATGCTTTTTCGTAAAGACCCGATGTTACAAGACCGATCTTAACGCCCATGCTCTTAAGCTCATAAAGGAAATCCTTTACGCCGACGGTGGGGGTGAAAGCACCGTCCTTGCCTCTGCCTGCCATGATCTCTTCCATTTCTCTGTGAGTATGTTCAAAGTAGAAGTCACGAGCCTTGTCAAGAGATGCACCGGGACAGTACTTGTCGATACAGTACTGAAGATGCTCAGAAACGGAATGACCCGAAACAAAGGGCATATCGCTTTCTTCAAGTTCAAACTTCGGGTTGCCGAGCAGGCTTGCAACGCTCATCTGAATGATCCAGATCCAGAACTCTTCGCTGCGGACGGTTGTTCCGTCAAGATCCATAAGAACTGCCTTTACGGGCATATCAAGATTAACGGGAAGTACGGGATAGTAAACGGGATAAGCGATTGCGGATTTGACACAGGCTAAAGAACTGTCACCGAAGGATACGAACTCTACCTTGCCGTCACCGGTCGAAAGGATATCACAGACACCGTTTTTTCCTGTAACAAACTGATTATCCTCGGTACGCTCCAGTACGTGAAAACCGCTGTCGGGAGTGATGAGTCCGAGATTCGGAATGTTGACATTTTTGTCGAGAAGCATAAATTTCCTCCTGAAGAATAATGTTATAAAATTACAGTCTATTATAACATAAAACAAAACCTTTTACAACAATTTTTTACAGTCATAAAAGGTTGAGAATTTAACATAATGTTTTGTGAGTGCTTCCGGTTAATTAATTCAATAAATTTACAGGAGTGCACTTGTGATTCTTTTGATTATAGGAACGACAACGCTGTTACCTGCTTGCTTATACATAGAAGTTTCCGGGATGCATGGAAATTTAAAGGATTTTGGAAAGCCTTGCAGCGAAAGACACTCAGCCGGGGTAATGATGCGGATTCCAAAGTTATCTCGTATAAACGGGACACGATTTTTCCAAGTGCCCATATTGGCTTTGAGGGTGAACGATATTCTGTCTTTACTAGCCTGAATACCATAATCGGAGAAGCGGTAAATTTGTTCGCTGCTTTTCATAGCTGCATTAAGCTTTTTATATTCGGCAGAATTGACAGGAAGATAATATTTATCGTTCGCTTTTTGCGTTCTGTCGATTATATCAAATATCCGTTTTTCGAGTTTACACTTCTCGGGGAACTTATAATTATCGCAAGCATCTTTTGATTTGAATGCAACTATATAAGTTCTTGTGCGGTGCTGCGGAATTCCGTAATCACAAGCATCGGCAATGAGATATCTGATGAAATAATCTCGGCTTGCAAGTTCGTTGTGTATAATATTGAAAGTTTTACCGTTATCGTGTTCTGTGAGGTTTGCAACATTTTCCAAAAAAATAACGGGCGGCAGCAGTTCATCTGCAATTCGCATTATTTCAAAGAAAAGATTACCTCTCGAATCTTTGAAACCTTTTTGATTGCCGCAAACAGAAAACGATTGGCACGGGAAACCTGCCGTAAGCACATCAACTTTCTCAAGTGATTTTGCATCAAGTTTTCTTACGTCACATTCAATAAGTTTTGTGTTTAAAAAATTGTGCCTGTATGTTTTACAGGCATCTGCGTTAATTTCGTTTGCCCAAGCAACATCAAAACCTGCTTGTATAAAACCTAAATCAATACCGCCTATGCCTGCAAATAAACTTCCTATTTTCATATAAATCTTATCTGTAAATTAAGTTTGAGAAATGTTTTGCCGTTTTCTTTGTAAAGAGAAGCAAAGCCGTGTCTGGTTGTGGAGCCTCTTTCATATTTAGTGTTATTCATCAAATATTCTTTGAAGAAATCTCTGTTATAGATATGATAGGCAAGAACGTTGCCTGACGAAGTTACAACAATATATCCGCCGTTTGCTTCGTCATGACCGTCCCAAACTGTTGCGGGAGTCATGCCGAGAGCAGCACAGCAAAGCAGTTCTTTGAATTTATACTCATAGAAACCGCTTGAGGGGAATCCGAGGGGATTTGTTTCTTCAAGAGCATTGACAACTTCACGGCATTTGCCTAAACCGTCTCTGTAATGAACAACAAGCGACTCGGCAACTATTTCGTGCAAACGGCTGTCGATAAGCATAAGGTTGTTCGCAAAAACATCACTGTTCACCTTAACGAACTTAACCGAAGATGCTTCACCGAAAATTCGATTCATTCTGTCTCGGATTTTTGTTTTTGTGTCGATTGCATTGATAGAATCAATTTGCTCGTCATCAAGACCTTCGATTTCATAAACAAAATTTGTTGCACCGGTTGCGTTGATAAGTGTGGGTGCATTGCCGATTTCCGATTTGATACTGAAACCGCAAACGGGAGAATATCCGGTATTTATGTCATGTATCTGCATTGTAATATCGGTCTTATCGCTTGAAGGAGCAGCAAGTCTGCCGCAGCCGATTTCTTTGAGAAAATCTTCACTCTGTTCTATTGCAAATGCTCGGTTGCCGCCTTCGACTATTTTGTCATACAGATAATCGGCTTCTTCGCAGAATTGATTTTGCGGATATGATCTTACAAGATTGTTGTTAAAGTAAATATCAATCTTTCTGTCCTGCGAATCAACGGTATATTCATATTTATGATTTTCAATTTCTTCACGAAGTATTTTCAGAATGGGGAAATACATATCGTCGATTTGATCGAGATTTTCGTCTGCAGCATAAATCTTGCCCTGAGCAAGTAAACGCAAAAGTACGTATGCCTCGCTCCATTCGCCTTTATTTCCTGTTATCATTATCCAACACCTCTTTTATCTTTTTGGCTATGGCTTCAATTACATTAACGGTTACGCTGTTGCCGAACTGTTTATAAAGATGAGTGTCGGCAAGAGGAAGAACAAAATCATCAGGGAAACCTTGGAGTCTTGCCCATTCTCTCGGAGTCATTTTTCTGACGTTTTCTTTATTGATTTCACCCTTGATGTTTGTTGTGGGAGTGAGGTCACTCTGTCTGTTGTCAATTACGAGATTCCTCTCTCTGCCCATACCGCCGCAAACAATTGCACCGGCAACATCTTCCCAGTTTCGTATTTCATAACCGAAACCGTTGCCTTTTGCAGCGTGACGAGCTTTGTGATTTTTAAGAGTTTGAAGATATGTTTCGCTCAAATAGTATTTTGCGGGTACGGGATTTTCTTCCATAATATCTTTAAGCATCGTGTCGGGATTTACAGGCAGAGGGAATCTGAAGCAAGTTGAATCAATATCGTTTCTGAATGCAACAATATAAATTCTTTCTCTGTTCTGCGGAACGCCGAAATCTTTGCTGTTAAGAACCTGATGGTGAACTGTGTAACCGAGTTGTGTGAAAGTATCGCAAATGATTTTAAATGTGCGACCTTTATCGTGAATAACAAGACCTTTTACGTTTTCACAGAAGATAACTTTCGGCTTGTGGTATTCGCATATTCTTGCGACATCAAGGAACAGGTTTCCTCTGCAAAGACCCTTGTAATTATCTTCAAAGCCTTTTCTCTGTCCTGCCATACTGAATGCCTGACAAGGAAAACCGGCAAGGCAGATGTCAAATCCGGGAATATTTTTTTCGTCAAATACGGTGATGTCTCCGGCAATTTCAAAGTCATCTTTGAAGTTTGCAGCATATGTTTTCTGGGCGTTTTCATCCCACTCGCTGACAAAAACGGTTTCAATACTTTTGCCGAATGCTCTGTCGAATCCCAAACGGATACCGCCGATGCCGGCAAACAAATCTATGGATTTATAGTTAGGCATATTTCCTTTAACCGCCTTTTCTATTCTGTCGGCACATTTGCCGGGATTTTTCTTTATCTCTTTGCCCCAGAAACGCAGAACGTTCCATCCGTCGGCTTCAAGTTTTTCGGTAACTTCTTTATCTCTCTTTATATTGCGCTCGATTTTCGGAATCCAAAATTCTTGGTTGGATTTAAAATCAAGCTTTCTTTCTTCCCAATTGTAGCCGTGCCAAAATTCGCTATCGCAGAACACGGCAACTTTTTTGCTGATGAAAGCAATATCCGGTTTACCGAAAACATTTTTGACATTCTTGCGATATCGTAATCCTCTTGACCATAGTTCGTTACGAAGCGCAATTTCAATTTCGGAGTCTTTATTTTTAACTGCCTGCATATTTTTTCGGCGCTGTTCGGGAGTGTGTCTGTCCAAGGTGTAACTCTCCTTATAAACACTTTGCTATATTTTATCATAATTTGACTTGAAATGCAACAGAGCGATTGATTTAGGATTGTTTTTTGTTTTTGATTTACTTGCAATATGGATTTTAGTGTGGTAAAATCATTGGGAGGTGAGTTGAGTGATACCTTTTGAAAAAACATATGACATACGTGAATTGGCAAGGCATAACCTGCACGTTCACACGACGAATTCCGGTTGTGCAAAGCCTGAGATGGTGCTTCGAGATATTGTTAAAGAGGCTGAACGCTGTTCGCTCAGGACAATAGCCCTTACAGACCATTCCAACCTCGGGGATGAGAACAGAATAGTCAGCATAGGCAATGCAAGACTGCGTGAAGAATTAAAAGAGATTGAAACCGATGTAAAGGTGCTGATCGGATCGGAAGTATCCGTATACGGATTCGGCAAGTATTCAGAGACAGAAGAAGTCAACGATTCGCTTGACTTTAAGCTTTATTCCCAGAATCACTATCATGTGAGATTTTGGGAGCATCCCGAGGATAAGAGTCCGAGGGGCTATGTAAAGGATATGATACGAAATCTCGAAGAGCTTTTCAGAAGCGGCAGAGCCGATGCCGTTGCGCATCCGTTTTCGGGCGGATACATAAAAACGATCGAGGACAAAACGGCTGTTCCCAATGCGTTTACGGACAACGAGCTTGGTGATATTCTGACAAAAGCGAGAGATGCCGACTGTGCATTTGAGATAAACGTAGGACCGTTTATCGGTATGCCCGAGTTTTCAAGGCGTTACTTCAACATCGGCAAGGAAGTCGGAGTAGCCTTCACGCTCGGTACAGATGCACATACACTTGACAGAATAGACACGAGTCAGTTTGTTGATGAGATAATCAGAATTATCGGTTAAAACTCGTAATCAACACACGCTCTGTCGGATCGAACGAGCTTTACATATTCCGACACCTTTTTGTGTTCGGGATGATTTTTGTAGGTATCAAGATCCTGCAGAGAATCAAATTCCATAACAAGTGCCATATCATACGACATTTCGGAATGAAGCACATCTTTTCCGATCTTAAACGATTTTATCTGCGGTATTATCGGAAGCAATGCAGTAAGTCTTTCCTTGACTATTTCCATATTTTCTTCCTTTGTGTGATTTTCTGCATTATCGAGGAATTTCCAAAAAACGATGTGACAGATCATATTTATTTCTCCTTAAAATATTATATTGAGGTGTTATTATGAAAATCGGAGTACAAAGCGGATATGCATACAGCGATGCTGACTATGAAAGCGGACTTTTGATGTTAAAGGAAGCCGGCTTTGATGCGGTTGATTTTAACATTGATAATAAAATCAGCGTTCGTATGCTAAGAGAAGAGGGCAAAAACGAGTTTTTCTCAAAGAGTACAGAGGAGATTCTTGAGTTTTACAGACCGCAGAAAGAGGCTGCTGACAAGGCAGGTATTGAATATTGCCAGATGCACGCACCGTTTCCCGTATACCTTGACGGCTGCGACGATGCCAACAAGGCGCTTACGGATTCGGTCATAAAGAGCATGGCCGTTTGCGAGCTTTTTGAGTGTCCCTACCTTATCGTACATCCCATTGCCCGACCCGAGTGGACAACAGAAGAACAGCGAAAGCTGAATATTGATTATTATACAACGCTCATTCCGTATGCAAAAAAATACGGTGTCGGCATCTGCCTTGAAAATATGTTCTACGGTAGTGGCGGTGCGGTAAAAGAAGCTGTTTGTTCCGATCCTCACGAGACTGTAGATTATATTGATACGCTTAACGCCATTGCAGGTGAAGAGATTTTTTCGTTCTGCTTTGATGTAGGTCACGCAACACTTCTCGGTAAAAATATGCGTCAGGTGATAAACACTCTCGGTAACAGAATAAAGACGCTTCACATACACGACAATGACGGCAGATCCGATCTTCATATGCAGCCGTTTGCATATACAAGAGGAAACGGTTTCGTCACCGAATGGCAAGGTCTTATCGACGGACTTCGTGATATCGGTTACAAGGGCGTTTTAAGCTTTGAGACCTTTACCAGTATACGCTTTCTTCCGGAAGTGCTCAAGCCTGCAATGCTTCGTTTTATTGCAAGTGTCGGAAAATATATGTCCGACGAGATAGAAAAATAATGTGCTGACAGACCGAGGGTAAGCCTTCGGTCTGTTTTAAATAACAGATAAAATCTCTTCGGCATTTGTATCGGGCTTAACCTTCGGCATAACGGTATCAATTATACCGTTTTCGTCAATGATAAAGGTTGTGCGTACAACTCCCATAGATACTTTGCCGTACAGCTTCTTTTCCTGCCATACGCCATAGGACTGAATAGCCTGAAGTTCGGGATCAGACAAAAGTATAAACGGAAGCGAGTGCTTTTCGGCAAACTTCTGATGTGATGCTACGCTGTCACGGCTGATGCCGATAACCTCAACACCTTTTTCGGTAAAGCCTTTATAAGCGCCTGCAAAGGCGCATGCCTGACGTGTACAGCCGGGAGTGTTATCCTTCGGATAGAAATAAAGAACTACTTTCTTTCCGATAAAATCAGAAAGAGAGACATCGTTTCCGTTTTTATCTTTTAAAGTAAAGTCAGGTGCTTTCATACCTTTTTCAAGCATTTTGTTTCCTCCTTAAGATTCGTTTACTGTTTTTCCGCATATATTGAGGGGAGTCATCTTTAGCAAAAGAGTGTTCTTTGCGTATGCTTCGATTTCGTGATTGATGTATTCTTCATCGGATGTGAATTTAAGCGAAAGCTTCCGAGTGATTTCTTTTATAAGTACGGGATCGTCGGATATTTCGATAGTACCGAAAACCACAACGCTGTGAACGGTCAGGAACCAATTGTTATCGGATTTTAAACCGCTGTTAAAAACGCAGAAAGAAGCCTTGTCTGATGAACGGATTGCATCTGTTTTGTGACCGTGCTTACCGCAATGAAAATATATACATCCGTCGGCTTCGTTATAAAAATGATTCATGGGTATTCCGTAAGGAAACCCGTCATCTCCGTTAAGCGACAGAACACCTCTTTTTTCGCTTTTCAGAAGAGCGATACACTCTTCCTGTGAGAGTTTTTGTTTTTTTCTTAAAAGATCACGAAACATAATGAAATCTCCTGTAGATATATTATAATAATTGTAGTATAATATAGAAAGAAATGCAAGGAGGATTAAAAATGAAAGTAGCATTTTTTGATGCAAAGCCGTATGACAAGCCGTCATTTGACCGATACGGAGCAGAAAATTCAATAGAATTCAAATATTTTGAAACCAAGCTTAACGAGGATACGGCAGAGCTTGCAAACGGATATGATGCCGTTTGTGCATTTGTAAATGATACGGTTGATGCAAAAGTCATTGATAAGCTTTGCGGTATGGGAATAAAAGTGCTTGCGCTTCGCTGTGCGGGATTCAATAATGTTGATATGAAGTATGCATACGGTAAGCTGCACGTGCTGAGAGTGCCTGCATACTCACCTTATGCTGTTGCCGAGCACGCAATGGCGCTTCTTCTGACATCCATACGAAGAATTCACAAAGCGTATATCAGATCAAGAGATTTTAACTTCAGCCTGTCGGGACTTACGGGATTTGATCTTCACGGCAAGACGGTAGGTGTTATCGGAACGGGCAGAATCGGCAGAGTGTTCATAGATATCTGCAGAGGCTTCGGGATGAAGGTTCTGGCATACGATAAATTCCCTGCACAGGGACTTGACAACGGTGACACTGTCAGATATGTCGGTACGGACGAGCTTTTTGCAAACAGTGATATTATATCGCTTCACTGTCCGCTTACAGAGGAAACGTATCACATTGTCAGCGAAGAATCTCTTCAAAAATGCAAAAAAGGCGTAGTGCTTATCAATACGTCAAGAGGTGCACTTGTAGATGCAGAGGCACTTCTTAACGGTATCAAATCACGCAAGGTCGGAGCTGCTTGCCTTGATGTTTATGAGGAAGAATCAAATCTTTTCTTTGAGGATAATTCGGGACACATTCTGGAGGATGACACGCTGGCAAGACTTATTTCGATGCCGAATGTCATTGTTACATCGCATCAGGCGTTTCTGACGGAAGAGGCGCTCGAAAATATTGCAGAAACAACCGTTCTGAATCTTGTTGAATTCTTTAATAAAAATCAATGTGAAAACGAGCTTTGCTACCGTTTCGGTAATACCGAGGACTGCAAAAACGGCAAATGCTTCTGATGGGAGTATAATATGTCTGAACTGTTTGAAATTATAATGATTGTCAGCTTTGGAGCTTCGTGGCCTCTTAATGTAATAAAATCGTACAAGGCAAGAACAACCAAGGGTAAAAGCATATGGTTTCTTTTGCTGATTTTTTTCGGATACATTGCGGGAATTGTATCAAAGCTGATTAACGAAGCATATATGGCAAGCATTTCGCAGAAGTGGTATGTACTGTTTTTCTATTGTCTTAATCTCACGATGGTAGGAATTGATCTTTTGCTTTATTTCAGAAATCTTCATCTTGACAGAAAGAACGGTGAAAAATAATGAAGGTGCTGTCTGTAGGTAACAGCTTTTCCGAGGATGCACACAGATATCTTCATACGGTGGCATCCTTGCACGGTGAAGAGATCGAAACGTTCAATCTGTACATAGGCGGATGCAGTCTTGAAAGACATTGGGAAAACTATCTTAACGAAGCGGAAGAATATGATCTTGAGATAAACGGAGAAGACCCGTCAAGAAAGATTTCTATAAACGAAGCGCTGACAATGACCGATTTTGATGTAATAACGCTTCAGCAGGTCAGCGGTTTAAGCGGAATATACGATTCGTATCATCCGTATCTTAAAAATCTTTCGGATGTAATCAGAAAGAGTCAGCCGAAAGCGAAGCTTATGTTCCACCGCACGTGGAGCTATGAGATTGATTCTGCTCACGGGGATTTTGTGTTATATAACAATGATCAGAAGCAGATGTATGACAGGCTGTGTGAGGCATCGGAAAAAGCATCAGAGCTTATCTGTGCCGATATCATTCCGACAGGCACGGTCATACAGATGTTGAGAGAAACGGTTCCCGAATTTGATTACCGTAACGGCGGAATATCGCTTTGCAGAGACGGATTTCATTTAAGCCTTGACTTAGGCAGATTCACCGCAGCGTGTGTGTGGTTCCGTACTCTGACAGGTAATAAAGTGAACATAGAAAGCTTTGAAAAGCTTGATAAATCACTTGTCAGAAAAATAACCGATACAATAAACAATCCTGCACTGATGTGAAAAGTGCAGGCTTTTGTTTTGCAGATGCAAGAACTGCCCGAAAAATTTATATTGAATATTCGGAAATGTGTGGTATAATATAGGTGCGACTCAACTGAATAACAAGCAATACGATAAGTGCGCATTTTTATTTATTTGGTAAAAATGCATGCTCTGTTTTTGCATACTTGTCGTGTTGTGTAAAAGTTGAGTCGCGTCAGCAAGAGCTATGCATTTTTCGGTGCGTAGCTTCGGCTGCGCACTTTTTTATTTTGGGGGATGTAAAAATGAAAAGAACGCTCAAAAGAACGCTGTCACTTTTGTTGGCAGCAGTAATGGTGTTTGGCGCTTCACCGATCGGCGCATTGGCGCTTTTAACACAAGCAGAAGATGAGGGATTTCAAAACGGCGACATTATCGTATTCGGATCATATCCGCAAAGCGAAGTAACAGATTCCACACTTTTGTCTGAATTAAATGAGCTTTCAAAGACATGGATCTCCTACGGCTACTACAGCGGTACAGGAGACTATGATGACGGACAGATGACGGCAAAGGATTATATGAAATACGCCGATGTAACGTATAACGGCAACAAGTACCGTGCGGTCACGTTCTCCTCCTACAGACCGTATTGCACGGGTTATATATCTTCATCATATCAAGATGATAATGGTTACAATACAAATACTGTGTATTGGTTCAAATTTGAACCCTTAAAGTGGCGTGTGCTTGACTCAAAAACAGGGCTTATTCTTTCTGAAATAATAATAGATTCGCAAGCATTTAACAACTATTGCTTTCAAAATGAGCAGCATACGTCAAGCTATGGCAATGCATTGAGAGAATATGATGTTGATTGCTACGAAAAAAGTAGTATTCGTTGGTGGTTGAATTATGATTTTTATTACACTGCCTTTACATCATTTGAAAAAGGATTAATAAAGACAGCAACATTAACTAATAGAAGTAGATATTACGACAGGTGGTGGGAAAGAGAGTCTACTAAAGATAAGGTGTTTTTGCTGGATTATGATGATGCTTATTGGTTTTTTGAAATTGATGAGGAACGGCAAGTAAATGGTAGTGACTATTCTAAATGTCAAGGGTTGTATGCACCATATAGTTCATATCATTTTTGGCATCTTCGAACAGGTGTCGGTGGCTATGCTAACTATTGTATTGGATATGTTGGTAAAGTTACAAGTGAAAGGACTTACTATACTAATATAGGTGTTCGTCCGGCTTTAACGCTTGATTTTGGATCAGAACATCAGCATTCCTATGATTCAGTTGTAACAGCACCGACCTGTACCGAAGGCGGTTACACAACCTATACCTGCTCCTGCGGTGACAGCTATGTCGCTGATGAAACACCGGCAAAAGGTCATAACGAGGGTGAATGGGAAACGGTAACCGATTCCACCACAACAACAGAGGGCAAAAAAGTCAAAAAGTGTACCGTCTGCGGAACGGTAGTTAAAACCGAAACTATACCGATAAAGATGGTCATAGATGGTGGTTGCGGTGAAAATCTCACATGGACACTCGATCTCGTAACCGGCGAGCTTGTTATTAGTGGTACGGGTGATATGACAAATTGGTTAGATTCAAGTGTGCCTTGGTATAGCTACAGTTCGTCAATCAAGAGCGTGACAATCGGAAACGGTGTCACGAGCATTGGCGATTGTGCGTTCATTTTTTGCGACAGCCTTGAGAGCATAACAATCCCTGACTCCGTCACGAACATAGGCAATTGGGCGCTCTGGAGTTGCTACAGACTTACAGATGTATATTATAACGGAACTGAGGAAGAATGGAGCAATATCTCTATAGGTAGTTACAATGGTTGCTTATCGAACGCCACGATACATTTTAACTACAAGCCTGCTGAGGATGCTGAAATTGAATTGCCGGAGGGTAGTGAGGTTGTAATCAAGGACACATTCATCATTGGCTTGCCGATGAACATTACGCAGGAGAATATATCGGATTATATCCCTGTTACAGGTGGGGGAAGTATTGTTTGCGACAGCAACATGATCGGCACGGGTACGGTTGTACAGGTTGTTGATGCTGATGGCGAGGTCGTAGACGAATACGAGCTTGTCTTTACGGGTGACATCAACGGTGATATCATTATCTCAACCTCCGATCTTGTTACCTTAAAATCTATGTGCAGCGGTGCTGTGGAAATAGCCGAAAACACGGCATATTGGTATGCCGCAGACTTGAACGGTGACGGTATGGTCACATCAACCGATATGACGATGATACTCGGTATTATCAACGGTGCAATATAAGAGCATTTAGCGAGGGTACCCCACACTAAAACAGCCCGACGGACTGTTTTAGTGCCCTCCTGATCTTTTAAAAACTGAAAACCGAGGCTCACTTTTTACGGTGAGTCTCGGTTTTTGGTTGTATTAAATATTATAATGAAAATAATGTGTGTGCATTTATTTCGGTGGCTTTCAGTATTTCGTCTGCCGTACAGCCTCTTTCCTCGGCTATTTTTTCGGCAACAAAGGCGATCATTGACGAATCGCAACGTTTGCCACGGAAAGGTACGGGTGCCATATACGGACAGTCCGTTTCAAGCAGAAGTCTGTCAAGCGGAATCGAAGCGGCTACTTCAAGCGATTTGCGAGCATTCTTGAAGGTAACCACACCACCGAGTCCGATGTACATTCCGAGACGCAGGACTTCTTTTGCTGTTTCAACGCTGCCGCTGAAGCAATGCATAACGCCCTTCGGCTTGTACTTTCTGACTATTTCAAGAGTGTCTGCGTGAGCCTCTCTGTCATGAATAATAACAGGCAGATCATATTCCATAGCAAGCTTTATCTGTTCTTCAAAGAAAAGCTTTTGTGTCGGTTTGTCAATATCATAATGATAGTCAAGACCGATTTCACCGACTGCGACACATTTTTTGTCGTTTATAAAAGGGATAAGACTCTGTTTTAACAAAGAGATATCGCCAAAGCTTTCGCAGTCCTCGGGATGAATACCGCAGGCAAAATAAACGAACGGATATTTTTTTGACAATTCAAGAGAGCTCTGACACGATTTTATGGAGCATCCGCAGTTTATAATACCGCTGACACCCTTGCTATGAATCGCAGAGATAAGCTGATCTCTGTCTTCGTCAAAAGCTCTGTCATCGTAGTGGGCGTGTGTATCAAAAATATTCATCATCTGATCTTTGAGCCTGCGGGGACACCGTCAATAAACAGAACTTTGACGTCATCTTCGGCACAGTCGGCAGCAAGGATCATACCGTTGCTTTCGACACCGCAAAGTACGGCAGGCTTTAAGTTGGTAACACAGATTACGGTACGGCCGATAAGCTCTTCGGGCTTGTACCATTTAGCAATACCTGATGCAATCGTTCTGGGAGTACCCGAGCCGTCATCGACAGTCAGACAAAGAAGCTTCTTTGCACGCTTGACGGGCGTACAGTCAACAATCTTTACTGCTGTCAGCTCGACCTTTGCAAAGTCCTCGATACCGATGGGAGCAAGTCCGGGGATTTTCGGCTGTTCGGGTTCTTCCTGTTTATACATTTCTTCGATTCTTTCCATCATCTTGACTGTATCAATTCTTTCAAACAGAGGTGATGCTGTGGAAACGGTGTGACCTTCGGGAAGAGCACCGAAAGAAGAAAGTGTTGAGAAGTCAGAAATATCACAGTTAAGCTGTGCCATGATCTTGTCTGTTGTTTCGGGCATAAAGGGCTTAAGAAGAAGAGCAATAAAGCGGATGCTTTCAATAAGGTTGTAAAGAACAGTTGAAAGTCTGTCCTTCTGTGCTTCATCCTTAGCGAGCGCCCACGGCATTGTTTCGTCGATATATTTGTTGCTTCTTCTGGCAAGAGCGATAACCTCGGATACGGCATCGGCAATACGGAATTCGTCAAAATACTTTGTAACGGCAGGAACGGTATTTACGGCAGTAGCCTTAAGCTCATCGTCAAAGTCGCCTGAGCAAGTGTTGCAAGGGATAGTGCCGCCGAAGTATTTGTTTACCATAGCAATTGTACGGTTGACAAGGTTGCCGATTGTGTTGGCAAGATCTGTATTATAACGCTCGATAACGTTTTCAAATGTGAGAGATCCGTCAGAAGCGTGAGGCATCTCAGCAAGAAGATAATAGCGGACAGCATCGACACCGAACAATTCTACGAGCTGATCGGCATAGATAACGTTGCCTCTTGACTTTGACATTTTGTCAGCACCGACAAGAAGCCACGGATGACCGTAAACCTTCTGAGGAAGAGGCTGACCGAGAGCCATCAGCATAATAGGCCAGTAAATGGTATGGAAACGTACAATATCCTTACCTACGATATGAACGTTTGCAGGCCAGTATTTTTCGTAAAGCTCAGACTGTTTATCGGGCTGATAACCGAGAGCAGTGATATAGTTTGAAAGAGCATCAATCCAGACATAAATAACGTGCTTTGAGTCAAACGGAACGGGAACGCCCCATTTGAAGGATGTTCTGGAAACGCAAAGATCCTGAATGCCGGGCTTTATAAAGTTGTTGAGCATCTCTTTTTTACGGCTTTCGGGATAGATAAAATCAGGATTGTTTTCGATGTATTCTTCAAGCTGTTTCTGATATTTGGAAAGCTTTAAAAAGTAAGCTTCTTCACGGGCTTTTTCGACATCACGGCCACAGTCGGGACATTTGCCGTCAACAGCCTGAGTCTCTGTCCAGAAGGACTCACAGGGCTTGCAGTAAAAGCCTTCATACTCGCTCTTGTAGATATCGCCCTGATCATAAAGCTTCTGGAAAATTTTCTGAACAGCTTCTTCGTGATAGTCATCTGTAGTGCGGATGAACTTGTCATAGGTTGTGTTGAGAAGATCACAGATACCCTTGATCTGAGATGCAACACCGTCAACAAACTCTTTGGGAGTAATGCCTGCGTCACGGGCTTTATCCTCGATTTTCTGACCGTGCTCATCGGTACCGGTGAGGAAGAAAACATCATAACCCTGCATTCGTCTGAATCTTGCAATAGCGTCCGTGAGGACTATCTCATAGGAATTGCCGATATGCGGCTTTCCCGAAGTATAAGCAATGGCAGTTGTGATGTAATACGGTTTTTTACACATAAGTGCAACCTCCTTTAAAATAAACATAATTATTATATCATCAGTTGAAAAAAATTACAACAGTCAGTTGACAACATTGACGGGATTTCCGTTAAGAAACGACATAAGATTGTTTTTGCAGATACCCATCAGTCGCTCTCTTGTTTCAAACGCAGCCCAAGAGATGTGAGGAGTAACGATGCACTTATTATGAAAAGCGACTTTATTGTCATCTTTCGGCGGCTCGGTTGATAAAACATCAAGACCTGCTCCCGATATAATACCGTTATCAAGCGCAACTTTGAGTGCATCCTCATCAACGACAGCACCTCTTGATGTATTGATAAGAATTGCAGACGGTTTCATCATTGACAGGAATTCGGCGTTTACCATTTTGTGAGTGCTTTCGTTATACGGACAATGAAGCGTGACAAAGTCACTGTTTCTGAGCAGAGTCTCAAGTGATACAAAAGAAATACCCTCGTTGCCGTACTTTTCGGGATGTGCGGTGTGACAAATTACGGTCATACCAAAGGCATCGGCAATTTTTGCAACGGCACGACCGATTTTTCCGTAACCGATAATGCCGATCGTCTTTCCCGAAAGCTCCCGAAGCTCGCTTTTCATAAAGCAGAAGTTACCGTCCTTTTGCCATTCGCCGTTTTTGACAGCTTCATCGTGAAGCGCAACACGGTTAGTGAATTCAAGGATAAGAGAGAATGTCATTTGCGCAACACCGTTTGTGGAATATGCAGGAATATTGCAGACGGGAATACCGAGCTTCCGTGCGTGAGTGACATCAACAGCATCAAAGCCCGTGCTGAGCAGTCCTATGTATTTTACGCCGTGAAGTGAATCAAGAATCTCACTCGTGAGTCGTGTTTTGTTGGTAATGACAATTTCGTGATTGTCGGCACGGTCGATAATCTCATCAGGCTTGGTAAAATCATAAATATCTACCGTATCGGCTGCATCATAAAGCCAGTCCCACGACAGGTCACCGGGATTGGTTGTATATGCATCAAGAATTACAGCTTTCATAATATCAAGGATCCTTTCATATAATACATTTATTATATCATAACATATTTATCAAAAATGTCAAAACGGAATTAAGCTCTGAGTTTTAAAAAAATATTGACCTCAGAGGATAAATAAGGTATCATATTAAATTAGGAGAATACGTTTGTCGGGGGGTGGCAGTATCAAAAAAAGGTCTAAAATCATTTTAGTCAGATATGCAGGTGTACTGTCACTTATCCTGTCGGGTGCTTTGTGCCTGCTTCTTGCGGTAATGCAGATCGAAGAGCTTAATCAATGGTACGAAACCTGGCAGGCGCAGCTGCTGCTTTTGGAAGAGCGTATTATAGCGATCGAGAACAGATGGCTGATAGTAGCGGCGGTTATGGCGCTGTTTACGTTAAAGAGCTTTTTTCCGCCTGTAACGATACCTGCAATCTGCTTTATATCAGGTATGGTGTTGCCTTGGTATTTTGCATTGCTTGTCAACGTTACGGGTATTGTGTGGCTGATGACGATACGCTACTTCTGGGGCAAGCGCTTCGGAGGAGGCAGAGCGATAAAGTTTGTCCGCAGAAATGAGATTGTACGAGGACTTTTGGAGAAAAAAGGTACGGGCAATCCGTATATGCTGCTTCTTTTCAGGGCGATCCCGTGTTTCCCTGTCAACAGTATAAGCAGGCTTTACGGTGCGCTTAACTTTAACTTCAGGGATTATCTGATAATTTCAGTACTCGGATTTATGTACAAGATTTTGTCATACACCATAATCGGACGCAACGTTTATACACCGTTGTCGGCATCGTTCCTGTTACCGATGATAATACTGTTTGCGGTATCGGGCTGTCTGATGGTAAGTATCTATTATGTAATTGATAAAACGAACGTTAAAGAAGGGGAAGATAAAAATGAGTAAAGCAAAGGATTTTATGGCAACAAAGGAATTTGAAGAGATTTTGTTGACTTTGTATCCCGAAAACGAGATTGAGAGACAAAAGAGCAGATACAGCGAGCTTGCCGAAAGATTTGAAAGCACCTTCGGCAGCGATGACGTGACATTTTTCAGCGCACCGGGCAGAACGGAGGTAGGCGGCAACCATACCGACCATAACCACGGCAGAGTTCTTGCGGCGAGCGTTAATCTTGATGCACTTGCAGCAGTCAGAGCAACAGACAACAGCATTATCCGTGAGCAGTCAACGGGACACGGTGCAAACGAAGTTGACATCTCAACACTCGATGTTGTCGAATCCGAAACAGGTCATTCATCCGCATTGATAAGAGGCGTCTGTGCAGGCTTTGTTGAACGTGGATATAAGGTAGGCGGCTTTGATGCTTGTGTAACCTCCGATGTTCTTTCGGGTTCGGGACTGTCAAGCTCGGCGGCTTATGAGGTTCTTATAGGAACGATACTTAACCATCTTTATAATGACGGAAAGATCAGCGCAGTAGAGATTGCACAGATCGCACAGTTTTCCGAAAACAAGTTCTTCGGCAAGCCTTGCGGACTTATGGATCAGACGGCAAGCTCTGTCGGCGGCTTTGTAACTATTGATTTCAACGATCCGTCAAAACCGATTATCGAAAAGCTCACATTTGATTTTGCATCATGCTCACACGCACTCTGTATCGTCAATACAGGCGGCAGTCATAACGATCTTACGGCAGACTATGCGGCAGTCAGATCCGAGATGGAAGCGGTAGCGGCTGTATTCGGCAAGTCCGTATTGCGCGATGTTGACGAGAATGAGTTTTTTGCAAACATTGATAAGGCACGCAAGGCGACATCTGAAAGAGCAGTTGTCCGTGCAATTCATTTCTTTGGTGACAATGAAAGAGTTCTTCATGAGGTAAAGGCTCTTAAGGACGGAGATTTTGAGAGCTTTAAAAAGCACGTAACCGAAAGCGGATTTTCATCCTTTATGTATAATCAGAATGTATATACAACATCTGCTCCGACAGCACAGCCTGTTGCAATGGGACTCTCGGTCAGCGACAAGATGTTGAAGGGCAAGGGCGCATGGCGTGTTCACGGCGGCGGCTTTGCAGGAACGATACAGGCATTTGTTCCGATTTGCGAATTGGAAAATTACAGAAGCGCTATGGACGCTATCTTCGGCGAGGGCAGCTGTATGGTACTTAAAATTCGTCCCGTAGGCGGCATCAAGGTTAAATAATTGTTGACTTTAGCGATTTAACGTGCTATAATAATTACGTGATTAAAAAAGAAAGTGGTGGTCAAATTGGCAAATTATTATCAGAAAGACATAGAAACTATGTCAAGGGACAAGCTCCACGAGCTTCAGAGCGAGCGCCTTGTCGCACAGGTAAAAAGAGTCTATGAGAGCGTTCCTTATTACCGTGATCTTATGGACAAAAAAGGCGTCAAGCCCTCCGATATCAAGGGAATCGAGGACCTCCACAAACTGCCTTTTTTGACAAAATCCGATCTTCGTGATGCATATCCTTACGGACTTTTGGCAAAGCCTCTGAGCGAGTGTGTCAGAATCCAGTCTACATCGGGTACTACAGGTCGCCGTGTTGTAGCTTTCTACACTCAGCACGACATTGATCTTTGGGAAGACTGCTGTGCAAGAGCTATTGTAGCTGTCGGCGGAACAAATGAAGATGTTTGTCAGGTATGCTACGGATACGGACTTTTCACAGGTGGTCCCGGACTCAACGGCGGATCACATAAGGTTGGCTGTCTGACTCTTCCGATGTCCTCGGGCAACACCGATCGTCAGCTCCAGTTTATGGAAGATCTCGGTGCAACCATTATCTGCTGCACACCTTCGTATGCCGCATACCTTGCCGAATCCGCGATCGAAAAGGGTATTATCGGTAATCTTAAGCTTAAAGCAGGTATCTTCGGTGCAGAAGCATGGACAGAAGAAATGCGTCATGATATTGAACAGAAGCTCGGACTTAAGGCTTATGATATTTACGGTCTTACAGAGCTCAGCGGCCCCGGTGTATCGTTCGAGTGTGAAGCACAGGCAGGTATGCATGTTTGTGAGGATCACTTTATTGCGGAGATTATTGATCCTGTTACAGAAGAGGTTCTTCCTATGGGATCAAAGGGTGAGCTTGTATTTACAGCTCTTACAAAAGAAGCATTCCCGATGATCAGATACCGTACGAGAGATATCTGTGTACTTAACGATGAACCCTGCGAATGCGGACGCACACATATCCGTATGTCAAAGCCGATGGGACGCTCCGATGATATGCTTATCATCCGTGGTGTTAACGTTTTCCCGTCACAGATCGAAACGGTTCTTCTTAACTGCGGTATGCCCGCTAACTATCAGATAGTCCTTGACAGAGTAAATAATACAGATACCTTTGACGTTGAGGTCGAGATGCCGAGCGAGCTGTTCTCGGATACGGTTGCAGCTATATCCAAAAAGGAAAAGGAAATCCTTGATGCACTCAAATCCATGCTCGGTATTTCACCCAAGCTCAAGCTCGTTGCTCCCAAGTCGATTGTCAGAAGTGAGGGAAAGGCAGTCAGAGTTATCGACAAGCGTAAGCTTTTTTAATTAAGAAAGGAGACTTGACATGATTATTAATCAGCTTTCTGTATTTCTTGAAAACAGAGCAGGACAGCTTTCTGAATTTGTAAACATTCTTGCAGAGAACAACATCGACCTGCAGGCGCTTTCAATATCGGAGACACAGGATTACGGCTTGCTTCGCATCATCGTTGACGATCCGAAAGCGGTCGAGGCTGTTGCAAAGGAGAAGGGCTGGCTTTGCACGGTAACACCTGTTCTTGCTGTTCTTGTTCCTGACGAGCCCGGCAGCCTTGTCAGCATCCTTGACACTCTTTCAAAGAGCAACATCAGCATTGCATATTCGTATGCATCGCTTACCGACAGAGAGGGTCATGCGTGCATAATCCTTCGTGTTGACGACAACGAAGTTACCGAAAAAATCCTTAAGGATGCAGGCATTATCTGCGAATAATTTTTAAATTACAAACCGACTTGCCGTGTGCAGGTCGGTTTTTTGTGCGATTTTGAAAATGTATTGACTTTATTACTAAGATGTATTAATATTAAATTTAAGAATAATCATCGATCGGATCATACCGAATTCACCCTGTGTTCTAAGTTTATTCCGGCAAAAACAGGAGGTTATTATGAACAAAATATTCTTTATAGCAGATACCCATTTCGGTGATGACAACATAAGAAATTACGAAAACAGACCGTTTGATTCCGTTGAGCAGATGGATGAGACTTTGATTAAGAATTGGAATTCTGTTGTTTCTGAAAGTGATACAGTTTATGTACTTGGTGACTTCGGAGCTTCCGGATATGAAAAGGAAACGCTTTCAAGGCTAAACGGAACAAAATATCTTGTAAAAGGTAACCATGATATCAAATCAAATTCCGAATACCGTGAAGCAGGCTTTGAGGAAGTTTATGATTTACCTGTTATTTTAAAAGGTTTCTGGGTTCTTTCCCATAATGCAATCTATGTTAATTCCAATATGCCTTATGCAAATCTTTTTGGTCACGTTCATGCGTCTCCGATTATAAAAGATTTCAGTACGCAGCACGTCTGTGTCTGTGTTGAAAGAATTGGTTATGCTCCGATAAGTTTTGAAAGAATTATTGAAATAGTGAAAGAAGGTAAAAAATAATGATTAAGAAAGCAATATATCCCGGTTCATTCGACCCGTTTACAAACGGACATCTTGATATTGTAAAAAAAGCGTCAAAACTTTTTGATGAGGTTTATGTTGTAATAGGTGTAAATAAAAACAAGAGACGATCTTTTTCAAGTAAAGAAATGAAAATCGCAATCGAAAAAACTATGCAGCTTGAAAATATTCAGAATGTACGGGTTTTTGTTTACGAAGGTCTGATTGCCGAATTCTCAAAAGAAAACGGTATTCAATATATGATCAGAGGCTTGCGTAATAACATGGACTATAACTATGAGGAAAATATTGCTGAGGCAAACAAGCTTATTTATCCCGGATTGGAATATGTGTATTTCCGTGCAGAAAATGTTGCACTTTCTTCTTCGATGGTAAAAGAACTTCGCTCTTTCAACTACGATATCACAAAATATGTCCCGGAAGAAGTTTATAAATGCGTAATTACAGAGCAATAAATACATTACACAAAAATCCGACTTGCCGTGCAGGTCGGTTTTTTGTTTTAGGGTGAAAGCAAAGTGTCGGGTGATACGAGAAATCACCCGATTGTGTCATTCTTGAAGTAGGCGAAGAATCTTTTTTATGTAAAGTCAAAGGTGTTTTACTCCAAATTATATTGAGAATCTCAATAAAAGTGGGAAAACGAACGATTTTGCAATTTTAACGAACGATTTTGCAATCTGTATTGACTTTTATAACGGAATATGCAATGATTTTACTGTAAAAAAGAGTCAAAAACAGTTGTCAGCTTCACATATGATGCGTGGGGCAATTTCACCCTCACGCCGAACAGCGAGGCAGACCGTACCGAGATCACCTTTGCCGCAGGCTTCAATCCGATTTTCTACCGTGGATATCTATACGACTACGAAACAGGTTTTTATTACCTGCAGTCAAGATACTATAACCCCGAAATCGGCAGGTTTATTAATGAAGATGTATATTGCGACACAGAGGTAAGCATAATTGGTACAAATATGTTTGTATATTGTGCGAACTCTCCTGTTTCGCAATTTGATCCGGACGGGTTTTATAACAGAACAAATGCTGTAAAATATGCTCGCAAATGGACAGGCTACACAAATTTGAACCTTAAAATCTTCAATATGCAGTATTATTATAAAGATGGAGACTGTGCTAACTTTGTCTCACAATGTCTTTATGCCGGAGGAATAAAGATGACAAAGGTTTGGTATTCAAAAGTTTTTTTTGGATTAAGAGGTGTATCAAATTCGTGGAGTTGTGTAAAAGATCAGATGTCTTATTTTTCTTCACATTATGTCGGATTCAGGGGGTTTATCAATTTCTCAGATAGTGAGGGTGAGGAGTTTGATTCTACGAGGATTGATGATATTTATGAAATGATCCCTAATCTAACTATCGGTGATGTCATTTATATGGATTTTATTATAGATGGGAAGGAAAAATATACACACGCAGTAATAATAACTGAAATTAATGCAAAAGATATTTTCTATGCTTCTCATACTAGAAATAGATCAAAATACTCGCTTTTGAAGGCTGTAGAAAATTATGGAGAAAGCAATTCTCTTGAATACTTAGCATTTTATCATATTAACAATAATGCAAAATGGAGGCCGTGGTATGAAAAATAAGTATTTAATAGCTATCGGTTTTTTGATAGTTGTGATGTTTATACTATTTTTGTGTGATAAAAAAACTGACTTAAGTGCTTTAGCAACAGATGTGAAACCCTCTGTTTATTCAGAGCAAATTTACCGTACTTTTCCCGATAACTTTAAGGAGTTTTTAGAAGAATATCCCGAATTTGATATTGAAACATATTTTACAATCCGTAAAAATATGGAAAGCTACAACTCTTTTCTTGTCAGCTATACCTTAACAAATGAAACTGATGATTTTGTTTATTATTGGCAATGTAAGGATATTTGTGTGGACGGCGAAAATGCTTTTGTGACACACAACCGATATCCGAGTGACGGCGAAGCGGTTTATCTGTCGCCGGGAGATAGCGTTTCCGCAGATGTTTTGGTGTATGCTGATATACGTGTACACTCTCCGAACGAGTGGTGCGAGATTTTGAAGCAAGGTGTTATTACTATATGTGCGGTGAAAAACTAATTAACACAAAAGACCTGTCCTTTTGTGTTAATAGTAAAACAGTTAAATTTGCAACGCGAAATTCAGGGCTGAAGTAGGAGGAGTTGTATGCTGATGATGTATCTGGTTGAACACCGTACTTCGACGGATAATGACGATTCCTATAAAGTTATCGGTATTTTTTCCTCTTTGCAAAAGGCGAATGAAACGGTTAATTTTTATCAAAAAGAAGTCGAGGGTTTTTGCTTGTTTCCTTCGGGTTTTAGTATAATACCTGTGCCTGTTTTGGGGAGCGGTTCCGACAACTCTGTGACCGATTTGTTTTTGATAACAAGCTGGAAACCCAAAGATGGTACAGAAGAAGATATCCGTGCAGAAGCTGTTTTTTGTGTAAAAAATCAAGCGGCAAAATACCGTTTGAGATATAAGCTTTGTCATCCGTTCAGAAAGTGCATTGTTGATAAATACATTCGGGATTGTCCCGAATGGAGAGAGGGTTTTATCAGTTCATAACGCAAAACATACAAACACAGGGAGACGGCTCTTCTGTGTTTAGAAGGGGGACGCTTTTTTATGAATCGGCTGTTATATGCCTGTTTGATTCCCTTGATATTTATACAATGTTCCGTACAGGTTTATGCGTGGGTTCCAAAGCATTATGTGCATTGCGAAGTGAATTCAGAAAACATACCGAAAGATGCAGTTTGTTTAGAGTTACTTGTTCGCAAATCGGATATTGGCGATAGCTGTTTTGTTGAAGATTCGGGAAGCTGTGTTTTACCGTCGGTCGGTACTGATTCGCAGATCGGTTTTTTTGACGATGACGGCTTTGTAAGTTACACATTGCATTGCAAGGATTCGGGGTCTGAAACGGTATTTCAAAACAAGCAAGATGACATATATATCACAAGATACTGTCTTGACAGGGACTATGGCGGCGAATCAAACGAAGCGTATGAGACAGTAAAAAAGCTTCGCAAAATCCGCTTTGCATATCTTGACAAGGACGGAAATGTTTTACAGCTTACTGACAAGGTGTCAATACGCTATTATATTCCGTTTCGAGGGTATCTTGATATCGTGTGTATAGACGGGGACAACGTAACGGTCACTTACGAGGGCGGTCCGAAGCTTTGGCTTATACCGTATCTTTCAGCTTTCGTTATCATATTTATCGTTGCAAGTGTATTTGGAAACAGGTCAAAAAAGAAAGCATAAAAAGACAAGTGTGACGGTTCCTTTTGTGCTATATGGGATTTGCAAGCGAGACTGTCTTTGATAGTTTTGATGGGTACAAAAATATTTTCACTCCGAACAAACTGAAAAAACTGTGTAAGAATTTACGTGGCTACTACAGAACCACATATCAATGAGGTGAAGTGAATGAAAGCAAAAAATCGAAAGCATAAAAAAATCAAAAAATTTTTGCTGTTATTTTTGTGTATCGCTTTTGTTGTTAGCTTCTTCAACTTTTTCTGGACATCAATTCCAAAGCCTGTACCAAAAGAGCAGATCACGATTCTTGGTAGTGCGCTACACAATCGGAATAAAAAGGTTGATTATAAAAATGATGTATATGATCGTCAACATGAAAGAACTGTTTTTATATACGACACTGTGACACAAAAGAGTGCTGATATATTTGCGGACGGATATTATGATTTGTTTTCTCCTTATGTGATAAGCGATAACGAGTTTATCTGTTCCGCAACACGCACTACTGACGATAAACCTTTTTTACTGTTTTATAAACATAATTCCTTGACAAAAGCTGTTTCTGTGGATTAGTATCCCGATCAAATTGTTTATGCAAAAGGCTTTGTATACTTTGCTTCTGATAAAACTTTGTACAAAATGTCTGTTGCTGACGGTACAACAGTTGTACTGAAAAATAACATTAAACCGTATTTTAAATCTCTGAATGTCGGACGTTCGGTTTTTACGGATGGTAACTGTGTTTTGTATTCTTCTGATAATGAAGAACGATGCAGTTGGTTTATGTATGATTGTAGTACCGGTACAGAAACCTTTGTTATGGAGGCGGCAACCTGTGCAGGCTTTACAGAAGATGGACGAGTTTTGTTCGGATGTAAGAAACAGAGTGAGTTTTCAGAAAAAATGATTTATAAAGAATTTGATCTGAAAACAAACAAAACTAATTTGTTTATGCCCTGGATACGCTTTTTGTCTCCCAATGTATTTAATGATACATATATACAAAACACTCATGATACCGGATACGGTTCTGTTATTTGTGAGCCTCATCTGGTATCGCTTAAGACATCTTGTGCTTATTATTTGCCAAACATTGATGTGTCATCGGTTGATGGTATTTGGCTTACTGTTTTAGAAATTTTTTCTTACGCATAAGTGTGGAGGAGCTAAAAACACAAAGGAGTTTTGTTGATATGAAAAAAGTTATTATCTTAATATCTGATGTAATCGGTCTGCCGGTTTGCGTTGTTTTGTGTTTTTGTTTCATGTTTAACGGTGCGGAAGCGGAAGTGCAAGAGCAAGAGCCTTCGGAAATCTTTATCGTTTATAACGGAGAGCTGTATACCGAATATTACAAGGACGATCTTACGTTGCTTGGCTTGTTCACTCCGTACGATGAGTTGAATTCCAAAAAAATATAAGTAGATTGTGTTGATGTTAATAATACGGAAGAAGTCGTTTTTTCAACAAAGATAAGAACATACAAAAATGATCCCGAAAACAATTTTATTTGCGATTGCGGATTTTTGTCAGACGGTGAGATATACAGAAAAGTTTCTTTTGAAATTCCTGATTATCTTTCTGACGGTACAGCGATAAAACGCATTGCTTTGGAATCAACGATGGATGCGTATGGGAATAGCAGAAACGATAAAAAATACATAGATGATCCCGAATTGATAGAGGAGTTTATGAAAACAGTACGCAAAGCTGCCGCCAATCAGGATCCGTCCGTAATCGTTCCGGTCGGGAGCTATGAAACTTATTGGTGCGCTTTGGAATTTTACGGAATCAACGGTGCATTTAATATAGGCTTTATCCGCAGTACTGCAGACGGTCATTACGGCTTTTCTTCCGTAGAAAGAGATCGTGAATATATTTCCGACCCGTACGGATTTATCTCTTTACCCGAAGAACTGCAAAAGCTTTTTGTGTTCTGATTCAACGTAAAACACATAGGGACGGCTCTTCTGTGTTGATAAAATATGAAGATATGATATATTTCTGTCGAGGTGAAACAAATCTTCGGGATGAAGAAGATTTTCAAGGATTCATTCAAGCTTTAAAAGACTGTAAGGCGGTAAGATTTAGTATTGTGCGTAAATGTCAGCACACAAAAGAACCGTCTACTTGTGCTTTCTGTTGAAAAGCTTTTTAAGGAATTTGAAGGATTTGATCGTATAACTTATCAATAAGGAGCTGGAATTCGTGAGAGAAAAGATAAAAGCTTTTATTGCTGTAGCGTTTTTTATAATTGTTATTGCTGTGAACGTTTCGGTTGAATACAATCGGGACGGGTTGGCAAATGAACATCCGGCTTATTTTTTTGATGCAGTATACGCAGATAATAGCAATCCTTCGCCTTTGAGTTTCGAAACAGGTTTGTTTATATTCGATCATAATGACGAGTGTGCAATGCAGATAAAGATTGACGGTTATAAAAATCTGAAAACTCCGTATCTTTTAAAAAAAGGTGACTTTGTGTGTTGCGGAGAAAGAATTACCGATGGAAAAACGGTGCTTTTGCGCATTACGGATAACAGGGTTATTTGGTCTATGGATATTGATGTAATACCCGAACATTTAATAGTTACTGAAAATCTTGATGTGTTTTTCACTGCGCAGGGAATGTTGTACAGAGCGGTTATTTCAAAAAACTATGTTGAGACTCTTTGTGCCGATTTGGGAAAAGAGATGAATATGAATCGCATATATACGGACGGCGCAAAAATCCTGTATGCAAAGGAAAACGGATTTAATTCATTTAGATGGTTTTTGTATGATTCGCGAACGGATGAAGAAAGATTTATTATAGAGGCGGATCGATGTGTAGGATTTGCATCCGACGGTGATATAATTGTTACTTATCCGCATTACGAGTTAAAACCTGCAAACAGCTACAAAATGAAAAAAGTAAACATAAAAACGCTTGAAGTTGAAAGATTTATGCCCTTTATGAGGGTTAACGATCCTGTAATACTTAACGATGAATATATTATAGATTTCAGATGTGAATCAAAATATAATACGCTTTATCCATTTGTGTATCTCGTTTCGATAAAGAAGAGTGTTTCTATATCAATTGATGGTATACGTGCAACGGCTGACAGACAGTACAGCCTGATCAACGATATCTTTATTTGGCGGTAGTTTAATGGCTAAAATCAACAAGAAAATAAATTTATAAAAGAAAAGGAGTATTATTAACAGGGATAAGCTTTAGTATTGTGTGTAAATGTCAGCACACAAAAGAACCGTCCCCTTGTGCTTTCTGTTGAAAAGCTTTTTAAGAAATTTGAAGGATTTGATCATATAACTTATCAATAAGGAGCTGGAATTCGTGAGCAAAAAGAAAAAAGTATTGATTGCCATAGCTGTTTTAATTGCTGTTATTATTGTGATCTCGGCCGTTGGTCGTTACAATAAAAATCAACTCTTGAGTGAACCTTTTACTTATTTTTATGCGGCAGGCGATCCGGAAGACGATCAACCGCCCGTGACAGCTTTGTATATTTATGGGCCGAACGATACACAACCAAGAAAAATAAACATTGATGGTTACAAAAAGCTTGGTGCGCCATATCTCATAAAAAAAGACGATTATTTTTGCGGTGCAGAAAGGATATCTGACGGAGCATACTGTCTTTTACATGTTCAGAATAATAGTGTTGTTTGGACTGAGGAAATCGCTGTCATGCCGGAATATATGGCGGTCACCAATGATCTTAAAGTTTATTTTACAGCGAAAAATGTGCTTTATTGTGTTGATCCGACGAAAGAAGAGACAGAGGTAATCAGCGAGGGTATAGAAGATTTCATTACAGGAAATTTGTATACGGACGGAGAACGGATTCTCTATCCGAAAAAAGATATGCAAACATCTTATGAGAAAATATTTTCATGGTATTTGTATGACCCGAAAACATCAGAAGAAAGATTCATTATTGATAACGTTGATTGTGCAGGATTTACCAAAGATGGTGATATAGTTGTTACCTTTCCGCGTAAATTCGGTTTCCGCTTTCTTAAAAAAATTAATGTTGATACTTTTGAAGAGGAGTTTTTTATTCCGTTTATGCTGTTTCATCATCCTGTTCTTCTTGATGATGAATATGTTTTTTACGTAAGTGACTGGTTTGATGATGTTTGGTTTGATTATTATATTTTTTCTGCAAAGCGTTATGCTTCGGTTTCGTTGTACCATCTTTGTGAATTGTCACCGACATATTTATCTACAATATATCGTATTTTTATTTACAGATGAAAGTGCTTGCCGAATAGCGCTACCGACAATCCGACTTGCTGTGCAGGTCGGATTGTTTGTTTTCTGAAGAGAAACTTACGTCTTGAATAAATTTCGGGTATATGATAAAATATTTTTGTTCAAATTTACAACAGGGGGATTTTTATGAGTACAGTGTTACAATCAGAAAATCGCACGGGAAACAAATCAGTTAAAAAATCGGAATTTATACTTTATCTGATCGCAGTATTCTTTTACAACAACATGACGGGAATGATGGGATCGTACAGAAATGCGTATCTTGTCAACGTCTTGAAGCTGACAGAGGGACAGGCATCACTTCTTAACACATTATCAAGTGTCATTCCGTTTTTTCTGACGTTTTTGATTGTTATGTACATTGACGGAAGAAAGCCCGGCAAAAAAGGTAAATTCAAACCGATAATGATGCTGACTGCAATTCCTGCAGGACTTGTGCTGATGATGGGCTTCTGGACACCGTCAGTGCTCACCGGTACATTTATGATGATTTACCTTGTTTCCGTATCCATCATGTGGTCGGTTGTTACGACTTTCGGTAATTCGATCAATATGATCGCAAACGTTATGACATCCGATATGAAAGAAAGAGATACCGTTCTTTCCTTCAGAAGCATTTCTTCTGCTGTAGGTAACTCTGCACCGCTTGTAATAGTTCTTGTTATCGGACTTATCTGGAAAGACAATGAGGGTCTGCAGTATATTATCGGATCAGGTCTTTGTGCTGTTGTCGGAGCAATTACCGTACTTATCGGTATGAATGCCGTCAAGGAAAGAGTTGTATATTCCGAAGAGAAAAAGAATCCTCTTGTCGGCTTTGCGGATATTGTCAAGAATAAATATGCGTGGGTCATTATTATTTCGGAGTTTTTGAAAAACTTCCGTCTTATCGCCACATATATGGGCGTCTTTCTTGCAGCAGCGCTTCTCGGCTCAACATCAAAGTTTTTGCTTTTCGGCTTGCCTACGGGAATCGGTACGGCTGTCGGAATGCTGATTATCAACTTCCTGCTTAAAAAGTTTAACTCAAAGGTTCTGTACATTGCAAGCGGAATCTATTCCATACTTATCAATACTGCTGCATTTGCAGTAGGATATCTCTATTTTAAAAACGAAAGCCCGTTACTTCAGATACTGTTTATTGTATTCCTGTTCCTTATAGGATTACAGTTCGGAGCATCCAATCTTCTTCCCAGTATGTTCCAGGCGGATGTTATTGAGGATATCGAAGCCAAAACTTCAAAAAGACTTGACGCTACACTTCCGTTTGTTATATCAATAGGAACTCTTATAAGCGGTACGATAGCAAATGCGTGTTCACCGCTGATACTTTACGGTGACGGATCAATCATCGGATACATTCAGCCGACAGATCTTGATCCCAATCCGATTCAGAGCATCAGAACAAAGATTCTTATGCTGTTCTTCTACACTATTTTCCACGGTATTATGATGTTCCTTGCAGGTGTACCGTTCTTCTTCTACAAGCTTACCGGTGAGACGAAAGAAGAGGTTCACAACAAAGTACTTAAAATGAGAGAAAGTAATAAGACGGAATAACTATGAACGATACGAATTTTTTGCTGATAGCTGATCCGCATTATTTTGATACTTCGCTCGGATGCAGCGGAAAAGAATACGATGACTTTATGCATTACGAGCAGAAGTGCTTTGCCGAAACGGAAAGTATAAACAAAAGCGTCTTTGAGTTTTTAAAGAATCATGAGACCGATATAATCCTGTTTGACGGTGATCTTACATTTAACGGCGAAAGAAAGAGTCACGAATCTTTTATTAAGCATCTGTACGATCTGAAAAATCACGGCAAAAAGATCTACGTTCTGACGGCAGATCATGATTACTGTCCCGACCCGTTTGCATTTTCGGATAGCGGAAGATATTCTCCCGAAGGTGTAAAGAGGGAAGAGCTGATCGGGCTTTACAAGGATTTCGGATTCTCGCAGGCTGTTTCCGTTCATACCGACAGCCTGTCATATACCGCTGATCTGTCGGACGATGTCAGACTTTTTGCGCTTAATGCCGATAAAAAGATCGGTAATCAGCACGGATTCTGTGAAGATCAGATCGAATGGATAAAAGAGCAGGCACAAAAGGCGAGAGAGGATAAAAAAACGGTAGTGGCGATGTGTCACTATCCGATATTGGCGGGACAGCCGATTTTTTCGCTTGTGTCTTCGATAATGTTCAAGGATACATATGAAACGGCATCTTTCCTTGCTGACGAAGGCATACATCTCGTTTTTACAGGTCATATGCACAACCACAGTATAAATGAATATGTTTCCGCAAAGGGCAACAAATTTTATGATGTTACGACAGGTTCGATAATTGCCGATCCTGCGTATATGAGGCTTGTGACGGTTTGCGGTGATGCTGCAAGGATAGAGAGCGTACCAACACCTGACTTTGACTTTGATACAGGCGGAAAACCGTGCAAGCAGTACCTGACAGAGCTTTTTGACAGGATGATAGTAAATCTTATAACGGATATGGCACACGATACCAAAAGGGCAATGAGAAAGCTCGGTATCAAGGAGAAAAATGCTGTCGAGCTTGCCGTAAGACTCGGCGGAAAGATCATTTGCGGTATAAAGCTCGGAACACTCTCAAGGCTTCTGTTTATCAAGTGTGATAAAAGTATACGAAAAATGAGACTTCTCGATTATTCCGCAGAGCTTGTCCGAGATGTGTTCAAGGGCAACCAAAGCTTTAAAGAGGGTACACCGAAGGGCGATGTTTTCCTTCACTTTCTAAAAAGAATCAATCCTGTTTTAAAGCGGATCAATCTTAAAAATCCTGACGGTACAAAATCGGATCTTTTTGAGATACTGAAGCATACGGCAGGCAATTACGGTATCGATGACTACAATACGACGCTTGAATTAAAGGGGTAATGGATATGTACAAAGTATATGAAACAACACAGACCGATATTGTTTGCAATGATTATACGGTGCTGATCAACGGTAAGGAAGTCTCGCTTAACACGGCAAGAGTATCGGCAATGCCGTTTAACCGCCGTTGGCCGGGTCATCAAAGATCGGTCGATCAGACAGAGCTTGTCAATTTTTTGTCACTTCAGACGGATGAAGAGCTGGAGTTTGAGATCATACCGAAGGAGACTTTTGATACGGTAGAGATTCGCCCTGTCTCACTCGGCATTACACCTGTTATCACGGATGACGGACACATTAAGTTTACTCTTAAAAAGGCGGCATACTTTACGGTCGAGCCTTACGGACTGCACAAAGCGTTGCATATTTTTGCCGATCCTGTTAAGGAATATGATATTGACATAAATGACGATAACGTTATTTACTACGGCAAGGGTGAGCACGATGTCGGAAAGATCGTTTTAAAAAGCGGTCAGACTCTGTTTATTGATGAGGGTGCCGTTGTGTATGCTTGTGTGTTTGCTGTAGATGCAGAAAATATAAGGATCTGCGGCAGGGGTATTCTTGACAACAGCCGAAACCGTGAGCACATTCTTTATGAAGCGTACGAAGAGAATACAATTTCGGCAGTACCTAACGCACACCGTGAGCATACGATGCGCATTGAATATTGTACGGGAGTTGAGATTGAGGGTATAACCATAAGGGATTCTCTCGTTTACAATATCCGACCGCTTGCAAGCAAGAATATTCATATTTCCAATGTGAAGATAATCGGCTGTTGGCGATACAACAGCGACGGAATAGATATGCATAACTGTGAGGATGTGCTGATTGAGAATTGCTTCCTTCGGACATATGACGATTCGATTTGTGTCAAGGGCTTTGATTGCTTTTATGAGGACGATGTGGATAAGGCTGTTTTTGAAGCGATGCACAGAAACGGCAAGTCATACGAGAATTTCAAGAATGTTCTTGTTCGTGACTGCGTTATCTGGAACGATTGGGGCAAGTGTCTTGAAATAGGAGCAGAGACAAGAGCCGAAAAGATATGTAATATCAGATTTACGGATTGTGATATAATTCACGTCAGCGGAACGCCGCTTGATGTAATGAACGTTGACTATGCCGATGTTTACGATGTTGTTTTTGAAAATATGAATGTCGAATACGACGATGTCATAATGAAGATGCGAATACAAAACTTTGACGGTGAAGAATACGACAACAGCGAAACAGAGTATTCACCGAATCTCATATCCGTTGTAGTTGAATTCCATCACGAATACTCTGCAGGAGGCAACCGCAGGGGCATTAACCGTGACATAACGTTCAGAAACATAAATCTTTACGGCAGACATATGCCGAAGCTTCGCTTCCGTGGCTACTCGGAAGATAATCAGACCAAGAACATCGTTATCGAGAATCTGTTTTGGAACGGTGAAAAGATAACAACTCTCCCGGACACACATTTTAATAAAGGCGAGTTCACCGAAAATATTGTTATAGAATAAAGTCTAATATGGATTTTTAAACACCTTGCAGCAAAGCAGGGTGTTTTTATGTTTTATTCCTCAAAAAGGGGGCTTCATTCCAAAACGGTTGAAACGGTATTATCGGCTGTATTATGATGTAATTGAAATAAAACGAAAGGGTTGATCAAAGTGAAAAAGAAATTGTTTGCGTGCATTCTGGCAATTGTATTATGCCTGACTCAGACAGCACTTTTGCCGATGCTTGACCTTTTGGATTTGTCAATTACTGCATCCGCCGAGGAGTACAGCGGTATCTGCGGCGATAACCTGACATGGACATTTAATGAAGAAACAGGCGAACTCACCATCAGCGGTACCGGTAATATGCGCAATTGGACAACCGGTAATGCTCCGTGGTATAAGTATAATTCGTCAATTAAGAACGTAATAATAGATAATGGTGTTACCAGCATAGGAGATAGTGCATTTTATTATTGTTACAATCTTGCAAGTGTGACAATAGGTAAAATTGTTGGAGTAATTGGAGATTATGCATTTGGTTATTGTTATGCTCTTGAAAGTATCTTGATACCAAACTCTGTTTGGAGCATTGGTTCTGAGGCATTCTATAACTGCGATAGCCTTAAAAGTGTCGAAATGCCTGAATCTGTCACGGATATAGGCGGGAGGGCATTCGGTGATTGCGATAGCCTTGAGTGTATAAGCGTTGATGGAAATAATAATTTTTATTCAAGTGATGAATTTGGCGTGCTGTATAATAAGAATAAAACGAAGCTTATTCAGTATCCGGTAGGAAATATGAAAATCTCATATACAATTCCGGATAGTGTCATTAGCATAGGCGCGTATGCATTCTGTAATTTCAATGGTCTTACGAGTATTACAATTCCTAGTTCGGTTACAAACATAGGAGTTAGTGCCTTTAATGGTTGCAGTAACCTTACAGACATTATTATTTCAGAATCAGTTAATATCATTGGCGATAATGCTTTTTATGAAACAGCATACTATAATGATGAATCAAATTGGGAAAATAATATTCTTTATATAGGTAAACACTTAATAAAATCAAAGAGTAATGAAGATGCAATAAAGGAAGGTACATTAACTATTGCTGCAAGTGCTTTTTCTTCGTGTAAATCCCTTGCAAGTATTACAATTCCTGATACGGTTACGAGCATAGGTGGATGTGCTTTTTATAGTCTTAATAATCTTACAAGAATCACTATTCCGGATTCAGTCATGTGCATAGGTAATTCAGCTTTCGATTATACAGGATATTATAATGATGAATCAAATTGGGAGAATGGTGTACTGTATATAGGAAGACATTTGATAGAAGCAAAGGATACAATCAGCGGTGAATATACAATAAATAACGGTACATTGACTATTGCTGATCGTGCGTTTAATTGGTGTGTCGATCTTACGAGTGTGACAATCCCTGACTCCGTCACAGAAATAGGCGATGAGGCGTTCTATTATTGTACAAGTCTTGAAAGTATCATAATCCCGAATTCTGTAACAAGCATAGGTGATAAGGCGTTTGCTTACTGTAATCTTACGAGCATTGAAATTCCGAACTCTGTTACGAGCATTGGAGAGTACGCTTTTGATTCGTGTGATTTTTCAAGAATAGAGATACCTGCTTCTGTATCAAAATTAGGAGATTACCTGTTTAATTCTTGTGATAATCTTGAAAAAATTAATGTAGACAAAAACAATATGAATTATTCGAGTGACGATTCTGGAGTATTGTATAATAAAGATAAAACGGTACTTATTAAATATCCGGCGGCGAACACAAGAACGCTATATACGATTCCAAACGGCGTTAAGGTAATAGGCAAGGATGCGTTTGTAGGTTGTGCTAATCTTTCGACAGTAATAATAGCGAGCACAGTTATAACTATTGAAACAGGCGCATTTGAATCTTGCACCGGAATCGACAGCATTACAATTCCTGACTCGGTTGCCAACATAAAAAATGTGGCGTTTAGAGACTGCACAAATCTTTCGAGTGTAGTGTTAGGAAGTTCTGTTATAAACATAGGCGTTGGAGCTTTCTATTCTTGTTCAAGCTTAACGAGTGTTACTATACCCAATTCAGTTAATAGTATAGGTGCAAGTGCGTTCTTCCTTTGCTCTAATGTTAAAAATGTGACGATAGGAAGTTCTGTAACAAGCATAGGTTATATGGCTTTCTACCTTTGTGAAATAGAAAATGTGTATTTTAATAGCACAGAGACACAATGGAAGGAAATAATTATAGGTTCCTACAATGAAGGGTTGACAAATGCCACAATACATTTTGCACAAGCGCCTCACGAGCATAGGTATGAAGCGGTAGTAACTGCGGCGACCTGTACAGAGGGCGGCTGCACAACCTATACCTGCTCCTGCGGTGACAGCTATGTTTCGGATGAGACAACGGCTCTCGGTCACAGCTTCGGTGAATGGATACTGACAACACCGCCGACAACCGAATCGGAGGGTGAAGAGACACGAACCTGCCTTCGCTGCGGCGAGACGGAAACACGTGCAGTACAGAAGCTTGAGGATACACAAAAAGCATCCTTTACAGTCAGCAGCGGCAAGGTGCATCCGGGTGAGACGGTGGAGATTACCGTCAATGCAGAGAATAATCCGGGTATTGTTGCTGCAAAGATTTTGCTTGACTTTGACGGCGAATTGTTAACCTTAACAGAGGTTCGCAACGGTGAAATTTTTGCCGACAACCTGATGACAAAGGGCAATGACATCACAAAAGTACCTTATACCGTTTTATGGAAGGATGCGCTTTCCGCAAACAATACAAACAACGGCACACTTGTTACATTCGTGTTTACTGCGGCAGCTGATGCACCGGAATGTACGGTTGCAATCGATATTGAATACGATCCTAATTCCACATTTAATGCAGACCTTAATAATGTTGAATTCACGGTCGAGGGCGGAAAAGTAGAGATTCTTCCACGCATACCGGGTGATCCCGACGGTGACGGCAAGATAACGCTGAAAGACGTTGTTATTATCGAGCGTTATCTTGCGGATTGGGATGTTACTATAACCGATATGAGCAACGCCGATGTTGACGGCGACGGAATACTAACGCTCAAGGATACCGTTCTTATCGAACGCTACCTTGCAGACTGGGATGTTGAGCTAATATAAAATAATTCGGGAGGATCGACAGATCCTCCCGACAGACTGTCGATAAAGGCACCGAGAACACGCACATAAAAAAATTAAAGTCACACGACAAGCTGAATTAACTAAAAAACATAAAGACAGCGATTTTTTGTAATGAAATTTCGCTGTCTTT
>JAFQIG010000003.1 GCA_017397655.1 Clostridia bacterium | reverse complement strand
TTCCTTGAACTCCTCAGCAGTAAAACCGAATCCTGTAATTTTGTTTGCATTGACATCGGGATCCGCCTTGTATTCATCAAGAAAAGTATGTGCCGTAAGCGTGCTTCCGTTTGCATTAAGAGTGTTCTGCACCTTTGTCTCCGTCTCTCCCTTGCACGATGCAAAGCAAAGAAGCATAATAACCGATAAAACTACTGCCGTCAATCTTTTAAAAAACTTCATAAACTGCCTCCTGTTATCTGATCCATTCGTATTTTAATATATCTTCAGGTGCATCGCTTAAGCTTTGCACATTGTTTGAAGCATCTGTATAAATGAGCTTTAATGATATTTCCTTTTCAAGAATTGCCAGAGTCTCATCTCTTTCGGGACCTTCCGAAATAATTCTGAACCATATTCCGACAGGCTCCGTTGTATTTGCAGGAACCGTCACGACCTTTTCGGGAGTACGGCTGATATGAATATCCTTATGGTTTTCTCCCTCTTTAATCTGAAGACCGAGCACGGTAATGTCAAAATCATTCTCATTTGTCAGCATTATCTTGACACGCTGACCGTAATAGTTTTCAAAATTGTCCTGAAAATCGGCATCAAATACAGTACGGTTGAATGAGAAGCCTGCCATCAGCTCGTCATATAACGTATGATCAAGATAATAATCTTTTAGAAACATAGTTGATTTGACGGTTTCGATATATGCGTTAAGAGTATTTTTGCCGAATCGCACGCCTGCAACACCGACCGCTATAGACGCAATAAGTACAATACAAAAAATTATTTTCAGTTTTTTCATCGCACTTCTCCGTTATCGGGTTTTATTCTGATCTTCAACAGTTTTTCTTCACCCGTATCTTCGTATGCACATAAAAGACGAATATCCATCTCTTTCATAACAACCTCAAGAAACTCTTCGTTTGTATAGATGCCGCCGTTGCCCAGAAAATGAACGGTAATTTCTGTCTTTGTCGAAGGCTCAAGCGTGACCGAATTACCGAATCCGACAAGAGAACTGATATATGTTGCCTCGTAACCGTTTTTATCCGTTCTTACGCCCTTGACGGTAATCGGCTTATCACTTCCGTTCGTAATAAGGATCTTGAGATCCATCCCGAAGTTGCTGTCGTACTGCTGAAGAAAGTTTTTGATAAAATCCTCCTTGCTCATCGAAAAAGATGATGCAAGTGCAAAATACCGACTGCTTTCGGAGATTGTGTTACCGCTTTTATAGTATTCTCTTACGGTATCCTGAAAAAAAGTTCCGTTATCTACATCCACAGCTACCGCCTGTATGCCGCCGCTGCCGCAAGATGACAGCGAAAGCAAAACAGACAGAACCATCAATACCGCCGAAGCAGTACGCAATATTCTATTAATCATATTATACCTGCTTTATTTTTTATAAGGCTTCTTTGACTTTACCCAATCCTTTTTGATAACCTGACGTGCACGTCCGAGTGCCAATGCATCAGAGGGAACATCCTCCGTTATGGTGGAGCCGGCTGCCGTGTATGCTCTTTCACCGACATTTACGGGTGCTACAAGGCTTGTGTCACATCCGATAAACGCGCCGTCACCTATGGTTGTTCTGAACTTTTCCTTGCCCGTATAATTTACGGTTGCACAGCCGCTTCCGATATTGACATTGTTTCCGACATCGGCATCACCGACATAGCTTAAGTGCGATATCTTTGTTCCGTCACCGACCGATGAATTCTTTACCTCGACAAAGTTACCGACACGTGCATCTTTACCGATAACGGTACCGGGTCTGAGTCTTGCAAACGGTCCGACGGATGTATCTGCACCGACCTTTGCATCCTCTCCGTAAACAGATACTATATGACATCCGTCACCGATAACGCACGAGGAAAGATTGACATCGGGCCCGATGTTACAGCCTTTGCCGATTACGGTTCCGCTCCTTAAAACAGTTCCGCAAAGAATCTCCGTGTCTGCACCGATTGTTACCGTCGGGTCAATTATGACACCGTCGGAGAACGGAATCGAAACACCTGCTCTCATATGCTTTTCAAGCACTCTTTTTCTTGCTATTTCATTAAGTGCCGCCAGCTGGACTCTGTCATTCGCTCCAAGCACAACATCCGAGCTCTTTGAATTAAACGTTGTTGCACGCTGACCGATAGAACGCAGTATCTCAATAGCATCCGTCAGATAGTATTCCTTTGCGCTGTTAAGACGGTACTTTGCATCTGTTGCAAGCTTATCAAGCGCAATGAGAAGCGCCTGACAGTTGAACCAGTATGCGCCCGAGTTGACCTCATTAATCGCCTTTTGTTCATCGGTTGCATCACGTTCCTCGACTATTCCCGAAAACGTTCCGTGAGCATCCCTGACAATTCTGCCGTATCCCGTGGGATTGTCCACGTGCGCAGATATAACCGTAACGGCGCTGTCAGATCTTTTGTGATATTCAAGTGCATGAGAGACGGTATCGGAATCCATCAGCGGTGCATCACCGTTAAGCACCAGCACGTTTGCATTACCATGTGCAGAGATAAACTCTTTTGCCTGCATAACCGCATGACCTGTTCCGAGCCGTTCCTCCTGCACGACCTTTACAATGCTCTGCGGTAAGTGTTCGTCAAGATACTCCTTGCCAAAGCCTGTTACCACACAAATATTGTTATCCTGTAGACCGCAGGTTTTTACGCAGTCGATGACCCAATCTATCATGGGTCGGAAGAGAACCTCTGCAAGAACCTTTGGTTTTTGAGACTTCATCCTCGTGCCTTCACCGGCGGCAAGAATAACCGTACAGTTTCCTTTCATTTTCAAAACCTGCCTTTCTATATTAATACATATTCATTATGACAGAAAACGTATAAAAATACAAGAGAAAATAATTGTTTTTTAAAAGTTACACAAAAATAAAGCTTTCTTCACAATTTAGACACATTTATGCTTTATAATGCGAAGCATAGACACAGTTTTTTTCATCTTTTTCTCCTCTTTTTTTACAATAGACCGTCGGCAATGTATATTGTCGGCGGTTTGTTGTTTTTTTTGCATTTTTTGATTTTTATGAACCGACCGCACATTTCTCGTATCTATATATATGAGTACTTTTTTAAAGGAAGTGTAAAACTCTATGTATTGTACAAAATGCGGTCAGCAAAATCTCCCCGAAGCGCGTTTTTGTGTCGGTTGCGGAAATGCACTCTCAGCGCCTGTTTCTCCTACCGTTTCACCTGCACAAACACCCACCCCTGCCGTTTATCCCGTTCCTGCTCCTAAAAAGAAAACGTCTCTGCCGATAATTATTATCTGCATCCTTGTCGTTTTGCTTATTATTTCAGCGTTTATTATCGGTGCAACCGTTTTTGAAAAGGATTCGGATGCTCCGACACCGCCTGTTGTTGATGCTTTACCCGAAGATGACGGGAATGAGGAAACACCTGTAGTAACCGAAAACCACGATGAAGGACTTATTTATAACGAAGACGTTTATTCGGATGATTCCGAAGAGTTTTCCAGAGAATACACATCTGACAGTCAAAGCTCCTCTCTTGGTGAGCCTCTTGTTGCAGATTCGCTTTTGGAGTTCAATTTTTCAGAGCTTTACTCCTGTGATGAGGTTCTTTCTCCCGGACACAAAGAAGGAGATCATACTTTTTACCCTTCTGTATCCGATAAAGGACAAACATATGTTGTTCTTTGCGGCGAAGTGACAAATCTTTCCGACAAAGAGCTTTCTCTTGACGGCTATAATATGTATTTCAAATACAGCTTTGACGGCACCGACAGCTATGAAGGTCTTGTCACAACCGACTTCCTCAACGAAGACGGAACCTTTCACTATGATTATATTATTCCGTCCGGTGTAACACGCACAATCTATTTTATTGCTGAAATACCGACAGAGGATGTTGAGGATGCAAAAAGCTGCAGTATAACTTTCGGCTTTGACAGCGAGCTCTCATATGATGCAACATTTTACGGATTGGACGCCTGCGACTATATTCTGTCAGTCGAGGGCTCATTAAAAACAAAATAAAGGAGTTAACAAAATGGAACAAGCAACAAACAACTGTCAGCAAACCAATATTTTTTGTCCGTTCTGCGGAACAAAGTTATCCTCGGAATCCGCATTCTGTCTGAATTGCGGTCAGAAAATCCCCACAGCAAATCCGTCTCCGACAGAAGCCTTCTCTCCCGTACCCCCCGCGCCTACGACACCTCATATATTAAGCAAAAAAGAATTTATCAGTCAGCATATTCCGTCGTTCAACAAATCCGTTGTCTCCTGCGCCGTCTTTTGTTATATTCTTGCCGCTATTAACGCAATCATTTCGCTGGCATTATTATCAAACCCGCTGGGACTTATTGATTCTGCTTTGTTGGCAGGCCCGGCGCTCGGAATGCATCTGACAAAGAAAAGCGGGTTCGGTATCGCTGTTTTTGTGATCAGTCTTTTAGAAGTCCTTGTAACCGCTTTTATAAGCGGTGGGGAGTCCTTCCCGTATTTATGGATAATCGCCTGTATTAATGCTATATTACCGTTCGCAAATGCGCATAAGAAATACAAGCAGTATTTAAAAAATAATTCCGTTAAGTAATCTGAAAGGATGTATTAAATGTATTGTATGAATTGCGGCTGTAATAATGCTGACACCTCAGCTTTCTGCGAACAATGCGGAAGCCCTCTTTCAACACCGTCAGCTCCTGCAGCACCTCAAAAAAAACTGAGCAAAGCCGCAATTGCCGCCATCATAAGCGGTATTGCCGCCGCCGCAGTTTTTGCGCTTTCTTTTGTAATTGTCAACAACCTGAAGGGCTCTGACGTCGCTCCGTCTGCACAGAAGCAGCTTATGAGCAAAAGCCGTGAGCCTGCCGCTGTTACCTTTACCGATTGGAGTGATATGAAATTCATTCTGGGCGGTGTCGAATATCAGCTCCCCGTAAAGGTTTCAGAATTCGTTGATAACGGCTGGTGCTTCGGCGACAACATTGATGAAATTGTCTTTGCTCCCGGCGAAAGACGAACAGCAAAGCCTGACAGAGGCTCCACACAGGTTTTTGTCGAAATTTATAATCCCGACACCAAAAGTGAAAAAAAGGTTACAGACTGCTATATCGGGCTTATCAACTTTACATGGGCAGATGTCCGTCTTGTCGGCGGAATAACTCCTCTGCTTTCGACAAGAGCTGAGGTCTACAAAGTTTTTGATTCACCCATTCACAAAGAGACCTCTGCCTATGCGTGGCGCTACTGTCCCGCAGAATACAAGCACACGGATACTTTTGACTGGGACGAAACAGGTGCTCCGCTTGTAACTCTTCGATTCAAAGTCGATGATGACGGTGTAGAACGCGGCGATGATTATCTCGTCTCTGTTGAAATGTCAAACTTTGATGAAAACATTCTGAAAAAGGAGGCGAAAAACTGATGAACAGTAAGCTCAAAAATATTCTGATGTTCTTACCCTCGATAATTCTGGTCCTTGCCACTGTTTTAAACATTTTCTCTGCCTCACCGGTTACAAAGGCAATCAACTCCACATCTGAAACACAGCCCACAGGTATCACCGCAAGAAGCGCAATCAAAACTCCCGGTGCCGTTACCGAACCGAAAGAACAGACTATTATGCTCTATCTTGTCGGAACCGACCTTGAAAGCCAGTATAATGCGGCGTCATACAACCTGGATGTTCTCATGAATGCAGGTGTTGATACATCAAAATGCAATTTTGTCGTCTTTACCGGCGGTTGCCGAAGCTGGGGTTTTTCGGCTATCCCGACCGATGCACATTCGGTTCTTCTTCTCGACAACGACAGCTTCTATTTTGTCGATATGTTCGAGCTTTCCAATATGGGTGATCCCGGAACATTGACAGCATTCCTCAACTATACGTATGAGACATTCCCTGCCGAAAAGTACAGCCTTATTCTGTGGGATCACGGCGGTGGTCCCATGCTCGGATACGGTGTTGACGAAATGTTTGACGGAGACCTTCTTACCATGTCGGAGCTTCGCAAAGCAATGGATGACTCGGTTTTCTCAAAGCAGAAGCTTGAATGGATCGGCTTTGATGCTTGTCTGATGGGCTCAATTGAAACAGCCGGTGTCTTTGCCGATTATGCAAAGTATATGATCGCGTCTCAGGAAGTTGAAAGTGTTTTCGGCTGGGACTATACCGCATTCAAAGATATTGCAGAAAACAACTCAGACGGTGCCGAGGCCGGCAGACTCATTTGTCAGAAGACTGTTGAAAGTCTGAAAAAACTGGGTGCTCCGTATGAATATCAGTCTACGGCAACAATGTCCTGTATGGACCTTGGCAAGTTTTCGACAGTCGAGGATGCCGTTGACGATCTTTTTGATTCTGCAGAAAACGACATCAAGGATAACTACGTCACATACAGCAAATCACGACATACGATGTATGAATACGGCTCGGCTTTTTCCGATATGAACTACGACCTTGTTGATCTGAAATCGGTGGCGCAAAGCCTCAGATCGCTCTATCCCTCCAAGGCTGATGCGCTGTCTTCGGCAATTGATTCGTTCATTACCGCCAACGTTACGGATAATAATTATTCAAACGGTGTATCCCTTCTTTATCCGTACAGCGAGACATCTTACTACGAATACTATCCGAAGGTATACGAAAGCTTTGACTTTGCCGACGAATACCTTGAATACATCGAGTCCTTCCTGTTTATAACAGAAAACGGTATCGAGCAATTCTGGGATGACTCCGTTGAGCCTTCTACAGTAACAACTACCGCTACAACCACTGCTTCTGCAGAAGAAAGCACGACTTCCGAAAGTACAACAACTCCGCCCGATGCTTCGCAGAGCAATGACGATTTTTATACACAGAACGAACAGGATGACTCAATGATTCTCTCCGTAAATCTCGGAGATGCCATCAGAGATACCTTCCTTTCTGCCAAAAAGCGTTTGTACGGTCTTGAAAACGACAACTACTATCTGTTCACCTCTTTGGGCGATACCATGTACGATGACGACGGTACCTTAACCGCAGATTTCAACAACTCGGTTTATTATATCGAAAGCGCCGGTAAACGTATTCATTGCGCAATGATAGAGGTAAACCGAACGGAAGATGCCGTTTACTGTATCATTCCCGCAATGCTGTCAAGAACAGGTGCTACGATATTTGGCGATATGGTTTATCAGGGAGTTGCCGTAAATCTTCTGGTCGTCTTTGACAGCGAGAATCCGGACGGCACCGTTCAGGGCGCATACTTCAATACTTCGGATATGCCCCTGCCTGCCATCGAACTGAAAAACGGTTACACAATTCTTCCTGTGATATATACATATGAACCGACATATGACAAGTACGGTAATATGCAATTGGTCGAAACTGTCTCAAGCACAACTACGCTTGAAGCAATCACTTTCAAGGATGAACTCGTTATTACTAAAGGCAATTTTGAAGATGCCGCTCTTTACGGTTCAATTCAGATTAACAGCTGCTGTAACTTTACAATCGATACAGCTCTGACACAGATTCAGTAATCAATTACAATCAAAATCCGCCCTTGCCGAATTAAACGGTAAGGGCGATTATTTTTTATCTGTGCATTTGACAAATTTTGTACTCATACGTACCTTTGTACAGCTTCGGGGCAAAGAACGCATCATCCCGTCACCTTTCCCGAAGTCTCCCTTCTTGCCGAAAAATACTTTTTCGACAAGCAAAGGCGGTATCCCGAAGGATACCGCCCCAGACTGTCGATAAAGGCACCGAGAACACGCACATAAAAAAATTAAAGTCACACGACAAGCTGAATTAACTAAAAAACATAAAGACAGCGATTTTTTGTAATGAAATTTCGCTGTCTTTTATTTCTATGTATGTGCGTTTGTCGCG
>JAFQIG010000020.1 GCA_017397655.1 Clostridia bacterium | reverse complement strand
CTGCTGATGAGTTCAATGAAAAGTTTGTCAAAAACGGATCATGGAACGCATATACGTTCAAGGTCAGCTTCGGCAACAGCAACGACTTCGGTATAACCGCTTTTGGCATTGATATTAAAGAAAACGGTATGAAGAATGTTTTCGTCAGTACGGCAGGCGATGCCGTTATGGGACTTCCTGCTAACTTTACCTCCACGCAGGATATGTATTGCAAGGTGATAGCCGACAGTGCTTTGTCCGAGACGGATGTTATCAAAACACTCGGCAAGATGGGCATCGAGATTATGTATGTAAACGCCTCCACCGGAGCAGAGGATCTCTCAGAGGTTGAGCAGGGCGAGCTTCTGTATTGTCCGGTAGATTTTATTATGTAAGGTGAAACAATGAAGAATAAACAGACATTAGGAATAATCCTTGTATTTTCGTTGATTATCGGAGTTTTTTGCGGATGCAAGGCAAAAGAACCGGAGTTTATCCCCGATACTCCTGAAATAACCTTTACGACGGAGGACGGGGAAACTGCTACACGTATGGTGTCGGAGCCTGACGTGTCGGCAACGGATGAAGGTTCCGGACAGCCTGCAGTCGGTACAACACATAAAGAGGCTGACAAGACTTCGCAGCAGACGGAGAAGAAAACTACCGAAAGAACAACGGATGCAGGCAAAAAAACAACGACATCACCGGATAATTCGGTAGAGACAAAGCCGAAGGCTACAACAACGGCAAAGAATACCGAAAAGCCGACAACGACGAAAAAGGCTGAAAAAACAACAAAGCCGACAACAACCGAAAAGCCGACAACGCCATCGGATGAAGTCGTAACAACGACCAAAAAGGATGAAACTGCTCCGACCAAACCGACAGAACCGACAACTGAATTTACTACGGTCAAATCGGATGCAACAATCACACCGATTACGGCAGAGTTTACATATCTCAACGATCCCAAAAACAGCTTTATCGCAAAGCTGACACACAAGGAACTTGGGAATTACGGTATGAACGAGTCGGAAAAATCGGCATTCCTCAATGACCGAAGCGGCTGGGCGGAGTACACCGTGCGTATCGACATCACCAACAACGATGACAAAGGCGCGGCAACCGTATATTATCTCGATATATCCGACAACGGCAAGGGCGGCGTATATGTCAACTGCGATACAGGCGGTGATGTAAGTATTGCACCGGGTCAGACAACGTACATACTGTTTGATGTGCTTGTAAAAGACGGCAGTATGATGGAAACCGTTGTTCACAAAACAGTTGATGAAATGACAAAGAAGCTGAAATATGCCGCAACACCCGAACACGATATGGATGTTCCGAACTATAAGTATATTACTGTGGAGTAATTATGTTTTTTGGAAAAAGAAAAGAAATGATATCAACAAATGCCCCGGAGTTTCTGATCGTAGGACTCGGAAATCCGGGGGCAAAATATGAGTTTACACGTCACAATGCAGGATTCCTTTGTCTTGATGTATTGTCCGGGGATAAGAATGTTAAAATCAACAAGATAAAGTATAAATCCGTAATAGGAGAGGTGACGCTGGCGGGACACCGCTGTATTGTACAGAAGCCGCAGACCTTTATGAACAACAGCGGCGAAGCGGTGAAGGAAGCGGCGGCATTCTATAAGATACCTGCCGAAAAGGTTCTGGTTATATTTGACGACATATCTCTGCCGTGCGGCAAAATGCGTATCCGCAGAAAGGGCAGCGACGGCGGCCATAACGGAATCAAAAGCATCATTGCGCATCTCGGAAGCGATAACTTCCCCAGAATCAAGCTTGGTGTGGGAGAAAAACCGTCACCCGACTGGGATCTTGCCGATTGGGTGCTGTCAGGCTTTAAAAAAGACGAGCTGACCGCCTTAAGGGAGGCTTGTGACAATGCCGTCAAGGCGGCAGAGCTGATTATTGACGGCGATATTGATAAAGCAATGAGTCTTTATAACTGATTACTTCATTATACTCTGTATTCCGTCAATCATATTTTCGACGGAACGCATAGCTTTTGATGTGTTGCAGCCGCAGATAGTCTTTTTGCCTGTCACAGAGCTTGTGATTGCGCCGGACAGAGCGCCGACAGCCATGCCGATGCCGATGCCCGTCATCATTCTGGCAGTTTTTTTGCGCATAAACACTCCTCCTTTCTTTTGTTGTAGTTTTATTTTTACCGCTTTTTTTGTGAAAATATATGTCTTTTTTTGCAAGGTGATTTTTATTGAAAACGCTCAATATCGTTCTCGTTGAACCGCAGATTCCCCAGAACACAGGTAACATTGCACGCACCTGTGCCGCAACGGGAGCAAGGCTTCATCTTGTGGAACCGATGGGTTTTCGTGTGGATGATGCAAAATTAAAGCGTGCAGGTCTTGACTATTGGTATCTTCTTGATATAATCTATTACAGTAGTCTTGATGACTTCTTTGAAAAGAATAAAGGACCGTTCTTTTATTTTTCGACCAAGGCAAAAAACATCTATTCCGATATTTCGTATCCCGACGGATCGTATCTGGTGTTCGGAAAGGAGACGGCAGGTCTGCCGGAATCTTTGCTGTATGCCAATCCTGATTCGTGCGTGCGGTTACCGATGATAGGTGATGCACGCAGCCTTAATTTGTCAAACAGTGTTGCAATAGGTGTTTACGAAGTTTTGCGTCAATGGGGATTCCCCGAACTTTCGTGCAGCGGCGCTCTTCGTGACTATGATTGGGACAGTTAAAATTTTTATAAAGGATGATTTACTATGTACAAGGACATGATCGAATTCTCGTCGCTTCTGGGATCGTATGATCCCGAGGTTAACTCCGCTATGCTGAAGGAACTTCACAGACAGCAGCGCAATATCGAGCTTATCGCTTCCGAAAACTTTGTTTCTCCCGCAGTTATGGCAGCTATGGGAAGCGTGCTTACCAACAAGTATGCAGAGGGCTATCCGTCAAAGCGTTATTACGGCGGATGCGAATGTGTGGATATCGTAGAAGATCTTGCCATCGAAAGAGTAAAGAAGCTTTTCGGTGCAGAGGCGGCAAATGTCCAGCCTCACTCGGGTTCACAGGCAAACCTTGCCGCATATTCGGCACTTCTTCAGCCCGGTGATACGGTACTCGGTATGAGCCTTGCGGCAGGCGGACATCTGACTCACGGTTCCCCCGTTAACGCAAGCGGCAAGCTGTATAATTTTGTTCCCTACGGCGTAGGCGAGGACGGATTTATCGATTATGACGAGCTTGAGGCTACTGCAATGCAGATAAAGCCTAAAATGATTGTTGCAGGTGCATCCGCATATCCCAGAGCAATCGACTTTAACAGAATCAGAAAGATCGCAAGAGCTTGCGGTGCATACTTTATGGTTGATATGGCGCATATCGCAGGTCTTGTTGCGGCAGAACTTCATCAGTCACCCGTACCTTATGCCGATGTTGTTACATCTACAACGCATAAAACTCTCCGTGGTCCCCGTGGCGGTCTCATCCTTTGTAAAGAAGAGCATAAAGCAGCTATCAACCGTGCTATCTTCCCCGGCAATCAGGGCGGACCTCTTATGCACATGATAGCGGCAAAGGCTGTATGCTTCGGCGAAGCACTCAAGCCTGAATTCAAAGAGTATCAGGAATCAGTTGTCAGAAACTGTAAAACATTGGCAAACGAGCTTATGGATAAGGGTGTTGATCTCGTTTCCGGCGGAACAGACAATCATCTTATGCTTCTTGACCTTCGTTCTCTCGGCGTAACAGGCAAAGAGCTTGAGCACAGACTTGACGAGGTATATATTACCGTCAACAAGAATGCAATCCCCAATGATCCCGAAAAGCCCACAATCACAAGCGGTGTTCGTATCGGTACAGCCGCTGCCACCACAAGAGGTCTCGGTACAGAAGAGATGAAGCAGATCGCTTCATGCATTTATCGTGCCGCAACCGATTTTGAAAACAGTGCAGATGCAATCAGAGCAGAAGTAAACGATATCTGCGAACGTTTCCCACTGTACAAATAAATAATTAAAGAGTCGAAAACAGACAGATAAGATTATCAGCTGAATCTTTCTGTCTGTTTTTTTTTATGAAAAACACTTGTAAGATATTAAACATTATGTTAGAATGTGTTTGTAAAGATGTTCAACAGTTTATTTTGTTGCTTATCTTACAAAATAATGAAGAAAGAGTGAAAAGAATGAAGACAGCGAGAAGAATACTTGCAAGCATCATGACAATTCTCATGGTACTTGGAGTATGCACGGTAGCAGCTTCAGCGGCAACATCTTTGCAGGCTCTTATTGATGCAACTGCAGAGGGTGGCACATTGACTCTTACAAAGAGCTACAATGAGTCTGTTGTCATCAACAAGTCAATCACACTTGACCTTAATGGCTTTGAGGTCAGAGGCGAAGCCGGCGATAGAGCAATTATCGTCAATGCAGATTCTACAATCAAGAACGGTAGAGTAACATCTATGTTCGCAGAAGTTTCCACAATGGAAATGATCAAGACTGTAGAAAGCAAGGCTTTTGCAGCAATCAAGACTTACGCAGACCTTACTCTTGAAAACGTACGTGCAATCGGTGCTTACACAAGAGTACCCACAACATCAACATACTACATCCCCATGGGTGCAGCTGTTGAATCTGTAGGCGCAGATGCTGACATTGTTCTTAACAATGTTGCTCTCATCGGTCGTTACGGCGTAAATAATGCTGTTGCAGGTGCAACATCTGACGGCGGCTCCGTTACTGTTGTTGACGGTATCCTTTGCGGTTTCCTCGGCGCTATCAAGGATGAATCCAAGGTAGTAGTTGCTGAAGGTTCCTCGATGGTTAATGCTGCAGACCGTATTGACGGTATCCTTGCTGACAACATCGGCCTCAACGACAACGAAGTCGAAATTCTCGAGTCCGTTATCGCTGACAGATGTTACATCTACACAAAGGATCCCGTTGTTGAAACTCCCGTTATCAGCAACGGTTGGATTACAGCAGAAGTAGATGCTTCCAACGATCTTCCTCTTTATCAGAATACGGTTATTGACTTCTCTTATAAGTGGGTTCCCGAATGTGCAATCCTCGCAGACGGCACAAAGGTAGCTTTTGAGCTTGCAGACGGCGAATACAAAGCATTCGTAGACGCAGACGAAGCAGAAGTAGTTTATCGTCTGTGGTATGAAATGGCTCCCGATCTCAAGAACTATGTTGTAAACTTTGCAGAAATCGCAGATCAGCTTGTTCGCAGGTTCTTAAGAACTGCTGATGGATTGGTCGACGATGTAAAGGCAAAATATGATGACTACATTGAGATGGTAGCCGAAGCGTACTATATGCTTGATGAAATAGCAGCTGAACCGATCCCTCTTGCAAGAAGTACTTTCGGCGATGTTCAGGAATTCTTTGATATCCAAAAGGCAATGTTTGAGCTCGGCGGCCGTACAATGTACGAAGTAGCTTATGAGCTTACAGGCGACGAAAGCTATACTTTCGGTCTCGGTACATTCTACTATTTCTATCAGAACGACTATGCATCTCTCAGAGAGGTTCGCGCAGCTTTCAACGCAGCAGGCGGTAACACAGGTAACTTCGGTGTAATCGACGAATTGGATGCATATGTTGAAGAGTTCCTTGCATTTGACATTACTGACACAGCACAGTATGCAGATATCGCTCTTTGGGCATATGAAAACTACGAAGATGTTCTTGTTCTTATCGACAAGGCAGAAGCAAAGCTTGACGTTCTTCAGGCAACACTTGATACAGACATCGCTAAGGTAGCTATTGAGACTGCAGGTCTTGAGAAGTATCTCGGTTATCTTGATAAAGCAGAAAAGTATCTCGGCAAAGCCAAGTCGATGATTGATGAGATTCTTGCGAACGATATGGTCAAGGATCTTGTTACAATGGTTGAAGAAAATGAAGATAATATTGTAGAATATGTAAATAAAGTTGTTAAGGTTATCGAAAATGTTGATCGCTATGTCGATTTTACTGTTGATGGCAACTACGTAAAAGCTTATGCAGCACCCAAGCGTTTTGAAGCAGTAACGGTAGCAACAGGTGTTGTAAACGTAAGAATCAACGGCATAGGCAGTGCTGATGTAAAGATTGACGGTGCTTCCGCAGGAACGGTCAGCACAAGCGATACTTTTGAATATGAGAATAACGCAGTTCTTACAGCCGATGCCGACGGATTCATTGCATGGGTATCTGTTACTGCAGCTTCTAACAGAATTCTCACAACAGAGACAACACTTACTCTTTCCACAAAGACTCCCACAACAGTTGTAGCATATTATGAGACAGCCGATGATTGTGTAGATTATCTCTTCATCGCTCCCACAGGTCAGATCATGGGCATCATTTCCGCTTATGATGATGAAGATGTCTATGCAGACGTAAACGATCCTTACGTTCCCGGTCTTGAGTTCACAGGCTGGCCGACAGCAGACGATTCTCTTGTAGCATCTTATGAGACAGTCGGCGTTTCCGCAGACGTTAAGACAGCAGCAATTGCTTATGAAGGCATCAGTGCTTTCGACAGTTCTTCTGACTACTACTACGGCAAGATCGTTAAGGCTAACAGCACAAGCAACGCTGTCCTTGTTGCAGGTGACTTTGAGGTTGCATCTTCGTTTACCGTATCATTCACAGATAACGGTGTAACAACAACCAAGACTGTTGACGCTAACGATGTAGTGACAGCAACAGCTAAGGGTGCAGATTTCTCTTACTGGGCAGATGCAGCGGGCAACGTAGTAAGCGTTCTTAAGACATTCAATTTCACAGCAGTGCGTGACCTCGATGTTACAGCAGTTTACGGTGCAGAAGCTCCCGAGGCAGTTTCTGTTCTTGCTGTTGCTGATTCAATCGGATCAAAAGAAGCTTATAAGACTTTCTATGCTGAAAGAAGCTCGGCAGAAAATATTGTTGCTTCCGGTATAATACTCACATATGATGCTGAAGTTGCAACGGATGACACTCTTCGCTTCGACAGCGGTGCTGACTTCATCGTTGGTAAGGCAAAGTTCAACACTCAGCAGGGTGTTTATGCGGTATCTCTTTCGTACAGTGCAATCAACAACAATGGTGGAACGGTTTATGCCCGTTCTTTTGTAGAGCTTGATGATACGATCTGCTACAGCGATATTGTTGCTGTTACGGTCGGCTGATAATCTGCAAGATTCATAAAGTTAAAATGGGCTGTAAAAAACGTTTGTTTTTTACAGCCCATAGCTATTTTATACAGTTTATCAAAGAAGAACTTCACGGTTGGTACCGTAGAATATATCATCGTGTCCGCTGATGAGTGCGAAGAATTCCTCAAGTCTGTCCCAATCGTCAAGAGCGTCAATCTCATAAGAGTGACCCCAGATATAGAAAAGCTTGGGAGAGTCGGGCTTCATTTCGATAAATTCTTTTGCAAGCTCGAACATCTTGTCCATTTCTGCGTGCTGATGAATGGTGGGATCAAACCTGAAAAGCTCGGTCTGCGGCTCAAAGTTATGTGTAGAGGTAGTGGTACGTGCGTACTTAACGCCCGTGTTTTTGGCGATAAGCTCGGCTACGTGATCGTTCATATTGCCTGTGCCGCCGGGATAAGCCATACCGACAACGTCGTAACCGACAATTTCCGACAGGGCGATTCTGTCCTCTTCAACCTCACGGATAATATCTTCATCAGAAAGGTTTTTGAGACTCGGATGTGTCAGGGTATGAACGGCAACCTCATGACCTTCATACAGCGGCTTGATCTCTTCCTTTGCAAAACGTACGTGAGGAACCGTTACACCGTTTACAACGATGGGAGATGCCGATCGGAAAAGACCGGAATTTACATTGAATGTACATTTAAGACCGTATTTGTTAAGGAGCTTTACAAGGCGTCTGTCCTGAGTTACGCAATCGTCATAGCTGAAGGTGACAGCTTTCATTTTTCCGTTGAACATAGTTTTTTTATCTCCGTTCAAAAGGTTCTCATAACACGAAACAAGAAAAGAAAGTCTTTCGTTTTCACATTTAAGAGCAGAAAGCTTATTGCCGTTTTGCTGTTTATACAGCTTCAGCAATGACGAAACCTCTGCCAATGCATTACGAAGCGCCGTGTTTTCCTGATTTAGAGAGAGGATTTTTTCGTCACGCATCCGAAGATCGGAAGAATATTTACTTTCAATGGATCTGATGTTTTCCAGATATGCTTGTTCGATTTTCTTCAGAACGACGGCAATCTGATCGGCATCAAAAGATCTGGAATTGCTCATATGAATACTCCTACAGATTAATAAAATTATTATCTCACAAAACAGGGGATATGTCAATGTTTAAATCACACCATAGATTTAATAACATATTCTGTAATGAGGGCAACCTCAAATAAATTACAGGAGGGTATGTAATGGCGGTTTTCACCAATTTTGCCACTCTTTCATATAACGGAGTCACGACAAATTCAAATGTTGTCACGGGTGAGATACTACAATCAATCTCAGCAACCAAAACAGCGGTTGTTCCGGAGTATTCGGCAGACGGAGATGTCACTTATGTTGTATCGCTTGTTAACAGCAGTACAGCGACGGTAAACGGTCTGAGTGTGACTGATGATCTCGGCGGTTATGCGTTCGGTACGGACACTATTTATCCGCTTTCGTTGATTGACGGTTCGGTTCGTCTTTATGTCAACGGTGTTTTACAGCCTGCACCGACGGTGTCGGCAGGTCCCCCTGCGGTAATCGGCGGTATCAGCGTGCCTGCAGGCGGTAATGCCATCATCATTTATGAAGCTGCGGTAACACGGTTTGCGCCGCTTGCTGCAACGGATACTATCGTGAACACAGTAACCGTTGACGGTGCGGGTCTGGCGTCACCCGTAACGGCGGCAGAGACAATAACGGCAAGAGAGGATGCTGATCTGACGGTCAGTAAGGCGGTAAATCCTGCAGTAATTACTGAAAACGGACAGTTGACATATACGTTTGCGATTGAGAATTCGGGCAACGCCGATGCTGATGCAACCGACAATGTCATATTGAGCGATACGTTTGATCCGATTCTGACAGACCTTACGGTTGTATACAACGGTACGGTATGGACAGAGAATGTCAACTACACCTATGACGAGACAACAGGCGTATTTACGACACTTCCCGGTCAGATAACTGTTCCTGCCGCAACGTACACACAGAATGCGGACGGCGAATGGGTACGCAGTCCCGGTATCGCAACATTATCGATTACGGGTACCGTATAACGGCACTGACTGTGTTTCGGCACGGAGATCTCTTCAGAGATCTCCGTGCTCAGACTGTCGATAAAGGCACCGAGAACACGCGCATTATTAAAAAAAGCAATCGGAATTTGGAAGAGGAAAACCGATCGTGTCATTCTGAGGCGAAGGAAGAAGAATCTTTTGGTAATTATTTATGTGCGTTTGACTAAGCTTTGCCCTCTCGCAGTACCTTTGTACAGCTTCGGGGCAAAGAACACGCCATCTCGTTACCTTTCTCGAAGCCTCCCTGCTTGCCGAAAAAATACTTTTTCGACAAGCAGTATCGGGAGAAGCCTTTCGGCTTCTCCCGATTCAGACTGTCGATAAAGGCACCGAGAACGCGCACGTTATTAAAAAAAGCAATCGGAATTTGTAAGAGGAAAACCGATCGTGTCATTCTGAGGCGAAGGAAGAAGAATCTTTTGATAATTGACAAGTAAAGGAAATACTGATAAAATCAAGATAATAAAAAAACAGGGGGAATTTGCATGCTTACAATTAAAAAACTTATGGCTGCCATACTTGCTTTTTTGGTAAGCACATTTAACATCACGATAGGACTTCCGGGTTTTTCGGATGAAAAGCTGTCCCGGACGACAATCGAATATCTGAATTCCGACGCAGGCTCTGCCGATGCAGTTATAACCGTAGAGACAACGACAGACGGTGAATACAAGGCATATTGGGCAGACGAAGATTTTGAAAAGCTGACTTTTTCGCTTGGTGAAACAGAAATCGAGTACAGCGAATTTGCAACGGTAAACACATATTTCGGTGAGGGAAGCATCGATCTTCCCGACTATACCGCTATTCCGAGCGGTGCAAAAAATATCCTTATAACTCTTGACGGAGAGGTTCTTGAAACAATCGCGATTCCGACGGAAAAGATTTCTGAAAGAGGCGAAAAAATCTATTCATTCGGTTCGATCAGCGATCTTCACTTTAACCGTTACGAGCTTGAATCGGGCGATGACGTTGCGGAAACTACCTTTGACCGCGCACTCACGTTTTTTGACAATGCGGGGGTTACTCTTGTAGCGATGCCGGGTGATATCTCGACAGACGGTGAAAAAGAGGCTTTTGAAGCGTTCAATACCATTTCATCAAAATATGATTTTCCTGTTTATACAACCACGGGAAATCACGATCTTCATGCGAAATATGAAAAAGAAAACTGGTTAAAGTATATGAATACCGGTGCATACGGTGAGGAAAGATCCGAACAGATCATAAACGTTGCCGATAACGGAATGGACTTCGTTTACAAAGAAGCTGTTTCGGGCGATATCTTTATTTTCCTTAATCAGACATCAAACAATTACGGTCTTTTGTGGAATGCACTTCTGGAGGACAGTCAGCTTGATTGGCTTCAATCACAGCTTGAAGAGCATGCGGATGATACGGTTTATCTGTTCTTTCACACATTCCTCAATTCTGCAAAAGGTAATCCGTTTATGGGTACGGGTAATCTTCAGAACAAGCTCGGTTGGGCATATCCTTTGTTCTATACCACGGGAGCAAATGATGAGGTCAGACTCAGAGAGCTTCTTCGTGAATACGACAATGTAACGTTCTTTAACGGACATTCCCATTGGGCATATCATATGCAGGCACAAAATCCCAATCTGAATATTTCCAAAAACGGCGAGAACGGTGCAACGTTTGTACACGTATCATCCGTATCATCACCGAGGGTGTCGGCTGATTATCAGATACTGTGGAGCGGAACGGACCCCGAAATGAGTGAGGGTTATCTTGTTGAAGTATACGAGAACACCGTTGTACTTTACGGCATTGATTTCGTAAACGGCAGAGTACTGGCTTATGCCACATATCAAAGCGAGAAATAATAAAAGCACATACGGGTGATGTGAATGATAAAAGTAATTTTTACGTACATTATTACGGTAATCAAGGTGGTATCAGTATTGCTGTCGGGTGAAACGGCGATGCCGCAGGATAACGGAATTACGGATGTTTATTTTGATCCGATGAACGGAAGCGCCGTTTATTCGTATCAGCCGCAGGACGGTTCGCTTCTGGAGGAGCCTGAAGAGCCTGTTAACAGAGGGCTTGTTTTTGACGGCTGGTACGTCGGGGACAAGAAGTGGGATTTTGATGTTGACACGGTTACGGGTGATACCACGCTTAAGGCAAAGTGGCGCTTTTCCGATAATGCGTTTGACAACGACCCGAACGCATCCGTCAGAACGGAGAATTCCAACGTTCGTGTAATGTCATTCAACATACTTGCAAGTGACTGGAACAACAATCCGCCTGTCAAGGACAGAGAGGATCTTTTCCGTGACGTTATTGCCCGTTACGCTCCCGATGTTGTCGGTATGCAGGAGGTCAATGCCGAGTGGTACGAAACGCTTAAAGCGGACTTCGGAACATACAGGTTTGTGAATGAAAAAAACAACCGTATCCGTGGCTATGTCAATTATTCAACCATAGCCTATAACACGGAAACGGTTACGCTTGTAAAGTACGGTCAGACTGCCTTTACGGTAAATATGAACAAGAATTGCCGTAACCTTATGTGGGCGATATTCGAGCTTAAGAGTGATCCGGGCAAACGCTTTATGGTAACGAGCACACACTGGGATCTGACATCTGAAAGAAGAGTTGCCGAAGCCATCGAAATGGGCGGAATACTGAAAATACTTGAGCAATGGTACAAGATTCCGATGTTCTGCACGGGAGATTATAATGCAAGAGAAGGATCAGACGAGTATAAAACTTTTGTCGAGTGTACATCGTTCAAGAGTTCAAAGTTTTGTGCAGAAAACCGCGGTCTGGTGGCATCCTCGTCACACCTTGGAGACGGAACAGGTACGGCAGAGGATTACAGCTCCGGATACTGGAAGCTGGGAGTTGCATCCTACCGTCAGAAGTGTATCAACACAATCAATACGATAGATCATATTTTTGCATCACCCGATGCGAATGTGCTGTATTACGATACTGTGATAGACGAGACAGCGCTGGAAGCATCAGATCATTGTCCTATCTACATTGATGCGGTTATATAATCATAACCCCCGACTCAGTCGGGGGTTATGATTATATACAGCTCTTTTTCATATCTGATGTATTATGTTTTTGATATCGGCAAGAGGTCTGCCGAGCGAATATGCAATCTCCTCAGAAACAGCTTTTTCAGCATCTTGCAAAGCTCTTTCGTCACAAAGACGAGGCTTTTTTCCGAGAACGTTTTTTCGGTAATGAAGCATTTTGATAAGATGAAAAAGCTTTGTGCAATCGTACGAATGCAGAATGTCACGATACATCTGCTTGCGTGAAATTTCGTTATCTTCATAAACGAATTCGCTGACGAGAGAATCTGCCGAATCAAGCAGACTTTGTGCCTCGTGAGAAGGCATAACAGGTCTGATTTTTTGCAAAAGCTTTTCGTTGTTGACAGGTATAAAAACTATGGCATTTTTGCTGTAAAACGGCTTAAGCTCATAATATGTTTCGGTTTTGTCGGCAATGATTCTTTCTGTTTTACCCGTAATGATGCAAACGCCCTCAAAACCGTAAATTACTGCATCGTTTGCTTTATACAAAATTACACACCATCCTCACAATGTATACTTTTTGAAAAGGCAATTAATATGGTTTTGAAAGGAATCTTTTCGCCACAACTGCGTTAAAAATCATTGAAATTGACGTATGGCAAAGAGAAAAATGTCCGATTGTGCGTGAAATATTGTATTTCAGACATATGGAATTGTCTTATCAAAAAGTATACAAAAATTATATCACGGTTTTGTTTAAAATGTCATAGGCAAAACTCACAAATAATAATAAATTTTTGCGATTCTGATGCACTTTTTTACGTATAAGGCGTTTAAATATGAACTCTATATGAATTTATTTTACAGTTTATTGACTTGCTTTTTTATTCGTTATATAATGAATGGAAGATAATAGGAAACTGTGTATTTTTTGGTGACGGAGGATAATGCATTGTTAAAACTTACAGATATTGTAAAGACGTATAAATCGGGCGACACGAGTGTTACTGCTCTGAAAGGCGTCAGTATAGAATTCAGAAAGAACGAGTTTGTCTCGATTCTCGGACCTTCGGGTTGCGGCAAGACGACTCTTCTCAATATTATCGGAGGTCTCGACAGATATGATTCGGGTGATCTCCGTATTGTCGGCCGTTCCACAAAGGAGTATAAGGATTCCGATTGGGACGGATACCGCAATCATTCCATCGGTTTTGTATTCCAGAGCTATAATCTTATTCCGCACCAGTCTATTCTTTCAAATGTTGAGCTTGCACTGACTCTTTCGGGTGTATCAAAGTCCGAAAGAAGAAAGCGCGCGAAAGAGGTTCTCTCAAGAGTCGGACTCGGTGACCAGCTTCACAAAAAGCCGAATCAGATGTCGGGTGGTCAGATGCAGAGAGTTGCCATTGCAAGAGCGCTTGTAAACAATCCTGAGATTCTTCTTGCTGACGAGCCTACGGGTGCGCTTGATTCGGAAACAAGCGTACAGATTATGGATATTCTGAAAGAGATATCCTCTGACCGTCTTGTCATTATGGTTACTCACAATCCCGAGCTTGCCGAAAAGTATTCGACAAGAACGGTCCGCTTGCTTGACGGTGCCGTTACGGATGACAGCGATCCTTACGACAGCGACGCAGAGGCAGAGCTTGACAGCAAGCGCGAAAAGCCCAAGAAAAAGAAGAGAAAGCAGAAAAAAGGTGAACGTACATCTATGTCGTTCCTGACTGCGCTTTCTCTTAGTATGAACAACCTTATGACCAAAAAAGGCCGTACTTTTATGACTTCGTTTGCAGGAAGTATCGGCATTATCGGTATTGCGTTGATTCTTTCGCTGTCGAACGGCTTCCAGCTTTATATAGACAGCGTACAGAAGGACGCGCTTTCCAATTATCCGCTGACTATCGAGGGCGAAACAATCAACATCTCCAGTATGTTGGAGTCAATGGCGACTACCGCTCAGAGCAAAACGGAAAGACCTCTTGACAGGGTTTACTCAAATCCCATAATGAACGATATGATGGGACTCGTTTCCGCAGACATTACAACAAACAACCTTGCCGCTTTCAAGGAATATATCGAAAGCGATGAGTGCAACATTGAAGAATATCTGTCTGCGCCCATCCAGTACAGTTATAAAATCGATCTTAACGTATTCAAATCAAACGTATCCGAAAACGGCATTGTACAGCTTAATCCCAGCAATGTTCTGACGGACCTTATGGGCAGCTTCGGACTTAACCAGCCTGCGGATGAAAATGCTTCGGGCGGTATCTCCTCAATGATGTCGTCAATGAACACGATGAGCGGTGCCAATGTCTGGACCGAGATTATTGATAGTGAGGAGTTGCTTTCATCTCAGTATGAAATAGTAACGGGTCGCTGGCCGCAGAGCTATGACGAGCTTGTTATTGTTACTGACAAGAATAACCAGATCACCGACTATGCGCTTTATGCACTCGGTCTTTTGCCGAATGAAGAGCTTGTCAATATTATTTCTTCGGCTATGAGTGGCGAAAAGTATGTTCCGGAGGAAAGAAGCTTTACGTATGAAGAGCTTCTCGACACGACATTCAGCCTTGTAATTCCTGCGGATTATTATTCAAAGAATCCCGACACAGGTCTG
>JAFQIG010000019.1 GCA_017397655.1 Clostridia bacterium | reverse complement strand
TGACCCGATTGGTTAGTTGTTTGCCGAAGGCTCTTTGTAATAATGTGCGTGTTCTCGGTGCCTTAATCGACAGTCTGACAGCTCCCACAAGGGGGCTGTTTTTTATGGTTAAAAAAAGCTTGCTGTTTGCAGACAGCGACAAGACTTGTGTTACAAAAGCGTGGGAACTCTCGCCGGGGGTTCCCGTGTGAAAGGAATAAAGAATTATTATTTATCTGTTGAAAAAATAAAAATTCGTGATATAATAATCTTGCGACACAACTTAACAGGACAAACTATAGGAGAAGCGTTTTTATTTCAGGTAAAAATGCATTCTTCTGTTTTGACGTTCTCTTGTAGTTTGTCAAAGTTGTGTCGCAGCAATTGAAGTTATGCATTTTTCGGTGCGTAGCTTCGGCTGCGCATTTTTTATTTTGAGAAAAGGATTTTATATAGTTTTTTTAAAAAATGATGAACCACTTATGAAAAAGTTGTATCTATATATTATAGATGATATTTGTGGTGAGTTATTGCTGATAACAGTAATCTCCGATTTTTTCGGATTTAACATAAATATATTATTCTATGGAGGCGTAAAAATGAAAAAGATGTTAAAACGAATCCTTTCTGTAGTGCTGTCAATATTGATGATATGCACGACGGTACCGCTTTTTGCTTTTGCGAATGAGGAGATAGCATCGGACGATGACGTATCCTTTTCGAGTGGAGTGGGACTTAACGGAATAATCAACGCACTTTCCGTGGCAGAGGATAACGAAGATTATTCGATAACCGATTTGGAGATTGAAGCAAAGACTGCAACGGTAACACTTACCAATAAGGACGAGTGTACGCTGGTGGTTGCAATATATGACGAAAACAGCGGACAGCTTCTCTCTACGGGAATTGAAGTACTGACCGCGAATATCGGTGTTGCCGAGGTGACACTTGACATTACTGTGATGCCAAAAAAATACCTTGCCAAGGCATTTTTACTTGACAGAGGTTTTGCACCTCTTTGCAAGGAATACATAGACTACAGCCACACAAACGCATATCTTGAATTTCTTGAGAAAGAGCCGGAGGACTTTAATGACGAGGAAGTCATTATCTTTGATGAAACAGAGGAGCAAACCGACTTTGCTGTATTGACCGACAGCGTTACTGTTTCGGAAAAATCAAATGGAATGACCTTTTCGTATGACGAGACGACAAAGACATATACCTTCAAGAATGCAACAGCAGAGGTGAGAAATCTGTCTGTCGGTGATGTGTACTATTGGGAATATGGCGAGAAATCCTATGAATTTTTGCTTTTTAAGGTAAAGAGCATAAGCAAAACAGGAAGCACGGTAAAAATTGTCGAAGATGAGGGAATAGCCCTGTCTGATGCGTTTGAATTTGTAAGAGTCGATACTGATGGCGATTACTCTGATGTCGAAATCAACGAAAACGAGCTCGGAAGTGCGTTCAGCGTAGCTGACGGTGTCTCTGCACAGGAATTTGACTATGACGAATCAAGATCGTTTTCAAGCACTCTGAAATTGGATTACACAGCAAAGGAAAACCAAAGCGGAAGCCTGTCCGCATCGATAAGCGGAACGGTAGGCTTTAAGCTTTCTGCAACTATAAAGCTTGTATATGATATCAAGCTGTTCAAAAAGGATTACTATGAATTTAAAGCAGAGGTAAAAACCGATATCGGACTTGAGGACATTAAGGTAGAAGGAAAAATATCTCTTCCTAAGTCTGTTTCAAAAATAGAGACAACACCCATTCCTGCAGGTCCGTTTCTTTTAACCCCTATCGCTCATTTGATAGCGGAGCTTTCGATTTCGGTCAGCTTTACGATGACACATGAAACAACAACAACCGTTACAGTGGATAGTGACAATGGTTTTAAAAAGAACAGCGACTCCGATTCCGTTTGGGAGAATATGGAAGTTGATGACGAGCTTGAAATAAAGATCGGGCTTGGTGTAGAGTTTGAGCTCTCACTTGCAAAGATAGTAAGTCTGTCTCTTAGAGCAGATTGGGGAGTAAAGTTTACAGGCAATGCAACTACTGTGGGAGCATGGATAAATAAGCTTCACGATTGCTATGCTTGCTACTACGGTGATGTTGATTTCTTTGTATCGGGAACACTGTCACTTCGAATAAAGATTGTCGAGGATAAATGGGATTTTAAATGGGATGCGATAAAGCTTTCCGTAGATATCAAGCTGTTTGATTTTCATATATCATTATCGGCAAAAGGCTTTTCCTGCGGAAAAGGCGAATGTAAAAATGTGTGGCATCCTGTAACTGTAACCGTTACCGGCAATAACGAGGAAAGCGGCTTGTGCGAAAATATCTCAGGAGCAACAGTATCGACATCCACAGGAAAATGCGATGCAGACAAAGACGGAAAATATGATGAGAACTCGATAGAAACGGATAAAGACGGAAACGCCGTTCTGCATTTTCCGACAGGAGAGGATCACAAGATAACCGTCAGTGCCGACGGTTATAAGACGACCGAAAAGAGCTTTTCGGTATACAATCAAGAAAAGTACATTTCGGTTCTTTTAGACTCCGAGGATGACGGGGATAATGAGGGTGATAATCCGAATATTGAAATAGTTGACGGACTTATCAGCTTCGGCTCCTATCCTCAGACGAGGGTAACGGACAGCAGTCTTTTATCTGCACTCAACGCAAAATCCAAGACATGGATCTCCTACGGCTACTACAGCGGTACGGGTGACTGGTACGATGGTCAGATGACAGCAAAAGACTATATGAAATATGCCGATGTAACGCATAACGGAAACAAATACCGTGCAGTCACTTTCTCATCATACAGACCGCATTGCACGGGCTATACATCCTCAAGCTTGTACACATATCAAGACGACAACGGATATAGAACAAATACGGTATATTGGTTCAAATATGAGCCCTTAAAGTGGAGAGTACTTGATTCAACAGGACTCGTAATTTGTGAAACTATAATAGATTCACAAGCGTATAACAACTATATTCTTCATGCAAGCGGTGAATACTACGGCAATTCATCAAAAACGTACTATGCAAATAACTATGAGAAGAGCAGTATCAGAGAATGGCTGAATGATGATTTTTATAACACAGCTTTTACATCATCGGAAAAGAATATAATAAAGACAACAACACTCGACAATAGTGCATACAGCGAGAGTTATTCAGAGTATGATAGTGTATCAACGAATGATAAAGTCTTTTTACTTTCATACGATGAAGCTCGAAATTCAAATTATTTCGAGAACAGTACAGCACGACAGGCAAGCGGAACAGACTACGCAAAATGTCAGGGGTTACATTTATACTCAGAGAACAAATGCTCCTTCTGGCACCTTCGTTCTGCCGGCTATTTTTCCTTCACTTCATGCGGTGTCCTCAACGACGGCGACGTCAACACTGGATACGATCCTAGCTTCACTTTCTACGGTGTTCGTCCCGCTTTAAAAATTAATCTGTCATCTGTAATCTCACAATCCTCAGCAGAGAGCGTGGTTCAGCAGTCAGTTCCGACAGAGGTAGCCGTGGCAGCGGGCGAGAGCATAAGCTACAGCTTTGAAAACTGTGTCCCCGGAAACAGCTACATACTCATAAATGTTGCGAATTACAACAATAACTTTACTCTTACGGAGAAAAATCTTTATTTTATAGATCAGATAACGGCTGACGAAAACGGAAAGATAAAGGGAAGCTTTCTCCCGAAAATCTATTCCGCAGACAGCACGACACTCATTTTCGGTAACTTCAAGCCATGCGAAGTAAAGATAACTAATGCACCGACACAGGCAGACTACAAAACCTCGTTCCGACTGAATGTTCAGACTGAAAACGGTACAGGTGACGAAAAAATCACATGGAAATCCTCAAACGAAAAAGTCCTTAAAGTCGATGCAAACGGTAATGTCACCGCCACAGGCAGAGGTACAGCAACCATCACCGCCACGGTAGACGGCACCGACATTTCCGACTCCGTCACCGTTACGGTAAAATATACCTGGTGGCAATGGATTATTATAATTCTCCTCTTCGGTTGGATCTGGTATTAAAATTCACAGCGGACGGCTCTCCGTCCGCTGTTTTTTCTCGGCATAAATAAAAAATTGGTGTCATCCTGAGCCGCAGGCGAAGGATCTTTACATCCAAAGCAAGATTCTTCACTTCGTTCAGAATGACCCGATGGGTGGGCGGATAACGATTTACAGTAATTGGATGAATTTACAATATTTGCCATCGGAGTATGACTGCTGTGCAGTTATAATGCGCATTGATCTGATTCGATGTTACTGAATGAATTGATGCGTTGCATCATGAATTGGCTTCGCCGTGATTTCTCGCTGACGCTCCATGAATTGCATTGTGATACAATGCATTGAGGGCGGGACACCCGCACCCGAAATAATCACATAGTAAAATCGGTGTCATCCTAAGCCGCAGGCGAAGGATCTTTTGTTTTTGTTTAAAGATTCTTCACTTCGTTCAGAATGACCCGATGGGTGGGCGGATAACGATTTACAGTAATTGGATGAATTTACAATATTTGCCATCGGAGTATAACGTGATAATTATTTAATGATGTACAATTGTTTCTGTTGGTTGGTTCGATGCACCGACTCACGGTTGTCATCCTGGCCGCAGGCGAAGGATCTTTTGTTTCTGTTTAAAGATTCTTCACATACGTTCAGAATGACCCGATGATTCTTTGCTATAATACAAAGGTTACCTCGCAATCCGGATACAAAAACTTATCCGCAGGCAGGGGAGAGTAGATGGCTGAAAGTCCGTAGCCGTTATGACACCTTATCGAAAATTCTTCGTAATTACAACGCATATTCAATGTTTCGGACGGTGAATTGACAGCTTCTGCGAGCAGAATTGTTCCCAAGCCGCACTTATAAACCTTGATTTTACATCTGAAATACGGATGCGGTTCATTTCCTTTTATTATGTAAGAAAACAACAGGGGATTTGTGCACCGATTAAACATTTATTTACTCACGACCTTTCTATATTGTGAAATTGACATCAAACTGAAAGAAAAACGCTGCAGAAAATGTAATTTGAGATATAAGATGCAAAGATGCCGTCTTATATTTCTTTTTTTGTTAACGGTTTTTTTACAATGAAACCGATGTTGATGTGTTACATAAACACAATATGACATACACGGAACAGTTGTTGAAATCTCTACTTTGTGCAAGTTGCTGTTAATTCAAGATATGCGTTGTCTAAAATGCTTGACAATATTACTGATTAGAATATAATTGTAAATAAATTGTGAATTTTTTCAAAATTGCCTGAAATTAATCAAAAATCCGGAAAAAGTTGAAGAAAATTCTTGACAAATACTTGAAAAAAACGTATAATCTGAAAATGTATCATTGTAAACTGGTATGATGTTCGCACAAACGTGGAAATGATCATTTTCTTCGTGAAAAACAGGTGCGGAATCATAGAAAAAAACAGCTGAAAATTATGCTTTTTTTTGCGGTTTTGTAACAGGTTTCATAACGATGGACGAATAAAAAGAACGGAGTGATTTTTCGATGCTAAATGTTGTTCCCGTAAAACGAGGCGACAGAACCCGTATGAGCTTCGGAAAGATTAATGAGGTTATGGATATGCCCAACCTCATCGAGATTCAGAAGGACTCGTACCAATGGTTCCTCAGCAAAGGACTCAAGGAGGTTTTCAGAGATATCGCTGATATCACTGATTATACAGGAAACTGGGTCTTGAGCTTTGTGGACTACAGAATGGATGACAAGCCGAAGTACACGGTGCTTGAGTGTAAGGAGAGAGATGCCACTTACGCAGCTCCCATGAGAGTCCGTGCAAGACTGTATAACAAAGAAACCGGCGCTATCAAAGAGAGCGAAGTTTACATGGGTGATTTCCCCATCATGACCGAAAGCGGTACTTTTGTTATCAACGGTGCGGAACGTGTTATCGTTTCTCAGCTTGTACGTTCACCCGGTGTTTATTTCGATATGACTCATGACAAGACAGGTATCCGTCTTTTCTCCAGCACAATCAACCCCAACAGAGGTGCATGGCTTGAGTATGAGACAGACCCCAACGATATTTATTATGTCCGTATCGATAAAAACCGTAAAATCTACATCACTACGTTTATCAGAGCTTTGGGTCTCGGCACCGACAGCGAGATTATGGATTTCTTCGGTGACGATGACAGAATCAGAGCAACCCTTGAAAAGGATGAAACAAAAAACACGGAAGAAGCTTTGATGGAAGTTTTCAAAAAGCTTCGTCCCGGCGAACCTGTAACACTTGAGACTGCACAGCAGCATATTGATAACCTTTTCTTTGATCCTTACCGTTATGATATTTCCAGAGTAGGTCGTTATAAATACAACAAAAAGCTTGCTATGGCGGCAAGACTTGCAGGCTATGCGGTAACCGAGCCTGTTTTCGATCCCTTCACGGGCGAGATGCTCGCTGATGAAGGCGAAGTAATCTCCAAAGAGCAGGCTTATGCAATCGAGCAGGCAGGTGTCAAGAGCGTAACAGTATCTGCTGACGGCAGGGAGATCAAGATCATCTGCAACTGTATGGTCGATGCTCTTCCCTTTATGCCTGACGGCATTACAAAAGAAGACCTGGTTGAAAATTCGATCAACGAAAAAGTCCGCGCAGAGATTCTTCACGACATCATTGACGGCTTTGAAGGTACAAACGAGGAACTTCTGGCTGTTATGAAAGCTCGTTGTGACGAGCTTATCCCCAAGCATATCATTGTTGATGACATTATGGCATCAGTCAACTATATCAACTGTCTTGCCAACGGCATAGGCACACTTGACGATATAGACCACCTCGGCAACAGACGTATCCGTTCCGTAGGTGAGCTTCTGCAGAATCAGTTCCGCATCGGTATCGCACGTATGGAAAGAGTTATCCGTGAAAGAATGACTCTTCAGGCACAGGAAGATGAGGACAAGATAACTCCTCAGTCACTTATAAATATCCGTCCCGTACAGATGGCTATCAAAGAGTTCTTCGGCTCTTCGCCTCTGTCACAGTTTATGGATCAGACAAACCCGCTTTCAGAGCTTACTCACAAGAGACGTCTTTCGGCACTCGGCCCCGGCGGTCTTTCGAGAGACCGTGCAGGCTTCGAAGTCCGTGACGTTCACTACAGCCACTACGGTCGTATGTGCCCCATTGAGACTCCCGAAGGTCCCAACATCGGTCTGATCTCTTACCTTGCAACATTTGCCCGTATCAATGAATACGGCTTTATCGAAGCTCCTTTCAGAAAGGTTGATAAAGAGACAGGAAAGGTTCTTGACGAAGTTCTTTATATGACTGCTGATGTCGAGGATAACTACATTGTAGCTCAGGCTAACGAGCCCCTTGATGAAGACGGTCACTTTATAAACAAGAGAGTCGTTGCACGTTACAGAGACGAGTTCCTTGAAATCGAAAACACTCAGGCTGATTATATGGACGTTTCTCCCAAGATGGTAGTTTCCGTTGCAACGGCAATGATTCCGTTCCTTGAAAACGACGACGCCAACCGTGCTTTGATGGGATCAAACATGCAGAAGCAGGCTGTTCCGCTTCTTTGCACAGACGCTCCCATCGTCGGTACAGGTATGGAATATAAAGCAGCTGTTGACTCAGGTGTATCGGTTCTTGCAAAAGAAGCAGGTGTTGTCACTCACGTCAGCGCTGATGCTATCGAGATTGTTACGGAATCCGGCAAGGTTGATAATTATGAGCTTATCAAGTTCCTCGGATCCAACCAGGGTACCTGTATCAACCAGAGACCCGTAGTCAGCATCGGTCAGAAGATCGAAAAGAATCAGGTTATCGCAGACGGTCCCGCAACAGATATGGGTGAGATCTCGCTCGGTAAGAATGCTCTTATCGGATTTATGACCTGGGAAGGCTACAACTACGAGGACGCTGTCCTTGTTAATGAAAAGATTGTTCGTGACGACGTATATACTTCGATCCATATTGAAGAATACGAAGTCGAAGCAAGAGATACAAAGCTCGGTGCCGAAGAAATTACAAGAGATATCCCCAACGTCGGTGACGATGTTCTTCGTGACCTTGATGAAAGAGGTATTATCAGAGTCGGTGCAGAGGTTCACTCGGGTGATATCCTTGTCGGTAAGGTTACACCCAAGGGTGAAACAGAGCTTACTGCAGAGGAAAGACTTCTTCGTGCTATTTTCGGTGAAAAGGCGAAGGAAGTCCGTGATACTTCACTCAGAGTACCTCACGGTGAATACGGTATCGTTGTTAACGTTGAAGTATTCACAAGAGAGAACAGCGATGAGCTTTCTCCCGGTGTTAATAAAGTAGTACGTTGTTACATCGCACAGAAGCGTAAGCTTTCTGTCGGTGACAAGATGGCAGGCCGTCACGGTAACAAGGGCGTTGTTTCCAGAATCCTTCCGCAGGAGGATATGCCCTTCCTTTCAGACGGTACACCGCTTGATATTGTTCTTACGCCCCTCGGCGTTCCGTCCCGACTGAACCTCGGACAGGTTCTTGAGGTTCACCTCGGATTTGCGGCAAGACACCTCGGTATGAGAGTTATGACTCCCGTATTTGACGGTGCTCACGAAGAGGATATCAGAGCAGCACTCCGTGAAGCAGGTCTTCGTGAGGACGGCAAGTCGATCCTTACAGACGGCAGAACGGGAAGAAAGTTTGATGCCCCGATCACAGTCGGTGTTATGTATTTCCTTAAGCTCTTGCACCTTGTCGATGACAAGATCCACGCAAGATCAACAGGTCCGTATTCGCTTGTTACTCAGCAGCCTCTCGGCGGTAAAGCTCAGTTCGGCGGACAGCGTTTCGGTGAAATGGAAGTTTGGGCACTTGAAGCTTACGGCGCAGCCTACACGCTTCAGGAAATCCTTACTGTCAAGTCAGACGACGTTGTCGGACGTGTCAAGACTTACGAGGCAATCGTTAAGGGCAAGAATGTTCCCAAGCCCGGTATTCCCGAATCCTTCAAGGTTCTTATCAAAGAGCTTCAGTCATTGGCACTTGATGTCAGCGTTCTTGACGGCGAAGGCAACGAAATTGACCTTAAGCAGAACTTTGATGCCGATGATTATGGATTCGCTCCCGAAGACGGCAAAGCATTTACAAGCGTAAACGATGCAGACGGTGCAGAAGGATTTTCGCTTGAGGACGAGAACGGCGACCCGATCGAAGATGATTTCGATTCCGAAGACTACAGCTTTGATGATGAGTTTTCAGAGGATGACGACGATTATTTCGAAGAATATGTCGCCGATGAAGAAGATTACGAATAATAACATCCGTTTCCGTCAAAATTAGATTGCAAAAGGGGCTATAAAATGGAAAATAATACCTTTGAATCAATAAAAATCGGTCTTGCTTCGCCCGATAAGATCCGTGAGTGGTCTTACGGCGAAGTCAAAAAGCCCGAAACCATAAACTATCGTACACTCAAGCCCGAAAAAGACGGTCTTTTCTGCGAACGTATCTTCGGACCGACAAAGGACTGGGAGTGTCACTGCGGTAAATATAAACGTATGCGTTATAAGGACAAGGTCTGCGAACGCTGCGGAGTTACCGTAACAAAAGCCAAGGTACGCCGTGAGCGCATGGGTCATATCGAGCTTGCTGCTCCCGTATCTCACATCTGGTATTTCAAGGGAATTCCGTCAAGAATGGGCATCATCCTTGACGTTTCTCCCAGAAACCTTGAAAAAGTTCTGTACTTTGCGATGTACATTGTTATCGATCCCGGTGACACACCTCTCCAGAAGTATCAGACTCTTGATGAAAAAGAATATGCAGAATTCAGAGAGCGTTATGAGGACGACTTTACCGTAGGTATGGGTGCAGAGGCTATCAAACAGCTTCTTTCCGAGATTGATCTTGACGTTCTTTCCGCAGAGCTTCGTGAGGAGATGGAAAACAGCGCAGGACAAAGACGTGCCAAGGCACTCAAGCGTCTTGAAGTTGTAGAGGCATTCAGACAGTCAGGCAACAGACCCGAATGGATGATCCTTGACGTTATTCCCGTAATTCCTCCCGATATCCGTCCTATGGTTCAGCTTGACGGCGGTCGTTTTGCAACATCCGACCTTAATGACCTTTACCGCAGAGTTATCAACAGAAATAACCGTCTGCGCAAGCTTCTTGAACTCAGCGCTCCCGAAATCATCGTAAGAAATGAAAAGAGAATGCTCCAGGAAGCTGTTGACGCTCTTATCGATAACGGACGCAGAGGCCGCAGCGTAACAGGTCCCTCCAACAGACCTCTTAAGTCTCTCTCCGATATGCTTAAGGGTAAGCAGGGTCGTTTCAGACAGAACCTTCTCGGTAAGCGTGTTGACTATTCAGGTCGTTCAGTTATCGTTGTCGGTCCCGAACTTAAGCTTTATCAGTGCGGTCTTCCCAAGGAAATGGCACTTGAGCTCTTCAAGCCGTTTGTTATGAAGCGTCTTGTTGAAACAGAAGTAGCAGGTAACGTTAAATCTGCAAGAAAGATGGTCGAGCGCTCCAAGCCGCAGGTCTGGGACGCACTTGAAATCGTTATCAAGGATCATCCCGTTATGCTTAACCGTGCTCCTACACTTCACAGACTCGGTATTCAGGCTTTCGAGCCCGTTCTTGTAGAGGGTAGAGCAATCAAGCTTCATCCGCTTGTATGTACAGCTTTCAACGCCGACTTCGACGGTGACCAGATGGCTGTTCACGTACCGCTTTCGGCAGAAGCACAGGCAGAGGCAAGATTCCTTATGCTTGCTGCCAACAACCTTCTCAAACCGTCTGACGGACGTCCCGTTACCGTTCCTACACAGGATATGGTTCTCGGATCATACTACCTTACAATCATCAACAATAGCGAACCCGGCTACGGCAAGGTATTCCGCGATGTCAACGAGGCTATCATGGCATATGACGAGGGTGACCTCGGACTTCATGCAACATGTAAGATCCGTATGACAAAGGAAGTCGGCGGCGTACAGGTTACAAAGCTTGTTGAAACAACTCTCGGTCGTGTTACTTTCAACAATCCCATTCCGCAGGATCTCGGTTTTGTTGACAGAAAAGACCCCGAAAACGCATTTAAGCTTGAAGCAGACTTTGTTGTTGACAAAAAGATGCTCGGCAAGATTATTGATAAATGTATCAAGGTACACGGTACCGCCATCGCATCCGATGTTCTTGATAAGATCAAGGCTCAGGGATACAGATATTCCACACGAAGCGGTATTACCGTTGCTGTTTGCGACGCTACAATTCCGCCTAAGAAATATGACCTTATCAAAGAGGCAGAAGCTCAGATTGAAAAGATCCGCAAGAATTACGAGCGTGGTCTTATCTCCAATGATGAGCGTTCTGACAGAGTTATCGACACCTGGTCCGAATGTTCCAAGAAGGTCGGTATCGAACTTAAGGCGAACTTCGATGAATTCAACCCCATCAATATGATGCTTGCTTCCGGTGCCCGTGGTAACGACTCACAGCTCCGTCAGCTTGCAGGTATGCGCGGACTTATCGCCAATACGGCAGGTAAGACTATCGAAGTTCCCATCAGAGCTAACTACCGTGAAGGCTTGAATATTCTTGAATACTTCATTTCTTCGCGTGGTGCAAGAAAGGGTCTTGCAGATACGGCTCTTCGTACTGCTGACTCGGGTTACCTTACACGTCGTCTTGTTGACGTTTCTCAGGATGTTATCATCCGTGAGGAAGACTGTCATTGTCACGACGGTATCGAAGTATACGATATCTATGATGACAGACTTCTCGAAGGTCTTGCAGAAAGACTTACAGGCAGATTCCTTCTTGAGGATTATATCGACCGTGAGACAGGCGAGCTCATTATGAGCAAGGACGCAATGATGAGCGAATCGGACGCAGCAAGAGTTGCAGATCTTGTTCACAGATATCACGACGAGGATGTCACAAAGGGCATCAAGGCGGAGGATTCTGTTGCAAGCATCAAGATCCGTTCACTTCTTTCCTGCGAAGCAGAGCACGGTGTATGTATCAAGTGCTACGGCGCCAACCTTGCAACAGGCGATCCTGTTACAGTCGGTGAAGCAGTTGGTATTATCGCGGCACAGTCAATCGGTGAACCCGGTACACAGCTTACCATGCGTACGTTCCATACCGGCGGTGCCAAGGATGCAAGCGATATCACATCCGGTCTTCCCAGAGTTGAAGAGCTCTTTGAAGCACGCAAGCCCAAGACTCTTGCAATTCTTGCAGAGATCACAGGTCGTGTTTCGTTCAGAGATATCAAGAAGACAAAGCACGTTGTTATTACAAGTACCGAAGACGGTGACGCTGACGAAAGAGCATACCTTATTCCCTACGGTTACAGAGTTAAGGTTGAAGAAGGACAGATCGTCAAGAAGGGTGAGACAATCACAGAAGGCTCTCTCAATCCTCATGACGTTCTCGCTGTCAGAGGAGTTCATTCTGTTCACGATTACCTCATCCGTGAAGTTCAGAGAACTTACCGTAACCAGGGTGTTGATATCAACGACAAGCATATCGAGGTTATTGTTCGTCAGATGATGAAGAAGGTTAAGGTTGTCGAACCCGGCGATACGGATCTTCTTCCCGGAATGGTCGTCGAAAAGAGAGAGTTTGCTGCTGCAAATGAAGCAGTACGTGCAAAAGCAGTAGCAGAAGGCAGAGAGCTTCAGGAAGCTGTATGCAGCCCGACGCTTATGGGTATCACAAAGGCTTCTCTTGCAACAGATTCGTTCCTGTCGGCAGCATCCTTCCAGGAAACAACAAGAGTCCTTACCGATGCCGCTATCAAGGGTAAATCTGACCCGTTGCTCGGTCTTAAAGAAAATGTTATCATCGGTAAGCTTCTTCCCTCCGGCACAGGTATGAAGTGCTACAGTGAGGTAGAGGCAGAAAGTACAGTAAATTACTTTGACGAGCTTGCCGCAAATGATAAATTCAAAGTCGTTTCGACGAATTGACGAAATTTTGAGAAAAATTTTGTAGAAAGTGTTGACAAAACAGACTAAAAGATGTTAAAATAGCTTTTGGTGTGTTACGATAATCAAGCGTTTGCGACACATTGTCGCAAACGCAGATTATATATATTTTTAATGAAAGGAGATGTATCTGTTGCCTACCTTTAATCAGCTCGTCAGATATGGCAGAGAAACACATGAGAAGAAGGCAAAAGCTCCCGCTCTTTTGAAGGGTCTCAACTCAAAGAAGAATGTTGTCACTGACACAAATTCTCCCCAGAAGCGCGGCGTCTGCACAGCAGTTAAGACTGCAACACCGAAAAAGCCGAACTCAGCTCTTCGTAAAATCGCAAGAGTTCGTCTTACAAACGGAATCGAAGTTTCAGCTTACATTCCCGGCGTTGGTCACAACCTGCAGGAGCACTCTGTAGTACTTATCAGAGGCGGACGTGTTAAGGACCTTCCCGGTGTACGTTACCACATTATCCGTGGTACACTCGACACTCAGGGTGTCAACGGCAGAATGCAGGCTCGCTCCAAGTACGGCGCAAAGAGACCTAAGGCTGCTAAGAAATAATCCTGAATTCAGGAGTTTTAACGACAGAATCTTCTTGCAGGCAAACGGATATTTCCGTTACGATGTGAGAGTGTAATATATACTATATATAATTACGCCTCCGTTGGCGCCACGAGAGTTTTGTCACTCGAGTACCTATGATATCATTACTATGAAGGAGGGAAGCGAAGTGCCAAGAAGAGGCCAGATTGCAAAACGTGATGTTTTGCCCGATCCGCTTTATAATTCAAAACTGGTCACTCGTTTGATCAACAGTGTTATGTACGATGGTAAAAAGGGCGTTGCTCAGAAGATCGTTTACGATGCCTTTGAAATCATCAGAGAAAAGACAGGCAAAGAACCCCTTGAGGTTTTTGAAGCTGCAATGGAAAATGTTATGCCTGTACTTGAGGTAAAGGCTCGCCGTGTCGGTGGTGCTACTTACCAGGTTCCGATCGAAGTTCGTCCCGAGCGTAGACAGACACTCGGTCTTCGTTGGATCACACTTTACAGCCGTCAGCGTTCTGAAAGAACAATGAAGGAAAGACTTGCAAACGAAATTCTTGATGCAATCAATTCAACAGGTTCTGCATTCAAGAAGCGTGAAGACACTCATAAGATGGCTGAAGCTAACAAGGCTTTTGCACATTTCAGATGGTAATTTGATTTACCGAATAAAATTATTTTTACTCCGCTTAAATGCGGCACGGAGGTTAGTATGCCAAGGCAAGTACCGTTAGAGCTTACAAGAAATATCGGAATCATGGCGCACATTGATGCCGGTAAGACAACAACAACCGAGCGTATACTATTCTATACCGGATATTCGCATAAGTTGGGAGAAACTCACGACGGTGCTGCAACGATGGACTGGATGGAGCAGGAGCAGGAGAGAGGTATCACAATCACCTCGGCTGCAACAACTTGTTTCTGGAAAGGCCATCGTGTAAACATCATCGACACTCCCGGTCACGTCGATTTTACGGTAGAGGTAGAGCGTTCACTCAGAGTACTTGACGGTTCCGTCACAGTACTTTGCGCAAAGGGCGGCGTTGAGCCCCAGTCCGAGACAGTCTGGAGACAGGCGGACAAGTACGGTGTACCCCGTATGGTCTATGTCAACAAGATGGACATTCTCGGTGCGAATTTCTACAACGTAGTTGACATGATGAAGGATCGCTTAAAGTGTAATGCTGTTCCGATCCAGTTGCCGATAGGTGCAGAGGCAGATTTCAGAGGAATTATCGATCTCGTTGAGATGAGAGCAGAGGTATATTACGATGACCTCGGCCTTGATGTCAGAGACGAAGACATCCCTGCTGATATGCTTGAACAGGCAGAAAGCTACCGCGCAGAATTGCTTGAGCAGGTTGCCGTACAGGATGACGAATTGTTCGAAAAATATTGTGAGGGCGAAGAACTCACAACAGAAGAGATCAAAAACTGTATCCGTAAGGCAACAATAGCTAATAAAATGGTTCCCGTTGTTTGCGGTACATCTTACCGTAATAAGGGCGTTCAGCTTCTTCTTAACGCAGTTGTTGACTATATGCCCGCACCGACGGATGTTCCCGCAATCAAGGGTATCAACCCCAAGACGGACGAGGAAGAAGTCAGAAATTCTTCTGATAACGAACCGTTCGCCGCACTTGCATTCAAGATTGCTACCGATCCTTTCGTAGGAAAGCTTGCTTTCTTCAGAGTTTACTCGGGCAAGGTTGAAACAGGAAGCACTGTTTACAACGCAAGCAAGGGTACAAACGAAAGACTCGGCAGAATTCTTCAGATGCACTCAAACCACAGACAGGACATCGACTGCTGCTATGCAGGCGACATCGCTGCTACTGTAGGTCTCAAGAATACAACAACAGGTGATACTCTTTGCGATGCAAAGGCTCCCGTTATTCTTGAATCAATGGAGTTCCCGGAACCTGTTATCCGTGTAGCTATTGAACCCAAGACCAAGGCAGGTCAGGAAAAGATGGGCATCGCCCTTCAGAAGCTTGCCGAAGAAGATCCTACATTCAAGTGCTATACCGATGAAGAAACAGGACAGACTATTATTGCCGGTATGGGCGAGCTTCACCTTGAAATTATCGTTGACAGAATGCTTCGTGAGTTTAAGGTTGAAGCAAACGTAGGTAAACCTCAGGTTGCCTTCCGTGAGACCATTACCAAGTCTGCCGAGAGCGACACCAAGTATTCACGCCAGACAGGCGGTCACGGACAGTACGGTCATGTTAAGATCCGTATCGAACCCAATCCCGAAAAGGGCTTTGAGTTTGTTAACAACATTGTCGGCGGCGTAGTTCCCAAGGAATATATCGGTCCGACAGAAGCGGGTATCAAGGGTGCAATGCTCTCAGGTGTACTTGCAGGATTTAATGTTGTTGATGTTAAGGTCACACTTTATGACGGTTCATATCATGAAGTTGACTCGTCTGAAATGGCATTTAAGATGGCAGGTTCTATGGCATTTAAGGATGCTATGAGAAAGGCAGCTCCCACACTCCTTGAACCGATGATGAAGGTAGTAGTTATCGTTCCCGATGAGTATATGGGTGATGTTATCGGCGATCTTAACTCACGCAGAGGTATGATCACGGGTACGGAAGTCCGTACAGGTGCAACTCAGATCAATGCAAACGTTCCGCTGTCTACAATGTTCGGTTATGCTACGGCTCTCCGTTCAAAGACACAGGGCAGAGGACAGTATTCTATGGAGCCCAGCCACTATGCAGAGGTTCCCAAGTCTATCGCTGAGACAATTGTTAAAGACAGATCTCACGAATAATAAAAAAAGACTTGCATTTTTAGTAATTAATTGTTACAATAGATCTATGCGATACGCATGGAAAAGATAAGATACCATTAAGGAGGATAATTTTAATGGCAAAGGAAAAATTTAACCGATCCAAACCCCACGTAAACATCGGTACAATCGGTCACGTTGACCACGGTAAGACAACTCTTACAGCTGCTATCACAAAGACCCTCGCTATGAAGGGCGGCGCAGCATTCATCGACTACGCAAACATCGACAAGGCTCCCGAAGAGAGAGAGCGTGGTATCACAATCAACACAGCTCACGTTGAGTATGAGACAGAGTCTCGTCACTATGCTCACGTTGACTGCCCCGGCCATGCTGACTATATCAAGAACATGATCACAGGTG